>JAKSPE010000004.1 GCA_024405015.1 Sphaerochaetaceae bacterium
ACTCCTTCACTTTTATTGCAAGTGAAGTGTCTCATATTTCTGGGGTAGATCAGTGTGATCTGTTTGCTCTGTATCGTTTGTGCCGTCTGTTTGCCTTGTCCCGTTTGTATTGCTTGTGTGTGACATGTGTGCACACATGATCTGAAAAATCTTCTTTGAAAATGGTTGTAATTCTGTTTCTGTTTGATAAAGTATTATTTACGCATTATCAGTATTCTTTTGCGTTAGGAGATTTGCATTATGGAAATCATGCTTGATACAGCGAACCTTGAGCAGATAAAGGCTTCTTTTGATTGGGGCTTCATAGATGGTGTTACAACGAATCCTACGATTCTTTCCAGGGAAATCAGTGGAACTGATACTTGTACCGTAAAAAAGGACGCTAAGGCCCTTTTTGATCACTTGGATAAGCTCAGAGCCCTTTTGGGAGACAACAGAAGCCTTCATGTGCAGGTTACTGCCCCAGATTGTAAGACAATGCTTGAAGAAGGAAAGATCCTCAGCTCCAGACTAGGAATGGAAATTACCTACATCAAAGTCCCTTCCACAGTGGAAGGTGTCAAGGCCATGAAGGCTCTTCACGATCTTGGAATCAAGGTTACCGCTACTGCGGTCAACAGTCTTATGCAGGGTCTTATGGCAAGTTATGCTGGTGCTGATTATGTTGCCATCTACTATAGTGGTATGGCTGCCTATGGTGCTGATGCCATGGGAATCACCCAGGCTCTCAACAATCGTTTTGCTACCGATCTGACACATACGAAAATGCTTGCAGCAAGTTTCAAGACCCCGCAAGATGTTGCAGATTGCTATGCCATGGGTGCTGCCTGTGCGACCGTTACATATGATATGTTCAAAGCATGCCTTGCCTGTCCGATTTCAATCCCTGCCCTTGAGAAGTTCTCCGGAAACTGGAATAGGGTGTTCGGTGCTCCATATACTGAACTCGTGAAGGAGATCTGAGGCTATGGAAAACTATTACAAGACGCTTCCTGAAAACTATGTAGAGGTCTATTGCATTGATGCAAAGGACAAAAAGACAAGCACACTTTTGACGGTCGGGTCTTTGGCAATCAGTGCCGTTGTGTTTGCCGTAGTTTGCCTCTTTGCGGATTTCAGAGCATTCATGGATACCATCAAGTCTGGTTCTGTCTTGATTCCTTATTTTGTGTTCCTTGCCGGCATGTTCGGCTACATCATTTTGCATGAGCTGGTCCATGGAATCGCCTACAAGAGTCTGACTCACCAGAAGCTCACTTTCGGCCTGACACTGACGGTAGCTTTCTGTGGTGTCCCAGATATCTACACCTCCAGAAAGACAGCTCTTATTGCCTTGGCTGCACCATTTACAGTCTTCTCTGTGATTCTGCTGCCTCTGACCATATGGATGAATGCAGTGAGTCCTGTCTATTATCTTCTTGTCGGATTCATTCTTGCCATGCATCTTGGTGGATGCATCGGGGACCTTTATGGCATGTACATGCTTCTGACCCGCTTCAAGGACGAGAAGCTTCTTGTGAACGACACAGGTCCAAAGCAGACATTCTATATGCCACAGTGACAGATGATTCTTCGCATAAAAGGAAAGAGCCGCAAATTTTGCGGCTCTTTTCATCTGCATGGTGAAAACTCTCAGCGGGTTCTCTCTGCGATTTCCTTTGTGACCTTTGCAACGAACTCTGCAAGAGGCATTGTTGTTGTCTCTCCAGTATCGCGGCTTCTGACGCTGACGGTTCCGTCTGCCTCTTCCTTTGCACCAAGGATGAGCATGTATGGAGCACGGTCAACCTGCTGAGCCTCACGG
The DNA here is from genome assembly GCA_024405015.1 of Sphaerochaetaceae bacterium. GTDB lineage: Bacteria > Spirochaetota > Spirochaetia > Sphaerochaetales > Sphaerochaetaceae > UBA9732. The sequence continues at coordinate 1,805 of JAKSPE010000004.1, forward strand.
ATCTTGTATCCGATCTTCTCGTTTCTGTCATCAAGCTGGACACGGACGTTTGCATCATCAAGGGCCTGGTAGACCTTTGTGGCATACTCGACGTTCTTCTCACTGACTGGGAGAACCTTGACCTGCAGTGGAGCGAGCCATACAGGGAACTTACCCTTTGTCTCCTCAATGATGTAAGCCATGAATCTGTCCAGAGATCCGAGGATTGCTCTGTGAATGACAACTGGTGTGTTCTCCTTGCTTTCGGCATCAATGTACTTGAGGTCAAACTTCATTGGCAGGCAGAAGTCGAGCTGACATGTGGAGAGTGTGTACTCAACACCAACAGCCGGCTTTACGTTTACGTCGAGCTTTGGTCCATAGAAGGCAGCCTCACCGATTTCCTCTGTGAACTCGATTCCGAGGTCCTGGAGAACGGTTCTGAGAGCTGACTCAGCCTTGTTCCACATCTCGTCGTCCTGGTGATACTTCTCCTTGTCCTCTGGGTCTCTCAGAGACAGTACGCAGCGATAGTCTGTGATTCCGAAGTCCTTGTAGACGGCGAAGATCAGATCGACGACCTGCTTGACTTCCTGCTCAATCTGCTCTGGTGTGACGAAGATATGGGAGTCGTTCTGGCAGAAGTGTCTTCCTCTCTCGATTCCCTTGAGTGTTCCGCTGGACTCGAATCTGAAGTCGTGTGCGATTTCAGCAAGTCTGATAGGGAGCTCACGGTAGCTGTGTGGCTTTGAGGAGTAGATCATCATGTGGTGTGGGCAGTTCATTGGTCTGAGGACGAAGTTCTCGCCTTCGACTTCCATGGCAGGGAACATGTTCTTCTTGTAGTGTGCCCAGTGGCCGGATGTGACATAGAGATTGACGGAACCGACGCATGGTGTCATGACGTGCTGGTAGCCGAGCTTTCTCTCCTTGTTCTTGATGTAGTTCTCAAGCTCCTGCCAGACGGTGTATCCGTTCGGGAGGAACATTGGAAGACCCTTACCGACAAGGTCATCTGTCATGAACAGACCCATTTCCTTACCGATCTTTCTGTGGTCACGGGCCTTTGCCTCTTCCACTTCCTTTTCATACTGGGCAAGCTCTTCCTGAGTTGCGAAAGCAACACCATTGATACGGGTGAGCATCTTGTTCTTGGAATCGTTCTTCCAGTATGCACCGCCCTGCTGGGTGATCTTGAAAGCCTTGATTGCGTTTGTATATGTGACGTGTGGTCCAACACACATGTCAATGTAGTCGCCCTGCTGATAGAAGCTGATGACTGCATCTTCTGGAAGGTCTCCGATATGCTCTTCCTTGTACTTTGCCTTGCGCTCCTGCATGAGCTTGACCGCTTCGTCTCTTGGGAGGATGAAAGGCTTGATTGGAAGGTGCTCCTTGACGATCTTCTTCATCTCTGCCTCGATTGCGAGAAGGTCTTCGTCTGAAAGCTTCTTGTCTCCGAGGTCTACGTCATAGTAGAAACCCTTCTCTGTGGCAGGACCATAAGCGAAGTCTGCTTCTGGATAGAGTCTCTGGATGGCCTGAGCCATAAGGTGTGCCGTTGAGTGTCTGAGTACGTGTGACACTTCTTCTGCCGGACATTCGGCAACTGTTCCGTCTTTGTAGATAATCTTCATCGGGTTGTCTCCCTATATAAATTGCGCAATTTGGTTACAGTTTAACGAAAGTCGGTTCTTATTTAAAGAGCTAACATCAAGTTTGTCTTTTCAAAATGGCTATATCTTGTTCTGTGGATTCTTTTTCGGTATTCTTCATAACTTGTATGGGGACAATTCGTAAAAGGTTTTTCGGAGACAAAGCATTCTATCTCATGGTTCTGGGCATTGCCGTTCCAATTATGATTCACAACGGTTTCACCAATTTTGTGAACCTTTTGGACAACATCATGGTCGGACGACTCGGTACCGAGCCTATGTCCGGTGTCGCCATTTCCAACAACATCATATTCGTCTACAACCTGTGCATTTTCGGAGGCCTTTCCGGCGCCGGAATCTTCACCGCACAGTACTATGGCAAAAGTGATTACGATGGTGTGCGAAACACCATGCGATTCAAACTGCTTCTTGGCCTTGGTCTGACAATCCTCGCAACCGTCATCTTCTCCTTCTTTGGAGAGAGCCTTGTGAGAATGTTCCTCAACGAAGGTTCCAGTGAAGGGGACCTTGAGGCGACTTTGGTCTATGCGAAAGCCTATATGAGACTGATGCTCTTCGGTTTCCCGGGTTTCTTCCTGACACAGGTCTATTCCACAACCTTGCGTGAGTGTGGTGAGACGGTGGTTCCGATGAAAGCGGGTATCGTGGCAGTTCTTGTCAACCTGGCATTCAACTACCTTCTCATCTATGGAAAGTTCGGTCTTCCGGCTCTTGGCGTTGAGGGTGCTGCTTTGGCAACCGTCCTTTCCCGTTACGTGGAAGCCTCCATCGTCATGGTTCGCCTGCACCGACATTCTTCGGACTTCCCATTCGGAAAGGGCCTTTATCGCTCCTTCCGGATTCCTGCAAGCCTGAGTCGGGTCATTACCAAGAAAGGTCTTCCTCTTCTGGTCAACGAAGCTCTTTGGTCTGCCGGTATGTCCATGCTGATTCAGAGCTACTCCATGAGAGGCCTCAATGCTGTTGCTGGCGTCAATATCGCAGAGACCATGAACAATCTCTTCAAGGTTATTTTCCTTGCCTTCGGAAACAGTGTGGGAATCATTATCGGCAAGCTTCTTGGTGCGGGTGAAATGGAGGAGGCTAGGGAGACGGACAGAAAGATGATCGTGTTCTCCATGATGGTCAGCGCGGCTTCAGGTCTTGTCATGCTCTGCATCGCACCATTCTTCCCGAGACTGTACAATACAACCGATGCGGCAAAAGCCATTGCCACAAGTCTGATGATTGCCCAGGGCCTTTGCCTTCCGATTGAGGCGTTCAAGAATGCCACATACTTCACGCTGCGAAGTGGCGGTCGAACCTTCATCACCTTCCTCTTTGATGGTTTCTTCGTTTGGGCTGTCAGCCTTCCAATCGCTTTCGTGCTCAGCCGTTTCACTTCTGCAAGTGTGCTCTGGATTTTCATCTCCGTTCAGCTTTGCGGTCTTCTCAAATGTGTTTGTGGAATCATTCTCGTCAAGAAGGGTGTGTGGCTGAGAAACATCGTCACAGAATGAGTAATAAAAAAAATTTATTCTCTAGTGCTGAAAATAGTGAAAATCTGTTTCTTTTTACCCCATTTTTCACTATTTTGATGAATTTTTTAGGTCGCAAATGTTTTTTTCTACTGTTCAAGTTCTGTTTTGTGACTGTATTATTGAGCCATAGACGCTTTCCTAGCTCTCTATTACAATGCCTTTGGTCATTACGCCTGTGCGTAATGACCATTTTTTTCGGATCTTCACGGAAAACTCGGGGATTTGCGATTGTGTCAGATGCTGTGTGATGCCTGTTCAGACCAGCCTGCCTAGATGGCAAGCGGCCCCAAGCCTGGCGCGCCATCCATGGCGTCCTGAAAGGGGTGTGATCAGGCCTTACATGGCCTATACACATGAACAACAGAAATAGGAGTTCTAACTTTTACTTGATTTTTTTTAAATAGGTTAGTGAAAGTTCTAACTGCAACTGGAATAATTGCAGCTTCGGTTAGAACACACAGGCATTTCACAGCCTGTACATAATTGTAAAAAAAGTGCAGCCCTGGTCGATGGCCCGACGAAAGCTGCACTCTGTTTGTGTTGTTGCTGGATTGTGTTGTTTTCGATTAGATTTCGCTGACGAGAACTGGTCTGTTCTCTGCAAGAGACTTCTTACATGCAAGACCGATTCTGATGGACATGAGACCGTCCTTGAGTCCGACTGGAACCTCTGTTCCGTTGTTGACTGCTTCAACGAACTGTCTCATCTCATCCTGGTAGGATGCCATGTATCTCTCGAGGAAGAAGTACAGAGGCTTCTCGCCTGTGACACCGTCTTCTGTTGAGATGACTGCTGTGGAAGCTGCATCGTTTGTGATCTGGACAGCACCCTTTGAACCGAAGACCTCAGCTCTCTGGTCGTAGCCGTAAGCTGCCTTTCTTGAGTTGTCGATGAGTGCGAGAGCGCCGTTGGAAAGTCTGATGGAGACTGTTGCGCTGTCAACGTCACCAGCCTTGCCAATCTCTGGATCGATGAGACATGCACCGCGAGCGTAGACCTCTTCGATCTCTGCGCCAGAAAGGTAACGAACCATGTCGATATCGTGGATCATCATGTCAAGGAAGATACCGCCGGAGACTGCGACATACTGTGGTGCTGGTGGGTTAGGGTCACGTGAGCTGACACGGACGAACTGGACATCACCGACCTTGCCTGCGAGTGTTGCTTCGCGGATGGCCTTGAAGTTGTGGTCGAATCTGCGGTTGAAGCCGACCTGGAAGCAGAGCTTCTTTGGAGACTCGGCAAGAGCCTTCTCGACTTCTTTGATCTTTGCTGGGCTGAGGTCAACCGGCTTCTCGCAGAAGACATGCTTCTGAGCTTTGATTGCCTCGATGGAGATTGGTGCGTGTGTGTCTGTTGAAGAGCAGACGAGAACTGCATCAATCTTTGGGTTGTTGAGGATGTCATGGTAATCTGAAACGACGACAGCGCCAGTGGATTCCATCCATTCCTTAACTTCTGGTCTGATATATGGGTCTGCGACCATTGCGACTCTTGCTCCAGGAACTCCTGAAACGATACTTCTGGCGTGAACCTGTCCGATTCTTCCAGCTCCGATTATTCCAATCTGAACCATTTCGTCCTCCATAATCTGAAAGTTACGCAATCGTTTGCGTTACTTATATGGATATCATAATTGCAATGTATCAACAAGTCAATTTATTTGTTGATTTCCAGGCTGCAGTGAATGCTATTATGATGACAGACCAGGAGGTTTTTCCCATGATGTTTCTTGGAACCGGCGCTTCAGAATCCATTCCGAATCCGCTTTGCCGATGTCCCGTCTGTACCGATGCCAGGACCATTTCCGGATACGCAAGGTGCAGGAGCATGTTTTTGCTGGATTCCCGCAATCTGATCGATTTCGGGCCGGACCTGTTTCCTGCCTGCCATAAGCTTTCTCTGGATCTGGGCGATTTGGAAAGTGTGTTCATCACCCATACGCACGGGGACCATTTCTGCCTGGAGAACATGGATGTTGTGAAGTACTCCATGACACGGGACGGCAGACCCCTGACCTTTTATCTGTCTGCAGCTGCCTATGACCTTTGCATCCATGCCATGGAAAGCTCTCCCCGTCTGCCAGGTATCCGCAACCTTGTGAAAGCGGTGAATCTTGGAAATGCCAAACTGGTGAAAGTGGTTCCTTACCAGTGGTTTGAAACATCGGGCCTGCGTGTGATGGCCGTGGAATCATCCCATACGGTAACAGCCGAGGAACATGCCATAAACTACCTGTTTGAGAAAGAGGGGAAACGGTTTCTATATGCTTGTGACAGCGGAAGATATCTGTCACAGGCGCTAGAGGCTCTGCGGGGTGCTCAGGTCGATGCGTTGGCCATGGATTGCACCTGGGGCCTGTGCCAGAAATACGATAGCGCAAGGCATTTGAACTGTGAGGATTTCTGCCTGCAGCTAAAGCAGTTCGAGCAGTATGGGATTCTTGGTTGTAAGACACAGGTGTATGCGACGCATGTGAACCACAAACAGGGGGCAACCCATGCGCAACTGCAGCATTGGTTCGATGGGAACAGCCCGTTTCCGGTGACGGTTGCCATGGATGGAATGCGGGTCGAATTACAATAGTGAAAAATTACGCAAACGTTTTCACTTTCCAAATGGACACACATAGGATATACTTTAGAAAACAGCAAAAGAATGCAAACTCTCTTAATCGGAGGATAACCAAATGAAGAAAGTTAGAGTCGGTGTTGCCGGATACGGAACAATCGGTCAGCGTTTGGCTGACGGTGTCGCAATGCAGGAAGATATGGAGTTGGTCGGAATCGCTGATCTTGCTCCAACAATCGCTCTCAAGGCTCTTAGAGAGAATGATATGATCGGAAACAACGGTGTAAAGTACAACCTTTACCTTGTTGACGGTGCAGACAAGGCCGCTTTCGAAGCAGCTGACATCCCAGTGGCAGGATCCTTTGCTGACCTTTGCCAGAATGTTGATATCATGCTCGATTCCGCTCCTGGTGGAGTTGGTGCAGCCAACAAGGCCAACTACTATGACAAGTATGGCGTCAAGGCAATCTTCCAGGGCGGTGAGAAGAATTCTGTTGCAGATGTCTTCTTCCATGGCTATGCAAACTACGAGAAGGGTGTCAACCAGAACTACCTCAAGCTCACAAGCTGCAACACAACAGGTCTCATCCGAACTGTTGACTGTCTTGACAGAGAGATCGGAATCGAGAAGGTTGCCATCACAATCATCCGAAGAGTCGCAGACCCAGGTGATTACCACAGAGGACTGACAAACGCTCTGCAGATTGACAAGGCTCCAAGCCACCAGGCTGTTGACCTCATGACCATCATGCCACATGTCGAGGCTACTGGTATCCTTGTCCACACACCTGTCACACACGGCCACATCATCACAGTTCTTGCCACAGCCAAGGACGGAAAGAAGATCACACGTGAGATGGCTCTCGAGGCATTCAGAAAGCATCCGAGAATCAGAACCGTCACAATCGACGAGGGTTTCAAGGGTAACGCAAGCCTGTTTAAGTATGCTAGAGACCTCGGCAACAGACGTGGTGATATGTATGAGATCGGTCTTTGGGAAGACAGCATCGTTGAGAGCGGAAACGACATCATGTATGCCATCAACATCCCACAGGAGAGCGTCACAATCCCAGAGACAATGGACGCCATCCGTGCTGCACTTGGCATGCAGCTCACACGTGAGGAAGGTACTGCAATGACCAACAAGTATCTCAAGATCGGTCGTTTCAAGAGCCTTCAGAAGTTCAATTGATTGAATTTCAACCAATTCTAGAATAATCGGGAGTAACGAAATGAGGTTTGGAATCAGGACACTTGACGACGTCAACGTCAAGGGAAAGACAGTTCTCTGCAGAATCGACATCAACCAGCCTGTGGATAGAGCCACAGGCAAACTCAAGAGCATCAACCGCATTCAGGCATGTGTTCCTACTATCAAGGAGCTTTCTGAGAAGGGTGCAAAGGTTGTTCTCATGGCTCATCAGGGCAGTGACATCGAGTATAAGAACTACTACACGACTCGCCCACATGCTGATGTTCTCACATCACTTCTGGGATTTGAGTGCAAGTGGGTTGAGGATGTCTGCGGTCCAACTGCACGAGAGGCCATCAAGGCTCTCAAGGACGGAGAGGTCCTTCTTCTTGACAATGTCCGATTCATGGCTGAGGAACAGACCCTTTTCGAAACCAAGCTCTGTCTGACCCACGAGCAGCAGGCCAAGACCCAGGTTGTCACAAAGCTCGCTCCGCTTGGAGACCTTTACATCTGTGATGCCTTTGCCGCTGCTCACCGTGACCAGCCAACCCTTTGCGGATTTGAGCAGATCCTGCCATCCTCAATGGGTCGTCTGTTTGAGAAGGAGTACTGCACCGTCTCCTCTGTGATGGAGGAGCCTGAAAGACCATGTGTCTTCGTGCTTGGCGGCGCCAAGATTGCAGATGCCTTCCAGATGATGAAAACGGTCCTTTCCAAGGGCAGTGCCGACACGGTTCTGACCGGTGGTCTTGTGGCCAACATCTTCCTGGCATCCCAGGGATATCAGATTGGTCAGGGAAGCCTCGATTTCATCTACAAGTCCAACTATGGACAGTACATTGATGTCGCAAAGGAGCTCTATGCCCAGTTCGGCGAGAAGATCATCCTTCCGGAGGATCTTGCATGGGTGCAGGACGGACAGAGAAAGGAGGCTCTTGTGGGCCAGATCCCAGAGGAAATCGGCGCTGTGGATATCGGAAGCAAGACTGCAGATGTCTACACTTCCAAGATCCTTTCCGCAAAGACCGTATTCGTCAACGGTCCTGCTGGAGTGTTCGAGCAGGAGCCTAGCGAACTGGGAACAAAGGCAATCTGGAATGCTCTTGCTACAACAGCGGCATTCACAGTTCTCGGTGGTGGAGACAGCATTACCGCTACAGAGAAGTACAAACTTACAGATAAGATCGGCTATATCTGCACCGGAGGCGGTGCATTGATCAGATTCCTTAGCGGCGAGGAGCTTCCTGTCGTTAAGGCACTTAGACACGGTTCATTGATTGGGGAGTAATCAGAATGTTTGATCCAAAGAAAGTAAATCTTGGTATTGCACCTATCGGTTGGTGCAATGATGATATGCCTGAACTCGGTGCAGAGAACACCTTCAGACAGACTGTCAGTGAAATGGCTCTTGCCGGATTCACTGGCTGTGAGATCGGAAACAAGTACCCAAAGGACCCTAAGGAACTTAAGTGGGAACTTGATCTCAGAGGAATGAGAATCGCCAGCCGCTGGTTCAGCTCTTTCATCCTTACTCAGGATATGGAGACTGTTAAGGCTGATTTCAACAAGGAACTCGATTTCCTTGCCGCAGTCGGATGCAACAGAATCAACGTAAGCGAACAGAGCTATTCCATCCAGGGCCAGGTCGATACCCCAGTTCTGACAGGTGGTCACAAGCATGTCATGGACGATGCCGAATGGGATCGCTTCTGCAAGGGCCTCAACGAGCTCGGAAAGATCGCCGTCGAGAGAGGTTTCAAGCTTTGCTTCCATCATCACATGGGAACAGTCGTCCAGACTTCAGAGGAAACCGATCGCATGATGGCCAACACAGACCCAAGATATGTGTTCCTCTGCTATGATACAGGCCATTTCACATTCGCAGGCGAGGACCCACTTGCCATGCTCAAGAAGTATGTTGACCGCGTCGGTCATGTGCATCTCAAGGATATGCGCCTGGATGTCGTCAAGCAGGCACGTGAGAACAACTGGAGCTTCCTTACAGCTGTAAGAAACGGAGCATTCACAGTTCCTGGTGATGGTGATGTTGACTTTGACCCAGTATTCAAGGTTCTCGGCGAAGCTGGATACGAGGGCTGGCTCCTTGTTGAGGCTGAACAGGATCCTGCAAAGGCAAATCCTCTTGAGTACGCCATCAAGGGAAGAAAGTATATCCGTGAACATGCGGGTCTCTGATCGGAGGTTTCATGTACTTCAGAAAAGACGCTGAAAGAGGATACAACACCTATATCGACACCAAGATTGACGATATGGGAACACAGATGGACATTGGCCTTCTTGTCATGGAAGAGGGCGATGTCTATACCATCGATGAAGCCGAGAAGGAGACAGCTGCTCTCCTTTTCAGTGGAGATGTCGTTTTTGAATATGCCGGAAACAAGGTTGAGGGTCACAGACCTGACTGTTTCCGCTATGAGGCATACTGTCTGCTCTCACCAAGAAAGGTCAAGATCACCATCACAGCCCTTTCTCACGCTGAGGTCTACATTCAGCAGACAGTCAATGCAAATGACTACAAACCTGTCATGTACACACCTGAGACTGTTCAGGTCCAGCATGCTGGTGCAAACGGAGAGCTCATGGGTTGCATGAGAAGAGAGATCAAGACTTTCTTCGACTATGACAACGCACCATTCTCCAACATGGTTCTTGGTGAGGTTCTCAACTTCCCAGGAAAGTGGTCATCATATCCACCTCACCACCATCCACAGCCAGAGGTCTATTTCTACCGATTTGACTATCCACAGGGCTTTGGCGTCGGATTCGCAAACGGTGAGGTCTTCAAGACCGAACATAACGGAGCTCTTATCATCACAGACGGCTTCCATTCCCAGGCTGCCGCTCCTGGCTATGCCATGTGTTACAGCTGGGGCATTCGACACCTTGACGGTGATCCATGGAAGAAAACCAGAATCGATGACAAGGAGCATTCTTGGCTTTGGAAGGCCGATGCCAACGAGCATATCTTCCAGGGTTGAAAACTGACAGGATAGGGGGAAAGAATATGGAGACAGTAAGACTTACAATGGCTCAGGCACTGGTCCGATTTCTCGAGAACCAGTACATCTCATATGATGGAAAGGAGCATCCTTTTGTAGAGGGTGTCATCATGCTTCCAGGACACGGAAATGTCCTTGGTGTTGGACAGGCTCTTGCTCAGGAAGCACACCGCATGCAGGTATGGCAGGGAAAGAATGAGCAGGGTATGGCACATACCGCCATGGCTTTCGCAAAGCAGAACAAGAGAAAGAAGATCATTGCCGTCACATCATCTGTAGGTCCTGGTGCCGCAAACATGGTGACTGCAGCTGCTACAGCAACCGCAAACAACATCCCTATCCTGATTCTTCCAGGTGATGTCTATGCCTGCCGCCAGCCGGACCCTGTTCTTCAGCAGATCGAACATACCTACGACCTCTCTATCTCAACAAACGATGCCTTCAAGGCCGTTTGCCGCTACTGGGATAGAGTCGCACGTCCAGAGCAGCTGATGAGCGCAATGATCAGTGCCATGAGAACTCTCACAGACCCAGCCAATACCGGTGCCGTCTGTATCGCAATCCCTCAGGATGTCGAGGGTGAGGCTTATGACTATCCAGTCACCTTCTTCCAGAAGCGTGTCCACAAGCTCGCCAGAAGAACTCCAGACGAAGAGGTCATCGCAGAGGCAGCAACTGTCATCAAGGCAGCAAAGAAGCCTCTTCTCATCTGTGGTGGCGGTGTTCGCTACAGTGAGGCACACGAGCAGTTCAGAGAGTTTGCTGAGGCAACAGGCATTCCTTTCGGCGAGACACAGGCCGGTAAGAGCGCCATCGTCTATGATCACTACCTGAACCTTGGCGGTATCGGAACAACCGGTTGTTCTGCCGCCAACGAGATCGCAAGAGAAGCCGATGTCATCATTGGTGTCGGAACAAGATACACAGACTTCACAACCTCTTCCAAGTGGCTGTTCAAGGAGACTGCAAAGTTCGTCAACATCAACGTCTCCGAGTTCCAGGCTCTGAAGCTTGAGGCCGTTCCTGTCGTCGCAGATGCCAAGAAGGCTCTTCCAATCCTGCTCAAGGCACTGGATGGTTACAAGGCTCCATACAAGGATGAGGTCAAGGTCGCTCGTGAGAAGTGGGCTAAGGAGCTTGAAAGACTCCGCGGTATCCAGTTCTCTGATGACTATATTCCAGAGGTCAACGATGCCAATGCAGAGAGCGCAAGACGCTTTGCAAAGGATCTTGATGCAACACTGACACAGACAACTGTCCTTGGAGCCATCAACATGCTCATCGACAAGGATGACGTTGCCATCGGATCTGCCGGTTCCCTTCCTGGTGATATGCAGAGAATGTGGTGTGCACGTGGTGTTGATACTTATAATATGGAATATGGTTATTCCTGTATGGGTTATGAGATCTCCGGTGCTCTTGGCGTCAAGTATGCCATCGGCGATCGTGATGTCTACTCCATGTGTGGAGACGGAAGCTTCGTCATGCTTCACTCCGAGCTGCTTACTGCCGTACAGGAGCGCAAGAAGATCGTTGTCTGTCTGTTCAACAACGCAAGCTTCGGTTGTATCAACAACCTGCAGGTCGGCCATGGTAACAATACCCTTTGTACAGAGCTTCGCTATCGTGGAGAGGATGGAAAGCATTCCGGTCAGTTCATGCCGGTTGACTTTGCCAAGATTGCCGAAGGCTATGGCTGTAAGGCTTTCACCGTCAAGACAATGGCAGACCTTGAGGATGCTCTCAAGAAGACCAAGGAAATCAAGGATGTCCCTGTTCTTCTCGACATCAGAGTTCTCCCAAAGTCCATGACAGAGGGTTACAGCTCATGGTGGAGATGCGGTGACGTTCAGGTTTCCGAGAATCCTAGAAACCTCAAGGCTTACCAGGATCATCTTGACCACGTCAAGGACGCAAGAAAGTATTGATTATGAGAATTGAGATACCATATAAGATGGACTCATTGACTGTAGAGGTGGCACCAGAGCATTTTGGTGCCATTCTTGAACTCAATGAGCCAGAATGCAAATGTGAGAAGAAGAGCGCCGTTCAGATTGTAAGCGATGCCGTCGCTGGTACACTTGAGGATTTCCTTGCACTGCCAGGAGATGTGCTTGTGATTGTGAACGATGGTACCCGTCCGACACCGACAAGGTTCGTGTTGGAGGCCATTGGCGCACAGCTTGAAAAGGCACAGGCTTCCTTCATTGTCGCAACCGGTGCACACAGAGCTCCAAATCGTGAGGAGTATGACTTCATCTTCGGCTCCTGGTACGACACTTTCAAAGAACGCGTCTATGCACACGATGCCCGTGACATGGAAAGCATGAAGTACTACGGCAGCACAAAGCGTGGAACGCAGCTGTATCTGAACAAAATCGTTGCCCAGGCTCAGAAGGTTATTGTCATCGGTTCTGTCGAGCCTCATTACTTTGCCGGTTACACCGGTGGAAGAAAGGGTTTCTTGCCAGGCACTGCCGCCTATATCTCCATTGAGCAGAACCATAAGCTGGCCCTGTCCGATGATGCACATACCTTGGCATTGGAGGGAAACCCGGTGCATGAGGATATGATGGAGGCTGTTGAGCTGATCAAGGCTCCTGTCTATTCCATCATGACGGTTCTGGATAAGGACCAGGAGATCGACAGCGTCTGTGCCGGCAGCCTCAAGGACTCCTTTGAGAATGCCATTGCCGCCGCAAATGCCATATTCACTGTGCCACTGGCTGAGAAGGCTGATGTGGTTGTGACCGTAGCACGTTATCCGATGGACATTGACCTTTACCAGTCCCAGAAGGCCATCGACAATGCCTCCTTGGCCCTTAAGGATGGTGGAACCATGATTCTTGTCTCCTCCTGCCGTGACGGTATCGGTGGAGATGCCTTCTACAAACTGCTGTCTAGTGCTGATACACCGGATGAGGTTATGAGAAAGATCGATGCCGGCTACAAGCTTGGTTACCACAAGGCTGCCAAGATGGTGAATGTGTTCCGCCGTGCTACCGTCCAGGGTTACACAGAACTGGATGATGACATGCTCAGAAACATCTTCATCACACCGGTCCATGATCTGCAGAAGGCCCTTGATGATGCCATTGCCAAGTATGGCAAGGATTGCAAGGTTGTATTCATGCCAGACGGCTCTGTCACGGTTCCTATGGTGAAATGAGTAAAAACTGGCTTATTTAACCTGTTAATTATCCGAAAACGGAATAAAACTCCAGTGCTTTCAAGCCTGGAGTTTTTCTTTGTATCAATGGATTATTGGTTTGGGTTCAATTGAGGGATCATGCGAACGGGGTGGTCAATGAAAAAAGCCAACCCTTTCGAGTTGGCTTTTCAAGTGGTCATTTCTTTAGAATCAGAAAATGGAGAAGGAGTTCTCGTAGACCTCTGTGTTTCCCTTTGCCAGGAAAGTTGTCTGCTGCATCTGGTCAATGTTCATGGTTCTGGTCTTGTCACCGAAGGAGAGCATTGGCTCAATGCAAAGATACTGGCCGTGCTTTGGTGCGCAGGTCCACAGTGTAAGAACGTTCATTCTTCCCATGGTTGCTGTGACGCCGTGAGGACCCTGGCTTGATGTGAGAGTGACCTTGGAGGACTTGACGTCTCTGAGAATCAGTGCGCCCTTGTCGGTCTCTGTTCTGGACATGTTAATGACATCGCCGACAAGGAAGTCCTTCTCGGTCTGGAAGATGTTGCCGACAGCGTAGTCTCTGTTGACTCTCTCTGCTGTGTCGAATGTGACCTTGTAGGTGTCAAGTGCACAACCCTTTCCGTTCATGTCCAGGCTGAAGGCAGGGTGCCAACCGAAGGTGTAGTAGAGGTCATCCTTTGCATAGATCTCTGCCTTTGCATCGTAACCATCCTCGCGAAGGGTGTAGGTTGCTGTGAGCTTGAAGCCGAATGGATAGTTCTTGGCTCTGGACTCTTCGGAGTCCTCAAGAACGAAGGTTGCGCTGTTTTCGCTCTGGCTGACAACCTGGAACTCAACGTCTCTGGCAAAGCCATTGTTTGGCATTGCATACTGCTTGCCCTTGTAGGCAATGGAATCCTCTGGTGTAGGTCCGATCATCGGGAAGAGAAGTGGAGCGTGTCTGAACCAGTACTCCTTGTCTCCGCACCAGATGTACTCGATACCATCTCTCTTCAGGCTCTGTGGCTCTGCTCCGAGAGTGGACAATACCATTTCTGTATTTCCGTTCTTCAATGTGATAAGCATAGATGTCTCCTAATGGTCTTATGATACCTGTTTTACCCGTTGACGTAAATTGGAATCGAATTGTCAGTTTTTATATTTCACTTAACAACTGTTTGGTGCTATGCTTGAAGCATGCAGATACTGACCATAGCCCTTCTTTCCGTTTGCACGGTTTTGCTTTTTGTGATTCTTCTTCGACTGTCCCAAAAGGGAAATGAGAATCCTGTCGATTACTCTAAGGACCTTTCGGAAATCCGCAGCGAGATCCAGCACATTGAGACCTCTGTGGCCGTTACAGGTTCCAGGTTGGATGAGATCGGAAAGCAGAGCATTCGTCTGAACACTTTGGTGGATAACCGGCTTGCCCAGTTCTCCAACGACAACGAAAGGCTCACCAGAACGGTTGAGGCTAAGCTTTCCGACATTCAGACAAGCAATGAAAAGCGTCTGGACCAGATGCGACAGACGGTGGAGGAGAAGCTACAGAGTACGCTGGAGACAAGGCTATCGGCTTCGTTCAAGCAGGTGGGTGACCAGTTGGAAAGCGTGTACAAGCAGCTGGGAGAGATGCAGAACCTTGCTAAAGGCGTTGGAAACTTGGAGCGTGTTCTGACCAATGTGAAGACCCGTGGCATCTGGGGCGAGCTTCAGGCCGAGCGCATTTTGCAGGAGATCCTTCTTCCAGAGCAGTATCTGAAGAACGTTGCAACCAAGAAGGGGAGCAGCGACCCTGTGGAGTTTGCCGTCAAGCTTCCTGGCATGCAGGAGGGTGAGCATGTGCTTTTGCCGATTGACTCCAAGTTCCCGCGTGAGGACTACGAGCGACTATGTGCTGCAACCGAGGCAAGTGATATTGAAGGGGTCAAGGCATTGCGAAAAGCTTTGGAAACAAGGATTCTCCAAGAGGCCAAGGATATTCGCGACAAGTATATCGATGTCCCTTACACTACCGATTTCGCTGTTCTGTTTCTGCCTGTTGAGGGACTTTATGCAGAGGTTCTTTCTGTTTCAGGGCTTCAGCAGCGTATCCAGCATGACTGTCATGTCTTGATTGCAGGCCCTGCAACACTGGCCAGTTTGCTCAATAGTCTACAGATGGGATTCCGTACGTTGGCCATCGAGCGAAAGAGCTCTGAAGTTTGGCATGTGCTGGGAGAGGTCAAAACGGAATACAACAAGTTCGGCGGTGTGCTGGAGGCTGTGAAGAAGAAACTCACATCGGCATCCAACGAGATCGATAATGCCTTTACCCGACATCGTGCCATGGAGAGAAAGCTTCGCAGTGTGGAAGCTATAGACAACAATGACGCTGGGAGCCTTGTTTTGGAGAATGTGACAGAAGAGGTTTGATTACTCGATGACGTTGATGCGGATGATGTCCGCGACGATCTCTCGGATTGCCTGCTTGTTCTGCGGGAAGAAGACCATGTGGAACAGGTAGGACTCCAAAGTGACCTCAAGCTTGTTGGCAATGTCCTGCGGACTGCACTTCTTCATCTTGCCTTCCTTGATTGCCTGTCGGACAAGTCTTGAGAACAGGAGTACCAGCTTTGCGGTTCTGTGTTTGATGAGATCTGGCAGACCTTCGATCTGGTCGATGGTCTTGAGGAAGTTCCCGATCTGACGTTCATAGGTGTCAGCTCTGTTCATGATATCGGTTGTGATCATGTAGAGCTTCTCCACAGGGTCTGTCACAGCTTCATACTGTTCGCTGCTGTAGATGCCAAATGCCACATCGGTTGTGTACTTCACGGCGTAGTGGAACAGATCCGACTCATCCTTGAAGTACTGGTAGACGGTTGTTCTGGAAAGGCCACACTTGGAGGCAATCAGGCTAAGGTTCGCATTCTTGCCTTCTGTTGCATACACCTCAAGTGCAGCATAGAGCATTTCAACTTTTCGCTTTTCGTGGTCAATCCTTTTTGGCATATTGACAAAATAACACAGAATGTCGAATACGTCAAAAGGTATCTGCCATTTTGTTGTTCAATCAATAAATATCAAGTGATTTCTTGCGGATTTCCCAAGTTCAGGGATTTGCCGTTTGCACATTGTTTGAGTATTTTAGCCTCGTGAAACCACAGGGTTTCCGAGGATACGGATGAATTTCGACAAGTTTACGATAAAGATGAAAGAGGCTCTTCAGGGAGCCGAGAACCTTGCCACAAGGTACAATAATGCGGAGATCGGAAATGAGCATATGCTGCTTTCCATGCTGCAGCAGAAGGATGGCATCGCAGAGCCGCTTCTCTCCAAGGTGGGCGTGAATTACCAGAATCTTCTCAATGATGCTCACGCTTTGGTGGACCGTCTTCCAAAGGCCTACGGCGCTGCCATGAACATCGGCATCTCCTCTCGATTGCTGCAAAGTCTCAATGGTGCGCAGGACGAGGCTGCCAAGTTCAAGGACGAGTATGTCAGCACCGAGCACGTAATCTTGGCCATGCTGGAAAGCGATGACCCAGTAGCGAACCTTCTGAAGCGTTATGGCATCACAAGGGATGCTCTCATGCAGGCTCTGCAGAGCATTCGCGGAAACCAGCGTGTGACCGACGAGGATGCCGAAAGCCGTTACCAGGCGTTGGAGAAGTACTGTCGTGACATGACAGCCCTTGCCCGTCAGGGGAAGATGGACCCTGTGATCGGACGTGATGAAGAGATTCGTAGAGTCATGCAGGTGCTTTCCCGAAAGACCAAGAACAACCCGGTTCTCATTGGTGAACCTGGTGTCGGAAAGACTGCCATTGTGGAAGGCCTTGCCCAGAGAATCGTGGCAGGCGATGTCCCGGAGTCCCTGAAGGACAAGAGGCTTCTGTCCCTCGATCTCGGCTCTCTTGTCGCCGGTGCCAAGTTCCGCGGTGAGTTCGAGGAGCGTCTGAAGGCTGTGGTGAACGAGATTGTCCGAGGTGGCGGCAGCATCATCCTGTTCATCGATGAGCTTCACACCATTGTCGGAGCTGGTGCAGCAGAGGGTTCGACCGATGCCTCCAACCTCATCAAGCCGGCTTTGGCCCGTGGAGAATTGCATACCATCGGTGCCACAACACTGGATGAGTATCGTAAGTACATCGAAAAGGACAAGGCCCTGGAGCGAAGGTTTCAGCCTGTTTTTGCGACAGAACCTACGGTGGAAGACACCATTGCCATTCTCAGAGGCATCAAGGACCGCTACGAAGTGCACCACGGTGTTCGTATCAAGGATGATGCTCTGGTGTCTGCTGCGGTGCTTTCCAACCGCTACATCACAAACCGATTTCTGCCGGATAAGGCCATTGACCTCATTGATGAGGCGGCAAGCCAGCTTAAGATGGAAATCGAAAGCCAGCCTGTGGAACTGGATAAGATTGAGCGCAGACTTCTTCAGCTCAAAATCGAGCAGCAGGCCCTTTCCAAAGAGGACGATGCTTCGTCCAAGGCCCGTTTGGAGAAGATCAATTCGGAGCTTGCTGACATCCGAGGTACACGTGATGCCATGCACCTTCGCTGGGAGAATGAGCGCAGCGCCATTGAGGCAATCCGCGACAAGAAGTCTGAGCTGGAGAACCTCAGGACCCAGGAGTCCCTTGCCGAAAGAAGCGGCGACCTGTCCAAGGCTGCCCAGATCAAACACGGTCTGATTCCTCAGCTGCAGCATGAGATCGAGCAGATGAGCGAGCACCTCAAGCAGGTGCAGGGTGAGAACAAACTGCTGCGGGAAGAGGTCGACGAGAACGACATTGCCAGAATCGTCTCTTCTTGGACCGGTGTTCCGGTGGCCAAGATGCAGGGCTCTGAGATGCAGAAGTACATTGACCTTGAGAAGACCCTCTCGGAAAAGGTCATTGGCCAGGATGAGGCCATCAGCGCCATCTCCAATGCCATCCGACGAAACAAGACCGGAATCGGCGATGAGCATCGACCTCTTGGATCGTTTCTGTTCGCAGGTCCGACCGGCGTGGGAAAGACGGAACTTGCAAAGGTTCTTGCCAACTTCCTGTTTGACGATGAGAAGGCTCTGACCCGTATCGATATGTCCGAGTACATGGAGAAGTTCAGCGTGTCCCGTCTCATTGGTGCTCCTCCTGGATATGTGGGATACGATGAGGGCGGACAATTGACCGAGGTGGTGCGACGACGTCCATACTCCGTTGTCCTTTTCGATGAGATCGAGAAGGCTCACCCGGATGTGTTCAATGTGCTTTTGCAGATTCTGGACGACGGAAGACTCACAGACGGACAGGGAAGGCTGGTGGACTTCACCAACACCATCATCATTATGACAAGCAACCTCGGAAGCAGACAGCTATTGGAAGCAGATGATTTGGAAAGCGGACACAAGGCCGTACATGAGGTGATTCGTCAGTCCTTCAAACCGGAGTTCATCAACCGTATCGATGAAATCATCATCTTCAACCAGCTGGGCAAAGAGCAAATCGGTGCGATTGTCACACTGCAGCTTCGAAAACTTGCGACAAGACTGCAGAATCGTGGTCTGGATCTGCGATGGGATGAGAGTGTGGTTGCTATGGTCAGTGAGGCTGGTTTTGACCCAGACTATGGTGCAAGACCTGTTAAGCGTGCCATTCAGACAATGGTTGAAAATCCACTTGCCGTGGCCATGTTACACGGCATGTTCAGCGATGGAGACATTGTTAGCCTGACTTGTGAAGAGGGCCAGCTGAAGATTCAGCGCGTCACTGCATGAGGCGCTCATAACTTTCAGGAACGTCGATGTCTAGTGCCCAGGACGGGTCGGCAAAGTCCATCTCAAGCACGTCGTGTTGCTTGAGGACCCGGCTGACGCTACAGTCGTCGCCTTGGCTGAGGATGGCTTTTCGAAGACCAGTACAAAGGAGGACGGGGTGCCCAGGGACCCTGTCCTTTTTTTCTGCACCTTCAGGACAGTAGAATGGGCGCACCGCAGCATGATCTTCCAGAAGTGGGACAAGCTTGGCGTAATGGTCCGGTCCCAACAGCGGCATGTCCGCCAGGGAAATGAAGAAGCTCTGGTCTTCACGTACCTGGGAGACTCCCACCTTCGCCGAGGTGAACTGCCCTTTTCGGTAATCGGGATTCTTGACGATGATCATCTCCAGCTTTGCCTGTGTGGCCCCTACAAATGCCTTGCACGGAGATAGGGCCTTTTCTACCGATTGTCTTCTGTAGCCGGTAACGACGATGAGTCTGCATGCTTTGTCTGTGGCAAGTGAGTACTGCTGCAGAAACTTTAGGGCCATGAGGCAGCTGTGGGCGACCATTGTGGTGTCCTTGTAAGGCAGAAGCATCTTGTTCACAGCTCCCATCCTCGATGATGTTCCCGCAGCCAGCATGACGATGTCCATGAAAGTCCTCCGATACTGTACATCATAACATGCTTGTCCAAGGTTTCACATTTTTTTATACTCGCATCATGCTAGCAGTATTCGTCAATTGTGCCACAGTTATCGTCGGTTCCATTCTTGGACTTTTCATTGGAAAGAAGCTCAATGACAATTTCAAAACCATTGTCTTCACCTGCAGCGGTCTTGTGACCCTCGTCATGGCAGTCCAGATGGCCATGGGATCTACCAACATGCTTGCTTTGCTGATTGCGCTTCTTGTGGGAGGTGGAATCGGCTATGCCATTGGCATTGAGGATTGGATTCTGTCTTTGGGCGACCGTTTGGAGAAGATCACCTCCAAGAAGGGCGCTGAGGTCAGTGCAGACGGACACAACTTTGCTAAGGGATTTCTGAATGCCTCGATTCTGTTCTGCTCTGGTGCCATGTCCATTGTCGGCTCCATCCAGGCAGGAACGGTAGGCGACTACCAGACGATTCTGATCAAGTCCGTCATGGACGGCTGCATGGCAATCGTCTTCTCCTCCATCTATGGTGTTGGCGTCATCTTCTCAAGCCTGTTCATTCTGGTGTACCAGGGATTCTTCACCTTGGCTGGCGGCTGGCTTGAGCCGATTCTTGGTGAAATCGGCATTGCTGAGATGGCTGCCTCCGGCGGAATCCTTCTGTTCATGATCGGTTTCGGACTGCTCAAGATCAAGGAGTTCAAGACCGCGAATTTCCTTCCGGCCCTGATCTTTGCGCCGATTCTTGCCAATCTTGCCAGCAAAATTTTCTGATAGGGTATGAGAAGCGTAGTCGCTGCCAAGTTGCCGATTTATGAAAATGAGACGGTAACAAAACAGGAAAGAAACAAAGAGGCTTTGACTTATCGAACCGATTTGTCCCAAATGGAGAGTTTTTGAGTCATTTGGAATATTTTTTCTTCCAAAAGTTCGGTTTTTGGCCATTTTGGGAGAAAACCAGTATGACACTGTAGGTCTATATGATAAAAGAGCAGCAAGTCCGATGGTGGATCTGCTGCTCTTTTCATCTATATCGGTGTGAATGGATCTCAGCGCTTTTTGGCATCCTCGATGGAGGTGTCAACGTTGATGTTGAGTGGGACTGGGCAGCTGCCTGCGTTCCAGATCTGGCTTGCATACTCACGGATGGTTCTGTCTGAAGAGAACTTGCCGCTGGATGCCACGTTGATGATTGCCTTTCTGTTGAACTCTGCGAAGTTGTCTCGGTAAAGGTCCAGTGTCTCCTGATGGCGATCGGCATACATGCGCAGGTCAGCGAAGATGAAGTATCTGTCACCGTGCTCGAAGATGTCTGCAAACAGTCTGTCAAAGGCATTTGGCTCTCCGACGTTGAAGAAGTTGGAGCGGATGAGGTTGACTGCTGCCTGGATCTCATCGTCCTTCTTGATGAAGTCAAATGGATCGTAGCTGCCCTTCATTCTTGCAATCTGGTCCTCTGTGTGTCCGAAGATGAACACATTGTCGTTGCCGGCTTCCTGTGCGATCTCGACGTTGGCGCCATCCAGGGTTCCGATGGTGAGGGCACCGTTGAGCATGAACTTCATGTTACCGGTACCGGAAGCCTCAAGACCTGCTGTGGAGATCTGCTCGCTGAGGTTTGTTGCTGGAATGACGCTTTCTGCCATGGTGACTCGGTAGTTCGGCATGAAGTGGACCTTCAGAAGATTGTTCACGGCCGGGTCGGAGTTGATAAGGCTGGCAAGGCAGTTGATGAACTTGATGGACAGTTTTGCATTTGCGTAGCCTGGTGCGCTCTTGCCTCCGAAGAGGAATGTGGTTGGAGCGAAGGTCTGTGCAAAAGCCTTGTCGTTCTTGAGTCTCTGGTAGATCAGGACAATGTTGAATGCATTCAGAAGCTGTCTCTTGTACTCGTGGATTCTCTTGACCTGGACATCGAGGATGGTGTTCGGGTCCAGGATGATTCCACAGTCCTTCTTCAGGAACTCTGCGGCACGGACCTTGTTGTCGGACTTGATTCGGGCGAACTTCTGTGCAAAGGCACTGTCGTTGGCATACTGCTTGAGGTCAGCCAGCTTGTCTGCGTTTGTGATCCAATCGGTTCCGATGGCATCGCTGATGAGGCCTGCAAGCTTCGGGTTGGCAGACAAAAGCCAGCGTCTTGGTGTGATTCCATTGGTCTTGTTCTGGAACTTGTCCGGGTAGATCTTGTTGAACTCAGGGAACATGGAGTTCTTGAGAAGCTCGGTGTGAAGCTGAGCGACTCCGTTTACAGCATGGCTTCCGACAATGGCGAGGTTTGCCATTCTGACGTTCTTTGGATTGGACTCCTCAATGATGCTGACCTTTGAGATGGCGCTGTCGTTCATCGGGAAGAAGGAGACGGCGCTCTGGATGAAACGGTGGTTGATCTCGAAGATGATCTGCATGTGGCGAGGAAGGATCTCCTGCATCATCGGAACCGGCCACTTCTCAAGTGCCTCTGGCATGAGGGTGTGGTTGGTGTAACCCATGCACTGCTGGGTGATGTCCCATGCAGTATCCCAATCAAGACCTTCTTGGTCGATGAGGATTCTCATGAGCTCGGCGACTGCGATGGAAGGGTGGGTGTCGTTCAGCTGGATGGCGGCATACTTTGGAAGCTCCTTCCAGTCGTTGCTGGATCTCTTGAAACGTCTCATGATGTCGGCAAGAGAGCAGGCGACGAAGAAGTACTGCTGCTTGAGTCTGAGGACCTTTCCCATGTACTGGGTATCGTTTGGATACAGGACCTGGCTGATGTTCTCGGCTGTGACTTTCTCACGTACGGCCTCGGTGTAGTCACCTTCGTTGAACTGGGAGAAACTGAAGTCTTCAACAGCCTTTGCGCTCCAGAGTCGGAGGGAGTTCACGGTCTTTCCGCCATAGCCGATGATTGGCATGTCGTATGCCATACCGATGACCTTCTCGGTGTTGACCCACTTGTAGTTGTCGCGGCCATTCTCGTTGATCACCTGAACCTCTCCGCCGAAGTTGACGACGTAGCGGAGGTCTGGTCTTGCAATCTCCCATGGGTTTCCGTCTCTGAGCCAGTTGTCTGGCTGCTCAAGCTGATAGCCGTTGCGGATCAGCTGCTTGAAGATTCCGTAGTTGTAGCGGATGCCATAACCGAAGGAAGGGATTTCGAGGGTTGCCAGGGAATCCAAGAAACAGGCGGCAAGTCTTCCAAGACCACCGTTTCCGAGTCCTGCATCCGGTTCGACATCGGCAAGCTCCTCGTAGGTATATCCCAGGTCCTTGAGTGCCTTGGAGACTTCGTCCTGAAGGCCCATGTTGGTGATGTTGTTGGTCATGGCTCTTCCCATGAGGAACTCAAGGGAGAGGTAATAGACACGCTTGGCCTTAGCGCTCTGCTGGGTCTTTCTGGAGATGTCCCACTGGTGGATGATGCGGTCTCGGATGGTCATTGCGAGGGCGTCGTAGCGTCCCTGCATGGTTGTGTGGAACACATCCGCATCCTGTGTGTACTTCAGATGTTCTGCGAAATCTTTTCTGATTGCATCTGCATTGTGGGAAATTCTGGTATTCTCTGTGTCGACTTTCTTACTCTGAGCCATAGCGCTTTCCTGGTTTTCGAAAAAAAATAACTTGCCTTATTCCTAGATTTAAAAGGAATTAGCGGCATTGTATCGCATTCTATCATAAAAATATGAGCATGTTCAATTGAAACGGGGTCCGTTTCATGAAAATGATGCACTTGTAACTTGTCTGCTATTGTGTTGTTATTATGCCTCGGAGAGGATTATGAAGAGATTTACTAGTATTCTAATCGTATTGGCAATTGTCTCCTGTATGGCTTTCGCCGCAGGAAGTGACAACTATCAGAAAATCTATGCGGTAGACGACCCTGTCTACGGCTACATCAGCAGCCTGTATCTGCTGGAAGGTTATGCAATGCCTTCCACAACAGGTCCATGGAGCGGAAGCGAGCTCAGCGCCATGCTCGACTACATCGACAGCACAACGCTTTCCGGTGTTTCCAGAAACCTGTATGACATCGCAAGAACCACATTGGATGCCGATGCCGCAGACCCTGTCTACAAGGCCGCACTTGAGATCGATGAGGAGATCTATCTCAATTCCAACACAAGTGAAGCACACTTCCAGGGTTGGGACAACTGGAGATATGGATGGGCAAATTCCAATGCCTTTCTGAACTTTATCAATGACCATCATCTTGGTGAGAATTTCTACGGCTATTTCGACTTCTCCGTCGGTGTCGCAAAGGACCACACCACCAAGAAGCTGGGAGACAGCACCCTTTGGACCAACACCCCAATGCTGCTGCAGAACGACATGAAGCAGTTGGACTTCAGCATTCCATACCGAGCATTCGTTGCCGCTGGTGGAGACAACTGGTCCGTGTTCTTTGGTCGTGAACGTCTGAGTTGGGGTAACGGAACCACTGGCAACTTCATCATCGGAGATCATCTGAAGTATCACAACGCTCTCCGATTCACCACCTATGAGGGCAGCTTCAAGTACACATTCCTGGTGTCCGCATTCCCACATCCACAGATGTATTATGAGGTGATCGATAACGATGGAAATATGAAGCCTGCACTGAACGGAACCGGCCATGGCCAGAGCCAGTACATGAACGGCATCTCCTGTTTCATCGGTCACCGCCTGGAGTGGAGAATCCTGAAGAACCTGAACTTCACACTCACCGAGGGTGTCATGTACATGAGCAAGGACAACAAGATTGACCTCATTGCCTTCTCACCTGCATACCTTTACCACAACAACTACACAAGAGGTAACACCAACTCCATTCTTGCCCTTGAGGCAGACTGGTCCTTCGCAAAGGGTTGGGATGTCTACGGACAGATGACCATTGATGAGTTCTGCCTGCCAGGTGAGGCAAACCCTGCTACCACAAAGGGAACCAAGGCTGAGCCGAATGCAGCTGGTTTCCTTGCCGGTCTCAAGTATGCAACAGGCCTTGGCGATGGAATCCTGACAGCAAATGTCGAAGGTGCCTACACAACCCCATACCTTTACCTCAGAGATGGTGACACCCAGGCTGGTGAGACACCAAGAGAGCAGACTCCTGGTCGCTATGGCATCAACTTTGTCGTCGCCCTTCGTGACATGTCCAATACCGGCGGAACACAGAACTACAACCTGGACTTCCTCGGTTACAAGTATGGTGGAGACGCCATTGTCGGAAATCTCAATGTTGAGTACGTTGTTCCACAGAAGTGGACTGCAAGCACCAACCTGTTCTACATGCAGCACGGTACACATGACATGCACACTGTCTGGACACGTATCACAAACACAAGTCCTGACAAGATGAACCAGAAGGCTCCAACCACACATCATCAGACCGCAAACAACATGGATCCGAATGCAAACCTGCGTGACAGCGTCGCCACCACATTCGTGGCAGGCATCAGCGGTGCTTACCAGCTTCCATATGGTTTCTCGGTTGGTGGACAGCTTGATTACATCATGATCAAGAACCCTGGCAACATCAGTGCAAACGCAACAATCTCCGATGTCCAGGCAACTGTCCTTCTGTCTTACAGACTGAACTGAGGAAAGGGATATGAAAAGGTTTCTGGCCGCTCTTGCCCTTCTTGCAGTCGTAGGCTTTGTGCTTTTCGCCGAGGGTGCCCCTGGTAGGGTGTATCCTCTGGGCGATGACATCTACGACATGTTTGATGCCCTGTTCGTGTCAGCAGGTCAGGCTATGCCGTCTGCAACACGACCATGGACGGCCTCAGAGGCCAGAAACGAACTGGCAAAGCTCAATGAGGCTTCTTTGGTCAGCAAGGACCAGAAAGCCTTGTATGAAAAGCTTCAGAAGATGGTAGGGGAGCCCGAGACCTCGGAAAAGATTCGCGTCGCCATGGAGCTGTCCCCAGAAGCCTATTTCCATACCAATGAGGACTACTGTCTGGATGAGATGTGGAGTTATGGTTTCAATGACAGAAGTCCGTTTCTGACAATGTCCCTGGATGCCTATCTGGACTCTTTCTATACTTATTGTGAGATGGGATACGGCTGGGGTCGTGCCACCAACAGGGATGTGTCCGAAAGCCTTTCGGATCTGGCTGTGGCAAACGGCAAGACTTGGGTAGGCCTTGGCGCCGTGGTTCCTGCTGCGGATGGGGACCTTCTGGTTGTGACAAGATCTGATGTCTATTCCCGTAAGGCGGCGTTCAACTTTCCGACCATCACCCAGCTTGAGATTGATGTTCCAAGACAGACTTACCTGACTTTTGCAGGCAACCACCTTTCGTTTGGCTATTATCGCGGCAGAAAGCAGTGGGGATCTTCCAGAATCGGAAACTTCATCTATGACGGCCATGTGAGTGCTTACAACACCATCAGCCTCAAGGTGTTCGGTCAGAAGTTCGCTTTTGACTATTCGTTCATGATTCCGGCTCAAAGCTATTCCAACAAGCAGACCTCGGACCACCCAGCGGATTTCCGTAGGGTGTTTGCCACGCACAGGCTGGACTGGTACGTTCTCAAGAACCTCACGCTCAGCGCAAGTGAGAACGTCATGTACCGCTTTGATACAGCCGACATCGACATTCTCAACCCATCCAGCATTTACCACAACAATACCAACAGCAAGCTGCTTAATGCCATTGCACACGTTGAGGTCCAGTATGCTCCGTTTGCCGGTGCTCTGGTGTACGGACAGTTTTGTTTGGACCAGGCTACCGCCCCAACCGAAAGCAACACCCAGGACCCGGCCTATGGCATCAGCGCCGGAATCCGCTATGTCCGCATGCAGAGCGGGGTGCTGTCCTTGAACCTCGAGGGTGTCTACACCAGTGCGGCCCTGTACCGAAGAGACCGTGTGGATTTCATCATCCATACGAACAACAGTACCAATCGTCCGTACACGCGCTACCCACTGTTCACCTATGTGGGCTTTCGCTATGGTGGGGACTGCATGGCCGCACGCTTTGATGTTGACTACGACAATCTGGACGGGCTTGACCTTTATGCAAGTGCAAGTGTGATTGCCCGAGGTCAGTTCGGTATGCTGGATTCCCATAACAAGGACGATGACAACACAAAGGTTCCGAACCGCGGCCTAAAGACACCATCGGGCGATGCGGATGTCTCCTACATTCTAAACGCCGGGGTGCAGTATGGCTTTGAGGTTCTGTCCATGCCGGCCAAAGCCTTCCTGGATGTGGCTTGGCTTTCAGGGCTCAGATCCTGGCATGGCGTGCAGGCTCAGGATGTTCAGGTAAGCCTTGGTGTAAGTCTTCAGGCATCATCAAGATAAATCTCTGTCAAAGAGGTATTGACAAACTTGATTCGTTCTTGATAAATTACATTCTGCACATTTACGTACTGGCACTATGCCCATGTAGCTCAGTAGGTAGAGCACCACCATGGTAAGGTGGGGGTCAGCGGTTCAAATCCGCTCGTGGGCTATATAATGCAGCGCAAGTGTGTACCTGAAAAGAAATTACTGGCTTAGGCCGTAAGGAGAATAAGTATGGCAGACAAGAAAAAGAGTCCTGTTGAGAAGATCGCTCTCCAGTGCACAGAGTGCAAGAGAAAGAACTACACAACAGAAAAGAACCGCCGTAACAACCCAAACAAGCTTGAACTGATGAAGTACTGCCCATTCGAGCAGAAGCACACACTTCACAGAGAGACAAAGGTAAAATAAGCCATTAGGCTTTACAAATAGAGTAATATAGGCCAGTAGCTCCAACGGTTAGAGCACTGGTCTCCAAAACCGGGTGTTGGGGGTTCGAATCCCTCCTGGCCTGTAGAAACTCTGTTTAGGAGAATTAGATGAAGAAGTTATTCAAGTACTTTAAAGACTGCGCAAATGAGATGAAGAGGGTTGCATGGCCAAACAAGGCAACAATCATCTCCTCTACAAAGATTGTTCTCGTTACAACCGTCATCTTCGCTGTCCTTCTTGGTCTTGTTGATTTCATCCTCATGAAGGCTATCTACCTTCTTTTCTAAGGGCGGTGAATCATGGCAAGAGGCTGGTACACAGTACACACTTATTCAGGATATGAGCAGAAGATCGAGAAGCTCATCCGCAGAATGATGGAGACAGATGCAAACTTCGCAACTGTCTGTCTTGACGTTAAGGTTCCATTCGAGACTCTCATTGAGGTCAAGGACGGAGTGAAGAAGGAAGTCAAGCATAAGGTTCTGCCAGGATACATTCTCGTTGAGCTCGATATGCCTGAGGATGATTCTTGGAAGGGTTATTGCTCCCAGATCAAGCGCATCCAGGGTGTTACCGGTTTCCTTGCAACATCAAGACTTGCAAAGCCAATCCCACTTTCACAGGATGAGATGAACAACATCCTCCAGAGAACAGGTGAGATGAAGGCTGAGACTAAGTTCAGACCTAAACAGAATTTCAACGAGGGCGAGACCATCAAGGTTACAGAAGGTCCGTTCTCAGGCTTCACCGGCGTCATCGAAGAGGTCAACAACGAGAAGAACCGCATCAAGGTTTCCGTTGAGATCTTTGGCCGACCAACTCCTGTCGAGATCGAGTTCACACAGGCAGAGAAGGTCTGATGACCATGCCGAGCAGCACTGGACGTTGCTGCTCGACACCGGTTTGACATACGTCCGTTTTGCATTGAATTACTCCTCTCCGAAGAGGTGGATGCACTGGTCCTAGTTCTGGTAACGGGACTTGGGCTGCAGAAGCAAGAATCGGAAAGGTGGGAGCCTGATCGTATGACAGGCGTTATTACCAGCGTGGGAGTCTGAAGAATCCGCCAACCCAGGCAAGGCTTCGCACGTAAGGAGAAAAATATGGCAAAGAAAAAGGTTACTGCAGTTATCAAGTTGCAGTGTCCAGCCCAGAAGGCTACACCGGCACCACCAATCGGTCCGGCTCTCGGCCCACACGGTGTAAGCGCACCTCAGTTTGTCCAGCAGTTCAACGAGAAGACAAGACAGTTTGAACCTGGTCTGACAATCCCAGTAATCATCACAGTTTACGCAGACAGATCATTCTCTTTCGTTCTGAAGACTCCACCTGCAGCAGTTCTTATCAAGAAGGCTCTCGGACTCCAGACCGCAAGTGGTGTTCCTAACAAGCAGAAGGTCGGAACTCTCTCTCAGGTTCAGCTTGAAGAGATTGCAAAGACAAAGATGCCTGATCTGAACGCAAATGACATCGAAGCTGCAAAGCGAATCATCGCTGGAACTGCAAGATCAATGGGCGTGGAGGTAGAGAAATGAAGCACGGCAAGAAGTATCAGGAAGCTGTAAAGAAGTATGACAAGTCAAAGATCTATGCTGTTTCTGAAGCTGCCGGTCTGGTCAAAGAACTTTCCTATGCAAAGTTCGATGAGACAGTTGAGCTTCATATCAAGCTTACTCTCAAGAAGAGCCAGAGTGTCAGAGACACAGTAGTCCTCCCAAATCAGTTCTCAGCTGAGAAGAAGATCCTCGTATTCGCAAAGGGTGAAAAGGCTCAGGAAGCTTTGGATAACGGCGCAGCATACGTTGGTGACGCAGATCTCATCGAGAAGATTCGTGGTGGATGGATGGATTTCGATGTAGCAGTCGCAACCCCAGACATGATGAAGGACGTTGGTCGTCTCGGTCCTATCCTTGGTAGAAGAGGCCTCATGCCAAACCCAAAGACACAGACCGTCACAATGGATATCAAGGGCGCTCTTGCTGAACTTCGCAAGGGAAGAACTGAGTTCCGTTCTGATAAGACCGGTGTTGTTCACATGGCAATCGGTAAGGTTTCCATGGATGCAGACAAGATTGCTGAGAACGCATCTGTTGCAATCAAGGAGATCTTCAGAAGAAAGCCTGCTGATGCAAAGGGCGACTTTGTTGTCAGCACAGCAATTGCATCAACCATGGGCCCTGGCATCATGCTTGATACAAAGGATCTACTGTAATAGGGCGGAGGTGAAATATGGATTATCAGGTAAAAGTAAACGCTACAAAAGAAGCAGCTGTAAAGCAGCTTAAGGAAGAGTTTGGCCAGTACACCGGTTTCATCTTTGCAGACTATCGTGGACTCACAGTTTCCCAGATTTCCGATCTGCGCAAGCAGCTCAGAAGCAAGGACGCTGTATGCCGCGTTGTCAAGAATCGCTATGCAAAGATTGCAATGAGAGAGCTTGGCCACGAGGGTATTGACGATCAGATGGTCGGCCCAACTGCTATCATCCTCGCAAGAGGCGACGAGCAGAGTGCAGTAGCAAAGGTTGTTGTCGATGCTCAGAAGGGTACAGACAACAAGCTCAAGGTTCGTGGAGGACTTCTCGACGGTAAGGTTTTCGATGCTGCACAGGTCGATGCTTTCTCAAAGCTCCCAGGCAGACTCGAGCTCATCAGCCACTTGATGGCAACAATGATGGCACCAGTTCAGAAGGTCGCTGCAACCCTCCTTGCTTACCAGGAAAAGCTGGAAGGCAAGACACCAGCCGAAGAGGCAAACGCATAATTACGACGGCTTTAGTCTTCAAAGTACCATGCTACGGCCGTTGAAGATTAAAATTTTTTAAAAGGAGAAGATAATATGGCTACAAGAGATGAGATTTTAGAGTCTATTGCAAACATGACTGTGATGGAGGTCGCTGACCTTATCAAGGCTATGGAAGACAAGTTCGGTGTTACAGCTGCTGCTGCAGCTGTTGCTGTTGCTGCACCTGCTGCTGCAGCTGCTGAAGAGGCTGAAGAGAAGACAGAGTTCGATGTCATCATCAAGGGCTTCGATGCTGCAAAGAAGATTGCTGCAATTAAGGCTGTCAGAGAAGTCAGCGCTGAGCTCGGACTTAAGGAAGCTAAGGAGCTTGTTGAGGCAGGCGGAAAGGTCAAGGAAGGAATCTCCAAGGCTGATGCTGCTGCTGTCAAGGAGAAGCTTGAGGCTGCTGGAATCACAGTCGAGGTTAAGTAATAAACCTTTGAAAATGAACCTCCTGGGCCCTATTTTCAGGGCTTGGGAGGATTTCTGTCTTTTTATTTTTCTTTTTTTGTTTTTTAACTTTTTAGCAGTTTTTAACTGACTTGGGGGTACAAGATGGTTGCCAAAGGCAAGCCAATAAACCGAACCTATATTGGAGCTGACTTCGACGAAGTTTGTGAGCTCCCAGACCTGATTGGAATCCAGAAGGATTCTTACGAGAATTTCCTCCAGAGCAACAGACTCAGAGCAGGCCAGCCTGTGGATGACAAGTGTGGACTCGAGGAAGTCTTCAGATCAATTTTCCCTATAGACGGTCCAAATGGTGAAATGAGTCTCAGGTATGAGTCTTACTCACTTGATTTTGACAATATCAAATTTTCCGAGACAGAGTGCAAGAAGAAGGGTCGCACATACAGTGTCCCTCTCAGAGCTGTTATAAGCCTTGCCCTCTCTGCCAATGATGAGCTCAGAGAGAAGGAGATTTTCCTTGGTGATATCCCTCTCATGACAGATAGAGGCACATTCATTATCAATGGTGCTGAGCGTGTAGTCGTCAGCCAGATCCACAGATCTCCTGGTGTCATCTTCACAAACGAGAAGGGTGTCTACTCTTCCCGTATCATCCCATACCGCGGCTCCTGGCTTGAGTTTGAGATTGATGAGAAGAAGCACGTCATCGCAGCAAAGATCGACAGAAAGAAGAGAATTCTCGGTACTCTCTTTTTGAGAGCTATCGGTTACAATACTCGTGAGAAGATCATCGAGGCATTCTATGCAACAAAGTCCATGGAGCTCACACAGGAGAACAAGGGCGAGTTCGACGGAATGTATCCTGCAAAGGACGTCTATGCCAAGATTGAAGGCAATGACGAGAAGGTCTTCCAGGCAGGTACTCCTCTCAACGCAAACGATATTGAGAAGCTCATCGAATATGGTGTGACTTCCCTTGAGGTCGTTGACATGGAAGCTGAGAACTCACTTCACAGTGACATGGTTCTCAACTGCTTTGCCATTGAGGAGTCCAAGTATACAAACAGCGGCGTCAGTGATGAGCCAACCAAGGACGAGGTCCTGAGCACAATCTACAGTGTCCTCATGCCTGGTGAGATGATCACAACAGAGCGTGGTGAGAGAGAACTCCCAGAGATGTTCTTCTCCCAGAGACGCTATGACCTCGGAGCAGTCGGTCGCTACAAGCTCCACAAGAAGTTCTACGCTGGTGATGAGGACTCTGAGTTCGATGAGAACCTGACAGTCCTTACTCCGGATGATATCGTCAACACCATGAAGTTCCTCATCAAGGTTTTCATCCACGAGGAAAGCATCGATGATATCGACCACCTTGGAAACCGCCGTGTAAGAAGCGTTGGTGAGCTTCTTCAGCAGCAGCTCAAGGCAGCATTCTCACGCATGGAGAGAATCGCCAAGGACAGAATGAACACAAACCCGGAGGCAGCAAAGCCACAGGATCTGATTTCCAACAAGCCTGTCGTTGCAGCCATCAAGGAGTTCTTCGGTTCTTCACAGTTCTCCCAGTTCATGGATCAGATCAACCCACTTGCTGAGCTGACCCACAAGAGAAGACTTACCGCATTGGGAAGCGGTGGACTTAACCGTGACCGTGCAGGATTCGAGGTCCGAGACGTACATTACACACACTATGGTCGTATGTGTCCTATCGAGACTCCTGAAGGTCCAAACATCGGTCTTATCGTTTCTCTTGCAAACTACACAAGAATCAACAAGTACGGATTCCTTGAGACCCCATACAGAAAGGTCATTGACGGAAAGGTTTCTTCTGAAGTCAAGTACCTCGATGCCTACGATGAGGAGAGATACTTCATCGCACAGGGTAACGCAAAGATCCGCAAGGACGGAACATTCGCAGACAAGGATGTCCCTGTACGTAACAAGGGTGACTACTCAACCAGACACCCAGAAGAGATCAAGTACATGGACGTCTCTCCAAAGCAGGTCGTTTCCGTCGCAGCCTCACTCATTCCGTTCCTGGAGCATGACGATGCTAACCGTGCCCTCATGGGTTCCAACATGCAGCGTCAGGCAGTCCCACTTCTGTTCCCAGAAGCACCAAGAGTAGGAACTGGTATGGAGACCAAGGCCGCCTATGACTCTGGCGTTCTCATCAAGGCCAAGAGAGGTGGTAAGGTCACCTATGTCTCATCCACAAGAATCGACATCACCGTCGATCCTTCCGAGTGTGAGATTGAGGGCGAGGTTGATACCTACGAAGTCCAGAAGTTCCAGAGAACTAACCAGGACACCTGTTTCACACAGACTCCGATCGTTTCCAACGGTCAGATCGTCCAGAAGGGCACAGTCATCGCCGATGGTCCTGCAACAGACCGCGGAGACCTTGCTCTTGGTAGAAACATCCTTGTCGGATTCGTTCCATGGAACGGATACAACTATGAGGACGCCGTTCTCATTTCAGAGCGCGTCATCAAGGAAGATATCTATACTTCCATCCATATCCACGAGTTCGCAACAGACATTCGTGAGACCAAGCTTGGTCCAGAGAAGCTCACACGTGACATTCCAAACACAAGTGAGAAGATGCTCGAGATGCTGGATGAGGAAGGTATCGTCAAGATCGGAACTATGGTCCACCCAGGCCATATCCTTGTCGGTAAGGTCACTCCTAAGAGCGAAAGTGACACAACCCCTGAGTTCAAGCTTCTGAACTCCATCTTCGGTGAGAAGGCAAAAGAGGTTCGTGACACATCCCTGAAGGTACCACACGGCACAGAGGGTATCGTCATTGACATCCAGCGCCTGAAGAAGAGCGAAAGCGATGAGCTTCCTCCAGGAGTTGAGGAGACCATCAAGGTTCTGATCGCAACAAAGAGAAAGCTCCGCCAGGGTGATAAGATGGCCGGTCGTCATGGAAACAAGGGTGTTGTCTCCAGAATTCTGCCGGAAGAGGATATGCCATTCATGGAAGACGGTACACCACTTGATGTCTGTCTCAACCCACTTGGTGTTCCTTCACGAATGAACATCGGACAGCTCATGGAGACTCAGCTCGGTTGGGCTGCAGTCAAGCTTGATGAGTGGTATTCATCACCTGTATTCCAGAGCGCAACAATGGAGCAGATCGAGTACAAGATGAAGGAGGCTGGTCTTCCAATCACATCCAAGACCACACTCTACGACGGAAGAACCGGTGTTGCATTCGTCAACCCAGTATTCTGCGGATACATCTATTACCTCAAACTGCACCACCTTGTTGATGACAAGATGCATGCAAGAAGTACTGGTCCATATTCACTGGTCACACAGCAGCCTCTCGGTGGAAAGGCTCAGTTCGGTGGTCAGAGACTTGGAGAGATGGAGGTCTGGGCACTCGAGGCCTATGGTGCCGCCAACAACTTGCAGGAGCTGCTCACCATCAAGTCTGATGACATGAACGGACGTGTAAAGATCTATGAGAGCATCGTCAAGGGCGAGCCATCATCCAATGCTGGTATGCCTGAGGCATTCAATGTTCTTGTTCAGGAAATCCGTGGTCTCGCACTGGATATGAGCGTTTATGACTCCAAGGGTAAGCAGGTTGCCCTTACGGAGCGCGATGAAGAGATCATCAACAAGAAGGGTCTTTGATTCGGGGAGCTGTAGATGAAAGATATACAAGATTTCGATAGTGTAATGATTAAGCTGGCTTCACCAGACCAGATCAAGGCTTGGTCCTATGGTGAGGTCAAGAAGCCAGAAACCATTAATTACAGAACTCTCAGACCAGAGAGAGAAGGCCTTTTCTGCGAGAAGATCTTCGGAACCACAAAGGAATGGGAATGCTACTGCGGAAAGTTCAAGTCTATCCGCTACAAGGGTGTCGTCTGTGATCGCTGCGGTGTTGAGGTAACAAACGTCAAGGTCCGCCGTGAGAGAATGGGACACATCACCCTTGCTTCCCCAGTATCACACATCTGGTACTACAGAAGCGTTCCATCAAGAATGAGTCTTCTTCTCGACATCTCCAAGACCGCTCTCCAGAGCATCCTCTACTACGAGAAGTACATCGTCATCAATCCAGGTTCCAGTGAAACCGGACTGAAGTACAAGCAGCTTCTCACAGAAGAGGAGTACCTCAAGGCACATGAGGCACATGGTGACTCCTTCACAGCAATGATGGGTGCTGAGGCAATCAGAATCCTCCTTGCTGACCTTGATCTCAAGGCACTGAGCGTTGAGCTTCGCCAGCAGATGAAGGAGAAGGGATCCAAGACAGCTGACAAGCGCCTTCTCAAGAGAATTGAGGTTGTTGAGAACTTCAGAGACAGTGACAACCGTCCTGAGTGGATGATCCTCACAGTCATCCCTGTCATCCCACCAGATCTCAGACCTATGGTCCAGCTCGATGGTGGAAGATTCGCAACAAGTGACCTCAATGACCTTTACAGAAGAGTCATCAACAGAAATAACAGACTCCAGCGCCTGATTGGCCTTCACGCTCCTGACATCATCGTCAGAAACGAGAAGAGAATGCTCCAGGAAGCAGTAGACGCACTGTTCGACAACTCCAAGCGCAAGCGTGGTGCCGTCAAGGGTGCAAACAGCAGACCTCTCAAGTCTCTGTCCGATATGCTCAAGGGTAAGCAGGGACGTTTCAGACAGAACCTGCTCGGTAAGCGTGTCGACTACTCCGGACGTTCCGTTATTGTTGTCGGACCAGAGCTCAGAATGCACCAGTGTGGTGTTCCATCCAAGATGGCTCTTGAGCTGTTCAAGCCGTTCCTCATGAAGAAGCTTGTCCAGAGCGGTCTCGCATCCAACGTCAAGAAGGCAAAGACTCTCGTAGAGCAGGAGACCAGCGATGTCTGGGCAGTCCTTGATGAAGTCGTCAAGGAGCATCCAGTCATGCTCAACCGTGCTCCTACACTGCACAGACTTGGAATCCAGGCATTCGAGCCTGTCCTCGTCGATGGTAAGGCCCTCAAGCTCCACCCACTCGTATGTCACGCATTCAACGCTGACTTCGATGGTGACCAGATGGCTATTCACGTACCATTGACACAGGCAGCCCAGCTCGAGTGTTGGACTCTGATGCTCAGTACAACAAACCTCCTCGACCCTGCAAACGGTAAGCCAATCGTTTACCCATCACAGGATATGGTTCTTGGTATCAACTACCTCACAAGAGCCAAGAATGATGACAAGGGCGACGGACGTTACTTTGATAATATTGATGAGATCCAGATGGCAATCGAAGCCGGAAGCCTCTCATACAACGCAAAGATCGGTTACACACTCCCAGATGGCACAAGATTCACCTATCCAAAGGATCCTGAGGATTACACAACTGCTGGAAGACTCATCTTCTTCGAGCACCTTCCAAAGGTTGAGGGAATCACATTCAAGGATTGTAACAAGCTCTTCGGAGACAAGCAGCTCAAGCAGCTCATCTCACTGGCTATGAAGAGAGACAGAAACTCTGTTGCTGTCGAGCTCTGTGATGCCATCAAGGATGTCGGTTACAAGTATGCTACCATCTTCGGAGCCACAATCGGTCTTTCAGACATGATCGTTCCAGAGTCCAAGAAGGAACTTGTTGAAGCAGCCAATGCAAAGCAGTCCGAGGTTCTGGATCAGTACCACAACGGTCAGATCACACAGGAAGAGCGTTACAACAGACTGATCGACATCTGGTCACAGACCAACGAGCAGCTTGCTGACGAGCTCATGGCCAAGCTCAGACAGAGCCAGAACGGATTCAACCCTCTGTTCCTCATGGCCGATTCCGGTGCTCGAGGTTCCAAGACCCAGATCAGACAGCTTGGTGGTATGCGAGGACTCATGTCCAAGCCAAACGGCGACATCATCGAGTTCCCGATCAAGTCAAACTTCAAGGAAGGACTTTCCATCATCGAGTTCTTCATTTCAACAAACGGTGCTCGTAAGGGACTTTCCGATACAGCTCTCAAGACTGCTGAGGCCGGTTACCTTACCAGAAGACTTGTTGATATCTCTCAGGATGTCGTCATCAACGAAGAGGACTGTGGAACAATCAATGGTATTGTCAAGACAGCCATCAAGGATGGCGATGAGGTGATCCAG
This sequence comes from Sphaerochaetaceae bacterium, assembly GCA_024405015.1. Lineage (GTDB taxonomy): Bacteria > Spirochaetota > Spirochaetia > Sphaerochaetales > Sphaerochaetaceae > UBA9732. The sequence continues at coordinate 38,281 of JAKSPE010000004.1, forward strand.
TCTCTCGCAGACCGCATCACTGGACTCTATACTCTGGAGAATGTCCTGAACCCTAACACTGGAGAGGTCATCGTCCCAATCGACCATGAGATCTCTGATGAAGAGGCAAAGGCCATCGAAGAGGCAGGTGTTGAGTCCGTTCTGGTCAGAACCGTTCTCACCTGTGAGGCAAAGCATGGTGTCTGTAAGAAGTGCTATGGTAGAAACCTTGCAACCAACAAGCCGGTTAACGTTGGTGAGGCTGTCGGTATCGTCGCTGCCCAGTCCATTGGACAGCCTGGTACACAGCTGACCATGAGAACCTTCCACGTTGGTGGTACAGCTTCCACAAGCGCTGAGGAGAACAAGCTCACCTTCAAGCATCCTGTCTATACAACAAAGATCACAGGAAGCACAGTCGTCCGTGAGGAAGATGGTGCATGCCTGTTCACAAGAAAGGGACATATCTCCTATAGAAACGTTCTCGATGAGTTCGCTCTCGATGAGAACACAGTTCTTGCAGAGAATGTCGTAGATGGAGTCAAGATCCCAGGCAACTCCGTCGTCTGCACAAAGGCCGGTGAGCCATGTGTCTGTTCCGTCAAGGGCGGACTGGTCAAGGTCCTTGAGGACAAGGTTATCGTCCTCGCTGCAGAAGAGAAGGTTGATGCCAAGACAGGTTCCATCCTGCTCGTTGGTGAGAACCAGTACATCGCAACCGGTGATGCTGTCATCTCCTTCGACCCATTCTCAGAGCCAATCATCTCTGAGTTCGACGGTATGGCACGCTTTGCTGACCTCACTTTGGGTACCACACTCCTGAAGGAAGTCAACGAGGAAACCGGTACAGTCGGATACAAGGTCACAGACCATACACTGGACAACGTTGAGCCTAGAATCGAGATTGTCGATGCCGATGGTAACCTCTGCGCTTCCTACCTCTTGCCAGGTTCCTCCTACATCCAGGTTGGAGACGGTGAGATGGTCGTCAAGGGCCAGGTCATGGCAAGACTGCTCATGGGTTCCGTCAAGACAAAGGATATTACAGGTGGTCTTCCAAGAGTCGGAGAGCTGTTCGAGGCACGTAAGCCTAGAAACATCGCCGTTCTTGCTCAGGCCAGCGGTGTCGTCAAGTACGGCAAGATTGAGAAGGGTAAGAGAGTCATCATCGTTACCGACGAGTTCGGTAAGGAATACAAGCACTCCATCCTCCTTGGTAAGCACATCCTTGTCAGAGAAGGCGACCACGTTGAGGCAGCTGAGAGACTTTGTGACGGTAACATCGATCCACATGACATCCTGGCAATCTCCGGTGAGAACATGCTCCAGCAGTTCCTCCTTGGTGAAGTTCAGGAAGTCTACAGAATGCAGGGTGTAGACATCAACGACAAGCACCTTGGCATTGTTGTCAGACAGATGCTCAGAAAGGTCGAGATCCTGAAGGTCGGTGACACCAAGTTCATCCTCGGACAGAAGGTAGACAAGTACCGCTTCCACGAGGAGAACGCAAGGGTCATGGCAGAAGGTGGTACACCAGCAATCGCAAGACCTTGCCTGCTCGGTATTACCAACGCTTCCCTGTCCATTGACTCCTTCATCAGTGCCGCTTCCTTCCAGGAGACCACCAAGGTCTTGACAAACGCAGCAATTGCTGGTAGTAGAGATGAATTGCGTGGACTTAAGGAAAACGTCATCATCGGACACCTCATCCCGGCTGGTACTGGTATGAAGTGCTACAGAGACGTCAAGCTTAAGGACGAGGATTCTCTGGAGCTTAGCGACAGAGTGGAATCTGTAATGAGTGCAAGAGCACAGGAAGACATTGCAGATCTGGCAGATATGTCAGCCGAGGATGACGATGAGGATCTCATTGGCGGAGAAGAGGTCTACGAGGCCGAAGAATTCGTCGGTGATGACGAGGAGTAATCCCCTCAACGTCATAGCTGATCTCGGTATGAGATAAAAGGTCGGGCGCCCTTGGGCGTCCGGCATGGCCTTTGGGCCGAGTGCCATTCGTATGGATGGCATATTTGCGTACATGGCAGTTGTTCCGTCTTGGACGGAAGCGTCGTGTACGGTGAGGAGTAGCATAATGCCTACAATTAACCAACTGATCAGAAAAGGTCGTACACAGGTTACACACAAGACAAAGTCTCCAGCATTGGAAGGCTGCCCACAGAAGCGTGGTGTCTGCACAAAGGTTATGACAGTAACCCCTAAGAAGCCTAACTCAGCTCTGAGAAAGGTTGCTCGTGTACGTCTCTCAAACGGAATCGAAGTAACAGCTTACATCCCTGGTATCGGACACAACCTCCAGGAGCACTCAGTTGTTCTTATCCGTGGTGGAAGAGTAAAGGACCTTCCTGGTGTACGTTATCACATCATTCGTGGTACTAAGGATACACAGGGTGTCAACGACAGAAAGAGAAGCCGCTCCAAGTACGGTACAAAGAAGCCAAAGGCTTGATAGGGAGGTATCTGTATGTCAAGAAGAACAAATGCACCTGTTAGAGAAGTCCTTCCGGATTCAGTATACAACAGCACAGTCGTTGAGAAGTTCATTAACCGCATGATGCTCGATGGTAAGAAGTCCGTCAGCACACGCATTCTCTACGATGCAATGAAGATCATGGGTGAGAAGACCGGTGAAGCTCCACTTGATGTCTTTAGCAAGGCCCTCGACAACGTCAAGCCTGTCGTTGAGGTCAAGTCAAAGAGAGTTGGTGGTGCAACATATCAGGTTCCTACCGAGATCCGCGAGCCAAGACGTGAAGCCCTGGCAATGAGATGGCTTATCGCTGCAGCTAGAAGCCGCGCTGGTAAGTCCATGAGCGAGAAGCTCGCTGCTGAGCTCCTTGATGCATATGCAAACACAGGATCAGCTTTCAAGAAGAAGGAAGATATGCACAGAATGGCAGAAGCCAACAAGGCTTTCAGCCACATCAGATTCTAATTTCTTCAAGAATCTTTTCAGAGAGTCCGAATTCAGCTTTCGGACTCTTTTTTTATCTCTTTTTGAGATGGGCTTGGGGATGGCAGAACCAGGAGTCCTTTCCTGTGTTGTTGATCTTTTCACTTGGGACAATGCAGGAGTTTTTCTCAAATTTTTTCAAAAACTCAGCGTAATGCAGGAGTTTTTCTTAATTTTTACTCAAAACACAGCATCCAGATAATTCCCCGAACTTTCCGTGAAGAGCCTTTTTTATCTCTTTTTGGAAATCGCAGTGACAGGCAGATGTATCTGGTTTTCACGTTTTCTATAGAAGCAGGTCAAATTGCTGGGGCAGAATAGTAATGTTACTATAGAAGAGATTTCCAAATGGGTATGAGTATAGAAAACGTCACTATCTGGGGCTTTAGTAGGAGTTTACTATCCCCATTTGAAATTCACTAGAGCCCCGCCATGGTTACTGTTACCGATAACTAGTGCATCAAAATGAATAATCCTTGCTATTTCCTTCCTTCCGCTTCGGTGCTATCCCTTGAGGCATACGGAGGACAGCTTCATGCAGAAGATCAGTATTCTAGGCGATTCCATTCTCAAGGGTGTTCAGCTTGATGACAACAGTAGACGATATGTGATAAGCGATGAGCTTGGCTTTGATGCCATCGCAGAGAGGGCAGGACTTACCGTGAGAAACTTCAGCAAGTTCGGCTGCACCATCACAAAGGCCTGGTCCTATGTGCAGAACATGTTCGCAAAGATTGATGCTGACCTTGTGTTCATGGACTTCGGCGGTAACGACTGTGACTTCAATTGGCAGGCTATCGCAGAGTCTCCACTGGATCTCCATAAGCCGAATACTGACTATTCTGAGTTCGTCACCACGTATGGCAACCTAGTCAGCTACATGAAGGCCAGAAGGGCACTTCCTGTGCTTTCCACACTGGTGCCTGTCCAAAGTGACATGTACATGGACTACATCTGCAGGACAAAAGGTCTGGACAAGGCTGCTATCACAAAGTGGATTGCCAACGGAAACTGTGTTGAGCACTACCAGCAGATGTACTCAGATGCCATCCGAAAAGTGGCTTCTGACAATGAGATTCCTTTGGTTGATATCCGTGAGGCTTTTCGTGAAGAGCGCAATGTGAAGGCCCTTATGTGTGCTGACGGCATCCATCCGAACAAGAGAGGACAGCGGGTCATCCGCGACTGTTTTGCGTCATTTATTGACGATTATATTGCCCTCTAAAAGGGTTTCACAAAAGAAATTAGACTTTGTTTACCGAGTGCTTGACATAATCTTAGCTTTGGTCTATATTGACCAAGGTGTCTCGCCACTGGTATGCCCTAAAAGTATCAGGAGAGTGAGATTCTAGAGCCAAACCAATCATTTTAGGGGTGATAAGGTGGTTCCAGAAACACGGTTTTTTTCCAACTTGTGCTATGTCACGGTCCATGACGATGGGCTTTTGACCTCTGGATTCCTTCTTTTTATTATCCACTAACAATATAGGTTTGTCTCAATGGTAAGTAGGTAAAGGCTTTGTGCCTTTAGAGCACATTCTTATTTTTTTGGATTTGTGACGAAAAAGGTCACAAGGAGGACATGATGGCAAAAGAAAAGTTCGAGAGAACCAAGCCACACGTAAACGTTGGTACTATCGGTCACGTTGACCATGGTAAAACAACTCTCACAGCTGCAATCACAATGTATTGCGCTAGAAAGTTCGGTGACAAGCTTCTGAACTACGATGAGATCGACAATGCTCCAGAAGAGAAGGCAAGAGGAATCACCATCAACACAAGACACGTTGAGTATCAGTCTGATAACAGACACTATGCTCACGTTGACTGCCCGGGCCACGCTGACTACATCAAGAACATGATCACTGGTGCTGCACAGATGGACGGAGCTGTTATCGTTGTTGCTGCTGATGACGGTGCTAAGGCTCAGACAAAGGAGCACATCCTTCTCGCAAGACAGGTTGGTGTACCAGCAATCATCGTTTTCATCAACAAGTGTGATATGGTTGACGACCCAGAGCTCGCAGACCTCGTTGAAGAAGAGATGAGAGATCTCCTCAACAGCTACGGTTTCGATGGCGACAACTGCCCAGTTATCAAGGGTTCTGCTTACAAGGCAATGACAGAGGGCGACAACCCAGAGTCAACAAAGTGCATCCAGGAGCTCCTCGACGCTATGGACGCTTACATCCCACTCCCAGCAAGAGCTACAGATCTTCCATTCCTTATGCCAATTGAGGACATCTTCTCAATCTCCGGTCGTGGAACAGTTGTTACAGGAAGAGTTGAGCGTGGTGTTATCCATGTTAACGATCCAGTTCAGATCGTTGGTATCAAGGAGACACGTGATACAGTTTGTACAGGTGTTGAGATGTTCAACAAGCTTCTTGATGAAGGTCAGGCTGGTGATAACATCGGTGCTCTTCTCAGAGGTGTTGACAAGAAGGAAGTTGTCAGAGGACAGGTTCTTGCAAAGCCAAAATCAATCACACCACACACAAAGTTCGTTGGTACAGTTTACGTTCTTTCCAAGGAAGAAGGTGGAAGACACAGCGCATTCGTTGCTGGTTACAGACCACAGTTCTACTTCAGAACAACTGATATCACAGGTACAGTCACACTTCCTGAAGATGTTCACATGGTTATGCCTGGTGACCACACCGACATCATCGTTGAGCTGATTCACCCAGTTGCTATGGACCAGGGTCTCAGATTCGCTATCCGTGAGGGTGGTAGAACAGTTGCTTCCGGTCAGGTAACAAAGATTATTGAGTAATTGAAATTCGAATGTCTTGTCTGGGCTCTGCTGCCCAGACAAGGCCTGATTTTTTGGAGGAAAAATGGCTAACGATAGAATTCGCGTTAGACTGAGAGGTTTCGATGTTGAGCTCGTTGAACAGAGCGCAATGTCAATTGTACAGACAGTTGTTAAGGCCGGAGCAAAGGTTTCCGGACCAGTACCTCTCCCAACCCGTATTAATAAGATCACTGTTCTGAAGTCACCGTTCGTCAACAAGAAGTCACGCGAACAGTTTGAGATGAGAACACACAAGAGATTGATCGATATTTTGGATCCTACAGACAAGGTTATGGAAGCTCTCATGAAGCTTGAGCTGCCAGCTGGTGTTGATGTAGAGATAAAGCAGTAATGAGGTAAGAGATGTTAGGGCTTATCGGAAAGAAAGTTGGCATGACACAGGTCTTTGACGAGAAAGGCAAACTGACCCCTGTCACTGTCATTAAGATTGAAGGCAACGTAGTTGTTGCGGAGAGAACTGAGGACAAGAATGGCTACAAGGCTACAGTCCTTGGAACTGGCGAGATGAAGGCCAGCCGCGCAACAAAGCCATATGCCGGACAGTTCAATGGCGATGCACTTAAGACTCTCATGGAGTTCCGCGATTATGACAAGGAAGTCCAGGTCGGAGATGTTCTTGGTGTTGACCTCTTCAACGATGTCAGATTCGTTGATGTCACAGGAACTTCCAAAGGTAAGGGCTATCAGGGTGGTATGAAGCGTCACGGTTTCGGCGGTGGTCGCGCAACCCACGGTTCAAAGTTCCACAGAGATTTGGGTGGTACAGCAATGTCATCAACACCATCAAGAACCTTCAAGGGTAAGAAGATGGCTGGTCACATGGGTTTTGAGAGAGTCACAGTTCAGAACCTCAGAGTTGTCCGTGTTGATGAGAACCTGCAGGTTCTTATGGTCAAGGGTGCTATCCCTGGTCCAGCAGCAAGTGTTGTTGTAGTAAAGAAAGCGGTTAAGAAGTAAGAGGCGTCATGATGGAAGCAAAAGTTTTTTCAGTAAACGGCAAAGAAATCAAGACCATCGAGCTCAATCCAGATGTTTTCGGAATTGAGGTTAGTGATGGTTCTATCTATCACGCTGTAAACAATGAGCTTGCCAACCGCCGCGTTGGTACCGCATGTACTAAGACACGTGCTGAAGTTAATTACAGCAATACTAAGCCTTTCAAGCAGAAGGGAACTGGTAATGCCAGAAGAGGTGACAAGAAGTCTCCTATCATGGTCGGTGGCGGAACAATTTTCGGACCGAAGCCAAGAGACTACAGCTACACACTTCCAAAGAAGGTGAAGCGCCTTGCTATGAAGTCACTCCTTTCTCTTTCTGTTCAGGAAGAGCGCTTGGTTCTGGTTGAGGATTTCACATGTGAGAACGGTAAGACAAAGGAAGTTGTCGCAGTTCTCAAGAATTTCGTTGAGGACGGCAAGAGAACAGTTCTCATCATGAAGAATGATGATGCAATGATCCGCCGTGCCGCAAAGAACATCCCTTACCTGCATGTTCTTGCTTATGACAAGCTTTCCGCAAAGGAGCTCCTTTATGGTAAGAAGGTTGTCATGCTTGAGACTGCAGCAAAGAACCTTAACGAGTTCTACGGCGACTAAGAGGTGACTATGAGAGCAGATCAGGTAATCATTGAACCAATTCTCAGCGAGAAGTCAAACATCGCTCGTGAGTTGGAGTGCAAGAAGTATACATTCAAGGTTGATCCAAAGGCTAACAAGTTCGAGATCATGAACGCAGTCAAGGAAATCTTCAAGGTCAACCCAACTGATTGTAACGTAATGAACATGGCTGGAAAGCCAAAGTTCTCCAGAGGCAAGGGTGGCTACATCAAGGGCTACACAGCTAGCTGGAAGAAGGCAATTGTTACTTTGTCTAAGGGCGAAGTAATCGACGCAATTGAAGGCGTATAAGGAGACGGAGTATGGCACTTAAATCTTATAAACCAAATACACCAGGTCTCCGCCAGAAGACTGTCCTGGTTAGAAGCGAGGTAACTTGCGACAAGCCAGAGAGATCTCTGACAAAGAACCTTCACAAGTCTGCTGGCCGCGACACCTTTGGACGCATCAGCGTTCGCAGAAGAGGTGGTGGAGTCAAGCGCGCATACAGAGTCATCGACTTCAAGCGCGACAAGATTGGCGTTCCAGGCACAGTCAAGACAATTGAATACGATCCTAACCGCAGTGCAAACATTGCATTGGTGTTCTATGCAGACGGTGAGAAGCGCTACATGCTCGCTCCTAAGGGAATCACAGTCGGTACCGTTGTTGTCAGCGGTCCTACAGCTCCTCTTAAGACAGGTTGTGCACTTCCTCTCAAGAACATTCCCCTTGGTCTGACAGTACACAATGTTGAGCTCACACTTGGTCGCGGTGGACAGCTTGTCCGTTCCGCTGGTCAGGGTGCCACAATCATCGCTAAGGAAGGCGACTATGTTACTCTTCGCCTGCCATCTGGTGAGATGAGAATGGTCTTTGGTGAGTGTTACGCCACAATCGGTATCCTGGGCAACGAAGATCACATGAACGTATCCCTTGGTAAGGCTGGTGCAAGCCGCCATCTCGGAAAGAGACCAAAGGTTCGTGGTGTTGTCATGAACCCAGTTGATCACCCACATGGTGGTGGTGAAGGAAAGACCGCAGCTGGACGTCATCCGGTTACACCTTGGGGAAAACCAACCAAGGGTGCCAAGACTCGTTCAAAGAAGAAACCTTCGGGCAATTTCATTGTGAAGAAGCGCAAGTAGGAGTTAGAACGTGGCTAGATCAATTAAAAAGGGACCATATGTGGAACCAAAGCTCCTTAAGAGAGTTGAGGCTTCTAACAACGCAGGTCAGAAGGATATGATTAAGACTTTCTCAAGAAGCTCCACAATCATCCCTGACATGGTAGGTTTTACAATTTCCGTATACAACGGAAAGACATGGATACCAGTTTTCGTGACAGAGAACCTTGTTGGACACAAACTCGGTGAGTTTGCACCTACAAGAATCTTCCGCGGACACTCCGGTGACAAAAAGGCTTGAGGAGGAAAAACATGGCTACAACATACAAAGCAACAGCTAAGTATCTCATGGTCTCTCCAAGCAAGGTTCGTCCGGTTGCTAACCTGGTGAGAGGCAAGAGCTATGAGGAGGCTTATGGTATCCTCAATGCAATGCCACAGAAGGGCGCTCGCCTTATCCTTAAGGTTCTTGTGAGTGCCGGTGCAAACGCAATGAACAGAAACAGCAAGCTCGATGAGAGCCAGCTCGAGATTTCTGCAATTTACGTTGACGGCGGTCCAGTCCTCAAGAGAGTTTGGGCAAGATCTCACGGAAAGCGTGACATCCTCCTCAAGAGAATGTCTCACATTACCGTCGAAGTTAGCGAAAGCGTGGGAGAGTGAGTAAATGGGACAGAAAGTTAATCCTATTGGATTCCGTCTCGGAGTCAACAAAACCTGGTCATCTAAGTGGTATGTAGATCCAAGAGAGTATGCAGAGACACTGCACGAGGATCTGCAGCTCCGCAAGGCTCTGCTCAAGTGTCCTGAGGTTCAGGGTGCTGAGATCTCCGCAATCGAGATCAGCAGAAAGCCACAGCGTGTGACTGTACTTATCAGCACAAGCCGTCCAGGCGTTATCATTGGTACAAAGGGTGCCAATATCGAGAAGATTTGTGAGCAGCTTCAGAAGTGTTCAACAAAGAAGGTTCAGATCAAGATCAAGAGCCTTGAGCACGCAGAGAAGGACGCACAGCTGATCGCTCAGAACGTCGCAAAGCAGATTGCAGGCAGAACAGCCTACAAGAGAGCCATGAAGACAGCTATCTCCAAGGCTACAGCTGCTGGTGTTCAGGGAATCAAGATCAGAGTTTCCGGCCGTCTTGGTGGAGCTGAGATTTCACGTTCAGAATGGATGAAGGAAGGAAGAATCCCACTTCATACACTCAGAAGTGACATCGACTATGGTTTTGCAGTTTCAAATACATCCTTCGGTGCTATCGGCGTCAAGGTTTGGATTTTCAACGGTGAAATCTATGACAGAGTCAAGAAGGACGATGCTGGCGCTCTCGTTAAGAAGGCCCCTGAGTTCGATGACGCTGTAGAGACAAAGTGAGGAGTAATCAGAAATGCTTAGTCCTAAAAGAATAAAGTACAGAAAGAAGCAGAGAGGAACAAGAGACGGTGTCGCACATCGCGGAAACCAGATTTCCTACGGTGAGTTCGGTCTTGTTGCTCTTGAGCCAAGATGGATTACCAACCGCCAGATCGAGGCTGCTCGAGTTGCTATGACTCGTCACGCCAAGAGAGGTGGTAAGGTTTGGATCAGAATCTATCCGGACATGCCTTACACAGCTAAGCCAATCGGAACCAGACAGGGAAACGGAAAGGGATCCCCAGAGGGTTGGGTTGCAGTCGTCAAGAAGGGCGCAGTCATGTTTGAGATGGGCGATGTTGACGAACAGCTCGCAAAGGAAGCTCTTACACTTGCTGCTTCCAAGCTCCCAATCAAGACAAAGTTTGTCACAAAGAGAGAGGTTGAAGAGTAATGAAGAATTCTTTTGAGAAGTTGTCATACAATGAGCTGGTCGCCAAGCGCGACGAGCTCAGAAAGAGCTATCTGAATATGAGAATGGAAAAGGTCCTTGGTCATGTCGAGAATCCTCTTCAGGTCAGAAATGCCAGAAGACAGATCGCAAGACTCAACACCTTGATCCATGAGTACACCTTGGGAATCCGCAAGGCAAAGTAAGAGGGTGAGATATGGAATCCAATAAGAAAAGTTTTATAGGCGTGGTTACCAGCGACAAGATGGACAAGACCATCGTTGTCACTGTCAGCAACAGAAGCCTGCACCCGCTTTATAAGAAGTACGTCAACAGCACAAAGAAGCTGAAGGCTCACGATGAGAACAATGACGCTCACGTTGGTGATACAGTCAAGGTTGTCGAGTGCCGCCACCTCAGCAAGGACAAGTGCTGGAGACTCTCTCAGGTCATTGAGAGAGCTAAGTAAGGAGATAAGTCTATGGTACAGATGCAGTCATACATGAACGTTGCTGATAACAGCGGTGCAAGACTTGTCCAGGTTATCAAAGTTCTCGGCGGCAGCCACAGATATGTAGCTGGTGTCGGTGACATTGTAGTAGTAGCTGTCAAGGATGCTCTTCCAAACGGCGCCATCAAAAAGGGTGACGTTCTGAAGGCAGTCGTTGTCAGAACTAATAAGGAATACCGCAGACCTGACGGTACATACATCAGGTTCGATGACAACGCATGTGTTGTCATTGATGCCAACAATAACCCACGCGGAAAGCGTATCTTTGGGCCGGTCGCTCGTGAACTTAGAGACGACTACATGAAGATCGTTTCTCTCGCACCGGAAGTGTTGTAGGAGAAAGCCATGAGACTGAAAAAAGATGACACAGTCAAGATCATTGCCGGAAAAGACAAGGGTGTCACCGGCAAGATCATTAAGGTAGACACAGAAAACGAAAGAGTCTACATCCAGGGTGCCAACATGGTCTCAAAGACCATGAAGAAGAGAAGCCAGCAGGACAAGGGCGGAATCACAAAGGTTGAAGCTTCTGTCCACGTTTCAAACGTTGCTATCGTCGTCAACAAGAACGGCGAGACAAGCAAAGTTGGCTACAAGAACGATGCTAACGGAAACAAGGTCCGTTACGCAAAGAAGACCGGAGAGGTAATCTGATGGAAAAGTTTGTACCAAACCTGAAGAAGAAATATCTTGATGAGGTTGCACCGGAACTCTTTAAGGATTTCCAGTACACATCCAAGATGCAGATTCCTGCTCTCGAGAAGATCGTTGTATCAGCTGGTGTCGGTGAGGCAATCAACGACAAGAAGTATCTTGATGCAACAGTCAAGGAGCTCGAGCAGATCACCGGTCAGCATGTTGTAAAGACAAAGGCCAGAAAGTCCATCGCTAACTTCAAGCTCCGTGAGGGCATGGAGATTGGTGCTATGGTAACTCTCAGAGGCGACAACATGTGGTTCTTCCTTGAAAGACTTATTTGTATCGCACTTCCACGTGTTAAGGACTTCAAGGGTGTTAAGCCAAATGCATTCGACGGTCACGGCAACTATGCACTGGGCATTACAGAACAGATCATCTTCCCAGAGATTGATTACGACAAGATCGTTCGCATCAGCGGACTCAACGTTGCAATCGTCACAACAGCTAAGACTGATGAGGAAGGTTTTGCTCTGCTCAAGAAGCTCGGCATGCCGTTCAGCAAGTGAGAGGTAGGATATGGCAAAAAAGTCAATGATCATTAAGGCTCAGAAAGAGCCAAAGTTCAGCACAAGAACTATTCGTCGTTGCAGAATTTGCGGTAGACCTCGTGGATACATGCGCAAGTTTGACATGTGCAGACATTGCTTCAGAAAGCTGGCCAACGAAGGCCTGATTCCTGGCGTAACAAAATCCAGTTGGTAGGAGTACAGAAATGGCAGTAAGTGATCCTGTTGCAGATATGCTGACAAAAGTCAGAAATGCTAGTCTTGCAAAGCATGAGAAAGTTGACATTTCAAATTCAAAGCTCAAGCTCCAGATCGTTAAGATCATGAAGAACGAAGGCTACATCAAGAATTTCAAGAAAGTCACAAAAGACGGTGCCACATACCTCCGTGTATTCCTGAAGTATGACGACGCTCAGAGCCCAGTCATCCACGGCATCAAGAGAATTTCAACTCCTGGTCGCCGCGTCTATTCCGGATACAGAGAGATGCCACGTGTATTCAACGGCTATGGCATTGTCATCGTTTCGACTTCTTGCGGTGTTATCACTGGTAAGAAGGCATCTGAGCAGTTGGTCGGCGGTGAGCTGATCTGCTCAATTTGGTAAAAAGAGGGAACTATGTCACGTATAGGTAGATTACCAATTGATATGCCTAAGACGGTCAAGGTCTCCATCGCTGACGGAGTTATCACCGTCGAGGGACCAAAGGGCAAACTGTCTCAGGCAATTAGTGCTGGAATCAATGTCGCAATCGAAGCTGACAAGATCGTTGTCACAAGAGAGAACGATGAGAAGCCTGTCAAGGCTGCTCACGGTCTCATGAGACAGCTGATCAAGAACATGGTTGTAGGTGTTACTGATGGTTATCAGAAGAACCTCATCATCGTCGGTGTCGGTTACAAGGCAGAGATGCAGAAGAACAATCTTGTTCTGACACTCGGTTATGCTAACGATATCGAGTATGTCATCCCAGCTGGTGTTAAGGTTGCTTGCGAGACTGCAAACAAGATTAACGTCTCTGGTATCGACAAGGCTCTTGTTGGTCAGACAGCTGCAGAAATCCGCAGCCTCAGAAAGCCTGAACCATATAAGGGCAAGGGTATCAAGTACGAAACAGAAACCGTACGCTCCAAGAGCGGAAAGTCAGGTAAGAAATAAGGCGGGTTGAAGATATGAATAGAATTATTGATAAGAACAGAAAGCACGCAAGAAGAAAGCTTCATATCAGAAAATCCATTTCCGGAACAGCTCTTAGACCAAGAATGACTGTTTTCAGAAGTAACCTGCACATGTATGCACAGGTTATCGATGACACAACAGGTATGACACTGGTCAGCGCAGGTACTGTTGAGAAGGAACTCGCAAGTCTTAAGAACAACGTTGAAGATGCAGCAAAGTTCGGAGAGATCCTCGGACAGAGATGCATTGAGAAGGGTGTCCAGACTGTAGTTTTCGACAGAAACGGTTACCTCTATCACGGAGTCGTCAAGGCTATCGCTGATGGCGCCAGAAAAGCTGGTGTAAAGTTCTAAGGTGGTTAGTATGGAAAGAAATAGAGAAAGAAGAGAAAGAGAGAACCAGCCAAAGGAGTTCGTCGAGAAGCTCATTAAGCTGAACGCTGTTTCAAAGACCGTTAAGGGTGGACGCCGCAGATCATTCGCAGCTCTCGTAGTTGTTGGTGATCAGAAGGGCAGAGTCGGTTACGGTATGGGTAAGGCCAACGATGTTTCCGATGCTATCCGCAAGGCTACAGAGTCAGCAAAGAAGAACCTTATCGTTGTCAACCTCAAGGAGAACACAATCCCACACGAGGTTACAGGTAACTTCAAGAGCGCTAGCGTTCTTCTCAAGCCAGCTTCAGCAGGTACTGGTGTTATCGCCGGTGGTGCTGTCCGTTCAGTTTGTGATGCTGTTGGTATCAAGGACATTCTTAGCAAGTCTCTTGGTTCCAAGAACACAATCAACACTGTCAAGGCAACATTCGACGGTCTCGAGAATCTGTTCTCAGCTAAGAAGCTCGCCGCCGACAGAGGCAAGAGCCTTAAGGAAATGTGGGGGTAATATATGGCAAAGCAGATTCGTATTGAATTGGTAAAAGGTCTTGCTGGTTGCCTCCCAAAGCAGAGAGCAACTGTCAAGGCACTTGGTCTTGGCAAGATCAACAGCAGCGTCGTCAAGGATGACACCCCTGTCACAAGAGGTATGGTCCGTGTCGTCGAGCACCTTGTAAAGGTTGAGGAGATCTAATATGGGACAGATTCATGCACCAGCTGGTGCCAATACAAAAAAGACAATTCTTGGACGTGGAACCTCTTCTAAGGGTAGAACCTGTGGAAAGGGTTTCAACGGACAGAATGCTCGTTCTGGTGGCGGAGTTCGTCCTGGTTTCGAAGGCGGTCAGATGCCTCTTTATCGCCGTGTTGCAAGAAGAGGTTTCTCCAACTATCCATTCAAGAAGGAGTACGTTGTCGTATCTCTCGATATGATCAACGAGGCTTACAATGATGGTGAGACTGTCGATCTCCAGTCACTCAAGGATTTCTGCATCATCAAAGGTGATGTAGATGCAAAGATCCTCTCCAATGGAGAGATCACAAAGAAGGTTATCGTAGACGGTGTGAAGGTTTCTGCTGCAGCTGCTGAGAAGATCAAGGCAGCAGGCGGAGAAATCAAATAAGGAAGGTTAACGAATGTCAAACACCCTTACCGACATGTTCAAAATGGAAGATCTCAGGAAGAAGATCCTCTTTACACTTCTGATTCTTGCAATCACAAGAGTCGGAACAGTTATCCCTGTTCCTGGTGTAAACCCAACTCTTCTTGAGCAGTACTTCTTGAGCCAGACTGCTTCCGGCAATCTGGGTCTTGTTGAGTACTTGAACTTCTTCTCCGGTGGTGCATTCTCTAACTTCTCACTCTTCACTCTTGGTGTAATGCCTTACATCTCAATGCAGATTATCATCCAGCTCCTTATGCTTATCATTCCAAAGCTTAAGGAGTGGGGTGAGGATGCAGAGGGTCGAAGAAAGATCCAGAAGCTCACCAGATATGGTACTATCGTCGTGTGTTTGCTGCAGTCATTTGTAGTTACAGTCTATGCTAGAAGCATTTCCTACTATCAGCCAGGCGTAATCACAATTGATATGCTTCCTTTCACACTCATTTCAATGCTTACAGTTACAGCCGGTTCGATGACACTCGTATGGCTGGGCGAAAAGATCACACAGTATGGTGTCGGAAACGGTATCTCTCTGCTGATCTTCGCTGGTATCGTTGCCAGAATCCCATCTGCAATCAGCACCATCATCACAGGTGTTGTTGCTGGTAGAGGTGCTGCAAACTATATCAACCCAGTCTACCTCGTATTGGTTGTTGTAATGTTCATTGTCGTTGTAGCCCTTGTCGTCTGTGAAGAGGCCGGCGAGAGAAAGATTCCTGTTAACTACGCTAAGAGAGTTGTCGGAAGAAGAATGTATGGTGCTCAGAGCTCCTACATCCCATTCAAGATCAACCCATCTGGTGTTATTCCAGTAATCTTCGCTTCTGCAGTCCTCTCATTCCCACTCCAGATTGCAAGCGCACTTGGCTCCAACGTCAAATGGTTGCAGTCATTTGCAAATTGGCTTGATCCTAACGGCGCCCCTTATATCATTATTTACACCGTCCTGATCATCGCCTTTGCATTCTTCTACACCCAGGTCTCCCTCAACCCAGTTGAGATGGCCAAGCAGATCAGAGAGAATGGTGGAAGCGTTCCAGGAGTCAGAAGTGAGAAGCTCGAAGAGTACCTCACCAAGGTTCTGAACCGCATCGTCCTTCCAGGATCTCTCTTCCTTGCAGTAATCGCATTGATTCCTACTCTCATCCAGATCATCTTCAAGTTCCCGGCTTCCGTGGCTATGCTGTTCGGTGGAACTTCTCTGATCATTCTCGTTGGTGTTGACCTCGAGATGATGAAGCAGATCGAGAGTATCATGAAGATGCATCACCACGAGGGATTTGTTGGTGTAAAGAAAATCAAATCCAAGAATTTATAATTGCGAAGGAGCAGATCATGAAAGTTAGAGCAAGTGTTAAACCTATGTGTGACAAATGCAAGGTTATCAGAAGAAACGGTGTTGTTCGCATTGTCTGCGAGAACCCGAAGCATAAACAGAGACAGAAATAATTAGGGAGGCCTTTGATGGCAAGAATTGCAGGTGTAGATTTACCTAACAAGGCTACAAAGATTGCTTTGACATACATCTACGGAATCGGAAGAACTTCAGCTGTTGAGATTTGCGAGAAGACTGGTGTTGATCCAGATGCTAACGTAAACACACTCAGTGCTGACACCCTTGCTGAGCTCCGTAAGGTAATTGAGAATGACTACGTTGTCGAAGGTAGACTTCGCACACAGGTCAACCTCAACATTAAGAGACTGATGGATATCGGTTGCTACCGTGGTCTCAGACACAGAAAGGGTCTCCCTGTCCGTGGTCAGAGAACTAAGACAAACGCTCGTACTCGTAAGGGTAAGAAGAAGACCATCGCTGGTAAGAAGAAGTAAGGAGTAGTATATGGCAAACGCAAAGCGCAAAGTTAAGACTAAGAAGTCCGTATTTGAAGGCAATGTTTATATCCAGGCTACTTTCAACAACACCATCGTGACAGTTACCGACATCAACGGTAATGCCATTTCTTGGGCAAGTGCTGGCGGTCTTGGATTCCGTGGAGCAAAGAAGTCAACTCCATACGCAGCTCAGACAACTTGTGAAACAGCTGCTAAGAAGGCTCTTGACTGCGGTCTCCGTGAGGTCAACGTTTTCGTTAAGGGACCTGGTCAGGGACGCGAGTCCGCTATCCGCTGCCTGGGCGCTCTTGGACTCAAGGTTCGCTCTATCCGTGACGTGACACCAATTCCACACAACGGATGCAGACCAAGAAAGACAAGAAGAATCTGACGAAGAGGAGATAGAATATGGGAAAGAATAATCAGCCACTCCTGAAGAGATGCAAGGCTCTTGGTATCAGCCCAGCTGTTATGGGTTATACAAAAGAGTCCAAGAGAAACCAGAAGGAAGTACGCCGCAAGAAGTCTGAGTATGGTCTCCAGCTGAAAGAGAAGCAGAAGGTCAGATTCATCTATGGAGTCATGGAGAGACAGTTCGAGAGATACTACGAGATGGCTACAAAGAAGGAAGGAATCACTGGTGAGGTTCTTCTTCAGCTCCTCGAGTCAAGACTCGACAATGTTGTTTACCGCATGGGTTTTGCTAAGACACGTGCACAGGCAAGACAGATGGTCAACCACGGTCACATCAATGTGAACGGCAAGAGAGTTGACATCCCATCTTACCTTGTCAAGGCCGGAGATGTTGTAGCTGTCAATGAGAACCACAAGGGAATCAAGCAGCTCATTGTCGCAAACAACCTCACAGTTGCTGTTCCAGCATGGTTGGATGTCGACAAGGACAATTTCTGTGGTAAGGTAGTTAACTTGGCTTCAAGATCAGACATTGACTTCGAGGTTAAGGAAAGCTTGATCGTTGAGTATTACTCTAAGTAAACAATAAGGAGTTCAGATGGCTCGCAAGAACCTAATGAAGGGTTTCAAGAAACCTAGATCGATTTCAATGGAACATAGCAAGGTTGAGGCCAATTATGGCAAGTTCACAGCCTACCCTTTCGAGAGAGGCTTTGGCACCACAATTGGTAACACACTGCGCAGAGTTCTCTTGTCATCCATCCAGGGATATGCAATCACTGCCGTGTGGTTTACATATTACGATGCTGAGGGCTGTTCTCATCTCATTTCAAGCGAGTTCGAGGCTATCCCAGGTGTCAAGCAGGACATCTGTGAGATCATCGCTCGCTTGAAAAAGCTCAGAATGAGAATGCCTGAGGAAGTTGAGTCTACAACAATCTCTATCGAGTGCAAGGGACCTGGTACAATCACAGGTGCTGACTTCGAGAAGGATCGCGTTGAAGTCATCAACAAGGATCTTGAGATTTTCGACATGATGGATGATACAAACCTTGAGATGGTTGTTCAGATTGATTTCGCTAGAGGTTATGTCCCAGCTGAGATCAGCCAGAACTATGTCGAGGTCATTGGAACAATCCCAATCGATGCAATCTTCTCACCGGTTACACGTGTGAAGTATTCAATCGAGCCGACCCGTGTTGGCCAGAGAAACGATTACGATAAGCTTAATCTCGAGATCTGGACAGACGGAACAATCTCTCCTGAAAATGCATTGGCAGAAGCTGCAAAGATCGCTAAGGACCATTTCTCCATCTTCATCAACTTCGATGAAAGCATGGTCAATAGCGCTGATGAGGTAGACGAGGAAGAGGAGAAGGTTCGCAAGATCCTTCAGACTTCAGTTGAGGAGCTTGAGCTTACAGTTCGTTCAAGCAACTGCCTGAAGAACGCCAACATCCGCACCATCGGAGATCTTACAAAGATGACAGAGGAGGAAATTGCCAAGACAAGAAACTTCGGTAAGAAGTCCCTCTCTGAAATCAAGGAAAAGCTCAAGGAATGGAACCTTGGACTTGGAATGACAGATTACAGTGTCCTAAAGACATCTATTAGAGTCCCGGGCAACAAGGAAGAAAACAATGAAGCATAGGATTGGATTCAACGCTCTGAGCAGAACAAACGCCGAACGCAAGACCCTCAAGAGAAACATGGTCACAAGCCTGTTCCGTTTTGAGAGAATCGAGACAACCAAGGCTAAGGCTAAGGAAGTCCAGCGTCTGGCTGAGAAGATGATCACAAGAGCAAAGGTTGACAACGTTCACAACCGCAGACTTACATCTGCCATCCTTTACGATGAGGCAGTTGTAAACAAACTGTTCACCGAAATCGCTCCGCTTTATGCTGACGTAAACGGTGGATACACCCGCATCATCAAGACAGGTCGTCGTTTCAACGATGCTGCCGAGATGGCAATCCTTGAGCTGACAAAGAAGACTGAGAAGTCTGAAAAGAAGGCTAAGGAGAAGAAGGATAGCAAGAAGGACTGAGTTCCCTGCTTCCTGAAAAGCCCTAGAACTGGAAACAGATGGGCAAGCCGGAGTTGTAATGACTCCGGTATTTTTTTGCCCATCTGTCCTGTTATGGATTTCATGCTCGCTCTTCTGCTATACTCAAGTCATGAAGTACGACTATCTCCTTTTTGACGCAGACAACACACTTCTTGACTTTGATGAGAACGAAAGGGTGTCCATCTACAACACCTTCGATCACTTTGGCATCCCATGCGATGAGAACACCCTCAAGATGTACCATGAGATCAACATCATGTACTGGCGCATGCTCGATGAAGGCAAGATCACACGTGATGTGCTTCTGGTCAAAAGGTTCGAGACCCTCTATGAAAAGCTTGGCATCAAAGGCGACCCTGCAGCAACCGAGGATTTCTATCGTGTGCAGCTTGGATTGGGAAACCAGCTTGTCCCAGGTGCTATTGAGCTTTGCATGCAGCTCAAACTTGCCGGCTACAAGCTCTACATCGTCACAAACGGAGTGGCAAAGACCCAGCACGACAGACTCAACGGCTCAGGCCTTGCACCGATTATGGACGGCATCTTCATCTCCGATGAGATTGGTTACAACAAGCCTGCAAAGCAGTTCTTCGAGTATGTGGCAAACCACATCGAGGGCTTTGACCCGAAGAAGGCACTGGTAATCGGTGACAGCCTGACAAGCGACATCAAAGGTGGTGTGGACTTTGGTCTGGATACCTGTTGGATTAACTTCTACGGCAAGAGAAATGACTCGGACATCAAGTCGACCTACGAGATTCCAAGTGTCCTGGATGTGCCTACCGTTCTATAAGTTCTCCTAGACAGAAACATCATCTGTTAATTCCTCCGTCAGCCTTGACAGTATCTATTCCAATAACTAAGATGAAAGGGTTATAAAGGAGGGATACTATGCCCGTAATCGTATGGATCCTTCTTTGTCTATGTTGTATTGGAATGGGCTGGCTTGGACGCTGGTTCTATGGAAAAGTTAAGCTTACTTCAGTTGAGCAGCAGGCTGTGAGACTGAACCAGGAAGCAATTAGAGAAGCTGAAGCCAAAAGCAAGGAACTCTTGCTTGAGACTAGAGATACACTCCTGAAAGAGCAGAAGCAGCAGGAACGCGAAGAGCGTGAAAGACGCAATGAGCTGCAGCGCTATGAGCGTCGTCTGCTCCAGAAGGAAGAGAACTTGGAAAGCATTCAGGAAGAACTGGAGAAAGCCAAGTCCAGACAACAGGATAAAGAAGCAAAACTGGTAATCCGCGAAAAGCAGATTACAGAAAGTGAAGCAAAATGGCAGTCAGAAATTGAAAGAGTCGCCGCAATGACCAGTGAAGAGGCCAAGAATCTGCTGATCGAGAAGATGCAGAACGAGGCTCGCAGAGATGGTCAGGCCCTGATCAACAAGATTGAGCAGGAGGCTCTCGCAAAGGCTGACAAGACAGCTCGCGACATCATCGTCACAACTATCCAGAGACTTGCAACCGACGTTGTCTCCGAAAGCACCGTCAGTTCCGTCAGTCTCCCAAGTGACGAGATGAAGGGAAGAATCATTGGTCGTGAAGGCCGAAACATCAGAGCTCTTGAGACACTCACAGGCGTTGATATCATCATCGATGATACTCCTGAGGCTGTCGTCATCTCCTGTTTTGACCCTATCCGCAAGGAGATCGCAAGAGTTTCTCTTGAGCGCCTCGTCCAGGACGGAAGAATCCATCCGGCGCGCATTGAGGAAGTCGTCACAAAGGTCACCAAGGAGATCAATCGAATCTGTGCTGAGGAAGGTGAGAAGCTGGTCTTTGACCTTGGCATCCACAACATGAGCCAGGAGGCTATCAGAGCCCTTGGCAGACTGTTCTTCCGCACAAGCTATGGTCAGAACGTTCTTGCCCATTCCCGTGAGGTATCTGTCATCGCAGGCATGATCGCCGCTGAGGTCGGAGCAGATGTCGCTATCGCAAGACGCGGCGGACTTCTCCACGACATTGGTAAGGGAATCGCTTCCGAAAGCGATGCCAACCATGCTGAACTTGGAGCAGAGCTTGCAAAGCGCCTTGGAGAGGATGCAAAGGTCGTCAATGCAATCCATGCTCACCATGATGACGTTGAGCCGATCTGCATCGAGAGCACCATTGTACAGATTGCCGATGCAATCAGTGCCGCTCGTCCAGGTGCAAGACGTGAGACTCTTGACAACTACATCAAGCGACTTGAGAATCTCGAGGATATCGCCGTCTCCTTTGAGGGTGTCGACAAGGCATTCGCAATCCAGGCTGGTCGTGAGCTCAGAATTCTCGTCAATGCTGATACTGTTACAGATGATGGTGCCAAGGAGATCGCCAAGGGTATCGCAGCCCGCATTGAGGCTGAGCTTCGCTATCCAGGCAGAATCAAGGTCACAATCATTCGTGAGATGCGCGCAGTAGAATACGCTCGCTGATTACCACAATATGGCTAACAGAAACTTTACAACCCTGCTACTCGGAGATGTCTACGGAGATCCTGGATGCAGGGTTCTTTATATGAAACTGCAGACTCTGGTCAAAAAGTACCGTGCCGACTTCGTTGTCGTGAATGGTGAGAATGCCTGCAAGGGCTTTGGTATCATTCCAAGCCAGGTGGATATGCTTTTTGGCCTTGGTGTTGATGTCATCACCTCCGGCAACCACATCTGGCAGCAGGAGGACATTTACCCGTACCTGGATTCCAAGGACTGTCTGCTCCGACCAGCCAACTACGGCAACTCAGTGCAGGGACATGGCTACACGGTCAAAAACGGAGTGGCTGTCATCAACCTGCAGGGTCGAATCAACATGAGCGCTACCGAGGACCCGTTCAAGTGGGCCCAGGACATTGTGAAGAAGCTCGAGGGAAAGGCTAAGACCATCTTCGTCGATTTTCATGCTGAAAGTGCGGAGGAGAAGGAGGCCATGGGTCTTTTCCTTGATGGAAAGGTCACCGCCGTGGTCGGAACCCATATCCACGTCCCGACCATGGATGAGAAGGTCCTTCCGAACGGCACTGCCTACATCACAGACCTTGGCATGTGTGGACCAAAGGGTAGCATCATCGGCTGTGACCCAGATCTTGCTGTGCGTCGCCAGCTGACCCAGATGCCATTCAAGGCACAGGTTCATGACAATTTCGCCGAGATTCACGGCGTGTGTGTCCAGTCCGATCCAGAGACCGGCAAGGCTCTCAGCATTACCAGGATAATCGAGTAATATGGCAAAGCTCAGTGTGATACAGCTCTTAAGACAGCAGAATCCTCAGATGACAAAGGACCAGGCAAGCGCTCTGGTCAGTTGCCGTAACGTCTATGTCAACGGCGAACTATGCACCGACCCGAAGCAGACCTTCAAGGGTGAGGCTACAGTGGAGATTTCTTTTCCGAAGTACGTCTCTCGTGGAGGTTTCAAACTGGAGAAGGCTCTGTCCGAGTTCGGCCTCGATGTCAAAGACCTCGTCATGCTGGATGCAGGCTCCTCCACCGGAGGCTTTACCGACTGTCTTCTTCAGAATGGGGCAAAGGCCGTGCACAGTGTCGATGTCGGATTCAATCTTCTGGACTACAAGATCCGAAACGATAGCCGTGTCTATGTGCATGAGAAGCAGAATATCATGACACTGGAGCGTGAGTCCCTTGACCCAAAGCCACAGGCTGCTGTTGCAGACCTATCTTTCCGCTCCATCAACGGAGCTGCAAGTCATGTTCTGGACCTTGTCGGTCACACCTGGCTGGTAGCCCTGATCAAGCCTCAATTCGAGGTTCCGAAGTGGCAGGAGAACTTCTTTGGTGTCATTGAGGACCCAGAGCTTCTGCGAACGACACTGGTCAATGTCTATGAGACGTTGGATGCCGATGGAATCGGCATTTATCAGGCAACCATGTCACCAATTAAGGGTCATAAGGGAAACACAGAGTTCCTTGCTCTGTTGAAGGACGGCCACTGCATGTCCTGCGACGAGTTTCTGAGCGCCTGTCTTAGACCGTAAGCTCGTTGCCGTCTACAAGAACAATCACATTTCGAATGGATGGGTCTATGGCCAAAAGGGTCTTGTGGATCTGTCGGATTGCTGTATCAAGACCGTTTGGTCCCCAGCTGCTTCCTGAACTTGTGAAAGCTTCGCTCAGATTCACAAATGCGGTGTTGGCCGATACGGTAAGGCCAATGAGGGAAGTGCCTTCTTCGATGAAGCTGATGGCTCCAACGGCCAAAGCCTCAGGCCCTGGTCCTGCCAAGAGTCCTTCAATGGCATCATGGTATACGCTTGCACCGGTCTTTCGCACTCTCTGGCTACAAAGCACATAGGTGGAAGAACCATCGGATTTTGGAATGGCAAAGCACAGTCTTGCCTCGCGGGTCTGGGCGGCATTCTTCAGCTCTTCGCGGTTTTCCAACACATGCACAATGTCAGATTGTCTGACGGCTTTGATCATGTTCGGCAGAAATGCAAGGATGATGATGGAGGCATAGACGATCCAGACAAGGAACGCGATGAAGAGGAACCATCCTTTGCGATGGGTCTTCTTGGTCTTCTGCGGCTGTTCGTTCTGTATCTCGTCCTGAAGGTCTTCAATCATATTTGTGCCGATTATACCATGAAAGAGTGCTTTAGATTAGCCCAAAATGTTTCAAAGCATTCCAGATTCCATCGTCGTCGATGTTGCTTGTGATGTAGTCTGCCACTTCCTTGACGCAAGGTAGGGCATTCCCCATGGCAACCCCAATCGGTGCGCTGGCAATCATGGAGGTGTCGTTGTCCCCATCGCCGAAGGCCATGTAGCTGTCTCTTGGGATGCCATAGTAGTCTAGATACTCATGGATGCCTGAAATCTTGTCTCTGCCTGCCGGGGTGATGTCCACACCAGCGTCGCTCCAACGAAGGAAGTTGCAGTCTGGAAGCACGGTTGAAAACCAAGCCTCCTGTTCTGGCCTGATGTAGGAGATTCCAAGGTACACTGGGTTTCCCGTGTACTCCATGATCGGGTGCTTTCCTGCAAGCCCGACGCCAAGACCTTGGATCTGCTTTTCATTGGAGATGTTCAGATACATGCAGTCCTTTTCGACAAGCATGGTTGGAATCTCCTTGTCGTGAAATACCTTCAATAGGTTCTCCAGCCGCTTTCCCTCAAATGCATTGGAACAGAGGATATTTCTGTCCTTGTCCAGACAAATCTGGCCATCGATGGTCACATAGCCGTCAAGGCCAATGGTGTAGACCTCCGGGAACCTGTCCAGCTCGAGTTTGTGCCTTCCGGTTGCCAAGACACAGAGAATGCCCTTCTTGTGAAGCTCTCTTATGGCATCCTTGGCACTTTGTGGGATGCTCATGGTCTTGTGTGAGAACAGGGTCTGGTCAAAATCAAAGAAAACTGCCTGAATCATGGCCTAAGTCTAATGTGTAAGGACGCTGTGGTGCAATGGTGAGAGATGAGTCTTAGCAAAAAGGGGAAAAAAGAAAAACATTTGGAATCGGTGTATTCCAAATTCATTGGTTTTGAGCCATCTGGAATAAATTTTCTCCCAAAATCACAGTTTTTGGGCTTGTTGGGAGAAATACTGAAAGATACTACAGCCTGAAATAGAAATGGGACTGTAACATCAGATCTGTTACAGTCCCAAACTGGTCTAATATCTTCTGGAGGCGAATGCCTATCAGCTCTTGATTTTGGTTCCCTGATCGCCATTGATGGCGCTGTACAGATTTTCAGGGTCTGTGATGATACCCATGTTGCCTGTACATTGCACAAAGTCTGTGATTGCCTGGATCTTCGGCAGCATGGAACCTGGTGCGAAGTGACCCTCTGCCATATACTGCTGTGCTTCAGAAACGGAGATTTCGTCCAGGGCCTTCTGGTTTGGCTTTCCGAAGTTGATGCAGACCTTAGGGACTGCTGTGGAGATGACGAACATGTCGGCATTGAGGTCCTTTGCAAGCATTGCTGCTGCAAGGTCCTTGTCAATGACAGCCTCGCGTCCACAAAGGGTTCCGTCGGCAGCCTTGACGACAGGGATTCCTCCACCACCTGCGGCGATGACGATGATGCCGTTGTCCAGAAGGCACTTGATGGTCTGAAGCTCAATGATGGAGACCGGTTTTGGGGAAGCCACGACACGTCGGTAGCCACGGCCTGCATCTTCGACGACATTCCAGCCATCCTTTTCCTTGTGCTCCATGGCAACCTCTTCGCTCATGAAGGATCCGATTGGCTTTGTCGGCTTCTGGAAAGAAGGGTCATCGTCCTTGACCTCTACCTGTGTCACGACGGTTGCGATGCCTTTGGAAATGCCGTCCAGTGCCATCTGGTTGTCCAATGCCATCTGAAGCTGGTAGCCGATGGCGCCCTGTGTATCTGCAACACAGCTGTCAAGTGGAACGGTATGAAGCTGGTTTGAGGCGATTTCCGCTCGTCGGAGGATGTATCCGACCTGAGGTCCATTGCCGTGTGCAATGACTACACGGTGTCCTGCCTTCACAAGCTTTGCGATATGCTTGGCTGTCTTGTTGGCAGCATCGTACTGGGATTTGACTGTAACATGCTTACTGTCTTCGATAAGTGAATTTCCGCCGATGGCGATGACGATGAGTTTGCTGTCCATGTGTAACCTCTTTACTAAATGCTACCACTTTTGCAACAAAATGCAACAATTTTCTTTCAGGATTTCATTCGCAGAAAACTCCAAGACCAATGCGGATAAAAAAGGAAAGGTGTCCTCATAACTTGTTTTTTTATCGTTTATCCAATACCTTTATATAGTTATGAAAAATGTAGTTATCATTGGTAGACCAAACGTCGGAAAATCGACCTTATTCAATAGACTTGTCGGAAAGAGAAGGGCAATCACAGACCCAACCCCTGGTGTCACAAGAGACCCGATCTCTGAACGATGGATCCTCAACGGACATGCCGTGAACCTCACCGACAGCGGTGGAGTCAAACTGGACCTCGAGGGCTTTGACGAGCTCGTCTCCAAGAAGAGCCTTTCTCTTCTGGACGATGCAGATGCCATCCTTTTCATGATGGACTGCACCGAGGTCACACCTGAGGACCAGATGCTTCTCAAGACTCTCAGACCATACACAGACAAGATCGTCATGGTCGTCAACAAGATCGATGACCCAACCCGTGAAGACCTGATCTGGAACTATTTCTCCTATGGCTATCAGCGCATTGTCGGAATTTCCTCCTCCCACGGTCTTGGCATCGACAACCTCGAGGAGACCCTCATGGGTATGCTGGACCTGGACGATGACACCGATGATGTCGAGGCTCTTCAGGCAGAAGAGGACAGACACAGCATCAAGCTGGCGGTTCTCGGAAAGCCGAACACAGGAAAGAGTACACTTACCAACCTTCTGACCGGTATGGACCTTTCCATTGTCAGTCCGATCGCCGGTACCACACGAGACGTTGTGAAGGGTGGCTTCAGCTACAAGGGCAACGAGTTCACCATCCTTGACACCGCAGGAATCCGCAGAAAGTCCAAGGTCGAGGAGGACGTTGAGTACTACTCCGTCAACAGAGCCATCAAGACAATCGATGAAGCCGATGTCGTGCTTCTTGTCGTCGATATCATCGAGGGCCTTTCCGAGCAGGACAAGAAGATTGCCAACCTCATCGTCCGAAGAGGCAAGGGTGTCATCATCGTTCTGAACAAGACAGACCTTCTGAAGGGAATTCCAAACGAAAGGCAGGCAATCGAGGACAGAATCCGTTTCCAGTTCCCGATTCTGAACTTCGCACCAATCAAGTTCATCTCTGCCGCAACCGGTGATGAGATCGGTCCTATGCTGGACATGGTTCTCAAGATCAACACCCAGCTTGGCAAGAGAATCGATACTGGTGTTCTCAACACAGCACTCAAGGCATGGGGCGAGGCTTACCAGCCACCACGTGGAGCCGAGGGACACTACAAGGTCTACTACGGTACACAGATCTCCGCACAGCCGGTCAAGTTCCTGTTCTTCATCAACCGAAAGAAGGACTTCCCTCAGGTTTATGTGCAGTATCTGAAGAACTGCATCCGACGTGATCTGGGCTTTGCCGATGTCACTGTCGAGATCAACCTCCGCGAAAGGGAGCGCAGCGAAAGCAACAACAAGCTTGGTCAGAAGGCAAAGGTCAAGTCCGCCGAAGAGCGTGCTGCTGAGCTTGAGGCCAAAAAGCCTGCTTCCCGTGGTGCCCAGAGAGCCGCAGCCGCAAAAGCCGCAGCCACTGCAAAGCCGGCCTCCAAGGGTGGAAAGGCCAAGGCAAAGCCTGCAGCCAAGAAGGTTGGTGCAAAGGCCAAGGCCATTGCCGTGCAGAATGCAAGAGCCACCTATCGCCAGTCAAAGACCGCAAAGACAGCAAAGCGAGGAAAGTGAGCATGTCATACAAAGCGATCTGCTTTGACATTGATGGTACACTTTACCCAATAGGCGTGATGAATCGCAGGATTCTGCGCCTTAGCGTGCTTCATCCTGTCTTTGGGGTGAAGTATCGAAAAAACCGTCATGAGTTCAGACGCTGCCAGGGAGCCTTCACACAGAAGGTTCCTTTGCGCTGGCGCGAGGCCATGATTTTGCAGAACACAACGGGAGACGAGCCGTCCAAAGCCTTTTGTGAGGACGACTACCGAGGCACCTATGACAAACTTCAGAGGTGCATCTACGCTCCTATGAGAAGACTGTATGCAAAGACAAAGACCTTTGACGGGGTGGCAAAGACGCTTTCTGCCATTCGTGCCAAGGGACTGAAGGTTGGTGTGTTCACCGATTTTCCTCTGTTTGACAACAAACTTGAGGGGCTAGGGATTGCGCACCTTGTGGATTTTGCAGCGTCCAGCGACGATGTGGGGTACCTGAAACCAGATACACACTGTCTGCAATATCTGCTATATAATCTTAAGATGGATGCCAAGGACGTCCTTTATGTCGGCGACAGCTACGACAAAGATATCCTGGGCTCTCATGCAGCCGGCATTGATGCCGTGCTTGTGAATGTCAGAAGATCCGATCTCGCTGACAGTGCAAAAAGGTATCCGCTAGCCAAGGCGGTCTTTTGCACCTGGAGCGATTTCGATGCATGGCTTATGGCCAATATGGGGGAAGACTGATGCCTTACGTTTCCACAATGCTTCCTGTGCTGCTTCCGATAGCACTGTTTGTTGTCACTCTCATCATCATCTTCACGCTCCGCTCCAGCGATAAGAGAAGCAAGAGCCTCAACAACGTCAAGAAGCTCCTTGATATCTACAAGAGCAACATTGAAGACAGCGATAACAATTTCAAGCAGTATGCCAGTGAACTTGAGCAGACCATCGCCAAGAAGGATGCCGAGGTCAAGGATCTGATCCAGACCGTCAACAGCCAGCTTGGAGAGCTCAGATCCTACTCAGAGGACCTGGTCCGACTCAAGAATGCCATGGAGACCTACCGCGAGGCACTGGAAGGTCTGGCACGACTGACAAACGATGCCGACGACAAGGTTCAGACCGTCCAGAACGAAGTGGACAGACTGGATAAGGTCCGTGGTGTCATCGACGGTTTCCGTCAGGATATGAAGGATGCCGATGAGCACCTCAGAAAGCATGAGCAGCGTGTCATCCAGCTTGAGCGCGAGTCCGTGGGCAGAATGAACGATGCCGTCAGCGAAACCGACAGCAGCATGGATGAGGCCATGGCAGGTCTTCACCGCGAAAGCGAGGAGATCTTTGACGAGTTCAAGGCAAAGACCGACAAGGATACCGAGCTCAGACTGCGTAAGATTGATGATGCCTTCCAGGCTGTCATCCACACCGTCCAGCAGTTCTTCGGAGAGCTTGAGGCCAAGATCGAGGAGGCTGAGGGTGTTGCAGAACGCCTGACAGGCCTTTCCTCTGAGAAGTCTGCTACCTTGCCAGCAGAACCAAGCCATAACACCGAGAGTGCCGCTGTTGTCAGAAGCTTCTTTGCTGGTGCTGAGATTGCAGACCCTGCAGCCCAGGCTCCAAAGACCGATGACATGCCTAAGGCCGACATTGTCATGCCGAAGTTCAAGGCTCCTGTCTTCACGCCGAAGCAGGACAACGAAATGGAGACGGAGATCGAGGATGACGTACAGCCAGAGGCTGAGTACGTCTCTTCCCAGGGCGATGACTTTGCCGCATTCGGCGGTGTTGTCGATGAGCCTTCCGACCTCCGTGGCATGGATATCATGGATATGGATTTCAGCTCCATGTCCGATTCCCATGAGGATGAGAATGAGCTTCCATCCTGGGTCCGGGCAAAGGCCGATGACCAGCCAAAGGCCGACAAGAGCCGTTGGGAGACCTATGGCGAAGAGGAAGTCATAAGTTTTGATGATGACTCCTTGGACAAGTGACTTGACGATTGCTGAAACCGTAATTACTTTACGTTTACCGGAGTAGATATGAAGAAAAAGACTGAAGAGAAGAACGAAAAAGAGCTTGAGCAGGAGGTTCTCAAAGAGGAACCTGTCTGTGAAGCAGAGAATGAGGCAACTGAGGCATCTGAAGAACAGAAGCAGGAAGAGGAGCAGGTCTCCCCAGAAGAGCTTCTGCAGAACCAGGTCAATGAGCTTCAGAAGGCAAACGCTGAACTGATGGACCAGATGATCCGTCGTCAGGCTGAGCTTGAGAACTACAGAAAGCGCCTGATCCGTGACAAGGAAGAGGCTGTTCAGTTCGCCAACGCCAAACTCATCGAAGACCTTCTTACCTTCCTGGACAATATGGACAGAGCACTTGCTGTGGCAAAGAACGGCGGTGATGTGAAAAGCCTCATCGAAGGTCTTGAGATGTCACAGAACCAGCTCTACTCAACACTGGACAAGAACTGGGGACTCAAGACCATCGAGTCTGTGGGCAAGGAGTTCGATCCGATGCTCCACGAGGCCTGCATGATGGCAATTGACGAGAGCCTTGAGAAGGAGACAGTTCTGGAGGAATTCCAGAAGGGTTACACACTCCATGAGAGAGTCATCCGCCCTGCAAAGGTGAAAATCGGAAAACCAGAGTAAAAAAATCTGATTATCATTTGACGAATCTCAATGGTGCAAGTAAATTAGCATAGAAAACTTAAATGGATACAATTTAGGAGAAAACATATATGGGAAAGATTATCGGTATTGACCTTGGAACAACAAACAGCTGTGTTGCTGTCATGGATGGTTCCGAGCCAGTCGTAATGGCAAATTCTGAGGGACAGAGAACTACCCCTTCAATCGTCGGTTTCACAGCAAAGGGTGATCGCCTTGTCGGTCAGCCAGCAAAGAACCAGATTGTCACAAACGCAGAGAACACAGTCTTCTCAATCAAGCGTTTCATGGGACACAAGTACAGAGAGGTTCCAAGTGAACTCTCCATGATTCCTTACAAGGTCGTTTCCGGTCCAAGTGATGCTGTTAGAGTCTCCATCAGAGACAAGGAGTACAGCCCAGAGGAGATTTCAGCAAATATTCTCCAGAAGATGAAGAAGACTGCTGAGGATTATCTTGGTGAGCCTGTCACAGAGGCAGTCATCACAGTTCCTGCATACTTCAACGACGCACAGAGACAGGCAACAAAGGATGCCGGTAAGATCGCTGGTCTTGATGTCAAGAGAATCGTCAACGAGCCAACCGCTGCCGCTTTGGCATATGGATTCGGCAAGGACAACTCCAAGGACGAGAAGATCGCTGTCTACGACCTCGGTGGTGGTACATTCGATATCTCCATTCTCGAGCTTGGTGACGGTGTTTTCGAAGTCAAGTCAACAAACGGTGATACACACCTTGGTGGAGATAACTTCGACCAGAGAATCATCGAGTGGATGGTCAGCAACTTCAAGAAGGAGACAGGCATTGACCTCACAACAGACAAGATGGCTCTGCAGAGACTTAAGGAAGCAGCAGAGAAGGCTAAGATCGAGCTTTCCAACTCCTCTTCCACAGACATCAACCTGCCATTCATCTCCGCTGATGCAACAGGTCCAAAGCACCTTCAGATGACACTTTCCAGAGCAGCTTTCGAGCAGATGGTCGACGATCTCATCGAGAGAACAAAGATCCCATGCCAGAACGCACTCAGAGATGCTGGTCTTTCCGCATCTGACATTGACGAGGTCATCCTTGTTGGTGGATCCACACGTGTTCCAAAGGTTCAGGAAGTCGTCAAGGCACTGTTCGGCAAGGAGCCTCACAAGGGTGTTAACCCAGACGAAGTCGTTGCCATGGGTGCGGCCATCCAGGGTGGAATCCTCGGCGGTTCCGTCAAGGACGTCCTGCTTCTTGATGTCACACCACTGTCACTCGGAATCGAGACACTCGGTGGCGTCACAACAAGACTCATTGAGAGAAACACAACCATTCCTACCAGAAAGAGCCAGGTTTTCTCAACAGCCGCTGACGGACAGACTGCAGTAAGCATCCATGTCCTGCAGGGTGAGCGTGAGATGGCAGCCCAGAACAGAACACTCGGAACATTCGACCTTGTCGGAATTCCAGCAGCTCCACGTGGAGTCCCACAGATTGAGGTTACTTTCGACATCGATGCCAACGGTATCGTCCATGTTTCCGCAAAGGACCTCGGAACCGGTAAGGAGCAGAGCATCCAGATTCAGAGCTCAAGCGGACTCGATGAGAGCGAGATTGAGAAGATGGTCAAGGAAGCAGAGATGCACGCTGAAGAGGATAAGAAAGAGCGTGAGAAGATCGATGTCCGCAACAACGCAGACAGCATGGTCTACCAGACAGAGAAGGCAATGAAGGACTACGGCGACAAGGTTGCTGCAGCTGACAAGGCTTCCATCGAGTCTGCACTTTCTGACCTCAAGGCAGTTCTTGCCAACCAGAGCGCAACTGTTGAGGAGATCAAGGCCAAGACAGAGGCTCTGCAGAACGCTTCCTACAAGCTCGCTGAAGAGATGTACAAGAATGCCAACCCGCAGGGTGGTGCAGGTCCTCAGGGACCTCAGGGTGGCCCACAGGCTGGTCCTCAGGGTCCAGGCGCTGCAGGCGCATCTGATGCCGACTACGAGGTTGTCGACTGATAGGCGGGAAAAGCTCGCAAACCAACAGCAAAGGCCGGTCCATATGACCGGCTTTTGTGTGTACTAATCCATTCATTTCTGTTACCTTACAGATGGAAGGGCAATATGGCTGATAAAAGAGACTATTACGAAGTGCTTGGAGTTTCCAAGAGCGCTACAAAAGAAGAGATCAAGAAGGCATACAGAAAGCTTGCCATTGAGAATCACCCGGATAAGAACCCTGGTGACAAGGCGGCGGAAGACAGATTCAAGGAGGCTACTGAGGCCTATGAGGTTCTGTCCGATGACACAAAGAGAAAGAACTATGATGCCTATGGATTCGCTGGTGTAGACGGACAGCAGGGAGGCTTCGGCGGAGCTGCCTACAGGGACTTCAGCGATCTGTTCTCCGGTGGTGGATTTGGCAGCATCTTCGAGGATCTGTTCGGCTTTGGCGGCGGTTCCACACGCTCAAGAGCACAGAGCAATCCGAATGTCGGTCAGAGCATCCGTGTCAACATTGAGGTGGATCTTCAGGACATTGTCCAGGACTTCAAGAAGGAGATGACCTATTCTCACCAGGTCGCTTGTGAGGCTTGTCACGGAACCGGCTCTGCAAAGGGAGCCTCCTCCAACAAGACATGCCCGACTTGTGGTGGTGTAGGCCAGATTCGACAGTCCAACGGATTCTTTGCCATGTCCAGAACCTGTCCAACTTGTGGTGGTCGAGGATCTGTCATTTCCGATCCATGTCCGAACTGCCATGGAAACGGCACCATCCGAAAGAGCCAGACTCTCAAGATCAAGATTCCAGCAGGAATCGAGAGCGGAAGCGACATCATCATCCCGCAGATGGGTAACGCTGTTGCCAACTGCGCAACCCCTGGCGACCTCTATGTCCGTGTGAATGTCAGACCTCACAAGTATTTTGTCAGAAGCGGAGAGGACCTTTATGTCCAGATTCCAATCTCCATGACTCAGGCTGCTCTCGGACTTGATGTGGATGTCAAGAACCTGGAAGGGGAGAGTGTCCGAATCAACATCCCTGCAGGAATCCAGAACGGAAAGATCATCCGCGTCCGCAACCAGGGCCTTCCACGATACAAGAACATCAATTCCAAGGGCGATATGTATGTGAAGGTTCAGATCGAGACACCGAAGAGACTGAGTCTCAAGGCCAAAAAGATCATGAAGGACCTTTCAGATGAGATGGGTGAGAACACCTGCCCAACTCCAGTACCATTTGAGAA
This sequence comes from Sphaerochaetaceae bacterium, assembly GCA_024405015.1. Lineage (GTDB taxonomy): Bacteria > Spirochaetota > Spirochaetia > Sphaerochaetales > Sphaerochaetaceae > UBA9732. The sequence goes on from JAKSPE010000004.1 coordinate 71,550, forward strand.
CGACTGATAGATAGGAGAACGTATGGGTACCAAGATCACAGGAATCCACGCAATTGAAGAGGCTCTGAAGAACGCAGCTGGCGGAAGCACACTGTATCTTCTCAGAGGCGATAAGAGAAACGCAGCTCTTGAGTTCAAGGCACAGGCCAACGGAAAGACCGCTGTCAAGAAGGTCTCAGAGGTTGAGCTCAACAGACTCGCAGGAACAGAGGACCACAGAGGTGCTGTCCTCGATATCGGTGCAAAGAACTCCCAGAGCCAGGGCGGAAGAATCCGCGAAGTTTCCATCCTTGATTTCTGCAAAGGCCTCAAGGACGGCGAGAGCGCCCTTGTTCTTGCTCTTGATGAGATTACCGACCCACATAACCTCGGAGCCATTCTGAGAAGCGCAGACCAGTTCTCTGCCGCTCTGATCATTGTTCCAGAAAGAAGAAGCGCCAGTGCAAACGAGACGGTTATCCGCATCTCCTCTGGTGCCGCACAGTATGTGACCATGTCCACTGTCACAAACCTTGCTCGTGAGCTGGATGTCCTGAAGGACTACGGCTTTTGGGTCTACGGTGCTGACATGAACGGTGAGTCCTCCTACGAGACCAAGTTCTCCAAGAGAACCGTCATCGTCATGGGTAGCGAGGGTAGCGGTATGCGCTCACTGGTCAGAACCAAGTGTGACCACATGCTCTCCATTCCAATGAGCGGTCACATCGATTCCCTCAACGTTTCCGTTGCCGCAGGAATTCTGATGTACGAGTACAGAAGATCCAACCCTGTCTGAAACGTTTAGCAAACAAGTGTTGAAAAGGCCAGTTTTGAACTGGTCTTTTTTTATGATTGTTGCGATACTAGAAGCATGAAGAAAATTGCTGCCGCTCTTGCGACGTTTGTTCTGATGCTTTGCATTGTCACACCTGTCTTCTCTGATGGTGTGAATTCGAAGACCTATCCGTTGACATCGGATCTGTATGAACTGATGGATGATCTGTATGCTCTTGAGGGCCTGTCTCGTCCTTCTACCAGTCGTCCATGGTCACAGTCGGAAGTACAGCTGATTCTTTCAAGGATAGACCAGAATTCCTTGAATGCTGTTGAAAAAGATATCTACAGCAGAATCCAGGATATTGTCAGTGGTACTCTTCGTTGGGATATGGGTGACTATGCACTGGGTGCCTACATCGATGTTGCGCTGGAGGCCTATGCCCATTCCAATACACAGGACTTTGTCACCGATGCCGATTGGCTGCGTGGATTTGAAAAGCGTCTTCCTCTTGCCAAGCTTTCCATGGACTTCTCCATCAAAGACTATTTCTACACCTACTGTGACATCCAGTATGGATGGGGCAGAGTGTCCAAGGGTGACAAGTTCTACGGCCTTGATCTTCCGGGAAACGGCTATACCTCAGATGACGGTTATATCGGAAGTTACCAGATGGATGATGGTGCCCACATGATGGTCTGGTCCGAACAGTATTCCAAGGCCTTTGCCCATAGCGTCCTTCCTGCTTCTGCTTACTTTGATTTCATCTGGCCAAAGCGTGCCATCTTCGCCCTCGGTGGTGAGAGCTGGAGTTTCCAGTATGGCAGAGACCGCATCGAAATCGGAAACGCCAGTATTGGTAACATGCTTGTCGATGACCACACCGATTTCAACGACTACCTGAGTGCCACCTTCTATACCGACGGCTTCAAGTACCAGTGGATCAACATCTTCCTCAATGGCATCACCGATAACGGAGAAGCCAGAACCGATGACACCAGAATCTATATGATCCATACCCTGGAGTTCCGACCGATGAAGAGCCTTTCCTTCATCGTCTCAGAGGATGTCATGTTCAAGATGGCATCGGATAACGGCAGTGCCCAGGTTCTGGATCTGTCATTTTTGAACCCGTCTTTCATCTGGCATAATCTAAACAACCGAAGCATGTTCAATGCCATTGCCTATGGTGAGATCAACTGGGCTCCAACAAAGGGCATGGAGGTCTATGGCCAGTTCGCACTCGACCAGGCCAGAGCCCCAAATGAGGACGACTCACAAGGCGATGCCTGGGGTATGGTCGCAGGTTTCAAGTACACAACGACAGCCGGACCTGGTGTTGCAAGACTGTATGCAGAGTTTGCCCATACCACACCGCTTCTGTACCGAAGAGATGAGGTGGATTTCATCAAGTGCTCCCGCTATTTCCACTTCGCAGGTGAGGTGGATCCTTCTGATCCGTTCACAGTCCATCGGGGAAGCAATGCCCTTGTCTTTGAGTTCATCGGTTTCCCTTATGGTGGCGATTGCCAGACACTTGAACTTGGAGGGGTCTATACGATTCCAGGAAGTCTGAAATTTACCGCCTACAGCCGTCTATACCAGCATGGACAGTTTACCATGTACACGCCACACAACCTTTCCGGAAACAATGCTTCCGTTCCGAACTATAAGGAGGGAACACCATCCGGTGATGTCATCACAAGAGCGGTACTGCTTTCCTCCAATGTCAGCTATGACATGCAGAAGGTCTTCGGCTGGATGGGTGTGACGCTTGAGACGGAACTTGACTGGGTCGGCAAGTGGGACTATACAAAGGCCACCAAAACCTACGACGACGCCAAGAGCGATTTTCAGTTCAGCATCAGTGTTGATGTAAAGCTGTGATGTCGGAATAAATGTCGGAATAAATGTCGGAATAAAATGCATTGTGTGATATACTGTGGACATGTCCGACTACTATGTTCCGCCGTTTGATCTGACTGAAGAAATCACAGCCCTTACTCTTGAGATATGCCAGCTGCTTGGAAAGTATGTGGATTCTTCAAAGCTTTCTAAAGATCCAATGCTTCGCAAAACCAACCGAATAAGGAGCATTCACAGTTCTCTGGCAATTGAGCATAACTCTCTTACGCAGCAGCAGGTTACGGCGCTTTTGAACGGACAGCCAGTCATAGGACCCAAACGTGATATCGATGAGGTCATCAACGCCAACCAGGTCTATGACCTTGTTGAAACCCTTCGCCCTTACAATGTAGATGACCTCCTTCTTGCACACTCAATGATGATGGGTGGTATCGTATCAGATGCAGGTCATTTTCGTGCAAAGGGTGTTGGTGTCTACAAAGGGACGCAGTTGATTCATATGGGAACGCGTCCTGAGATGGTTCCAAGTCTGACGGGCCAGTTGATGGAGTGGGCGCACCACTCCAAAATTCATCCTCTTATCAAGAGCTGCATCTTCCACTATGAATTCGTCTATATCCATCCTTTTTCTGATGGGAACGGAAGAACCGCACGCTTTTGGCATACCCTGATGCTATCAAAATGGGAACCTCTATTTGCTTGGCTTCCGATTGAGAGTCTGATCTACAGACGGCAATCCGAATATTTTGATGCAATCGCAGCATCAAACGCAGAAGGCAAATCGACAGTCTTCATCTCGTTTATGTTGCATGTCATAAAGGATGTTCTTCAGCAGAACGTCCAACTGGGTCTTTCTGACATGACGGACCCAAAGGATAGGATCCTTTCATTCCTGAAAAGCCAACCAAAGGCCAGTGCAAAGCAACTGTCCCTTGAACTCGGCCTTTCCTCCCGACATGTGGAGCGTCTTCTTTCACAGCTGAAAGAGGAGGGCAAACTTCAGAGGCTTGGCCCTAACCGTAACGGAACCTGGATGGTTCTTGAGTAGAAAAGACCCCTCATCGGAGGTCCGACAAGGGGTCTGGAAGTTGAACTTTCGTTAGGCCTTACAGGCTGTACTTGATGCCAAGTGAAATCTGAAGGTCGTTCTGGTTGTTGTCTGCGACGTTGTTCATGTTCTTGACGATCATGTAGTCAGCAGCAAGGTTTGCGCTCAGACCCTTTGCAATCTGGTACTGTGCTGTCAGAGACAGGACAACAGACTTCTCCACGGCATGCTCGTTGATGATAGTTCCTGTGGATGGATCATAGTCATCCTTCTCGAATGGGTTGAAAGTGGTTGGAGTGCTGACATCTGGAGCATCATCATACTGCTTTCTGTACATATGCCACTTGCTGTTTGCATTCATGGAGCCGTGCTCAAGGAACATTGCCTCGAAACCGAAGTTAGCAACGCTTGGAATCTCGTAGTTGAGCTTTCCGTCAAACAGGATGACATCGTTGCCGTACTTGTATGTCACGAACATTCTCTCAAGGATGATTCTGTCACAGGAGATGGTTCTGAACAGAGCATCGTAGCCGTAACCGACAGCATAATCATCATTGTGCTCATCGTTTGTCTCTTTGTAGTGGAGACCTCTGATGTAGAGGAAAGGGTCTGTCTTGGCGAACTCAAGGCTTGCTGTGAGGATGCCACCGTCAAGGGCATAGGCTCCCTTGACTCCAGCCAGCATACCGTGAGCAGCTGGGTTTGTTCTTCCCTCACCAGGACCTGAGAACTCGTCAAGAGCGAACTGTCCGTAAACGTTGAATCCCTTCACTGGAGTGTAGTTGCCTTCGAAAACCAGAAGTGAGTTTCCGTTTCCTGCAACATACTCATTGTGCATGAAGCCGAATGGGTTGATCTGACCAAGGTTGAAGTTCTGTCCGTCAACAGACCAGAACATGCAAGCCTCATTGACGACAAGGCCAACCTTGTTCTGAAGCATGTTGAACTCAAGTCTGTGGGCAACCAGTGCCTTGAATCCATCGAGGCTGTGGTACTGGCTTTCCTCAGAGCCTGTTGCTGGATACATAGCTGTGACCAAGGAATACTTGAACTTCTCAAAGAAGGTGTTGAATCTGACCATTGTGTGCTTTGGGAAGGAAGATGAGAGCATCAGGTTTCCGGACTCTCCAGCACCCCAACTGAGTTTGTCGCGACCAGCCATGACATTCCAGTGCTCACCACCAGCAGAGACAAATGCTCTGTATGGGACTGTCCAGTCAAAATCTGCAAGGATGTCACCATTGGATGGAGTGGAGAAGAGGATTCCATTGACGACAGGCAGGTTTGTGTTGATGGCATTCATGTACAGACCGTTTCCTGCTGGCTTTGAGACATCGTAACCGATGCAGTTCTGGACTGCGAATTCAAAATAGCCATAGAATCTGTCAGTTGGCCATGTCTCGAACTTGAAGTTCAGGACAGGGTCTCTGTCTGTGTAGCTGTGGAACCACTTGTCATAATCGTTGAACTTTGTATTTGTGTGGTAGTAAGCCTCAAGAGCTGCATCCAGACCGAACTGCATGCCAAGGTTATCAGCATACTGCTGCTTCGGATCGGAAGTGATCATGGACTTCACGTAGTCGTAGTAGCTCTGTGCGCTCTTTGGAAGAGAATCCTTGTCTACATAGGAAAGCATGAGCTGAAGCTCTGCTTCACTCCAAGGACCGGATGATGATGGAAGGCTTCTGCCTGCCAGGATGAAGAGTGTCTCCATTGCCTCATAGACGCCGGAATCCACTGAATAGATCTTCTGCTCATTTGTGTATGCGAACACAGATGTCAGAAGAACTGAAACCATAAGAAAAACGGAAAGTGCTTTCTTCATAAGTTCCCCTTTAAGTTGTTATACCATGCATCGGCCATTGTAACCTAAAGGGGAATCATTTCCAATGTTATTTTTTTACTAAATGCAAATATCAGAATTTGAGTGTGAGACTGACAACTGTCTGGAAATCATCCTGGTTGATGCCGCTTTCATTGCCATAGTTGACGATGTTCACATAGTCAGCCTGAACCATGGCATCCAGATAACGAGTCACAGCATAGTTTGCGTTTATGCCGCAGATGGTTGTGTACTGGATGCTGTTTCGCACGACCTTGGCATTCGGGTACTTGTTGTTATTGGTGGTATGGCTTGGCGTAGGGGAGGTGTGATTGACATCGTAGCTTTCCTGGCTTCCTCCATACCAGTCCCACTGTGTCCATGCATCATGTGTTCCGTGTGCCATGAAAAGGAGGCTTCCTTCTACGCTGAACTTCAGGTCGCTTCTGGTCCAACCTGCTTTGAGGTTGCCCACAAGCGCATCACAGCCATAGGTGTAACCCAAGAAATAGTTGTTGTAAGTGATGTCGCCTACGGAAGAGCTCCAGTCTCTGAGGGCTACGACATAGTCGATTCCATACATGCCATCATCAACGCCGTGTGAGTTCTCATAGATGCCATCTCTAAGATAAAGGTATGGGCTTGTCTTGGCAAATTCTCCGGTGATGTGAAACAGTCCGTCTCCCACGGTGAAGGCACTCTTGGCTCCCAGCATGAATCCTGAGGCTGGAGGGGTGCTGCTCTCGGTTGGGGAAGGGTTGTCTTCGATGCCTGGGAAGGCGATTTCGTCGATGATGACTTGACCGAAGAGGTTCAGTCCCTTGATCGGGGTGTAGTCAAATTCAAAAGCAAGAGTGGAGTTTGAGTTGTTTGCGATATAGTTGTTGTGATTGAAGTTCATTGGATTCAGGGCGCGGAAATCAATGGTGTTGTCCTCAGACATGTACATGAGACCTTCCGTACCAGTGACGGTGAGCCTGTCGTTGAGAAAGCGTCCTTCGAACCTGTGTGCGATATACATGCGAAGTCCATGCAAGGCAGGGTAGTCCTGATGCTGGCCGTGCCATGTTCCGGTGTCACTTCCTTCGTACTGGTTGTCCCAGTAGTTGATCGGGTGCGTGTAGAAACTTGTGAGAAAGGTGTACTTGAAATGCTTGGTGTAGGTGGTGGCTCTGAAGAAATCCTGCCATGGCATGTTGTCACTGATTGTCAGGTTTCCTACTTCTCCAGCACCCCAAGAGAGTCGGTCACGACCAATTTGGAGGTTCCATCCGTTTCCACCAACGGAAGCGAAAGCCTTATGAGGGAAGTTCGCGTCAAACAGGGCAAGCTCTGGTGTAAGGGATCTGAAAAAGAGGATGTTTGTGTTAAGGTTCTCGTAGCCGAGTTCTCGTTCATAGTCATCGCCTGCATGCCAGGAGTTTCCCAGGTCCATCTGGAAATTGGTATAGATGCTCTGATAGATGAAAGACTCCCACTCGATGTTGTAGAAGCTCTTCTGGTCCTTGGCGCTGTAGATCCACTGGTCCACTCCCTGGAAAGCCTTCTCCTCAACACCCTGGACTGTGGTTCTTGCATACCCGTCGGCGTTGGTGTGCAGATACAGCTCGAGATTCAACGTGCTATTGAAATTGAATGCCGCATCTTCACGTTCGATTCTGGCATCCTTTGTGAGGTTCGACAGGACGGTATCATAGGTATTCTTTTCTACCTGATTGAGTGCCTGATAGTCGAGGATACCAAGCATTTTCATAAGTTCATCGGCACTCCACGGTCCCGTTGTGGATGGAAGGCTATGACCCTGACTGATGTATAGGTACTTGATTGCCTGGTATTCATCACAGGATGTCCCGAAGATTCTCTGAAGATTGTCTGCTTTTGCAAACAGAATGCCTGCAAAGATGATTGCAATGGATACGATAGTCAAAAGTCTTTTCATTTCCCGTTAAACCTCTCCCGTATTTATTGTATACTAAACTTATGAGAAAAGTAATCATTCTCCTTTTAGTGTTCTTTGCTCTCGTTTCGATCTCGACCGTTTTCGCTGCTGACAGCGTAAATGCAATCATCTATCCGCTGGAAAGTTCCATCTACGACAATATGGATGCCCTCTATTCTCTGTGCGGTATGGTCAAGCCTTCCACTAACAGACCATGGTCCGATGCACAGGCTAGACGTATCCTTTCCAGGGTGGATGCCGTTTCCCTGTCCAGGGTGGCACTGAGCCTTTATGATGAGATTCTGAAGTCTCTTGATGAGGGGCTTCGATGGAAGTTCTCCGATGATTTCCAGCTTTCTGCCGGCATCAATTTCGGTCTTGATCTGTATGCCCATTCCAATCCAGACCAGTTCAACACCGAAACCGATTGGGAACGCAGCTATCACGAACGTCAGAGCCTCATGAAGGTCTATTTCGAGTTTACAAGTGGTGACTATTTCTACACGACAAGTGACATCCATTACAAATGGAGCAGGGCTGATTACAACGACCACTACGGTAAATACATCGGTTCTAACAAACTCTCCAAAGACGGTTATGTCGGTTCCTACAAGCCGGATGACACCTCCTACTACGTGGATAGGTCCTATTGGTTTACACAGAGACTGGGTACGAACTTTTTCACCAACACCATGAACTTCTCCTTCATCTGGCCAAAGAGGGCAGTCTTCTCCCTTGGTGGTGACCGTTGGAACTTTTCCATCAACCGTGATGTCCTGAGCATGGGTAATGCCAATTTCGGAAACCTTCTTGTGGACTCCCATGATTTCAGCGACTTTGCGCGCCTTACTATGTTCGGTGACTATTTCAACTATGACCTTGTTCTCATGTTCCTGAACACCTTGGTTTCCGATAACGAACAGCATGCGACAACAGAAGGGCGTATGTTCATGATTCACACTTTGCAGTTCAGAGCGTGGGACAGAATCTCATTCACTGCAAGTGAGAATGTCATGTACAAGTACGAGAACTTTGACCCTCTGTACCTGAATCCTGCTTTCATCTACCACAACCTCAATAACAGAGCCATGTTCAATGCGCTTGCCTATCTTGAGGTCAATGCTTCGGTACTTCCTGGTCTTGAGGTCTACGCACAGTATGCGATGGATCAGGCTCGCGCCCCACATGAGGGAGATAATCAAAGCGATGCCTCCGGTATCGTCGCCGGCGTGCAGTATACCAATGCTTTGGGAAATGGTGTCCTTACCAGCTATGCTGAGTTTGCAAGCACCACACCACTTCTGTACAGACGAGACATTGTCGATTTCATCCGTGTGAATCGCTATTGGTCCCATTCCGCTTTGGATGGTTCTTTCGGTGGTGGACACGTTCCGTTCTTCGACTACATCGGTTTCCCTTATGGTGGTGATTGTCTGATGCTTGAGCTCAGAAGTACCTACACAAGTCTTGCCAACTGGAAGGCTAGTGCTTTCGCTCGTGCCGTAGAGAAGGGCAACATGAACATGTTCAAAAGCCATAGCAATAGTGGATACAACGATGGCGATGCCAACTATGCTGGTAAGACTCCATCTGGTGCAGTCATCAAGCAATTTGTCGTATGTGGCCTTGAGTTTGATGCGGATCTGGATGAGTTTTTCAAATGGCCTGGTGTGAAGCTTTCGTGTGAACTAGACTGGATTGGACGCTGCGATTACGAGAAGGCTTCCAAGAGCCGTAGCAATATGCAAAGTGATGTTCAGTTTACAATGGGCATTTCTGTTGAAGTGTGATATAAAACAGTTTGACTGATTTAGTTAATAATAATATGGAGGGATATATGAAAAAGACACTGACGATTGCACTTGTTGTGCTTTTTGCAGTTTGTTCACTTTATGCGGAAGTGAATCCGATCGTTTCTGTGAAGACCTACTTCACTGGAAACAACATTCCAATGACAGATTTCAGCTATGACGATGTCAAAGGACACTATGTTTGGACAAACGTCGCTGACCCAGACGGCTTTAACAATCTCAACGAAGATTGGTGGATGAAGAGACAGGACTACTGGATGCTTGCCTATGAAAAGACAAGTATGCTCGACCTTGGACTTGAGGCTCATGCAGAAGGTTTCAATTTCGTCACAAGAATGGATATCATGCAGGATGTTCTTGCAAATCTTCAGGATTTCAACACCATCTCTACAAACATTCCATTCATCGGAAGTCTGATTGACCTGACACTGCCACGTCTCGGCTTCATGGATTGGACAAGCCAGAACGGGATGTTCTTCGTCTCTGCTGGTAGAAGACTCATCAAGTGGGGTCCAGGTTCCTACGACCTTACCATCGCTGACAGCCAGCCTTACCTCGATAATGTATGGGCAGAGTTCAGACTTCCTATGCAGAACAACTGGAACTTCAACTACAACTACGTCGTCGTGGCTCCAAAGACATGGATGGACTACAGAGATGGTTCAAACATCAAGGACGTCCAGAAGACCATCTTTGCTCACAAGTGGAGCTTCTACAATGACAATTTCAAGGTCACCATCGGTGAGCTGAACAACGTCTACGGCAAGGATCCTAACTTCCTGGATGCATCTCCGCTGATCATCTGGCACGACAGCAATCAGGATGACTACAGCAATGTCTTCCTCCACCTCGCTCTTGAAGGCAAGGTCGGTCCTGTAAGAGGCTACTTCGAGTTCGCAATGGATGACTTTGACCTTCCACACGAGACTCACAGCAGCAAGCCTCAGGCAATGGGCTTCTCCGCTGGTGTCGAGTATCATGTATTTGATGGAGAGGACAATGGCAAGGCTTCCTTTGACAGACGTGACTACACACTCAAGGAACATAGTTTCAAGGTTGAGAACGGCTTGAACATCGGTGCTGAGTGGTACTATGTTTCTCCTCTGATGTACAACAGAAACAGTTCCTTCAACGGTGCTGGAAAGTTCACAATCCCATTCCAGTTCATCTCCCTTGTCGGAGCAGGTTATGTCTATGACTATGATGCCTACTACCTTGGTTTCAAGTATGGTCCTAACTCACAGCTCTTCAGATTCTATGCCGAATATGTCCAGAAGCCATTTGAGGCCTATTTCTCAGCAGAGCTTCTCACAAGAGGTGCATATGGAATCGAGAGTACCTATGGTGATAGAAACAAGCTTGATGCTCTTGGAATGGCAGACAGTGTCATGAAGATGTGTGGTGACAGAACAACAGCACTTCTTCTTGATTTCGACTTCGCCTACTATCTTGATGAGGCATTTAAGCTCCAGGTCGGATTTGATTGGCAGAGAGATTTCACTCACGAGAAGAGCGCTTACAAGCTCAATATCGGTATGAGCATCAATCCTGTCGATGTTGATTGGAAGAACCTCTTCTGATTCAGATCATTCTGACATGATATGACATGCCACCTCTTCGGAGGTGGTTTTTTCTTGCCCAAAGGAGTTTGGGCGTGAGTAGGCATACCGTAAAATCGATTCTAATTTAGTCTTTTTTCGGTAATTTGCCGAAATTACAAAATATTTTCTGCAGTTTTACGGTATAGGCATGTGTGACTATAGAAAAACTGATTCAACTTATTTCTGAAATGTCGGCTTCCATTCGAAGAACAGTCTCTTCAGCGGATATCGAAAAGAGAAATGACTCATTGTATGTAGATAGATCCAGAAATGGCCTTCAATATTACCGGGCCTCCAGAAAAGATGGTTCGAAATCCTACATTCCTAGGCATGAGGAGAAAACTCTTAGACGGCTTGCCCAGAACACTTATGAGAAGAAACTGCTACATGTTGCGAATAAGGAACTGAGCATTCTGGAGAGATGCGTTTTGCTGCTTAATCGGTGCCCTGATGTGAACCTTGTATATGATGAACTGCCAGAAGATCTCCAATCTCTGGTTTCTCGCGATGCACCTGATGACAGGCTTGCCATGGAATGGCAGAACCGAAACTATGTGAGGATGTCGAAGATGCCTGACAGTGAATTCATCACAAGCAAAGGAGAGCATGTCAGGTCCAAGACGGAATGGATAATCGCAGAGCGTCTATATAAGGCTGGAGTGCCATATTTCTACGAGGTGATTGTTCCGATAGGAGAGGATAGGATCCTTTCTCCAGACTTCTACATTTTGAATAAGCGCACAGGAAAAGTCTTCATCTGGGAGCACCTTGGAAAAATGGATGATGAGAACTATCGGATCAAGAATCTGAAGAAGATTGATGATTACGCAAAAATCGGATTTGTGTTGGGAAAGAATCTGATTGTCACATTTGAAAGTGGTGATAAGCAGATCAGTACGAAAACAGTGGAGCGGATAATTCAAGAACTTTTTCTGTAGAAGTTGCTCATGTGTATAGGCCATGTAAAGCCTGATGCATACTCTCGGTGGGACGCGGTCAGACACCTTTTATTGGGCTATCCTGCCCCATTTGGTGTCTGTCACCGCTAGTCTGCACAGGCATTTCACAGCCTACCCACAATCGCAATGACGCAAAAGGATAGGGCGTCAGATGTTCTGACGCCCCTCATGGTCTGGGCTAAAAGCTTTGAAGACTTAGCCTTGAACTTTCTCAAAATCTGATGCGGGATGCTTGCAGATTGGGCAGATGAAGTCTTCTGGAAGCTCATCTCCCACATATTCATAACCACAGATTCGACATCTCCAGATGGTCTGTCCGTTTGCGTTTGCACCGACTTTCTGCACATCTGCCGAAGTCTCTGGTTTCGGTTTGATTTCGCTCAAGTAGTAGGCATAGGTTGCAGAAGGATCTTCAGAAAGAACCTCCATGTCAGTGACCTCTCCGATGAACATGGTGTGAGAACCAAGGTCCACAGCCTGCTTGACTTCAACGGAGAGATAGGCATTGGTTCCCTCTGTGATATAAGGGACGCCGTTGACTCCTCTGAACCAGTCATCGTAGTCCTTGAACTTGTCGGTATCTCTTCCAGAGGAGAATCCGAAGTGTCTGAAAAGGCCGAAGGATGCCTTTTCGCTGATGGTTGAAATGTTGAAGACGCCAGTTCTCAGAATCATGTCATGGGTGTGATTTGCCTTGTTTACACAAATTGAGATCTGGTTCGGTGCTGAGGCAGCCTGAATGGCAGTGTTGATGATGCATCCGCTGTCCTTTGCACCTTCGTGGGCTGTAAGAACGAATAGCCCATAGCTGAGACTGTACATTGCTTTCTTATCCATAGGTTTTCTCCTTCTATCACTAAGATACGAACGGAGGGGTGGAAAAGGAAAGTTTCGATTGTACATTTGCGGTGCGATGCCTGTGTCATTCCAGCCTCCAGAGGCGAGCGGCCCTTAAGCCTGGCGAAGCATTCTGGATGGCGGCCGTAGGTGGCATGCATCAGGCCTTGCACGGCATATGTACATGAGAAGAAAAAAGGGCACCACAATGAAGTGATGCCCTTGGATTGTTGCTGCTATAGAATCAATAGGTGATTGAGAAACCTGCTGACCAGTAGGAGCAATGTCTCCAGAAGTAGTTCATCAGAGGCATTCTTCCGTTGTGATAAATCAGCTCAGCTGTGATAGCGCTGTCTGCAATGTTGAAACCGACAAGAGCGTTGTAGTCAACGTCCCATGGGGAATCTTCGCTGTAGGCACCGATCTGATAGTTGGTCTGACCTTCCTGGTTGATCTTGGTATCAAAGGCAAGAATCAGAGATCCAGCAGTCTTTACCGGAATGGTAAGCTCAACACCGAAGTTGAAGCTCATGTCCTTGTAGGCATCTGAATAAGGGACTCTTCTGCTGTCGTTGTTTGTCTCGTAGACACCTTCACTGGCTCCGATTCCCTGCTCAAGACGGTGATCTCCATCGTCCTCAAGTGTTGACTCTGGAACAAGGAGCCAAGGTCTGACTCTGTGCATCTTTGGAGTGAGCACATCGGCTTCTCCATAGATTCTGAGCCAGGAGGTCGGCTTTACGGAAAGACCGATGACAAGGCTGTCCTGTCTGACGTACTGGATGAGTCTTGAGACATAACCGGAGGTGGTTCTGCTGTAAGCGAATCTGTCGGCGTAGACACGACCAAGCTCATCCTTTCTGAGCATGAATTCCTCTTCAATCTCATCGCCGTAGTGACCGGAGTAGTGGTGTCTTCCGACTCTCATGGAGACAAGTCCATCCTTCACGGATGCATTGAGACCATAGAAATAGATTCCATCAAATCCGATACAGTCTGTTCCGTTGTTTGCATCAAAGACGAGGTTCAAGGCTCCCTGTACGCATGCCTCAAGGGTAAGGATGTCCTTGTAGGATGTTCTGAGTGCACTGAAGCTGAAACCGGTCTTTACACGGTACATCTGTACGACGCCCTGGTTCATATCTCTGAAGTCTGCCTGCTCCATGATGAAGGCTTCACGCTCACCAGATGGAATCTTGTCGTAGTTGTGGTAATACTCCTCACGACCTTCCTCGTAGCGAGTACAAAGCAGAACCTCATACAGGGAGTCGTTTCCCAAAAGATTGATGTACTGGGCTCTTGTGTCAAAACTCCACTGGTCAGCTTTGTACTGCTGGAAGATAGGCTTTGTGTCGATTGCCTTGAATGTGAAGTCGGCCATGAAGTCCTGGAAACTGAATGCAAATGTGCTGAAGACCACAGCCAAAGCTATGAATACTATGGAAACGGTTCTTTTCATCATGGTCCTCCTTAAGTGTTGTTCCAGTGGATCTCGGCACCAATTGTGGTGGAGCTCACATTGTTCTGCTTGTCCCAGTAGGAATCCCAACCCTTGCCTGCCTGTTTGTCGACGAAATAGATGTCGGCAAGGTTAGTGCAGTTTGCGAATGCATAGAACTCAACGGTCTTGAGTTCACCTGTGAAGGTGAGGGACTCCATTGTGGTACATCCGTTGAATGCATAACTGTCGATTCTCTCAAGGGTCTTTGGGAAGACCTGGCTTGGAAGCTGTGAGCAGCCGGTGAAAGCACCTTCATAAAGAGCTTCCAACTTGGTTGGAATATTGATTGTCTCAAGTTTGTTGCATCCGTTGAAAGCATAGCTTCCAATAGTCTTGATGGTATTCGGGAGAGTGACTTCAACAAGGTTTGAACAGCCGCTGAAAGTGCTCCACTCAAGGTTTGTGACCTTCTGAGGAATCACCATTGAAGTGAATGCTTTACAGTTGTAGAAAGCTGCACCTCCGATGAATGTGACATTCTCAGGAATGGTGACATTTGTGAGGTTCTGGTTGGAGGCAAAGGCATAGCTTCCGATGTAGGTGAGAGTCTCTGGAAGCGTGACAGCTGCGAATTTGCATCCGTTGAAGCAGGAACTTCCGATTCTTTTGAGACCTGTCGGGATGGAGATCTCAAGGTGAGAGCAGTTCTGGAAAGCCGCATCACCGAAGCTTGTGACGGAATTTGGAATTGCAATGGTTGTCAGTGCATAGCAGTTGGCAAAGCAGGAGTTCTTGATCTCTGTGACACCCTCTGGAATGGTGATGGTGCTGAGACTTGAACAGCTTGCAAATGCATTGGCTCCAATGGAGGTGATGGTTGAAGGCAGTGTAATGGATGAGAGATTTGAGCATCCACGGAAAGAGGCGTCACCGATAGAGGTTACCTTTGTTCCTGCTGCGAATGTAACAGATGTGATTCCAGTACAGCCGGAGAATGCCTGATAGCCGATTGCGCGAACTTCTCTACCATCAACTTCAACAGGAACCACAAGAGTACCTGTGAGAGAGCCCTTTGCAAAAGGTCTTGGGTAGAGGTAACCGCTTTCTGTGACAGAGAAGATTCGATTGAATTCAGCCATGGAGGTGACTGTCACACTGGTTCTTCTGTTCTCTTTGATTTCAATCTGCCTTTCGCTAGGCATGTAGATCAGTGTGTTTGCATTTGCATCAAGACCTTCGAGTATGAAAGTCCAGGTACCGACAGAAAGGGAGTCTGCGGACATGGACTTGAAGGTCTTGGTCTCGCTTCCATCAACCTTATTGAGGGTGAGCTTGTAGCTTGCAACGCCTGATGTGTCTACGCCTGGGAGGGCGATGATCTTGAAGCTTCCTGTCTTCTGGTCTGCAAATGGCAGAAGGCTAGGGGCATCAGTACAGGACACCAGGGCAAAAAGTGCAGCCACCAAAGTGACTGCCAAAAGGATTCTTTTCATGTTGTTTTCCTATCAGTTAAGGCCAAGTCCGACATAGATGAAGGAACCTGTCTTGTAGAACCACTGTGTTGCAGGTGTTCTTCCGACGTGGTAGAAGGCTTCAACCTTGACGTTTCTGTTTCCGATCTTCTCCTTGAGGTCAAGAGCGGCACCGACTGTGTACTCGAACTCCCACATGTTCTCTGGGTTGTATGCGAGAATCTCGTGGTTGCCGTTTGCATCGCGGTTCTGTCCGTCCTGGTGTGCCTGGACGTCTGCAGAGAGCATGATGTTTGCCCATGAGAAGCTGAGTGTGTACTCGATACCACCATGGATTCTGAGAGCCATGTAGTTGGATCCTCTCTTCTGTGCCTCTTCGGCATCAATCAGGCCTGGCTGCTGGTCTGCACCTTCGCCCCAACCGCTTCTGTGGATGGAGGATTCGTCATTTGGATCTCCTGATGCTGGGTTTGTGTAATCTGCTGGAACATGGATGAAAGGTCTGATCCAGGCATCCTTCTGTGGGATGTCTGCCTGACCATAGACTCTGAAACCATATGGGAGTTCAGCCTGAACGCCAAGAATCCAGGAGTTGTCACGAACATACTCGGTTGCAGAAACAAATCTGTAACTGTGACCTAACTGAGCCTTGCTTCCTGTGTAGTTGCCGATAAGACCGTCATTGTTGAAATCGATCTTATTGTAGGAGTACATGTCCTCAAGGGTCTCATCTCCATAGTGACCAGAGAAGTGGTGCATTCCCAAGCGGAAGGTGAGCATGTCTGCGACTCTGACGCTTGCAGATACCTGATAGGATCCGTCGAAGTCCAGGGTGTCGTTGGCGCCTGAGAGCCAGAAGACGGTATTGATGTAACCGAGGAGGTTAAGATCGAGGTCTAAGGAAGGAAGGAATTTGTAACCATTGAAACGTGTTCTGAAAAGAGATGCGTTTCCGGCAAGCTTCATGTTGATGTAGAGGTTATCACTTGCGCTTCTTGGGCCTCTGTAAAAGAAATCATCATAGAGAAGCTCGTTGGTTGTTGTATCCTGGACGAGAAGCTTTACTCTGAACTCATTGTCTTCTGCCTTTGGAATCATCATAAGGTGCAGTACAGAACGGAATGCATAAGGGTCAGAAAGGGACTCTTTGTAAAGCGGAGTGTTTGCGACGACATCGAAAGAGAACAGGTCTCCAGCGAACACGACAGAGATGCTCATGAGGGCAATGAGCGCTGCGACAATAAACTTTTTCTTCATGGGTATTTTTCTGGGCTTAAGCCCACTCCTTCTAGAAGTAAAACATAAGAACTTTAAGAAAGTTATATATATCATACATTATTTTTGTTCGTTTGATAACAAAATGACGAAAAATGTCTATCTGTCACAAATGAATGGCTGTTTTGTCGTCGAATATGGTACAATAATCCCAATCGGGGGAGGATTCTTCTATGAGCGAAGAGACCGCAGTCGTTCAGCAGGACGTATACACACCAATAGACATTAGACTGCTTGCCAACAAGGTAAGTCCTGTTTTGGGCAAGCTTGTTCCAGGCTTCATGTATAGGCACTTTGAGAAGCTTTTGCATCTGGAGGAACTGAACCAGTTCTTCGAGCAGCACTACAACGACACTCCTGAGCAGTTCTTGGATGCTGTTGTTGAGTATCTGGACATCAAGGTCATAGTCGAGGGAAAGGGCGAAGCCTATCTAGATACACTTGTGGACCAGAAGCCGATGTTTGCATCCAATCACCCATATGGTGGTCCTGAGGCCATGGTGCTTTTCAATATTCTCATTCGAAGATTTCCGGATTGCAGACTGGTCGCACAGTCCTTCCTCAAGTTCATCAAGCCGGTTGCATCCAGCTGTGTTTTCAACAAGAAGGATGTTCGCTCTCTCATGCAGGCCATTGACCAAAAGAGACCTCTTCTGATCTACCCTGCAGGTTTCTGCTCCAGAAAGCTCAGCTTCAAGGATGTCTTTGACTATGAGTGGAAGCACTCTTTCGTCAAGATCGCTAGAAAGAACAACATGCCGATTCAGGTGTTCTTTACATCTGGCCAGCTCAGTAACAGAATGCATCGCTGGACTCGCTTCAGAAAGATCTTCCGCATCAAGTTCACCATCGAGACCATGTATCTGGTCGATGAGATGTACAAGATGAGAGGCAAGGAACTTCGAATTGTTGTCGGTGATACCATTGACCCTGCAAAGTTCGATCCGAAGGTGAGCCATCATGAGTATGCCGCAAGAATTCGCCAGTACTGTTACGAGCTCAAAAACAATCCGAACGCAACCTTTGATTATGACAAACCAGCGACATTGCCGCTGGTCTGATCTGGGAAAAGAGACTTTAGAATATCAATTATCTCAGAGGCATATTGCCGTTTGAAGCGCTGTCGAAGAACTTGTCTCCGATGTCGCTTCTGTACCATGAGCCATCAAAACTTACACCATCAATCATGTTATAGACCTTTGAATTGGCCATCATGATGTTGCTGTCAACGCCAACGACTGTTGCGGCTCTACCACCGTTTGTCACGATGACACCATCGGTTTCGGTGACGGCGCCGAAGAATACATAGGTGCCGTTGTCGATGGCATTACTCATGTACTGAGGGGAGACCGGCTCAAGTTTCATGCCTGTGATGGTATCCTCTGGGTAACCTTCCGATGCAATGACGACGCTGACGGAACTCTTGCCGGAGGTCTTTGGCTCGACCTGCTTGAGGGTGTTGTTCTGCATGGCGATCATGAGCTCGCAAAGATCGTTCTTGATGATCGGGACGATTGCCTGGGTTGCAGGGTCGTTAAGTCTTACGTGGTAGTCAACGAGAACAGGTTCAAACTCTGGTGTGATCAGAAGTGAGAATGTGAGAATTCCCTTGTAGTAGATCTTCTCTGCCTTAAGAGCCTTGAAGGTTGGGTGTACAACCTTGCTCATGATGCGATCAATCAAATTCTGGCTGAGAGGGACCGGACATACGGCACCCATTCCGCCTGTGACGACTCCATGGCCACGGTCGGTGTGCTCACGTTTTGTGTACTCGGAGCAGATCGGCAGTACGAAGTAGCCGTTGTTGTCCATGAGAATCGAGACGGTGATGTGAAGACCATCGATGCGGTCCTCGACGACGACAGGTCCTTTTTCAAGAAGTTTCTTTCCATAGGCCAGAAGGTCGTTGTATTCGGATGAGATGATCATGACTCTAGAAGGGGAGAGGTCGTTTGGCTTGATGGAGAAGGTCTTGCCCTCGTTTTCCTTCAGATACTTCTCAAACTCCTCTTCGGTCTTGAAGATTTTGTAGTTTGGGACAGGGATGTTGTACTTCTTTGCGAATGTACGGGAGTAGCTTCTGTCGCCTTCGAGCTTGACGGCGTAGCTTGGAGCTCCGAATGTGGAGATGCCATTCTTGTTGAGGTGGTCGATGACACCTGTGAGAAGCGGTGCCTCTGTTCCGATGAACACGAAGTCGATTCCGTTTGCCTTGCAGGCTTCAAGAACCTGGTCCTTGTCAGATGGGTTCAGATCCGGAAGGTTGACGGCAAATCCCTTTGTGCCTGGATTGCTTGGTGCGACATAGAGTGCCTCGATGAGTTTGCTTTTTGAGAACCACCATGCAATGGCATGGTCTTTAGCGCCTGAACCTAAAACCAGAACTTTCATAATCCATCTCCCCGAGAATGAAGTATCTGTTTGAAAACTATCATTTTATCAATGGGAAGGTCAATGTTAGCGCGCCTTACTATAAGGATTGCGCCTGCGAAAGCAAACCTTGACGATTGGCCACGCCCATGCTAACTTATATTTACACGTTTGAACATGCATCAATCTCTGCATGAAAGAATAATCACCAAAAGGAAGATTCCTCTATGCGTCTATTTGATACACATTGCCATATTGGCCTTATCCATGAAGATCAGCTTGAACAGCTTCTCGCCATCCAGTATGCGAAGAGAGCCGGCGTTGAACACATCATTTCCATCTGCAACAGCCTCACTGACTTTGAGGTGATCTATAACAATCTCAAGAGCGCAAAAAAGGTCTACCATGCAGTTGGTGTCTCTCCAACTGAGAGCGGAAACATCCTCACAAACTGGGATGTCAAGATCCAGCAGTTCCTCAAGCTTGACCGCATTGTGGCCATTGGAGAGACCGGTCTGGACTATGGAAAATACAAGCAGTTCAAGGACCAGCAGGTCCAGCTGTTCCTCAAGCACCTGGAAATTGCCAGAAGGGCGCACCTTCCTGTCATCGTCCACAATCGTGAGGCAGGAAACGACATTCTCGACATCCTGAAGAACAACATCCCAGATGAGGGTGCTATCTTCCACTGCTACTCCGAGGACTGGAACTTTGCCATGCGTGCCATGGAGATGCCTGTCTATTTCTCCTTTGCCGGAAATATCACCTACAAGAACATCCGCAACCTCATTGAGACGGTTCGCAACCTTCCGGAAAATCGCATCCTCATCGAGAGCGAGGCTCCATTCATGGTTCCTGCCAAGTACACCAAGAGAAGAAATAAGCCGGAGTATTTGCCTGAGACCGCACAGGCCATTGCCAACATCAAGGGAATCCCTCTTGAGGAGATGGCTGAGATTCTGTACCAGAACAGCCTCAACGCTTTCCACATCACAGAGGCCTGAACTTGTCCAGCCTTTACCATGACGTCTCAATAGGAAATGTAAGACTCGAGGGAAACCTTTTTCTGGCACCGCTTGCCGGCTATACCGACAAGGTGTACCGAAGCATCTGCCTGAAGCATGGTGCCTCTTTGGCCTACACCGAAATGGTGTCCAGCGAAGGGGTGGCACGCGACAGCGAGAAGACTGTCATGCTCATGGAACGAGGGGAAGGTGAGAAGAATCTTGCGGTGCAGCTGTTCATGCCGGATGCTGATACCGCCAAGCGCTCACTGGAGGGAGTGATGGCCTATCACCCGGCTATCATTGATATAAATTGCGGTTGCCCTGTTCCAAAGGTTGTCAAAACAGGTGCAGGCAGTGCATTGCTTCAGAGACCAAAAACAATCTATGAGATTGTGAAAACCATCGTGGAGAATGTGGACGTTCCTGTTACCATCAAAATCCGAACCGGTTGGGATCTGAACAATCTGAACTATCTGGAGACGGCTGGTCTTGCCTTTGAGGCGGGTGCCAGTGCTGTGTGTATGCATGCAAGAACACGCAGCCAGCTTTATATGCCAACGGCAGACTGGTCCCGTCTGAAGGATCTCAAGGAGCATTTCCAGGACCGTGTGATCATAGGCTCTGGAGACCTCTTTACCGCTGAGGACGGGGTGCGGATGCTGGAACAGACCGGCATCGATGCTCTGGTCTATGCACGTGGTGCAATCGGAAATCCATTTGTCTTTGAGCAAACCAAGGCACTTCTTTCCGGGCAGACTCCGCGTGAGATTCCGATTTCTGAAAAGCGTGATGCGATTATGACCCACCTCTATGGTCTTGTGGATTTCCTTGGGGAGAACACTGCCTGTCGCGAAATGAGAAAGCACGTGTGTGCCTACCTCAAGGGTGTGCCAAACAGCGCAAAGGTGCGCCAGGCGGTCACCGAGGCTCTGACGGTTGAGCAGTACAAGAGTTCTCTTGCCATGCTGGGATAAAATCAGCTGAAATAGTCCACACCGCTTGCAAACTTTGTCCAGTCCCGATAGCCGATGCAGTCGATGCCATCTTGCGTGTAGGTGACATCGCCAAGATACAGCACAACCGTTCGGTTTCCACTGTCCTTTAAACTTAGATGCTTTGCCTCTTTGAGCGTCTGTATGGTGACTTCCACATGCGGGTCTATGAATATGTTGTAGCCAAGTTTCCAGTGCGCTATGAAATCGCAGCTGTCGCTTGTGGCGATATCGCTGTCCAGTGCCTTTTGGCTTCTGCCTTTGATGAGCTCCATTAGCGCAAAGGTGCGGACAATCTGGTCTTTGTAGGGACTGAGAATCAGCTGCTCTTTGGTGTCGATTCCAAGAAGGTGACACAGAAGACCGCTGTCGGTGAAAAACAGCTTTGGGTTGTCGTTGTCTTCGGATGCGATTTGCAGTGCAATATTGTAGGTTCGAAGAACCTGAAGCCAGGTCTTGACCGTTGGTGCCGACACACCTGTGACTTTTGCAAGACTATTCATGGAAAGTGGTAGTCCACTGCATGCGGCGCATGCTTTAAGGAAGCTTAGAAAATGCTCTGCATTTGAGCTGTTTATATGACGGGAGAAATCCTTTGCAAAGCAGCTGTCCAGAATTTGCGCATAGGTCTTTGTTCCATCAAGGACTTTGGGAAGAGCTCCGCTTTGAATGCAATGAAAGGGGTTTTGCGTCAAAATCGCTGCCTTGTCCAATTCCTCGATGGACGGTCCTATGAGATTGACTTTGATGCCTCTGTCCTCAAGAGCTGAGATGTCAAAGTTTGCGCAAGAGATCAGGATGTAGCGCCCAGGCTCGTAGCCCCATTTGTCAACGTAGTAGCGCACAGCATCCACAAGGCCGGGAATTCTGTTTGCCTCGTTGATGATGGCACCGTTTGGAAAAGCCAGAAGGAAGGTTTTGAAGGATTTCTTGGCAAGTGCACAGATGGTATCGTTTCCAAGATCCACATAATCCTTTGTCGGAAACAGGCTGCGTACCAGATGTGTCTTGGAGTTTCCGCGAGGGCCGAAAACCGCTACAACGGGGTATCTCTTTGCCAAAGAGGAGATGGTTCTTGCCTGGTTCTGATACAGCATTTTGCTCATGTGTAAAGTCTAATAGTAAGAAAGTATAAAGTCAAATGTATAAGAATCGTAAAGTATTGGCCCCTTTTCATTGACGTCAGCATTTTCAAGAGGTGATACTGGCCACAATTGGAGGGCCAGATGAATATCAGAACGCAGGATCTATACGATTTTGAACATTCCATCGCAGGTGATTATCTCAAGCAGTTTGAATACCCTTGGCAGGCATTGTCGGGAATCAAGGCTCTGATCGTTGAACTTGGAAACAAGCTGGACAAGAGCGAATATGATCAGATTTCCGAGAACGTCTGGGTTCATAAGAGTGCAACGGTTTTCCCGTCTGCTTACATTGGAGGACCGTGCATCATCGGACCGGAGACCGAAGTCAGACACTGCGCCTTCATTCGTGGAAGCGCCATCATTGGACGCCACTGCGTCATCGGAAATTCCGTAGAGCTCAAGAATGTGATCATTTTCGATGACTGTCAGGTTCCGCATTACAATTATGTGGGCGATAGCATTCTTGGATACCATGCCCACATGGGTGCAGGTTCCATTACTTCAAACATCAAGGCCGACAAGAAAAATATTGTCATTCACGCAGATCAGGACATTGAGACTGGTCTTAGAAAAATCGGTGCCATGCTTGGTGACTATGCGGATATCGGCTGTAACAGCGTTTTGAATCCTGGTGTTGTCATCGGCAGAAAGACCAATGTGTATCCTGCTTCCTGTGTTCGAAATGTGGTTCCTGAGAACAGCATTTACAAGACAGGCGGGAAAATCGTCAGAAAAGAGGAAAGATAAGAGGAGCGTCATATGGGAAGATATTTTGGAACAGATGGATTTCGCGGTGAGTCAAATGTGACTTTGACAGCAGACCATGCCTACAAGGTCGGAAGATTCCTTGGCTGGTATTTCAAGGCTCTCAGAGAGCAGCGCGGGGATATGGAGAATCCTAGGATTGTCATCGGAAAGGATACCAGAAGATCCTGCTACATGTTCGAGTACATGCTCGCAGGTGGAATCGTCGCATCGGGTGCTGATGTTTACCTCATGCACGTCACAACCACACCATCGGTTGCCTACATCGCAAGAGTCGATGACTTTGACTGTGGCATCATGATCACAGCCTCCCACAATCCGTACTATGATAATGGAATCAAAATCATCAACAAGTATGGTGAGAAGATGGAGGAGAGTGTTCTGGATCTCTGCGAGGACTATCTTGACGGAAAGCTGGAATGCTTTGGTCAGAAGTGGGAAGACATTCCATTTGCTACAAGACTCAACATCGGTCAGATGGTGGACTACGTTGCGGGAAGAAACCGCTACATCGGTTATCTGATTTCCCTGTGCAAGTTCTCCTTCCGCGGATTGAACATCGGTTTGGACTGTGCAAACGGAACCACCTGGAACATCGCAAAGTCTGTCTTTGAAGCTCTTGGTGCAAAGACCTATGTCATCAACGCCGATCCAAACGGATTCAACATCAATGAGAATGCCGGATCCACCCATATCGAAGGCCTCCAGAAACTTGTTATCGACAAGCACCTTGATGCCGGTTTTGCCTTCGATGGTGACGCAGACCGCTGTCTTGCTGTTGACGAGAAGGGTAATGTGATTACCGGAGACCACATTCTGTACATCTATGGAAAGTACCTCAAGGAGAGGGGAAAACTTACCGGAAACACCGTTGTTGCCACGGTCATGTCCAACTTCGGATTCTTCAAGGCTCTTGAAGCCGAGGACATTCAGGCCGTCAAGACCAAGGTCGGTGACAAGTATGTGCACGACTACATGATTGAGCACGGCTGCAGAATCGGAGGCGAGCAGAGCGGACATATCATCTTTGCCAAGTATGCTTCTACTGGTGATGGTATCCTTACCGCTCTCAAGCTCATGGAGGTCATGCTTGCCAAGAAGAAGAAACTCGGCGAGCTGGCAAGTGGCATGAAGACGTTCCCTCAGGTCCTGGTGAATGTCAGAGTCAAGGACAAGCCTACCACCATCGCTGATGAGGATGTGCAGGCCTCCGTGGACAATGTGGCACAGAAACTTGGCACTTCCGGAAGAATCCTTGTCCGTGAAAGCGGCACAGAGCCTGTCATCCGCGTCATGGTTGAAGCCGAGACAGAGCAGCTGTGCAAGGACTATGTTAATGAAGTCGTTGCCGTGATCCGAAAGAAGGGCTATGCCGTCTGATCGCCTATGTGTGGAATTGTCGGATTTGTAGGAAACCATCAAGCAGCACCGATTCTGCTTGATGGGCTTTCAAAGCTCGAATATCGGGGCTATGACTCGGCAGGCCTTGCCGTCCGTGACAAAGGTCTGCCTGCGGTTGTGGTCAAGGCAAAGGGAAGGTTGAACGTCCTTTCCGAGATGGTGGATGGTGGCAAGACTCTGCATGGAACCTGTGGAATCGGTCACACCCGCTGGGCAACCCATGGGGTGCCGTCTACGACCAATGCCCATCCTCATGTGTCCGGAAACTGCAGAAACTCAGGTTCTGGTACGGTAGAGTCCGATGTTGTCGGAGTCCACAACGGGATTATCGAAAACTACCAGGAACTCAAGGAGAAGCTTCTGAAGAACGGCTATGAGTTCTACAGCCAGACCGATACGGAAGTGCTTGTGAAGCTTGTGGACTATTACTACAAGAAGCACAGAATCGGTCCTGTGGATGCCATTGCGAAGATGATGGTCCGTGTACGCGGATCCTTTGCTCTTGAGCTGATGTTCAGTGACTACCCTGATGAGATCTGGGTTGCCCGCAAAGATAGTCCGATGATCATTGGCATTGCGGATGGAGAGACCTACGTCGCTTCCGATGTCCCTGCGATTCTCAAGTACACCAGGGATGTCTACTACATCGGAAACAATGAGTTTGCCCAGCTCAAGGCGGGAGAGGCTCACTTTTTTGACCTGAACGGAGACGAGATCCGAAAGGACCAGGTGACCATCGAGTGGGATGCTGAATCAGCCGAGAAAGGAGGCTTTCAGCACTTCATGATGAAGGAGATCCATGAGCAGCCTAAGGCTGTAAGGGATACGCTGAATAGTGTTCTAAATTTCGATGGTAGTGAGATAATATTGGATAATATAGGCATAACAAGCGATTATCTGAAAGGTATCTCCAGCATTACCATCGTGGCTTGCGGGTCTGCCTGGCATGTGGGAATGGTGGCTCAGTATGTGATTGAAGATCTTGCAAAAGTGCCGGTAAGAGTGGAGCTTGCCTCGGAATTCCGTTATCGCAAACCGCTTATGGACAGGTCTTCGCTTGTGCTTTGCATATCCCAGTCCGGTGAGACGGCAGATACTCTTGCGGCATTGCGCCTTGCCAAGGAGAACGGCATAGGGACCATGGCGATCGTCAATGTCGTAGGTTCCTCAATTGCCCGAGAAGCCGACAATGTGTTCTACACCCTTGCCGGTCCGGAGATCTCCGTGGCAACGACCAAGGCATACTCCGCCCAGCTTATGGCTTGCTATGCTCTGGCACTTGGGCTTTCCAAGGCAAAAGGTTCGATTGATGATGCATACTACAGCAAACTGGTCTGTGACCTGGTATCCATTCCGGACAAGATCCAGAGGGTGATTGAGGACAAGGAGAGAATCCAGTGGTTCGCCTCAAAGCAGGCAAATGCAAAAGATGTGTTCTTCATCGGAAGGAACATTGATTACGCCATTTGTCTTGAGGGGTCTCTCAAGATGAAGGAGATTTCCTATGTGCACTCCGAGGCCTATGCCGCAGGAGAACTCAAGCATGGAACAATTTCCCTTATCGAGAACGGCACTCTTGTGATTGGGGTTCTGACCCAGCCTGATCTGTATGAAAAGACAATGTCCAACATGGTTGAGACCAAAAGCCGCGGTGCATACCTGGCATCGGTGACCACCTATGGACACTATGACATTGAGGATTTTTCGAACTTCAATGTGTATGTCCCGAATGTGGATCCCCATTTCACAGCCAGTGTCGCGGTGATTCCGCTTCAGCTTCTGGGCTATTACCTGTCTGTCACAAAGGGACTTGATGTGGATAAGCCTCGTAATCTTGCCAAGAGTGTTACGGTAGAGTGATAGATTTGCAAATAAATATTTGCATATTAGAATTTTAGTGTGGATACAGACCTCTTTTTCATGGTATAATCAAACCGTTGAAAAGGGGTCTTTTTTATGAGAGTCGTAATACAGGAAAACTATGAGAAGATGTGCCTTTGGGCAGCAAATCTGATTGTCGATGCCATCAATGGCCATAAGGGTGACAAGCCTTTTGTCCTAGGTCTCCCAACTGGTTCCTCTCCGCTTGGCGTCTATCGCAATCTGATTCAGATGAACAAGGATGGCAAGGTCAGTTTCAAGAATGTTGTGACCTTCAACATGGACGAATATGTAGGTCTTCCACATGAGCATGACCAGAGCTACTGGTACTTCATGCATGAGAATTTCTTCAACCACATCGACCTTCCAGAGCAGAACATCAACATGCTCAATGGTATGGCCGAGGATCTTGAGGCCGAGTGCGCAGAGTATGAGAAGAGAATCGCCTCCTATGGTGGAATCGACCTGTTCATGGGTGGCATTGGAGTTGACGGACATATTGCTTTCAATGAGCCATTTACATCCCTTGCTTCCAGAACCGGAGTTCGCACACTGACAACAGACACAAGAATCGTCAATTCCAGATTCTTCGGAAACGATATGAACAAGGTTCCTGCCACAGCAGTCTCTGTTGGAGTCGGAACCGTCTTCGATTCCAAGTGCGTTCTCGTTCTGATCAACGGACATGCCAAGGCCCGTGCTCTTGCCCATACTGTAGAAGGAGCCATGAGCCAGATGTGGACATGCAGCGCCCTTCAGATGCACAACAATGCCATCATCGCCTGTGATGAGGCTGCATGTGGTGAGCTCAAGGTAGATACCTACAAGTACTTCCTCGATATTGAGAAGTCACAGCGCATCTGATTCTAACGATGGTTTTTTCAAGGCAGAGGTCTTACGGCTTCTGCCTTTTTTTGTCTTTTATGAATAAAAAAGGCTAGCCGCTTGGGCTAGCCATCATGCAAATGGATGCTTTTATCAGACTTCGACGACGACAGAAATCTCCTTCTTGCCGTTTGTCGGAACCAGGTTGCTGTCCTGTGCAACACCATCGACGGTGACACTCTTGTTTCCTGTGTTCTTGACGGTGATGTTGTAGACGCAATCGCGATAGGTTCTCTTTGCAGTGAACTGCTTGAGACTCTGTGGAATGCAAGGGATGATTCTGAGGCCCTCATAGTCTGGGACGATTCCGAGAATTGCCTGGCTGATGGAGAGGAATGTCCATGCGGCAGTTCCGGTGAGCCAGCTGTTCTTTGCCTCACCAAAGCGAGGGGAATCCTTTCCGGCAACCATCTGGGAGTAGACATAAGGCTCGGTTCTGTGGATTTCGCTGATCTCTTCGAGGTAGGCAGGACAGATCTTCTTGTAAAGGCTCCATGCCTCTTCGCCATGTCCAAGCTCTGCTTCGGCGCATGTGATCCATGGGTTGTTATGGCAGAAGATACCGGCATTCTCCTTGACGCCCTCTGGGTAGGAACTGATTTCTCCAAGCTCCAGATGGTACTCGGTGTAGGCTGGGTTCAGAAGCACGACACCATACTTTGTCTCAAGGCGCTCGTGAACGCTCTTCATGGCCTTGGCAGCTTCTCCGGTTTCCTTACCGATGCCTGCCATGACACACATGCCCTGTGGTTCGATGAAGATCTGACCTTCTTCGCACTTGTGGCTACCGATTGGATTGCTGAAAGCATCGTAGGCTCTGACGAACCACTGGCCGTCCCAACCTGCGTCGAGGACGGTCTTTTCCATCTGGGCAACCTGCTGTGCGCATGTGTCTGCTTCAGCAGCAAGACCTGTACGTCTGCAGATCTGCTCATAGGCTTTTCCATACTTGACGAACATACCGGCGATGAACACGCTTTCTGCAACCGGACCTTCGCTAGGTCCTGTTGTCTGGAAGCTTTCACCCGGAGTTGCGGAGAAGCAGTTGAGGTTCAGACAATCGTTCCAGTCAGCTCTTCCAATGAGTGGGAGCTTGTGTGGTCCGAGGTGAGTTGCGGTGAAGTTGAAGCTTCTTCTCAGGTGTTCCATCAGACTCTGGGAAAGCTCTTCGTTGTTGTCGAATGGTACGCTTTCCTCGAGGATGGAGTAGTCACCGGTCTCTCGGATGTAGGCATCGACTGCAGCGATGAGCCACAGTGGGTCATCGTTGAAACCGCTTCCGACAGCGAGATTTCCACGTTTTGTCAGAGGCTGGTACTGGTGGTAGGCGCTGCCATCTGGGAACTGTGTGGCGGCGATGTCCAGAATTCGTGTGCGTGCGCGCTCAGGAATCATATGGACGAAGCCCAGAAGGTCCTGACAGGAATCTCGGAAGCCCATTCCACGACCCATACCGCTTTCGAAGTAGCTGGCACTGCGGCTCATATTGAATGTGACCATGCACTGGTACTGGTTCCAGATGTTGACCATGCGGTTCATCTTAGGGTCGTCAGAACCGACCTGGAAACGGTCCAGAAGCTCTGCCCAGAAAGCGGCAAGCTTGGCAAGAGCCTGATCGGCATCCTGCTCGGTCTTGTAGCGGTCCATCATGGCAACGGCTTTTGTCTTGTTGATGACGCCCTTGCTCTCCCACTTGTCCTCGACCTTGTTCTCGATGTAACCAAGACCGAAGATGATGCACTTGCTCTGGCCTGGCTCGAGAGTGATGTCAAGCTGGTGTGCGCCACAAGGTCTCCAACCATAGTCGATGGAGTTGGTGCACTTGCCCTGGAGCACGACCTGTGGGTCTCTGGCGCTTCCGTAAGGGCCGTTGAAGCTGTCCATGCTGGTATCAAAGCCGTCGACCTTCTCGTTGCACCAGAAGACGCTGTAGTGGTCTCTGCGCTCTCTGTACTCGGTCTTGTGGTAAATGGCAGATCCGACGACCTCGACTTCACCTGTGCTGTAGTTTCTTTGGAAGTTGGTACTGTCGTCATTGGCATCCCACAGGCAGAACTCAACGAAGCTGAAAAGACTGATGCTCTTGGTGCTCTTTGTGGTGTTCTGGAGGTTGACCTTGTAGATGAGACAGTTGTCGGCTCTTGGAACGAACATGGTCTGCTTGGCACAGATGCCGTTCTTGCTTCCTGTGAAGATGCTGTAGCCAAGACCATGGCGGCACTCATAGGAATCGAGCTCGGTCTTCACTGGCTGCCAACCTGGGTTCCAGATGGTGTCTCCGTCCTTGATGTAGAGTCTGAAGCCTTCCTGGTCCAGTGGATTGTTGTTATAGCGGTAGCGGGTGATTCTGCGAAGTCTTGCGTCTTTGTAGAAGGAGTAGCCGCCTGCTGTATTTGAGATGAGAGCAAAGAAGTCCTCGCTTCCCAGATAGTTGATCCATGGAAGAGGGGTCTTTGCAGTCTCGATTACATATTCTTTTGCAATATCATCAAAATGTCCGTATGTCATGGGTATGAGTCTATAACATAAATTTGTAGAAAGCAATCAGTTTGTATTGTGCTTGTACAAATTGTTTGTGTATTCTCGTAATGTCTGCTAGACTTTGGATTGTAGGAGATGTGACATGGACAGAAATGAACAGGATCAGAGTGTTCTTACCACCGCACAGGTTCTGAATACACAGGCCAAGAGTGTCGGCCATCTGGAGAAGGGACTTGCTCCGCTATGCCTCCAGGCTGCCGCAGAAGGTATTGTCCTTCTTGAAAATGACGGAACCCTTCCGCTACGGGATTGCACAGTATCCGTTTTCGGAAGAGTGCAGTTCGATTACCTTTATGTGGGCTATGGTTCTGGTGGAAACGTCCTTGCCCCTTATTTCATCAATGCCATTGACGGTCTTCGACAGACAGGACGCGTCAAACTCAACGAAACGCTTTGCGCGCAGTACAAAACCTGGTGTGACGCTCACAAGATCCCACAGTACGAATGGGCCAAGTGGCCATATCACTATGAGGAGATGCCATTAAAGGACGAAGAGATCACACAGGCCGCCAAGGAATCTGATGTTGCTCTCGTCATTATCGGAAGAGCCGCAGGCGAGGACCGTGAGAGCCTTCTGGAGAAAGGAAGCTACTATCTGACCGATGACGAGAGAAGTCTCCTTTCCCGTGTCACAAAGGCTTTCGAAAAGACGGTTGTGGTCATTGATACCGGAAACGTCATGGACCTGTCCTGGGTCAAGGACTACTGCATCAGTTCTCTGGTTCTTGCCTGGCAGGGTGGTATGGAAAGCGGAAGGGCTTTGGGCAATGTCCTGACCTCTGTGATCCCTGCAAGCGGAAAGCTTGTCGATACCATTGCCTATGACTTTGATGACTATCCAAGTTCGGCCCATTTCGGCGACATGGACCACAATGACTATGTCGAGGATATCTATGTGGGCTACCGCTACTTTGAGACCTTTGCCAAACAGAAGGTCCAGTATCCGTTCGGCTATGGCCTTTCCTATACGACATTCACCACCGAAAAGACCCAGTTTGCAGCAGATGAGCACAGTGTAAAGGTCTCTACAAAGGTGACAAATGTCGGTCAGGACCAGGATGGACTTGAGACGCTTCAGCTGTACGTCCAGGCTCCACAGGGCAAACTTGGAAAGCCACTGCGAAGCCTTTGCGGCTTTGCCAAGACCGGCCTTCTGAAGCCAGGTATGAGCCAGGAGCTCTCCATTTGCGTTGACATGGCAGACCTTGCCTCCTATGACGATGGTGGAGCCACCGGAAATGCAAGTTGCTATGTGCTGGAACCAGGAAAGTATGTCTTCTACCTCGGCTCTGATGTCCGTAGCGCTACAGAATGCGGCAGCGTGACACTGGAATCCCTGGTTGTTGTAAAGAAGCTTTCCCAGCACTGTGCACCAGAAAAGCAGAATGCCTTCAAGCGTCTTAAGCCAGTTGTCACCTGCCTCGCAGACGGCACCATGGAGGCCAAGGCCAGCTATGAAGATGTGCCATGCAGCAACGTTGACCGAAAGGCAATGATCCTCAGCGACCAGCCGGAAGGCGTTGCACTTGTTCCTTCCAAGGGCTATGTGCTGAAGGATGTCAAAGACGGGAAGGTCACACTTGATGAGTTTGTGAGCCAGCTTTCCATCCAGCAGCTTGTGGACCTGTGTCATGGCGAAGGTCCGATGGATAGTCATTGGGGCATCAGCGGAAACACTGGAAGCTTCGGCGGTTACTTTGATTCTGCAAAGGAAGTCGGCATTCCGCCGATCATCACCACAGACGGTCCTGCCGGCATGCGTGTGCTGAGCACGGCGACCCTTTTCCCTTGTGGGACAGCCCTTGCTAGTACCTGGAATCCTCAGCTGATTCAGAACATGATGACATTCTCGGGCAAGGAGCTTACCGCCAACGGCTCGGACATTCTTCTGGCACCAGGTCTGAACATCCATCGAAGCCCGCTTTGCGGCAGAAACTTCGAGTACTACTCCGAAGACCCTTTGATTTCCGGCGTTATGGCAAGTGCCTTTGTGCAGGGACTTCAGAAGCATGGTCTTTCTGCCTGCCCGAAGCATTTTGCCTGCAACAACCAGGAGACCAACCGAACCCGCAACGATTCCAGAGTCTCCGAAAGGGCTCTTCGTGAGATCTATCTCAAAGGCTTTGAGATTGTGGTCAAGACCGCAAAGCCGAGAAATCTTATGACAAGTTACAACAAGGTCAACGGCGTCTGGTCCCACTACAACTATGAGATGGTCACCAAAATCCTTCGTGAGGAGTGGGGCTATGATGGCTGTGTCATGACGGACTGGTGGATGCAGAGCGCTACCGATCCGGATTTCGGTGATACCAATGATGCCTACCGTGTGCGTGGTCAGATTGATGTTCTGATGCCAGGTGGATGGAAGGGCATCTCTGACGAGCATGACGGTTCTCTGATGGATTCCTACAACAAGGGCATCATCACATTGGGAGAGATTCAGAGAAGTGCAAAGAACGTTCTCAGATTCGCATTGCTCAAGGTCTGAGAGAAGGAGATAGGAATGTCTGACATCAGTTTCGGAACAGGTGGCTGGAGAGCCATCATCGGAGATGACTTTACCCGTGAGAACATCTGCAGGGTGGGTAACGCAGTGGGCAGAATGCTTTTGGAGGATGGGCTTGCCGACAAACCGGTTGCCATTGGCTATGACCGTCGCTTTTTGTCGGACTCTGCCGCCAGATGGCTTTCCGAGAGTCTTGCCGGTCTTGGCATCCGAAGCTGGATGCTTCACAGAAGTGCACCGACACCTCTGATCATGCACACCGTCAAGAGTCAGAACCTGAACTGTGGTCTTGAGGTCACCGCCAGCCACAACCCTCCAAGTTTCAATGGAATCAAGCTGATCATCCACGAAGGCCGTGATGCCGATGTGAAGACCACGCAGCGTCTGGAGAAACTGATCAACTCCTACACGGGGGAGATTCCGATGATGGATTTCGCACAGGCCGAAAAGCAAGCTCTTGTCGAGTTCAAGAAGAACCCGTTCAACGATTTCATTGATGATATCATTGCACGTCTGGATATGCCGGCCATCCGAGAGCGCGGACTTCGAATCGCCTTTGACCCGATGCATGGATCGGGCACCTATCCGCTTCTTGTCATTCTGTATACAGGTCGCTGTACTGTGGACATGATCCACGAGAACAAGGATGCCTACTTTGGCTCCAGTATGCCAGCCCCTACCGCCTTTGGTTTGGGAGAGCTGACCTACAAGGTCGTCAATGAGAACTATGACCTTGGCATTGCCTTTGACGGTGATGGAGACCGAATCGGAATCGTGGACCCTGCCGGTAAGTACTACGACGCCAACAGCATCATCATGATGCTTTACTGGTATCTGCATGAGTACAAGGGCTGGAAAGGGCCTGTGGTTCGCAATATCGCAACCACACACCTGTTGGACAAGATGGCCAAGGCCTTTGGTGAGCAGTGTTACGAGGTTCCTGTCGGATTCAAATACGTCTCTGCCAAGATCGATGAGACCAATGCCATCATCGGTGGTGAGTCCTCTGGTGGAATGACAGTGCGCGGACATATCTTCGGAAAGGATTCCATCTATGCGGCATCTCTGTTTGTCGAGATGCTCAGCGTGACCAACATGACACCTGCCCAGATCATGGACAGACTTCATGAGCAGTATGGCACAACGGATTTCAACGAGCGTGTGATCAAGTTCACACAGAACGAGAAGGATCGGGTGAATGAGATTCTGATGGTGCAGAAGAGACTTCCGGATTTCGCAGAGACTGGCCTGACAGTGGACCACGTCAGCTACATGGATGGCTGCAAGGTCTACTTCACCGATGGAAGTTTTGTCATCTGCAGACCGTCGGGCACAGAGCCTGTTCTGAGAATCATGAGCGAGACCCAGAAAGCCAAGACAACACTTAAGTGTATCGACGCTTTCTCCAAAATGCTTGAGATTTGAAGAAAAATTGTCTGAACTACTAGACACATTTTTGAATTCGTGCATAATAGTTAGAGCATATGCACGGCTAACTCAGCGGGAGAGTGCCACCTTGACGTGGTGGAGGTCGAGGGTTCAAACCCCCCGCCGTGTAAAGAAAGAGACAACCAATTGGTTGTCTCTTTTCTTTTGTCCATGGGTCGTTTTCTTGGGGAAATTGCATGATGAGAATAATCTTCCTTGATAGCTGCTAGGGTCTTTGACAGCTGCGCAGTACAGTGAGAAAGAGACGATTTTCCAAAAACTTTGCACAAGGCAGGAGTTTTGATTAAATTCTTTTCAATACTCAGCGTGCAGACATAATGCCACGCCTGTCAGGAACGTTCAGACGACTTCGTGCTTCTTCTTGCTGTGTTGCTTGGGACTCCAGTCTGATAATAGCGTTCTGCGCTGCAACCCTCTTTCTTTTTATGTATACATGTTTTTCCACAAGGCAGTTGACAGTGCTAACGTTCGTTAACTAACATTGCTTTAGGCAAAGGTAATGGAGGCTGTCATGGAGAAGGTTTCATCCAAAGATCGAATCCTTGATTCGGCACTGGATCTGTTTTCAGAGAAAGGTTATGACGGGGTGGGTGTGGACCAGATTGCCCAGAACATTGGGCTGAAAGGGCCGTCCATCTACAAGCATTTCAAGGGAAAGGAAGACATTCTGAAATGTCTCATGGACAGGTTGGAAACGCACTATCAGAAGAACTTCGGGTCGGTTGAGAATATTGGGGAAGTTCCTTCATCGATGGAGGCTCTGATTGCGTCCTCGATGAAGAGAATCGAGTTTACCATGCACGATCCGCAGATCCGTAAAGTCAGAAGATTCCTTAGCATGGAGCAGTTCCGAAACCCTATGATGGCAGAGATAACAACCATGCATAGCCTGACTGGAATCCAGAATATGTACAGTAAGATCTTTGCAGCAATGATCGCTCAAAACTTGGTTAAGGCAGAAGATTCTGATGTGTTGGCTTTGGAATGGGTATCTACAGTTGCGCTAATGGTCCAGATTTGTGACAGGCAGCCAGAGAAGGAAGTGCAGTGCATGAAGACCATTCAGGAGCACTTTGAGCACTTTGCCAAGACCTATGCGCTTTAATGGAGGATGATGAAGATGGGAAAGATTGATGCAATCGTTTATATGTCAAACGCAGGACATACCAAAAGGTATGCAGAGCTTCTTGCCAAGGAGACAGGCCTTGCCGTGTATGAGTTGAAGAAGGCCTCAAAGGAAGTGGCAAAGGGCTCTTGTGTGATTTACATGGGATGGCTTCTTGGTGGCTCCATCAAAGGCTACAAAGAGGCAAAGGCAAAATATGACATCAAGGCTGTCTGTGCTGTCGGCATGGCTCCAAACGGATCTCAGATCAACGATGTCTACAAAATGAACTCCATTGCAGAAGGCACCCAGGTGTTCACCCTTCAGGGTGGATTTGACAATGAGAGTCTTCATGGCATCTACAAGCTCATGATGGGTTTCGCTGGCAAGGCTGCCAAGAAGAACCTTGCTACGAAGAAGCACCTGTCGGAAGAGGATCGTCAGATGCTTGAGATGTTTGCAAACGGCAAGGATTCTGTGAGCGTTGAGAACCTTGCTCCTGTGCTTGCTTGGTACAAGACCTACACTGAGGCCTAAAGGCAAATGTGCACAGCGTTCATCAGAAGGGGAAG
Source organism: Sphaerochaetaceae bacterium (assembly GCA_024405015.1). Classification (GTDB taxonomy): domain Bacteria; phylum Spirochaetota; class Spirochaetia; order Sphaerochaetales; family Sphaerochaetaceae; genus UBA9732. The sequence goes on from JAKSPE010000004.1 coordinate 106,994, forward strand.
CGACATCCTCTATGGTTACAACCTGGATGTGGATCCTGCGGTATGGAATTACAGAGTTGTAAAACGAAAAGGACTGTTCTCGATAGGAATCAAGGTCGGCTCCACCCTGTATTTGACACATGGGGTGAACAGCCTTGGAAACTTCGGCAATCTTCCGTACATGAATGGACCTGTCTCGGAAAAGGTGGTGCGTCCAAAGGGTTATCATCGACTGGATCTTCTGAACGACCGTTACATCAAGGGGACATACAGCTATGACGCTGTGCACGAGATTGTGACCACTCGTCCTGTTGTGAACATTGCAAATGTCTCCATGCACTCTCTGATCGGTGATGCCAAAGGTCATATGCTTCTTGTGGAGCCTGGTTTTGGTTGGAAAGAACTGGAAGGTGACTTTGCCGTTGTGACGAATTTCCCTGTCCTTATAGAATTGAAGGATTACAGCAATCCGTTCTTCGGTTACGAGCGTTACTGCAAAACAAGACAGATGCTTTCAGAAACTGGGCCGGATTTCGGTGTTTCTGATGCCCTTGCGGTTTTGAGTCAGGCTTGTCAGGGTGGACAGTGGGGCACCAGGGTGTCCTTTGTGTATTCGCAGAACGAGAATGCAGTCTATTATGTCATGGACCGTGACTTTGACAATGTCCAGAGGTGGCAGCTTTCGTAGGCTAGCGTTCTAACCTCATCTGGTACAGTGGTCCCGTTTCGGGACTGCTGCACTCACTGACAATTTCAAATCCAACCTTCTCATAGCATGCGATGGCTCTTGTGTTGAAGGTGCGCACCAGAAGCTGTACCGGAATCTGGCCGTAAAGCTCTTCGATTTTTGCAAGTGCCAGCTCCGTCAGCATTCTGCCGTTTCCCTGTCCGCAGTATTCCGGTTTCATTCCAACTCCAAGCTCTACGTGGTCGCCTCGATCCATGATGCGAAAGAGGGCCAGAAACTGTCCTTCGCATGTCACTGCGAAGAATTCCTGTTGCCGTTTTGTCTCGTTGGTAATGGACCAACCGAGACGCATACATTCTTCCCAACTAGGATAGTTATACACGGAGTAAATATCAGAATAGCGCCAAGAGCACACTTCTTTGGCCTCTTTCTCGGTTAAATGGGATACCTGGTAAAGGCTGTAGACGACCTGGAATCTTTCACAAAGGACAGGCGTTCTATTTGAAAAACACAGGTTGTATTCTGCAAGTTCCTTGGTGAAAAAGTCTTCATGGACACGCCTCCAGTAGGCAAGGCTGCGGTCTCCTTCGCCTTCGCTTGCGGCATGAAGAGCATCCACTTCCTCAAATGGAAGTACCGCAGTTTTTGTTGTGACAATGATGCACTGGGCCTGTTCTCGGGAATCCAGAATCACACTATAGTCGCCGACCTGTGGTACCGGTTCATCTGGGTCCAAGGCATAAAGCTCGTAGGCAGATGCTGTGCCGGTCTTGGTGCCAAGGATGGTGAGAGCCAGAAGGTTGTCTGGCGCAGCGCCATAGGCCCAGGCTTCGTATGGTGTGTTGATATCTGTATTGCTTTGTGTGCAGTAGCGCTCCCACATCTGTTGTGCTGTCATGGTTTGCCTTCTTCAATAATTCATATAAAGAATCTGTTTATGCGAGCCGGGAGTCAAGTGGCGAAAGAATCAGGTTGGTGCGTTCGTCTTTTTGTTTTCTAATGAAATTGTGTTTGACAGATTGGGAAATGAGAGTGATAATTAATATGCAAAACGTTTTGCGCAAAACGTTTAATTTACTGCGGAGGTGCTATGGCTATTCCTCAGATCTTCAGAGATGAATCGGATAAGAAGAATTGGAACAAGAGAAGGGAAGAGATTCTAAGTCTTTTTGAGAACTATGAATATGGCAAAGTACCTGAGATGTGTTTCGATAATCAGGGCTGCATTCTCATGGAACGACAGGAGCTTACAAGCGGTCATATCAAGGAATGCTACGGCATGTTCTTCCAGAAAGGAAAGAACTATGCGAACCTCCGCTTTGATCTTGTCTATCGTGAGTCGGAGAAGAAACTTCCTGTCATGATGCAGGTCGATCCATTCGCCAATAACCCTTTGTTCGTCGCCATGATGAAGAACTATGCGCCAAATGCAAAGATGGATGAGAGATTTCCGATGTATGATTTCGCAGATCAGGGAATCGCTGCCATCAATGTTGATGTCGGATCCCTTTCCTTTGACGATCCTGTAAAGAGCAACTTCGGTATGCTGGAGCTGTATCCACCAGAGGGACCAAACGGATGGTGTGCTCTTGGCGTTTGGGCATGGGCTATGAGCAGAGTAGTTGATTTCATCTATGCCGATACCAGATTCGATCTTGATCGCATCATGATTGCCGGTTGCTCAAGAGCCGGTAAGACCGCTCTCTGGGCCGCCGCTCAGGACGAGAGAATCACAGGTGTATTTGCCAGCGTAAGCGGATGCTGCGGCAGTGCAATGCACCGTGGAAAGACAGGTGAAAGGATTGCCAGCATCGTCAAGGAGTTCCCTCATTGGTCCTGCGCAAAGTTCAAGGAGTATGCCGATAGGGAAGAGGAACTTCCATTTGACCAGCATATGCTTCTGGCTCTCATCGCTCCACGTCCTCTGTATATCACAAGTGCCAGTGAGGATGACTGGGCATGTCCACCAAAGGAGTTCGAGTCCTGCGTTCTTGCAGGTGAGGCTTATCGTGCACTTGGAAAGCGCAGCCTCAGCAGTGAGGTTTTCCCAGAACCGAACTGTCCGATTTCAGAGGGAACAATCGCTTATCACATTCGAAAAGGACCGCATGGTTGCAAAACCTATGACTGGGAGAATGTGATTCCGTTTATGAGAAGAGAACTCAATTTCTGAGTTTTTTGGATAATAATCTGACCACTGTTGAAACAGTGAAAAAAAGGAGAGAAAAATGAAAAGATTATTAGCTATCGCCCTGGTTGTTGCTCTTGCACTTTCCTGTGCATTTGCAAACGGATCATCCGAGTCTGCTGCAAAGGTCAAGACTCTGGATATGTTCTGGTGGTCTGATGGTAACGAAGGTATTGCAATGCAGAAGCTCATTGACGAGTACGAGACACTGCACCCAGAAGTTCACATCAACATCATCGAGGTTCCTTTTGACAACATCAGAGAGAAAATCCTCATGTCTGTCGCTGGTGGTGAGGCTCCTGCTATCACAAGAACAACAGAAGGCGTCAGCAACCACTGCTATGAGGCTTTTGTTGATGTTTCCCAGTACACAGACGGCGAAGCTCTCAAGAGCCAGTTCGTCAGCTCAATCGAGTCATACTATGTAAAGAATGGTGCTATCATCTCTGTTCCTTCCGACGTTACAGCTAACGGACTTATCGTCAACAAGACAATGTTCGACAAGGCTGGAGTCAAGATCCCAACCGGACCAGAAGATATCTGGACATGGGAAGAGTTCCGCGAGGCCCTCAGAAAGGTCAAGGCTGCTAACGGACTTGAGTATGCAATGGCAATCGACAATGCATCACACCGCTGGTCAACAATGCTTTATGAATTCGGTGGAAGCTTCGCAAACGAGAATGGTGGAAACTTCTCCTCTCCAAACAGCGTAAGAGCAATCGAGTTCACACTTGATATGTTCAAGGAAGGTCTTATCAACCCAACTCCATGGATCACATTCGAGGATGCAGGTATTCTCTTCAGAGGCGGTCTCGTAGCATGTCAGGTTTCCGGTACATGGAACCTCCAGAACTATCATGACAACATCAAGGAGTTCGAGTGGTGCGCAACTTACATGCCATACGATGTCCAGAGATCTTCCACACCTGGTGGAAAGCAGCTTGCAGCTCTCCAGGGTTCTGGTGTTGAGAAAGAAGCTGTTGATTTCATCCTTTGGGTAACAGCTAAGGAACAGAGCCAGCGTTACTGTGAAGAGGCTATGTTCGTCTCTCCAAGACTTGACTGTGCTGAACTCAACTATGCATTCTGCGCTGACGACTTCGCTGTATTTGCAAACGAGCTTGCAAACACAGGTTCCGAGGGTGCTTTCGACTGGGGTTATCCAGGACTGTCAGCTGCATTCGGAATTGATATCACTTATGACTGGCCAAAGGTCATCAACGGTAGCATGACTGTTGCAGAGCTTTGCGCAAAGATCGACAAGGATATCAACGATTTCATGGGCAAGTAATTTGACTTTACTGTTCTCTGGCAGGGGCTTCTGGTCCCTGCCAGTATCTTAGTGACCAATAAAAATATGAAGAAAAAAAGTTCAATCTATTCAACGGAAATGAAGGTCTTCCCTTATCTGATGATTCTTCCTAATTTCCTCATTTTCTTGCTTTTCATCATCATTCCATTCTTCTATGGACTCAGGCTTTCCTTCGCAGATTGGAAAGGCCTCGGCTCACCTAAATTCATAGGTCTTGCCAACTATATCGAATTGATGAAGGATGCAAGCTACTGGAGCTCAATCCTCAGAACTCTGAAGTATGCTGTAATCTATCTTCCGATTGCCATCCTTTTTCCTCTTTTCCTTGCATATCAGTTAGTGAAGAACAGTAAGATGAAGTCTGTTTACAGAACTATCTTCTACTGGCCTTCCATGATTTCCTATATTGTCGTCGGTATCGGTTTCCGCTTCATCTTTGGTGATACCACTGGTGTTGTGAACTATTTCATCCAGCTGCTTGGACTTCCAAAGGCCAGCATCATGACGAGTTCAACCGGAGCCTTCATCGTCCTGGTTCTTGCCTCTCTGTGGTCTGGAACCGGCGGATCCATGATCATTTTCATGGCCGGTCTTGAGAACATCCCTACCACATACTATGAGGCCGCTGAGGTTGATGGTGCCACTCCATTCCAGCGATTCCTCCATATTACGCTTCCTCTTCTGAAGCCGACACTGTTTTTGATTCTCATTACAGGTATCATCGGAGTCTTCAAAACTTACGGTATGGTTTCCGTATTGACCAAGGGTGGTCCTGGAGATGCAACGAAGTTCGTCGTCCAGAGCATCTATGACACTGCATTCCAGAGAGTCCGACTCGGCTATGCTTGTGCCCAGTCCTTCGCTCTTACCTTCATCCTTGCTCTGTTCACGATCATTCAGTTCAGACTCAACAACGGAGGTGCCGTAAATGACTAATGCATTGAATAAGAAGATTGCAAAGCGAAACAGCATCTCTATCCCTATGCATGTTGTCCTTGCAATATTGTCAGTGGTTTTCCTGTTCCCGATTGTCTGGATGTTCCTGTCATCCTTCAAGGGCTATATTGAGCTCTTCAAGTATCCACCATCACTGTTGCCTGAGAGCTTTGCACCAACAAACTACGTCAAGGCTTTCAAGACCGGTAACTGGTTCACCTTCTTCGGCAACACAACCTTTGTCACTGTGATGTCAACAATCCTCTGTGTCGCAATCAGTGAGATGGGTGGCTATGCATTTGCCAAGTACAAGTTCAAGGGTTCCAATACACTGTTCCTTCTGTTTATCGCAACCTTGATGCTTCCTCTTGAAGTTCTGATGATTCCAATCTTCCTCATGGTCAAGAAGATGGGTCTTTACAACTCACTTTGGGGTCTGATCATTCCACCTGCAGCAACACCATTTGGAATCTTCCTCATCCGCCAGCATTATCTTTCCATTCCGAACGAGTACATGCAGAGTGCGAGAATCGATGGAGCCAAGGAGTGGCAGATCTTCCTGCACATCATGCTTCCAGCTGGAAAGTCCATCATGAGCTGTCTTGCCATCTTCTCCGCTTTGTGGAGATGGAATGACTATATGTGGCCACTTCTGGTTGTCAGAAACACAGAGAAGTTCACTGTTCAGCTTGCACTTGCGACATTCCAGGGCCAGTATAATGTTGACTGGCAGACTGTCATTGCCATGAGTGTTGTCACAATGGTTCCTATGATGATCATCTTCGTTATCTTCCAGAAGCAGATCATCAATGGAATGGCTCTTTCAGGTTTGAAGGAATAATCGTCAAAGTTCAGAGGTTTCTCATGAAATATGTGATTAAGAATATCAAGTCGTACGAGATGAAGGGAAACTCCATCTGTTTTGCAGCAGATGGTGGATGCATGGAACTTCGTTTTATGGGCGATTCGATGTTGAGAGTCCTGTACTCGTTTGATGACGTACCTGTTGCAGAGGATCTGCAGGAGGCTTCCGATTTCATTTGCGAATGCGGGAATTCCATCCCATGTGGTCGATTTCAGGTAAGCGAAACCGAATATGGTTACCAGATTGCCTTTGGGAAACTGGATATTCGTGTACGTAGCATTGATGCTGTAATATCCGTATATAAAGATGGAAAACTTGTGCATGGTGGATTGATGGGCAATGAAGATACCGTCATTCCATCTTACACGATCCGTTGTATCACTGATGGTCATTCTCCAAACGGATACTGGAACTTCCCATTGAAGGATGGCGATGAGTTCTATGGTCTTGGAGACAAGAGCGGTGTCCCTGACAGAATCGGAAGGTCTTTCCGATTCTTCAACAGAGATTCCCTTGGATACAATGCCTCATACTCCGACCCTCTTTATAAGAGTGTTCCGTTTGTCGTCAAATACAATCGCATAAGCGGTGTATGTTGTGGACTTCTTTTCCCACAGACGATGATCGATCACTTTGACTTCGGAAGGGAGTCCATGTACTTCTATTCTGTTCAGGTCTGTGGTGGTCCGTTCTGTTACTACCTCTTTACTGGTGATGACTACACAGATGTCATGAAATCCTACTATGAGGTATCCGGCAAGAGCATTTTCCCACCTCTGTTCTCGTTTGGTTTCATGGGTTCCTCTATGAACTATGTGGAACCGGATGATGCTGCAAAGCGTGTTATGGACTATTTTGAACGGGTAGAGAAGGAAGGTATCCCTTGTGAGGGTCTATACATGTCCTCCGGTTATCTGAAGCATGGCGGAAAACGTTACACCTTCCTGATCAACAAGGAGAAATTCCCTGATCCGAAGGCCTATTTCACAGCATTGCATGATCGTGGCTACAACATGAACATGAACATCAAGCCTGGTGTTCTTGTCTCCCATCCGTGGTATGCCGAACTTGATCAGAAGGGCTATTTCCTCAAGGATCAGAACGGCAAGACTGTGACGGAATTCTATTGGGGCGGAAATGCATCCTTCATTGACTTTGACAATCCAGAGGCCGCTGCATGGTGGAAGGGCCAGCTTAAGGACAAATTCCTGGAGAATGGCTGTACAGGAATCTGGAATGACAACAATGAGCTTGAGCTTGAGGATATTTCACTTCCTGCATATCGCGTGAAGCAGATCTATCCTGTAAAGATGGCGAAAGTCGCCTATGAGGCGTTCAAGGAAGCCTGTCCTGACAACCGACCATGGAACTATTCCAGAAGCGGATATGCAGGAATCCAGCGCTATGCCAGAACCTGGTCTGGAGATAACACCAGCACATGGACTGCCCTAAAGTACAACCAGTATATGGGCATTGGTTTCGGTCTTAGCGGAATGCCGTTCTTTGGCCATGATATCGGTGGTTTCGCCGGAGAGGTTCCAGAGGAGGAGCTTCTTGTCCGAGCAAGTGAGACTGCTGTATTCCAGAGCCGATTCGTCATCCACTCATGGAGAGAAAGCGGTGAACCTACTGAGCCTTGGACATATCCTGATTCAACGGATGTCATAGAAAGTCTGATCAAGGAACATTACAGGTATCTGCCTTATATCTACAGTTGTGCCTATCAGCATATCCGAACCGGAAAGCCTGTGGAGAGATCTCTGCATTTGGAATTCCCAAAAGATGCTCGTCTCTGTTCTGACAATCTGGACTGCCTGTTCGGAGATTCTGTTCTTAAAGTCAATGTTTGCGATAAGGGAATCAGGACCAAGGAAGTTCTATTCCCAAGTGGATGTGATTGGGTAGACCCTTACTGTGGCTGTGTCCATAAGGGTGGAACTGCGGCCGATGTTGATGTGTCTGTGACCGGAAAACCACATTGGTTTGCCCGTTGCGGTTCTGTTATTGCAACCTCTGAGACCCCAAAAATGAAAAACACACAGGATCTGTACCATCAGGTTGCTCTTCTTGTGTATCCAATGCCAGATGGTGGAAAGTCTCATGAAAGCCTTTTCTATGTGGATGATGGAAAGACTGAACTTGACCTTGGAAAGTATTCTGAAATAAAGTTCAATACAACAGATAAGGCAATAGAGATCAAAAAGGAAAGTGTTGGATACGACAATTTCGGTACTCTGACCATGGTTCTCCCGGAGGGCTTTGTGTTTGATGAGAATGGCCGTGATAGATTGACATTCTCAAACCTGGACTCTATTCCTGCAAAGGTTTGGTTCAAGGGAAATTATGGGGAAAAGTGCAGTAACAATACTTGATGTTGCCAATAGGGCTGGGGTTTCCGCAACAACGGTCTCTCAGTCATTGAATGGAAAGAGACCTGTGAATGCAAAGACAAAGGCTCTTATTCAGAAGGCGATTGAGGAACTTGGGTATGTTCCGTCATATACTGCCAGCCATATGAGGGCCGGGTCTTCCGGCCTTCTTGGATGCTATGTTGCTGACATTACCCAGGACTTTACAGCGTTTATGCTGAAGGGTATCGAAAAGGCTCTGAAGGGGACCGGGTATTCATTGATATTCGTTTCTGGAACCGATATCGGTACGAATTACAGTGATGTCTGTTCCTATTTTAGAAAGTATAATGTTGATGGCCTGGTTTCAATCAATCACCTTTCTTCCTTGGATCAGAGTTCCTCGAATGCTTTGATGGATATCCCAACTGTTTTCGCGAACTCAGAGAATCTGAAATACAACTGTGTATTGTCTGCAAATAGAGAAGCTGGTGCACTGGTGGCAGACCACCTTTATGAACAGGGTGTAAGAAAGCCAGTGTTTCTGGGAGGTCCAAAGAGCAGACTATCCGTGGCACGACGTTTTTTGGGATTCTCAAAACGTTTCAGTACATTAGGGATTTCAATTCCTGACAGCTCAATTCTGTATGGAGATTTCACATACGATTCGGGTTACCAGATGGTAAAGGAAATCGTAGAGAATTCAATTGAGTTTGATGGGCTGTTCTGTGCGAATGACTATATCGCAATTGGTGCGATGAAGTATCTGCTGGAACATGGGTACAAGATTCCATCAGACGTAAAGATTGTAGGATTTGATGATAGAGATGTGTCTCGCTACTGCAGCATTCCTCTGACTTCTGTGAATCAGAACCTTGAATCCATTGGAGAACTTGCATTGGATCGTCTTCTTGAGATGATCAAAGAAGGCGATAGTGCAACGAAAATCCAGTATTCAAAACCAAATCTGATTGTAAGGGACAGCTCATTGACGAGTTAGGGGCAATGCCTAGGGAAAAGGTTTTCTGAAGGTATGATGCAGTATCGTCAAGACATCCAAAATGGTACTTGCATATGTCTGATACTAGAAAGTTTTCCTATTCTTGGGTGATACTGGTCTGTTGCTGTCTGTTTCTTGGTGCGACGCTCGGCATCATCACAAACTGCAACGGACTGTACTACCTGCCTGTCAGCCAGGAATTCGGAATCCCGATGTCCTCGTTCACCTTGGCATCGACGATTTCCAGCATCGCATCTTGCGTCGGACTGGTTCTTGCCAAGAAGCTGATTCTGAAATATCCGCTTAAGGTTGTGCTTCCGATTGCATCGCTTTGTGTTGGTGTACCACCGATTCTTAACTCCTTCTCCCACTCGATCACCCAGTGGTACATTCTGGCCCTGGTTTCGGGAGTAGGTGGAGCATCCCTTGGAACCTATACGGTGTCTGTTCTGATTTCCCGATGGTTCAACAAGAAGAACGGTTTTGCCATGGGCCTTGCCACCTCATCCTCTGGAGTGGTGGGTATGGTCATGAGTCTCGTGATTGGTCGCCTCATCAACATCTCCTCCTGGCGCGTTGCACTTTTCAGTTCCGGTGTTCTGGCTTTGGTGATGACGCTTCCTATCAGTCTTTTCCTTGTTTCATTGGATCCGAAGGAGAAAGGTACTGTCGCCTATGGTGCAGAGGATGGACCGTTGCAGACCAAAGGGGCCGCAATCACCTCAGTTCCTGTCAGGTTCGATCTGCGATTGGTGATTCTGCTTCTCGGCGTTCTGGTAATTTCTTCTCTCACAAGTTTTGCCACACATTTGGCTGCTTTGGGAAAATCCAGTGGCATCACCTTGGTGGACGCATCGGTTGTTCTGACCTTCTACCTTGTTGGAAACACCATCGCCAAGCTGTTTCTCGGTACGCTGAATGATCGTATCGGTATCCGCAACACCACCATGCTGACGGTGCTTCTGATGGTGTCGTCCATTGTCCTGATGATTGCAGGTTCTGATGTCCTGCTTCTGGTTGCCGCATTCCTGTTCGGTACGGTCGCCATGCTTTCCTCCACCCAGTATCCACTGGTGGTAGGTTATGTCTGGACCAAGGAGGAATATGCCTCGGCCATGCAGATGACGAATCTGGGCATCAGCCTTTCCTATGCGGTCTGCACCAGCATGTATGGTCTTCTGTATGACATTTTCGGCAGCTACAAGCCAGTTTTGTGGATTGTTCTTGGATTTGGAATCCTGGAAGCCGTTCTGCTCAATGTGCTGATTCGCCTGAAGAGAAAATGACCCGTGAAGAAAGGTCGCTTTCCTAGGTGGTTGCGGCCTATTCTACAAAATAATTGGCAAAATTCTTGATTTGTGTAAAAAATAACTGAATAAAATCCTTGATTTGTGTCAAAGGCTGTCTTTCAAGTATTTTTTGAATCGGCTCAGACCAGTTCCAACTGTCTGAGCATCTTGGCTATGCCGTCGTTATCTGGAGTGTCTGCTATGTGGGTTGCAACCTTTTTGAGGTTGTCTGCCCCGTCTCCCATGGCTATGCCAACACCGACACTCTGAAGCATATCCACATCGTTGTAGCCGTCACCGAATGCGATGGAATCCTCTTTTTCAATCCCTTCCTTTTCCAGAATCATGGAGATGCCTGTGCCTTTTCCTGCACTTTTGGGAATCAGGTTCAGTAGGTACTCGTGGGATCGGTTGAAGATGAAATCTTTGAAGACTTCCTGAAAGAGTGGTTCTTCATTCTGCTTTGCATACAGATGTACCATGTAAATGGAGAAACCGACAGGAAAGGTGGAATCCTCGAGAGGATTGAAATTCGTGAAATCAGAGATGACCTTGGCGACCCTGGAGTCAATTCTGTTGACCATGACGCTATGTTCTGTCCATCCTCCAAGGGGAATGTCGTACTTTGTGGTCAACTGGCTTAGAAGACCACTTTCTGCAATGGTCTCGTGATGCTCAAAAACCAGCTTGTCACCTATGAAGACCTGCTGCCCATTCAGGAGAATCATGGCATCAAAGTCGAAGCCGCATTCCTGTCTTATGAAATCCTTCGACTCAAGGCCACGTCCTGTTGCCAGGACGATGTAGTGACCTTGAGCGCGAAGGTCAGAAAGTGCCTTCTTTGCAGACTCTGGAACCCTTTTGGTCTTGTGACTGTAGAGGGTGTTGTCAAAATCAAAGAAAAGGCACTTTCTCATGAGGTTCTCCCGATCAGTTGAACTTCTTCTGAACGTCCTTGAGGGACTGTGCTGGATCTGCTCCACCAATCATGACGCTCTTCCACATTGTTCCGACTTCAGATGCCAGAGCATCAGCCATATCGAATGCAACATCGAGGTTCATGATCTCTGTCATATCAAGAGCTGCATTGATGGCAAGTGACTTGTAGTATGTTGCTGATCCATCGTTCTCCTTGGAAAGGAAAGCCTGGTACTCAGGAGCATTGACCTGTGCATTGGAGATAGGGAGGTTTCCTGTGTTGATCAGCCACTCCATGTTGTTCTCTGCTGCGCTGAGGAACTTGATTAGAAGCCATGCTGCGACTCTCTGCTCTTCTGTTGTGTTTGTGAATACGGCGTAGTCCTCACCCTTTGAGAATGTCTTTCCGTTGCTTGGGTCCTTCTGTGGAACTGCAGCAACTCCAACCTCGAAGTCCTTCTGTCCCTTTGCTGGGCTTGGGATATCATATGTGATACCTGCAGCTGGTCCTACGAAGAAGTAGCACTCCTCCATGACAAAACCTGCGTTGCTGTAGTTTCCGCCAGCGGATGGCATGAGCTGAGGAAGTGTGAAGTAACCCTTGTCCATGTTCTCCTTGAAGAACTTGAGAACTGCAAGAGATGCCTCGTTGTCGATCTGGACCTTTCCGTCAGCTGTTACATATGGGCTTCCCCACTGGGAGGAGAGAGTCTTGAAAGCATCCTCACCATAGGATGTGTCATAGCTGAAACCTGGCTTTCCGGTATCCTCATAGATGTACTTTGCAACTGCAACGACCTCATCCCATGTTGTAGGAACTGCAAGGTTGTGTGCTTCGAAGTAGGTCTTGTTGTAAACGAGGACGTTTGTTGTCTTCTTGTTTGTTGGCCATGCGTAGAGGGTTCCGTATCCACCGTATGCCTGAGCGCCTACGATGTAACTCTGGAAGAAGTCAGCCTTCTCAGCATCTGTGTAACCGATTCTTGCATTGTTGTAGTAAGGCATCAGGTCTACAAGAGCTCCAGAAGCAATGTACTCAGGGTATGTTGGTGCATTGAGGTTTGTGATGGCTGGAGTTGTCTTTGAGACGATGTTCTGGGTTACCTTTGCTGTCAGATCCTTGATGGCACCCTGGTTGGAGAAATCAACTGTGATGTTTGGATAAGCTGCCATGAAAGCATCGACCATATTCTGCAGGTATGGGAGGTTTGCAGCTCCTGTTCCTGTCCAGAACTCGATAGTCACCGGCTTCTTCTCATCAATGACGCTTGTGATTGCGGCATCGAGCTGAGACTTGGCTGGTGCTGATTCTGTAGCACCCTGAGCGAATGCTGCAAGGGCAACCATTGCTACCAAAAGGATAGCTATTGTCTTCTTTGAGAGTTTCATAAAACTCCTCCTTAAAAAGTGTTCTATACTCATCCTTTGATGCCTCCGATCTTCATGCCTGAGAAGATCTGCTTTCTCAGACAGAGGAACAGGGCGATCAACGGTAAAGTAACCATTGTTGCGGCTGCCATCTGCAGCTCGTACTGGATCTGACCGGTTGATGTCGTGAATGAATTGGTGAGACCGTTGGAGACAAGTCTCAGGGAATCCTTTGTGGTGACGAGGTTCGGCCATGCGAAGATGTTCCATACCCAGATCATGGAAAGGATCAGAGAGGTGAGAATCGTCGGCTTTGTGATTGGGATGACAACCTTTCGGAGGAATCGGAAGTGGCTGAGGCCGTCGATTCTTGCGGCAGTGAAGAGATCTCGTGGAATCTGCATCATGTTCTGTCGAAGCAGGAAGATGTTGAATGCGTTGACCAGGTACGGGAAGATCAGTGCCTGGTAGCTGTTCATCCAACCTAGGTTGGCGATGGTCATGAAATTCGTGATGATCAGCATTTCCTGCGGAATCATCATGGAACCGAGTATGAAGAAGAACAGGATGTCGCGACCCGGGAAGTCCATCCATGCAAATGCGTATGCGGCAAGTACTGTGACAATTGTACTTCCAACGATGACGCAGGCTGCAACGATGAGGGTGTTCAGAAAATACCTGAGAAACGGTGCCATGGTAAGCGCACTGGTGTAATTGGAGAACTGTGGGGTGGAAGGTACCAGAAGTGGAGGTACATAAAGAGCTTCTGCCTCGGATTTGAGGGATGTTGAAATCATCCAGGCGAACGGAACCAGAACAATGAGTCCTACCACGACAAGGGTTGCATACTTGAGAACAGAAGACCACAGGGACTTTGTTTTGAGATTGTCTTTGATTGTGATGCTCTTCATCTGTAGTGTACCTTCTTTGATGTGATCTTCATCTGAATTGCCGTGAGACCTGCAATGATGACAAAGAGAATGACGGCTGCAGCACTTGCCTTGCTGACAGCACCTGCTGTGAGGTAGGTTCCCAGACTGTCCATGATGTAACCGACCATGGTGATCATCATTTTGGTGTTGTCTCCGGCAGGGCCATACTCCAGACCAAAGAGGGATATGACTGCTGAGTAGGCCTTGAATGCTGTGATGACGGATGTGATGAACACATAGAATGTCGTAGGTGACAGAAGAGGGAGTGTGATCTTGGAAAAGACTTTCCACTTGCGTGTTCCATCAATGTCTGCTGCCTGGTAAAGCTGTTTGTTGATGTTCTGAAGACCACCTAGGAACAGCAGGGTCTTCAGGGAAAGTCCCGACCAGATCTGATAGACGAAAAGAACGAACAGACAACGCAAGTAAGACTGGTTGTACAGGGTCTTGCTTGCAGCGATTCCGACTCCGCTGATCCACTGCACCGGTTCGATTCCGAACCAGCCCAGCACCAGATTCACAAAGCCGAAATTGTTGTTGAACAGAAGAGCGAATACCATTCCTGCTGCAATGACGTTAGTGACCTGCGGCAGGTAGAACACGGTCATGAAGACACCCTTGAGTCGCTTGATGGAGTTGATCAGAAGTGCTGCGCAAAGCGCTGTGAGCATGGAGGCTGGCACACAGATGAACGCAATGAAGGCTGTGTTCATGAAGGCACGGATGAATGTCTTGTTTTTAATGATATCCACATAGTTCTTGATGGAGAACCTGAGATAGGTACCTGTCAGGAATCGATAGCCTTCCTTGAAGGAGGTGATTACCGTATTGATCAGCGGGTAGATCACAAAGATTCCCATCAGCACGAATGCCGGTAGCAGGTAAAGGTATGCCTGAGGGTCTTTTCGTTTCAGCACTGGTACACCTTCCTTCCATTCTGATCGAAGATGCAGCAGGAGTTTGCCTTCATTCCTAGCATCAGAACGGTGTTCTCCTTTGCCTCTGTTGCGGTGCCTAGCACAAAGTTCAGAGTCTGTCCATCGTCGGTGACTGCCTCAGCGGTTGTGATTCCGCCACGTCGGACGGTTCTGAGTACTGAGACCTTGAGTCCGTCTGTGCTTTCGATGATGTTTTCAGGTCGGATTCCGACATTGTAGTTTCCGTTTGGCAGTGTCACATCCATGAAAGGAGTCTCTCCGGCAGGGCCTGCAAGGTAGAGCTTGTTGTCTCTGACGGAGGCATCGAGGATGTTGATTGGGAACGAGCCCAGAAACTTTGCCACGAAGATGTTGTCAGGATTGTCGTAGATGTACTGTGGATTGCCTGTCTGCTGCAGGATGCCGTCTTTCATGATGGCGATCTCATCGCAGATGTTCAGGGCTTCTTCCTGGTCGTGGGTGACGAAAACCGTTGTGATTCTGGTCGTTCGCTGGATGCGGCGGATCTCCTCTCTGGTCTGGAGCCTGAGGCGTGCATCGAGGTTGGAAAGCGGTTCGTCCAGAAGCAGAAGTGAAGGCTCTTTGACAATGGCTCGTGCGATTGCGACTCGCTGCTGCTGTCCGCCGGAAAGCTCTGCTGGTCTACGGTCCAGATAACTTGTGATCTCAACGATGTTGGCAGCCTCCAAGACTTTGTTTTCGACAAGCTTGGAGAATGGGATTCCCTGCTGCTTTGCCGTTTCCTTGAGTTTCTTTGTCAGGCGCTTTGAGTTTACCAGCGGAAATGAGATGTTCTCTCTGACGGTGAGGTGTGGATACAGAGCATAGTTCTGAAATACCATTCCAACTTCTCTGTTTTCCGGAGTGAGGTCTGTGACGTCACGGTCATCGAAGAAGAGCTTTCCTTCTGTCAGTGGATAGACTCCAGCGAGCATGAACAGTGTTGTGGATTTTCCACAGCCTGATGGGCCCAGAAATCCGAATAGAGTTCCGCTTTTGATGGTAAGTGAAAGGTCGTTTACGGCTTTGACCTTACTTTTCTTGCTTTCGAATTCCTTTGTCACATTGTCTAATCTGACCTGCATCTTATACCTCCACCTCGGATATCCATGTCTTTGAAGCGATGCTTCCATTGTGTTCCAGATTGTCTCTGATCAGCTGTCTAACGGTTTTGTCTGTCATCTGTGCGGATTCGGAATTGGTGAAATGGAATCCGACAGCGTTTGAGGCAATGAACACGTCCGTTGCAACTGTGTATGTTCGATTTGCATCGATGGCTTTGTCTTCTGCATCTGTGGCAGAAATGATTCTCTGTCCCCATGGCTTTGACATGTCTACCACCACGTTAAAACCTGCTACTGCAACAGGGGAGAGACTATCCTTTCGGATGGTTCTGAGACCTGTCTCGATGTTCTTCAGAACCTCGGCACCTGATGCCTTGATGAGAACGATTCTGTTCTCGAAACTTAGAGTCTTTTCCATGTTGTAGACTGTCACAGGACCCTTTTGGAAACCGAGTCCCATGCGGCCTGCATAGTACAGGGCAACATTACAGGACACACTGTCTTTCATGAGGTTGACGGCAAGGTTGCCAAGTGCGCTTCCTGTGACAGGCATCTCATTATGGATCGGGTCTTTGTTCAGAAGGTCTTCGGTAAGGGTTGCAAGAACCTTATCCGTTTCGGCTGAGGTTTTCTTTCTGAAGTCTTCAAGCATGAGATCAACAGCAGAGGATTCCTCCCAGTCATGTGCAAGGTCGCATAGTCTGATGAACCTTGGAATGACGACAGGCTTAGCCTTTGCATCGGAAAACAGAAGTTTCAGATAACTGAAGCCTTGTCCGTTTCCGCCACCTTCTGCGACAGGAATGCCAAAGAGGTTGGATTGGACGAACTGGTGCCAGTGTGCCCCAAATGCTCCATCAAGCCAGGCGCAGCCCTTGCAGAGCTCTTCGATCTCATGACCAACAGGAGCACCGTCTGGACCCATCTTCATGCCAAAATGGGTGAGGGCGATGATGGCATCAGGATTGTGCGCAAGAATCTCGTCTCGGTATTTGTGGGCGGTTTCGACAATGGGCTCGAATGTGACATCTCTCATGTCATTGGCCGTCTCCGGGCTTGGCATTTCATCGGACGTGGAAAAGCCTAGGATTGCAACCTTTCTGTTTTTCCCTTGGATCGTGGCCCATGGTTTGAATAGGGTTTTGTCCGATGCATTTGCGCAGAGGAACTGAAAGCCGCCATCCTTCTGCCATGTTTCAAAATAACGCCTTCCATATTCCCAGTCATGGTTTCCCACACAGGAGTAGGATACTCCCTGAGCCTTCATGACCGAGGAGACCGGAAGACCCATGAGCCTATCGGAGACCGGGTCTGAAAAATAGGAGTCTCCACCATAGAGCAGTGTTGTTTCTGGGTTCTGGCGTCGGAAACAGGAAAGGACATCTGTCATCTGCTGGGCTTTGTCTAACTGCGCATGAAAATCGTTGATGCAGACCAGTGTCATGCTCTCACAAAGAGGATATTCCTTAAGAGGGATGAACTGCTGACCTTCTGATGCATCACTGATTCGGTACAGGACAAACCTGTCAAAGCAGATTGTCTTGTGAGGAAGGTCGATTGGTTTGAAATTGAGACTGTTTGAGAATACCAGTGAGATGTGTGGTCGATAGGTGCGCTCGTCGATTGGAATGACATCGCCAAGACTTCTCTCGACCAGAGCCTTCAGATTTCCAAGGTTGTCAGCCACATCACTTACACCTGCCCAAAGGACGTTTTGTGGTTTTGCTTCAAAGACTCCGCTTTTGGTAAGGTCTACATTAAAAGACCCATATGCGATTTGACGAAGACGTGCATCTATGGCGCAATCATCGGCTTCCCCCAAGTATTTTAGGGTGATATGCATGTCATCAGGCCTTGAATAGGAATCTGATTTCGTACTTCCGTGCCCCTTGGCAATCTGTGCCAACTGGTGGGCGATGTCCATTGGAATCGGGAGTCCTACAAACAGTCTCATTTCAGGTACTCCTTTACAAGTGCATCCTTGAGAATGGAAGTAACTGATGAGATGATCGATTTTGTAAGATCAAAACGGGAAAACGACTTCATAACTTCCAAAGGAGATACGCTTGGTATCATCGGTCAGATCGACATTGAAGTTATGAATCTTCAAAATTCATGGTGGTTACAGTTCCAACATGAATCTTTAGCCTACGTCAGATTCTCCAAGGTGTCAAGATTCAGAGAGACTTGGCATCATGGAAAAGCAGTCTACTTCAAGAGTTATTCCTTACCATTTCAGTTGGTCGGAATAAATTGGTATAGGATATGGGTGTCGTGTCTTGTTGTCAATGTTTTTCTTTGGTGAAATTATGAAAACTGTTACGCTGGCGCTTTCTCTTTTGTCTATGAGGATTTGAAGAAACAGAATCCGATCATCTTCAGAGAATTCCAAGCTTCTTCAGTTTGGCCTCGGTCTCTGCTGCATTTTTATAGAGGATACCTGTGCCTCCATACTTTTGCCACTGTCTGATGTTGGCAATGAAGTCGTCGATGAGGATGCATGAGCTTCCGCTGCAGAACTGGACCTTCTCCTTTCTGAGCACGGTATGGACCTGAATGTCTGGAGATACGTAATCGGCAATCCACTGAACCTTCTGCTCTGCTGCAGAAGGGAGGCCTCTGCTAGGTTTTGGGATTCCTGTGAGCACAGCACAGCGCGAGCCGTACTTGGCATAGACCTTTTTCAAAAGCTGTAAGCCTTCCTCAATCGGCTTGAGCTTGGCATAGAAGTTCTCCACCTGTCGGATTGCCTCATAGAGCCTGTCATGGTCTTCCGGGGTGCTCTTGGCCTGGTCCATTGGCTTCATATGACAAAGCTCTTTGACGCCATTGTCAAAGTCAGCCAATACGCCGTCCATGTCAAAGTAGATGAAGTCTGCCTTCATATGCGCTCCTTAGAGGCTTTTGCTAGCTGGGCCATTTCTGCATATTGTTGTTCTGTGATTTCAGGACAATCATCATCGTAAACGATAGGAGTGTTTACAGAATTTCTGATTTCCTCGACTTGCTTCTCTGTGGGTTTGCTTTCTGCCTTAAGATAGAATCGAACGGTTGCCATATGAAAAGTATGACAAAAAGAATTCCATCTTGTCAAAATCCTTATCTCTAGTATTTCAAACAGTTTTATATCTTTGCGAAGCGATTGTGGGCAGGCGGTGTGATGCTTGTGCATTCCAGCCTGCCAGGGCCTGCGGGGCAGGATAGCCCAAGCGAGGCCGGCATGGCGTCCTGAAAGGGGCATGCATCAAGCCTTACACGGTCTGTACACATGAGTGACGTTCGGTAATCCTTCCAGTGTTCTGTGTAAAATTGATTTTTTCAGATTTGCACAGAACAACTTCAGTCGAAAATGCTGAAACTTGAAAAACAGACAGAACATTGGCCCTGGAAGGGTCTTCTTCAAACCTGCTCATTGGGTCTTTTATTCCATTTTGGTTCAAACTGGACGCATTGGGAGAAAAAAACTTCCAAACACGACAAAATAGGTCATTTTGGAATACATTTGCAGTGGGCTCATGTGTATGGGCCATGCAAGGCCTGCTGCATACTCCCCAAAGGGTCGCAGTCAGGTGCCCGAAGCTGGGCTATCCTGCCCGCTTGGCACCTACGACCGCTAGTCTGCACAGGCATCGCAAAAGCCAATCCACAATCGCAGATTCCCCGAACTTTTCGTGAAGAACCAATAAAAATCACTGCCAGCCTGGGCCAGCAGTGATGCATTGTGAAACTTGATCTGTCGTAAAGACTTACTTTACTGTGCCGTCCTTGAGAGTGACATCGTGTGCGCCACCTTCCTTGATGGAGACCTGGGATACGACGGTGAGCTTTGCCTTTTCCTTGAACTCGTCCAGAGTAAGGCACCCGCAGTTACACATGGTGGAGCGGATTTTGGCAAGTGAAAGACCGACGTTGTCGTGCAGTGGTCCGGCATATGGGACATAGGAGTCAACACCTTCGACGAAGGAAAGCTTCTTGTCCCCACCCATGTCGTAGCGCTGCCAGTTGCGGGCACGGGCTGAACCTTCGCCCCAGTATTCCTTCATGTAGGAACCCTTGATCATGACCTTGTTGGAAGGGGATTCATCGAATCTGGCGAAGTAGCGGCCGAGCATCAGGAAGTCTGCACCCATGGCAAGAGCCAATGTCATGTGGTAGTCGTAGACGATTCCACCATCGGAGCAGACAGGAACGTAGATGC
>JAKSPE010000040.1 GCA_024405015.1 Sphaerochaetaceae bacterium
AGGAAACCGGAGGATGGATCGGAACATACAGACCAAGGCCATTGTCCTGAGTGTGAGAAAGTACGGCGATCTCCATAAGAGCATCACGTTTCTCAGTCCAGAACTTGGCCTTGTGGATGCCATCATCTATGGAGGGCGCAAGGGCAAGAAAACCGCACTTGCGCCTCTTTTCTCAATGAACGACATGCAGATCTACCACAACCCTGTGAAAAAGGAATATTCGGTTGTGGAGGCTGTCAGCACATTCATACCCGAAGGTATCACTTCTGACCTTGGCTGCACCTACACCGCAGCCTTCTTCTGCGAAATCATCGCAAAGTCCCCTTCCGATGAACCACAGTTGTCCTACGAACTGCTACGAGATGCCCTTCTGGCTTTGGACAAGGTACCGGAGCTTCGTAAGCGCATCACCATCTCCTTCATCTGGAAGCTCATGCAGATTTCAGGCACAGCACCGGATCTTGGCTTTTGCCCTTCCTGCGACAAAGCCTACACCAACGATGAAGTGCTCTTTTTTGCCAACCACATGGGTGCCCCTTGCTGCAAGTCTTGCTCGGACAGCCAATATCTGATTCTCATGCCAGGCTCCAGACGATACCTTCGCTACACCATGAGCATGGACTTCATGCAGGCCATCGAGGTACAGCTGAATCCTGCAGCCGAAGATCGCATTTACACCTATATGACAAAATGGGCGTCCGTTTTTGCACAGACGCCTTTGAAAACCCTTAAGGAACTTGCCAATTTCTGAATCAGAAGGAACCTGTCAGAAAGCCCTCCAGAGTATCTGGGATGTGACGTGTCTTTCCTGGCTGAGTTGTGATGATGTAGACATAACCATCAGCAAAGGTGAACGGATCCATGCACCAGTAGGAACCTTCAGCTCCAAAACCTGTCTCTGGGCGCCAGTCATAACCTTCCGCAACCTTTAGCACATAACTTCCTGCCTCGAAGTAGACTTCCTGGACCTGACCTGGATACATGGCCCATTCAAAGACCGGCATCGGATCGTATTCCATCAGAAGAGCGTCTGTCTCATGGGTCTTGTACAGTCTGAATCTTGCAAGAAGTCCACCAGTAGTGCTGAGCTTAAGTCCTGCAACACCCGTGTAATCGGTTCTGTTGGAAATGGTGAAGGCTCCGCTATAGGCATCCTTGAAATCAGCGTCAGAGGCTGCAAAGCGGATACAGGCATAACTCTTTCCTAGAATTGCCTGGTCATAAGCTGCATCATAGGCGCTGTAGAGGCCACCTGTGAGGTGTCCGCCCCAACCGTCATGAACCAGCATCGGAAGGACATCGGCCTGGATTCTTCCACCGTTGATTCTAAGGACAGCGCCGGAGTTCACCTCAATGGCATAATCCTTGCCGCTGATGGTGCCGTTGTCCACCTGAAGGGTTGCACCTTTTTTCACAAGAACAGCCACACCGTCTTCACAGTAGATACCGCCATGGGACTTCTCCTCCACACCATTGACGATTCCCAAAGTTCCCTTAAGAACCTCAACAGCAGGCTTTCCATTTGACAGTGTCTGTCGAATGCTATGTCCGTTCAGGTTAATGACCCATACTTCATTGGAATTGAGAACAATGGAGGACCCTGCAGGAAGAACCACATCGGACTGCAAGGCGATATTGCCTTCTCTTAATGCATAGAAAGCACCAAGATCCTTGAACTGCTTCACAAATGCATCGTCTTCAGGATCCTTTGCCTTGGAAGTAGCACAGGAAACAAGGGACAATGCCAGGACAAATGCCAAAATTGCGGTTATAAGAACTTCAGAGACTCGTTTCATCAATATCCTCCATACCACCCAAATCCCCATCAGTATACATGATTGTGATTCCTTTTGTGAGTCTTTTTGACCAAAATAAACACCAGGATGCATACCAGTACAGCAACAGCCATTGCGGCTGCCCAGATGCTGCGGTTCGGTAAAAAGGATGTGGTTCCGTCATCGTTTAAAATCAATTCAGCATTTCTGAGCACAAACGATCCGATGGCAGGACCGATGAGGCCTGGAACGAACACCTGCCCGATGATGCGAACACCCTGAAACTGTCCGGCTCGGCTTTCCGGAATGTTGTCACGAATCATGGCACCAAACACAGACATGCCGGTCAGATAGCCGCACATCATCAGAAGAGAGCCGATGAACACCATTGCAGTGTTTGTGAAAAGATACAAAATGCCATAACCCAAAAGGAGCATCACCAGAACCGGCACCATACCAAAGCCAAAGCCTTTCTTGTCATAGACCTTTCCGTAGAAGGCAGTCACAACCGAGGCCAGCAAAATGGCAGGTGCCATGACCATGACATAGTTTGTCATGTGAAGCGTCTGCTCGTAGTAGATGATCAGATAAGGCATGAAAACCTGAATGGAGATGCCAAAGACGGCAAAGCAGCCAAGAACTGCATACAGCAGGCGGTTCTGCCCCACAACCGAAGGTCGGAAGCTGTAAACCAGAGTCTGCAGCATGGAAGCATCGGACTTCTTAAGACTGTCCTTCTCCTGGATCATGAAAAGCCCTGCCACACCAATGAGGAAAGTCAGTCCTCCGATGATGTAGTAGATGGTCATCCAACTGGAATGTTCATCCAGATTAAAGCCCATGAAACCGCCGAAGACGATGAGGATGGAGATCAGAGGCATCATGGAGTTGATGCCCTCGATCTTACCGCGGTTGGTAGCATCGCCTCGGTCGGTCAACCATGCATTGTAGGCGGCATCGTTTGCCGTAGAGCCGAAGAACGTCATGACGCAGTCCATGACAATGGTCAGCATGACGCTTCTGATATAAGCGAAGCTGATGATGGAAAGACCCCAGATCATGTAGCCCACGCTCATGAAGGCCTTTCTTCTTCCCACCTTGTCGGACACCGCGCCCATGACAATGGTGGTAAGAGCTGCCATGACAGCACTTGCCATGACCATGACGGAGATGTCCGATGCACTGGCATGGAACATCTTGTAGATGAACACATTGAAATACATGTTCTCAACAACCCAGGCGATCTGGCCCATGAGACCGAACACCACCATTGAAATCCAGAAACGTTTTCCGAGCTTTGTCTGCATGCAGTGATTATAGCATATCGTTGAACAAGTGCGCCATTGCGATTAGAATCATAGGCATGATTGAATTGGCATTACCATCCGGCAGCCTAGAAACTGCCCTCACAGCATTCAGAAACGGCGCAGATGCCGTCTACTTCGGACTCAAGGACTTCTCTGCAAGAAAAGGAGCGGTCAACTTCTCCATCGAGGACCTGTCCAAAATCCGACGCTATTCAATCGAAAACGGCAAGAAGATCTATCTGACCATCAACACTCTCATCGACGACGGCACGGTCGACAAGATGCTCAAGACACTGGACGATGTGGCCTTCTATGGAAATGACGGCATCATCATCCAGGATCTGGGAATCGCCAGAATCATCAAAGACCACTACCCTAGCCTTGCCCTCCATGCCTCCACGCAACTTGCGGTGCATACCACACAGGGTGTGAAACAGCTGCAGAACATGGGCTTTGAGCGCGTTGTACTTTCCCGAGAGCTCAGTCTCAAGGAGATCGAGATGATCCGCCAGGACTGTCCGGACATCGAGATCAAGGCTTTCATCCATGGAGCCCTCTGCTATGGCTTTTCCGGACTGTGCTCAGCCTCCTACCTCAAATGCGGTCGTTCTGCCAACGGTGGTGAGTGCGCCCAGATCTGCAGATCCTGGTTCAACGAAGAGTCCACAGGTCGAAAAGGCTACTTCTTTTCCATGGAGGACATGCGAGCTGGAGAGGAGATTCTGGAGCTGAACAGGATGGGCATTGACAGTGCCAAGATCGAAGGCCGACTCAAGAGCCCAGAATATGTGGCAGCCGTTGCCCGCTATTATCGCGGCATCCTTGACCGTGGCTATGCGACAGAGACCGAGGAGCAGGATATCTGCACCACCTTTGCGCGCAAGCAGGGACCAGGGTATCTTGATTATTGCAAGGACAGACCTTCCCTTCTCTCTGGCGATTACCCAGGTCATATGGGAATCGAATGTGGCCCTGTGGTCAAGCAGTCCGGCGCCTACGCCACTGTCGAGACACAGGTTCCAATCGAATCCCACGATGGTCTTCAGTATTTCACACAGGACCGCTTTGGTCTTCCACAGAGCAACAAGTTCTCAGCAGAAGTCGTTCGAAGCGACCGCTTTAGCGTCACGCTCCGAGTTGATCCGAAGGAGAACCTGGGAGGAAGAACCCTTTACAAGATCTCTGACTCCACCAAGCGCGAAAAGACCCCTTCCACCAGCATTCCGACCTTCCGCAAAGCTGTGGACATTGAAGTTGTGCTTTCGGATAGTGCCATCTGCGCAAGCGCCTTGGATAAGACTGTCACAAGAGAGCTGACACTCCAGGAAGCCAAGAACCCGATAGACCCAAGCCAGACGGTAGCCAAGCATTTCAGTGAGTCTGGAGACAGCGCCTACACCCTTGGAAAACTCTCTTTCACAAACCAGAGCTCGGTATACAACCCATTTCTTCCACCATCGGTGATGAAGGATTTCAGACGCCAGTTCTATGCTGCGCTTGAAAGCGTAAAGCCTGTCACACCACAGGTACCAGAGCCAGAGAAGATCCAAAGAAACTTCATCACCCTTCCAGATAGAAGCCTTTTGGCCAAGGACCTTCCATGGTCACTGGAGCCGACGGTCATCGGGAAGCGGACCTACTTCACCATGCCACCTGTGACCTTTGAGGAAAGCGCTCTGTTTGACAAAGCCCTCAAAGCCTTTGAAAACGCAAAGGCAGAAGGTTCCAAGGTCACGATTGGACTTAACAACATCGCCCAGGTACGCTTTGCCAAAGAGCATCCTGAGTTTGACTATTTTGCAGACGTATTCTTCTACCTTTCCAATCGCTTCACTGCTATGGAGATTGCCCAGCAGGTACCGACTCTGGTAGGCGGATACCTGTGGTTCGAACGACAGGAAAAGAGTGGATCCTGGCCATTTGAACCGACCATCGTCAAAGGCTTTGAGATGCCTTCCTTCATTTCCAGAACCTGTTACCGACACGACTGTCGAGGCGAAAGCTGCAAGGGCTGTCGCATGAACTGGGACTACAAGATCTCACAGAGCCCAGACAGTTTCACCGTCAAGGTCAGAAACTGCCTGACTGTCGTACAAAGACTCAAGTAAAAAACCAAAAATCACAAATCTACTGTTGCATGCACAGTTAATTTCACTTATCTTAGAAATGGTGGATAAGGAATGTTCCCGCTCCGCCATTTTGAATTGCATTTTAATTTTTGGTTGTATATATAGATGAAATGGAAAATGAAACAAGCCGCCTTCGATGACATGAAGGCGCTGCAGGATAGGTTTGCCCTCGACCTGATCTCTGCAAAGATACTCGCAGGGCGCGGCATACACACACCGGATGCTGCTAAGTTCTATCTGGAGAACGATATATCGTTTCTTCACAATCCGTTCCTCTTTGAGGACATGGAGATGTTCTGTGACAGGATTCTCCAGGCCATCGAGGATGGAGACAAGGTCCGTGTCTTCGGTGACCGAGACGTTGATGGAATCACAAGCACCTCCCTTCTCGTCTCAGAGCTTCGCAGCTATGGTCTTGATGTGTCCTACACCGTTCCTATGGGCGATGACCCTTATGGTGTCACCATTGAAAACATCAAGAAAGCCATCTCCGATGGCGTGACTTTGGCCATTACCGTCGACTGCGGCATTTCCTGCGTCGATGAGATAGACTATGCACAAAGCCATGGTCTTGACGTTCTTGTCACAGACCACCATATCGCAGGTGAAGTGCTGCCTCCAGCCAGTGCCATCATTGACCCGAAAGTCGTCGGTTGTGGCTACCCGTTTGAAAGCCTTGCAGGTGTCGGTGTTGCAGCCAAGTGCATCTGGGCCATCCGCTTCGCCCGTTCCAAGTTCTACAACGCCCCAATCCTACTGCTCCATTCCTATCCAGGAAATGGAACCGTCGTCATTGAAGCAGCCAGAATCGAGAACCTCGAGGTCACAGGGCGCGTCACAGAGGAAGTGGTTCCAGGAATCCTTCCAGAACAGAACAGCAGACTTCTGAAGTTCCTCTCCAGCGGTCTTCCGATCTATGTCTTTGACCGAGACCCGGAGATGGCACAGCTCAAGAAAGCCTTCCCGAAGGCTGACATCTATACCGCTGAACTTCGCGATGAGTTTGAGAAGGTGCTTCCTGCCGTCAAGGGAAGATCCCTTTTCGCCCTTTCTGCAAAGAGCCGCTTTGCCCTTTACACACAGGTTCGAAGCGAACTGGATACTCTGATCGGACTCTTTGGAGCCTATGTCAGAGCCTCCACACCTTCCCTTTACAAGGACTACCTTCCTCTGATGGACCTTGTCGCCATCGGAACGGTCAGTGATCTCATGCCAATGAAGGATGAGAACAGAATTCTTGTGAAGGCAGGTCTGAAGGTTCTTGAGACCAACCCACGCGACAGCATGAGACCATTTTTGTCCATGCAGAACCTTCTGGGACACAAGCTCTCCACAACCGATATCGGCTGGCAGATCTCACCTCTGATGAACGCATCAGGACGTCTGGGAAGACCGGATGTTGCCATCAACATGCTCCTTTCCACCGACCAGGTCCAGGCTCTGGAATTTGCCCAGCAGCTGAACCGTCTGAACAAGGAGCGCCAGAAACTCGGTGAAGAGGCCTGGAACCGTCTTCAGCCGAAGGCAAGAAAGAGCTATGAGAGCTTTGGCACAAAGCTTGTTCTTGTCAACGATACGAATATCGCTCGAGGTATTACCGGCATTATTGCCACAAGACTTCTCAAGTGCTTCAAGTGCCCTTCCATGGTCATCACGGCAACAGACGATGGCAGAGCCATCGGTTCGATTCGCAGCAACAATGATTTCAACTGCCATGACTTCTTGTCACGCTACTCCGACCTCTTTGAGGACTTTGGCGGACATGCCTGCGCAGGTGGATTCTCCTTGGATCCGGACAAGGTGGATGAGCTTAGCATCCGCATTTCCGAGGACATTGACTACATGGACTGCCCGGATCTAGAGCATGAAGAGATTCTGGAAATCGATGCAAACCTGAAGCCTGAAGACTTCAACAGCTCCATCATGAAGATCATCGAGCGCTTTGAGCCTTACGGTGAGCAGAGCGGCCCGATCCAGTTCATGATTGAAGGTGCCAGAATCGAGAACCTGAACGTTATGCAGAACTCCAAGGATGCAAGTCAGGCACACCTGAGAATGAACCTCTCCTATGGTTCCCTGCAGTGGCCTTCTGTATTCTGGAGCGCAGGACAGCGAGTCGGCGAAGACTTTGACGAAGGTGAGATTGTGGATGTCGTCTTCCGCATGGGACGCAACTACTACAAGAACCAGGAGATGATTCAGCTGACTGTCCTGGACATCCGAAGGCATCAGTGATCTGAGATGAGACTCCCCACGAGGGAGTCTTTTATTTGTACCGTCACAGGTGAATTCATTGACTTTTGCTCTGTTTGTTGTAT
>JAKSPE010000041.1 GCA_024405015.1 Sphaerochaetaceae bacterium
CAATTGTAGCAAATGTGCAGGGATTTTTGTATTTATCATTTTGGCTTTCTGTGGTAGTGTTTTTCTAAGCATTGAAGATAGAGACGTTAGGAGGAACTGCAGGAGAAAGAGTTGTCCAACTATTACACTGGTGTACTGGCCCTTACTGTATTTGACATGATCATCATGTGTCTGATCGCAGGATCAAACCATACCATGACGCATAGCATGAAGAACAAGTTCATGCAGTCTTTCATCGTTGTTATGGTAGGTGCGGTCTTTGAGTGGGGCGCCGCCTATCTTCAGGTAAGTTCATCTGTCGTATGGCTTCACACACTGGTCAAGGCCGTAGAGCTTTGCATTGCTCCTGCCATACCATTGGTCCTGTATCCTGCCATCTGTAACAACAAAGGTCTTCGCAGTGCCATGTCCTGGATTGTCTTGATCAATGGTGTTCTTATTGTCCTGTCTTCGTTCCTGGGATTCATCTTCTATGTGGACGCCCAGAACGTCTATCACCATGGACCATTCTATTTCCTGTATATGGTAGCCTACGGTGTGGAGGGAATCCTGCTTCTGATTGGCGCCATCCTCACCATCCGTTCCTACCAGAGCAGCAATGCCAAGCTCATGATTGTTGAGATCATCTTCGTGTTCTTCGGCATCGCACTGCAGATGATCGACAAGACCATCCGTGTCGATTACATCGCAATCTCCATCACGCTGTCCTTCTTCTATGTGGAGTACCAGGATATCATCCAGAGTTCTGACAGTCTGACCAAGATGCTCAACCGACACAGCTACGACAACAAGATCGGAAGCCTTGACTACGACTGTATCTTCATCAACATTGACCTTGACAATTTCAAGCAATGCAACGACCAGTATGGTCATCTGTATGGCGACAAGTGCCTTTCCATGGTTGCATCCGTGATTATCGACACCTGCTCCAAGTATGGTCTGTGTTATCGAATCGGTGGAGACGAGTTCTGCGTCATCATGCCAGACCGCTATCTTGCAGAGTCCATTCTCTCCAAGTTGCACGAGGCTATGGGCGAAAAGAGAAAGCTTGAGCCGAACCTTCCGATGATTTCGACAGGTTACGCCACATATGAGTACAAGAAAGTGAGTATCATCGACGCCATTGAAGAGGCCGATGCTATGATGTACAAGTTCAAAAATCTCAGAAAACAGCTTCTTGCCCAGGGTAAGAACCCTCCTTACATCGACATCCAGAAGATGGTGAAAAACTCCTGACCCTGAAAGAGGGGTGGCAATTTTCCTTTGGGTGAGGTACCCTTTTGTGGGGTTATGCTATGAGAAGAAAAATTGTTGAATATCTGAATCTATCAATCGGTTCGTTTCTCGTTGCCGTCTCGGTTGCCTTTCTGGTCAACCCGGCTAAAATCGCATCTGGCGGTGTCAGTGGTATTGCCACAATCTTCTACCATACAGTGGGTTGGAACCCGGGTTATGTGATTTTCGTGCTTTCCATTCCTCTTTTTCTGGTGGGGATGAAGATCTTCGGAAAGGTCTATGGCTTCAAGTCCCTGGTGGGAACCGTACTGCTTTCCGTTTTCACGACAATCCTTGTGGACCTCACGGGTGGTGTTGGCATCCTTGACTATTCCGATTCCATCAGCATGCTGCTGAGCGCTGTGTTCGGCGGTGTCATCATGGGAGCCGGAATCGGCTTTGTCATGAAAGGTGGTGCCAACACGGGTGGAACCGACATCGTGGCCCAGATTCTGAACAAGTACACACCGCTTTCCCTGGGAACCTGCCTGACTCTTGTCGACGGTGTGATCATCGCCATTTCAGCTTTTGTGTTCGGCATTGAAAGTGCCATGTATGCTATCATTACGGTGTACATCTGTGGTATCACCATCGACAAGGTTGCTCTTCCGATCGGCGCCAACACGGCAAAGACTGTGTTCATCATCTCCGAGCATGTTGAGGAAATCAAGAAAGTGATTCTTGATGAACTTGACCATGGTGCCACACTTTTGTCTGCCACAGGCATGTACACGGGCTATGACAGACCTGTAATCATGACTGTCATCTCCAACCAGGAACTCTCAACCTTGACAGGTCGCGTCAAGGATATTGATGAGAGGGCTTTCATGATTGTCCAGGATGCCCATCAGGTTCTTGGCGAGGGTTTTATGCCGATTTCCAAAGCCATGAACATGAAATTTGGGAATTAATGGGAATTTTGATTTAGTAAATTTTACAATTTGTATTTCTCGTCTTTGGTGATAAAATTAGTAAACAGGCTATTTTATTCAAGGAGAGAAAACATGAAAGTATTGCTTGCTGGTGCCTTTGGACACCTCGGTTCTGATGTTCTCAAGGCTTTGGTCGATGCTGGACATGAGGTCATTGCAGCAGATGCAGTGACAAGAGATATGGATTTTGGTGGATTCACACCACTGAAGATCGACCTCACAGACAAGGAAGCCCTCAAGGGTAAGTGTGATGGTGTTGATGTTGTTGTGACAACAGTCGGTCTTACCAAGGCAAGTGAGAAGCTCACTCCGGAAGACATTGACTTTGGTGCCAACAGAAACCTCGTTGATGAGGCAAAATCTGCAGGCGTCAAGAACTTCGCATACATCTCTGTTCTCAAGGCGGAGAAGGGTGCTCACATCCCAATGCTTGCTGCCAAGGCAAAGCTTGAGAAGTACCTCAAGGCCAGTGGTCTGACCTATACAATCTTCAGACCTACCGGTTATTTCTATGATACTGCACACATCTTCCAGCCAAAGGTAGAGGCCGGAAAGGTCATGCTGATCAAGACAAAGACTCCAGTTCGTGCCAACGTCATCGATACCAGAGACTTTGCAGACTACATTGTCCAGCACATGACAGACGAGAACAAGGAATATGATGTCGGTGGAACCGAGACCTATACCTACAAGGAGATTGCCGAGATGTTCTTCGAGGCAGCTGGCAAGAAGCCAAAGATCTCCTATGCTCCACAGTTCCTGTTTGATCTGATCATCAGAAGAGCTCCAGAGTGGAAGAAGGGTGTCATCATGTTCGGTAAGTGGACCATGACAGAAGACATGGTAGCCGATGTCCATTACGGTAAGTACAGCTTCAAGGAGTACATCAAGGACATCTACGCTAAGGGCCTCAAGTTCTGATAGGAGTCTGCTATGTTTCCAAATGGTATTCTGATCGTATTCATCGTCAGCCTTCTCATGTGCTGCATGGGCTTTAAGAAGTTCGTGTGGTTCATGTCAGTTGGCTATGGTCTTTCCGCAGCCGGAATCGGTGCCGCACTTCTGGTCATGTCCCTGGTTCGTGGTCAGTACAGCATCATCTACTTGGTGCAGTGTGTTCTGTTTGTTGTCTATGGCATCCGTCTTGGTGGCTTTCTGCTCATTCGTGAGCTCAAGAATGACAAGTACAAGGCAAAGCTTGCCGAAGCTGGTGGCGAGGCAAAGGTTCCAGTCTTCGTCGCAGCTGTCATGTGGATTTTCATGGGTGCCCTCTATGTGGCACAGGCAAGCCCTGCGTTCTATCGCCTTGCCAATGGTCTTGCCAAGGCTCCGAATACAGCTGCATACATCGGTACTGCCATCAGTGCTATCGGAATCGTCATTGAGGCACTTTCTGACAAGCAGAAGAGTGCACAGAAGGCAAAGAATCCGAACATGCCAGCTATGGAAGGCCTGTTCAAGATGTGCCGCTGTCCGAACTACTTCGGTGAGATCCTGTTCTGGACTGGTGTCTTCGTCTCCGGTATCGGTGCTGTGAAGTCCACTCAGTGGGTCATCTCCACAATTGGTTATTTGCTGATCGTCTTCATTATGCTCAGTGGTGCCAAGCGTCTTGAGACCCGCCACATCAAGCATTATGGAAAGAACGCACAGTACATCGCCTACGCAGATAAGACTCCGCTCATCATTCCTCTGATTCCTCTTTATCACATGACAAGCGAAGAGAAGATCGCAGCCGAGGAAAAGGCAAAGGCCGAGAAGAAGGCCAAGAAGGCAGGTAAGTGAGATGAAGGTTTGTCTGGATGCTCTTTTGTCGACCATCGTAAAGTCCTATGAGCTTGTCGAAAAGCCTGCAGGGGAATTTGCCACTGCAAAGGTTTCCGGCCTTACGTTCCAGGTGAAGTCCTTCTATGCCAAGGGTCTTGGAAACGTCTCCATCATGTCCGGCAAGGGCATGATGGGCCTTATGGCCATGGACACCCTTGTCATCAATCCGTTTGAGTTGGACGCACCGCTTTTCTCCTATGACCGCATCCATGCCATGGGAAACGACACGCTTCTTTTGGAACTCTATGAGACTCGCCTGGACAAGGGGCAGAGCCTTTCTGAGGTCGACTCTGTGGTAATGGCTTTTGGCGATATTCCAAACGAGGTTGTTCCAGAGCGCTGGTACAAGAGCATAACGCTGCCTCAAAGCATCAAGAAGAAGGGAAAAAAGGCTTTGACCCCTCGATTTGATGATATGGTTTTGAAGTATCTAGCGGCCTACATCGAGGTGTTGGGAAGAGCCCCAGCTTGTGACATTGGTGCCAAGACAAAGGCGGCAAGCGTCTACACCGAGGGTCTTTTGGACAATGGTGGCGCCAGTACCGATGCGTTCTTGAAGGCAAAGGGAAAGGAGTACACCGCAACACTTTTCAGAGACTACCTGTTCGGAACAGGCGAGCCTAAGTGAGAGGGAAGTCCATTCGATTTTACAGCTGCAACATGAAGTCAGGTTCTGACGGGGTGCTGCAGCTTTTTCTTTTTTGTTTTGCGTTTCCTTCTGTTACCCGTTATATTCTGTTAACGAATGCAATAGGGATTCTGGCATTTTTCATGGATTGCGTGAGCATACAATGTCCACTGGAAAACTGCTGGAGAGGTGGAGATGCATGATTGATCTGAAAAAAGAAAGCAAGGAGTTCTCTGACTATCTCATTGGTGTGAGAAGAGAGCTTCATGCACATCCGGAATATGGTGAGAATCTTCCATGGACAAGGGATTTCATCTGCAAAGAGCTTGCGTCCATGGATATTCCATTCAGGACCAATGAACACGACAGTTCTATTGTAGCCTCATTGCAGGGAAAGAAGCCTGGAAAGGTACTCGCATTGCGTGCGGATATTGATGCTCTTCATATTCAGGAAAAGACGGGTCTTTCCTTTGCTTCCCAATACGAAGGGCTCATGCATGGCTGTGGCCACGATGCACATGGTGCCATTGCTTTAGCGGTTCTCAAAATCCTCAACGCTCACCGCGATGAACTTTGCGGAGAGTTCCGTGTCCTTTTTGAGGCAGGAGAGGAAGTGAGTAGCGGTTCTGCCAACATCATTGCCATGGGTGGCATGGAACGTGTGGATGCTGTGTATGGCATTCATGTGGGAAACCTTGCAGGGAAACTGCCTGTGGGTACGATTTCCATGATTAAAGGCCCTGTGTCCGCAGGTAAGGACAAGTTCAAGATCACCATTCATGGAAAGGGTTGTCATGGTGCTTTCCCAAGTCACGGAATCGATCCGATTCGCATCAGCGCCCATGTCATTACCGCACTGAACGAGATGTATGCAAGAGAACTTCCTTCTACAGGAGGATCTGTCTTTTCGTTCGGTAGTGTCCATGCCGGAGTGGACAACAATACAATTCCGGAGACGGCAGAACTTGCTGGAACGATTCGCAACCAAAACAGTGACATTCGTGAGTTTGTGAACCGAAGAATGCCTGAACTGACAAAGGCAATTGTCACATCCTATGGCGCAACATGCGACTATGAATTGGTTCGAGGTTCCAACCCTGTTGTCAACGATGCAGACTTTACGCAGATGGCAATCGAGGCAACCGAAAAGGCTGGCTTTGCGGTGAACACTAAGACCGATGAGGCATTGATGGGCTCTGATGATTTCTGGAAACTGTCATCCATGGTTCCTGGCATGTACTTTTTCCTGTCCACTGGTGATGTTGCCAATCACAGTCCTTACTTTGAT
>JAKSPE010000042.1 GCA_024405015.1 Sphaerochaetaceae bacterium
AGCCAGATGTCACAGGCGAGAAGCAAAAGCGCTACAAGCAGCTTGGAGAGCTTCTTGAGACCTCCTATTCCCGTTGGGAGGAGTTGGCTGAGTTTGCGGAGTGAGGCAAGCATAGCAAATTCGACTTGAATTATCGATTTCTCCCGGCTCTCCAACTGTCAGTGTAGATTTCAGCATGCGTTTTTACCATTGCAGAACAAATTACAGACTCAAGTATACGTGTATCGTTGGAGGCATCGGCTTCTTTCAATGCTTCATAGTAAGAGTCTTTATCTTTGTCTTCAATGTAAATTGGGCACAATCCATATCGAAGAAGCTGTATGTTCATAAAGGCTCGAGAGGTTCGGCCATTGCCATCATAGAATGGATGGATTTTAGTCAGTTGGTGGTGAATAGAAGCGATTCTATGGATTTTTTCACTATTGCTCAGATTCTGGGAATTCTTCTCCAACTCCTTCACTTCTGCATCCAAAGACTGAAGACAGTCAATTATCTTACTGTAATCAACCGTTTCAAATTTTGCACCAAGGACCAATGTATTACAAGTTCGTGTCCTACCACCAAAATCAGGGAATCTTGAATGTGAAAAAAGCATCCTATTCAGTTTCGTTGTTTCATAAATTGAAATGGCCCTGTCTTCCTGATAGTTCGATAAGATAAAATCGTATACATCCGAGTGTCCTAAGAGTTCGGCAACAGGTCCACTGATATTCGCATAGAATTCACTATCATGCCCATTTCTTCGTAAATCTGTAATCAAATCTGCGACTTGTCCCTTTTCAGAAAGGACTCTTTCCACTCGAGAATCGTTGAATATGAAATTGGATTTGAAGGCGTAACGGATAGAATCATTCGTCATTCCCAAAAACATGGCTGGCCAGCAATCAATCAAATCGCGAAAAAGAGGATAATCATTAAACCCGAAATGCACCCTTCGTTGGTTTGGTCGATATCTTTTGTATTTATCCCTGAAATTCACAGGAAGAACATATTCATATAACGTTGCAATTCTGAAAAGACAAGCTTCAAAACTAACACCAAAAAACTCAGCAATTTTCAAGACACTATCGTATGAAAGGGATTGTCCGCAATAGTATTCAGACAGTTTATCCTTCATGACATCTGCAGGCATGAGAAAAGCTGCCGCAAACCTGTCTGCGTATCTCTCAATCCTGTTTTTCGAATTGGTAACACACAAAGGACCAGCATCCAAATTGGAGTCCTTTAGATAATGACAAAGTTCATGAGCAGCAGTAAATCTAATACGCTGAATAGGACGCGATGCATTCAATACAATCAGAGGGATATCATCCTGAGACTCTGGCAAAATGAACAGCCCCTCAAGTTTATCAAAAGATCTGAACACAAAAGGAACGTCAAGATCTGTCAGAACCTTGAATATGTTGACCGGGAATGTTCTTTCATGTGTCTTATAGTATGAGACTGAAAACTCCTTGGCCAATCCCTCTGCATCAAATCTGTATCTTGAAAGGATTTCATTATCCATCGGTTTTTACTCCTTCTGTTGCTTTCTTTTCCTCTCTGCCATTACCCTTTTGAATTCAATCAAGCTTGCAATCTCCTGCTGATCTTCTGCAGAAAGACTATCAAAACTTCTCGCGATGAATTTCATTCGTGTAGTATCAACAGTCTGGGATTTCAGAACATAATCTGCGGAAAGACCATATAGATCACACAGGATAGCAAGCTCTCCAGAAGTGATTTTTCTGCTTCCATTCTCAATTTGGACAACAGCGGTTCTTGGGATTCCCAACTGCCTTGCGACATACTCCTGAGTTATCCCAATACGCATTCTGGCAATCTTCAATTTCTCAAAATCTTCCATAGAACTCCTCCCAATCACCTACAGACAATTTACCGACAATAGTCCGATTTTTCAATAACTGAAGTTCGAATTTCGAACATATGCCCACTAATAATATGCAACAAAATCTTAGGATGACAATAATTGCACAGCCTATCAGATAATCTCAACTGCAAACGGAATGGCGTCCATAGCACCAGGTCTTGATACGGCAATGGAGGCAGCCTTGCTGGCGATGCGAAGGCTTTGCTTCACATCCTTTCCGCCGATTCGGCTGGCCAGGAAATAGCCAAGGAAGGTATCACCTGCTCCTGTGGTATCCACAACCTTTGTCTTGCATGCACCAACATGCTCCATAGTTGAACCATAGCCGTAATAGGCACCGTTTTCACCAGCTGTGAGGACAATTTCTGTTCTTGGATACTTGGCAACCAGAGCCTTCAGGATTTCCTCAAAAGAGCACCCCGCATCAAGGCCAGAAAGAACCGCACCTTCAATCTCGTTCAGCACAAGGACACTTGCCTTTTCAAGCGGAAGTGCCAAAAGGGCATCGGTGATTGGAGACGGGTTCACCCAAACCTTCATACCCTTCTCCACTGCCTTGGAAAACAGGTAATCCAGGTTGTTGATCTCAGCGTTCATGACAAGAACATCGTCAGCAGAGAACTTCGACAGAACACTGTCCATTTCGTCTGTTGTGTTCAGCTGGTTCCCACCGCCGAAGAGAATGATGCTGTTCTGACCGTTTCGATCCAGCTGAATGATAGCCTGGCCCGTACCCTCTTCGCACAAAGCGACGTTGGAGACGTCGACGCCAAAGGAAGAGAGATTCTCCAAAATGAAGGCACCATCACGTCCAGCCTTTCCTGCCATGAACACCTGATCCTTTCCAAGGGCCTTGGCAATGGCTGCGCACTGGTTGGCACCCTTACCGCCAGCGGCCTTGGTAAGGCCAAAGCTTGCCTGGGTCTCTCCACCCTGCACAATGTGGTCCAAAGCGAATGTACTGTCGATGTTAAGTGAGCCGTAAACGAGTGTCTTCATACGGTCATTATAGCATTTTTGATGATATTTGGGATTTGCCAAAAACAGAAAAACATCTTGAAAGTTCAAGGTCTCAAACCTAAAATCAAAACCATGAAAAAAGCACTATCTATATTTTTGGTTTTCGCTGCTCTGATTCTTGCAGTCAGCTGCAGCAGCACAGCAAACAAGGTCGTTGAGGCAAAGGCCTCTTCCTACAGTGTTGTCACTGACACATTCACATACACATACGATGTTCTTGCCGACGGCATCCAGGCAGCATGTGGTTATGACATCCCTTACACAGAGAATGCTCCACAGGTTGCAGCAGCAAACGGTGAGATAAGAATCTACTACATGTCAAGCGAGCACATGAAGATTGACAACGGAGACTTTGCCGACCGTTGGGGCGACTGCGAATTTGTGGTCCTTCCAGACGGGCAGACCATGCTCATCGACTCTGCAAAGGGTGCTTACATCCCTTATGTCGTATCAAACCTCAAGAAGCTTGGCGTCACAACCATTGACTACTACGTACAGAGTCACCTGCACAATGACCACTATGGTGCAATGCTTTCCACTTCCAACGGAATCATGGAGAACTTCACCGTCAAGAACATCATCTGGGCAGATTGTGCACATACCCAGTCCATTGCTGACAAGTTCAAGGCAAAGTGCAAACAGTTCGGCATCACTCCAATTGTACTTCTTCGCGGCGACACACTTGAGATCGGAGAGGTTCATGTTGATGTCTTCAACCCAAAGCAGGAATCCAGAGGCAACTACAACTTCTCAGGAGCTGACGAGGTCATGAACAACGAGTCCCTCGGAATCATTCTCACCTTCGGCAACTTCAAGGCACTCTTCTCCGGTGACATGTATGTCTATGCGGAAGAGGATACCATCAAAGCCTACACAGACGATCCAAGCATCTTCGAGGGAGTCACAGTCGTAAAGACAAACCACCACGGAAGAACCACCAGCAACTGCCGCCAGTGGGCAGAGTTCATCCAGCCAGTCATTGCAGTCACCACAAGAGGTGAAGGCATTGACCTTGACACCTACAAGAACTATGCACGCTATGGTGCACACTGCTTCGGCGACCATCCAGATGGATATGTCAGAATCGTCTCCGATGGTAAGAACTATGTCACAACCACATGCAGCCGCACAAGAGAGATGTCCACATACAAGACTCTTGATACCATGGCAGCAACCATCCGACCAGACCTCTGGCCAGCAAACTGAGTCATAGCAAACCATACGAAAATGGGACTGAATTTCAAGCGAAGTTCAGTCCCATTTCTTTGTCTTTAAGTGTCTAGTTAAAACACAATATCCTTACAGGCAAGTTCATAATATCTGTCCACTTCAGGAAGCCTTTCTCGGCTGGTCTCCCAAGAGATGTCTTTTCCGTCTGTCACCACCTTGAGATAGCCATCGGTGAGATCGGAATAGACTTTGGCTCCCAGGTCGCTGTAGCGCTTGAAGATATGCGGCTCAATGTCCTTCCAGGCCATGTTGTAGCACACAAGAGGCTTTACCGCATCGGCGAAGGCTTGAGTGTTGGAGTTCCAGGCACCATGGTGCTGGATCTTCAGGACATCGGCTTTCAGAAGCTCTGGGAAGTCTGTGACAAAGCGCTCTTCCTGCATATAGTTGGTATCCCCTGTCATCAGAACGGCACGGTCTTTGTACTTGAGTCTCATGACAATGGAGACTGCGTTCACCCCGTCGTTGCCTTCACAGTACTTTCCAATGACATCACGAAGTGGAGACACGACATCCACATGGACTTCTCCGATATCAAGACTATCACCGCAGGAAAGCGTGGAAAGAGGAATGCCGTACTTGAGGCAAAGCTCTTCAATCATGTTCTCATTCTCCCAAGCCTTGTTATGGGCTCCGGTGTAATAGACATGGCGAACGTCAAAGCTGTTGAGAACATTCACACTGTCGGTAAGGCCGTAGCAATGGTCGTCATGCGGGTGTGTCAGAACAAGGTAGTCGATGGTTGTCACACCAAGGCTCTGGAGGTTCGGAATCAGAAGTCGGCTATTGCCTTCCATGCCGACATCGACGAGCATGGTCTGTCCGTTTGGAAAGGCAAAGAGTGTGCAGTCACCCCAGTTCTTCCCCTCTGTGTCATTGATGTTACCCCGCCACACGCTCTGACTTTCGTTGGACATGAAGTACACGCGCATGGTGCCGGTCTCTTTGGCAAGAGTTGTCACATCATGTTCATCCCAAGGGATATGCCAATCATGCTTTGCTCGGCACAAAGCATTTGTGATGGTCTGCTTCAGAAGGTAACGGGATGCCTGACGAAGGGACATGCCAAACACATTGGCATACTCGGTGCTGCTCATAGATTCCAGAACAGGATAGCCATCCTGATAGTTCACAATATCAAAGTTGCTCATACCATGGATGATAACACCAATCGGAGGCGAAGGAGGAAAAGAATCTGCTTTTTGGATTTATTTGGACTGACTAGTCCTCAATGACCTGAGCGTGGATATGGACCCTACCCTGATCTGGACAGACGGCATCAAAGCATTTGGCCTTCGTCTGTCCATAATCCAAACTGGCACCATTTAACAAGGCATAGACACTTGGATAGATGTTGTTCCAAAGCTCATGGCAAATCGGAGGACACAGATCCTCTACCACAAAGGTATCACCCTTTTTCAGGTATGCACAGCGGCAATTGCTTTCGGTGACAGTCAGAAGTACTTTTGCCATAGGAGCCTCACTTCACAATCTCATAAGGCCAATCGAGGATTCCACCGAACTCAAGAACGTTTGTGTAGCCCATATCAGTCAGGGTTTGCGCGGCGATCTTGCTTCTTCGACCGCTTCGGCAATACACGAGAATCATCTGGTTCTTGTCCGGAAGAAGACTTGGTGCCAATTCCTCGGTTCTGAGATAAGACATGCAGATGGCATTTTGGATATGGCCTTCTGCAAACTCATAGTCCTCACGGACATCCAGGAT
>JAKSPE010000043.1 GCA_024405015.1 Sphaerochaetaceae bacterium
AACTTACCAACAGGGAATTTATCTACAAATGCAGAAACGATTTGCACAAGACTATCATCCTTGGCATCACTGCCAATTTGCACCTTCATCGCCTTCTGGGTAAAGACCTTGTCCCGCAGCTTTGTAAGGGATGCTGACAAAGTCTCATAGCTGGTTGCTCCACTCTCCAGGTCCTTCTTGAGAGCAGACAGGAAGAACCAGAGTTCCGTACCCATATCCATCTCGCCTTCCAGCGCGGTAGCCGAGAAGACGCTGGCGGCATTCATGGAGGCATAGGCGTTTCCACTGTAGGTGTAGCCTGTCTCGAACTCAGTGATCATATCGGTCAGTGCTGCCTTCAGACGGGCATGGTCTTTCATGTCAGCGCGAAGCAGGACCTCGGCGATGAGGTCCAAAGCCGTTGCGGTATCTTCGACCAGGGTCTTGGTCTTCATGACAACGTAGCTCACCGGCTTCTGATGCACATCGACTCCCACATTCGGATACACAAAGAAACTTCCGGTGTAGGTCTTCATGAGAGTTCCGATCTGGGAGTAGTCATGCTTGTCGGTACCACACATCTGGATGGTTCGGACCATGAGAGGCAGAAGACGCTTTTCCTCGAAGTTCAGATTCTTGGTGTCAAACAGGGCGGTGATGTAAACGATGCCTCTGGTGAACAGCCTATAGTCATAGAGCTTTGTTCCATGGGTAAGTTTTGTGACGCTCTGCTCGTAGTGTGGAATTGACTTTGGGAGGTCTTTGACAGTGATGCGAGGAATGGTGGCAATGGCTTCAGGACTGTCCTTGGTATTGACGAATGCCTCGTAGGCTTTCTGATCCTCCTCGGTGGCAACAAAGCCATTTCGGGTGTGGTCATCAAGCTTGGCCTGCAGCATGCCCTGGAACTTGTCATCGTATGCCGGGTCGGACGTCACCGTCAGAAGACAGCGTCTGTCGTTTTCGAGAATGTTCTTCTGCATCCAATTCTCAAAATACTTTCCCTCGGCGACTTTGGCCTTGAGTTTCTCCAGGCGGGCGATGTTTGCCACACCCTCCTCTGGATTGCGGCCACGCATCCAGGAGCGTGCAGCCTTGAGGCAGGTTGCGATTCCGAATGGAAGACCATCGCCAGGGATCTCCTGGATACGAAACTCCTGTCGCTTGATTGCCGCCTGCACCAGATCCTTAGGAAGACCATCTCGGACAAAGGCCTTGAACTGGTCAAGAAGGAATGCCTCGATCTGGTCCTCACAGCCGGCCTTCGCATGGCTGAAGCCCGCAGTGAAGGTTAGAACCGGCGTGTCCACATCGGTGCCGCACTGGGAGTTGAGGTCCTCTCCAAGACCAGACTCGATGATGGCCTTGTACAAAGGGGCTCCAGGGTTTCCCAAAAGGATATCCACAAGAATAGAAACAGTAAGGATTTCAAGAGGGTCATCGGCTGGTGTTGTGAGCCAGGTCATGACCACGCTGGAGGAGTCTCCAGCAGGACATGTGGCTCGACTTCGCAGAGGTTTTACATTCTTCTGCATATAGTATTCCGATTTTGGAATGATTTTTTCACCTTTTGGACAGTCTTTGAGGTATAGGTTCTCCATCTTGTCGAGGTACTGTTGGGTATCCAAATCACCGAAAAGGAAGAGTCTGCAGTTGGTTGGGCTGTACCATTTCTGGTAGCGCTTCACATATTCCTCGTAGGTGAGATCGGCAATGTAATAAGGGTCTCCGCCAGAATCGTACTCATATGGAGTTCCCTGGAACAGAGCCTTTGTGCTGTTGGTCTGTACAACAGAATCCTCGGTGCTTCGCGCGCCGCACATCTCGTTGAACACGACACCGTCGAACTTGCCTTCGAAGCTTCGCACACCTTCCTGATAGAAGGACTGCTTTCGCAATAGCGGTGCAAACACGGCATCGGCATAGATATCAAACAGAATGTCAAAGTCCTTCTTCAATGGGGACGAGAACGGATACATGGTCTTGTCGCAGAAGGTGATGGCGTTTAGGAAGGTGTTTGGGCTGGACAGCAGAACCTGTGAGAACGGATCTTTGACAGGAAATCGCTTGGAGCCGCAAAGGACCGTATGCTCAATGATATGGGCAACACCCTTACTATCCTCAGATGGGGTGCTGAACATGAAATTGCATGTCATCTCCGCATCGCTGTTCTTTATGTGAAAGACCTCCATTCCCGTCTCTTTGTGGACATAGAACAGAGCATCCCCGTTGTACTCCGGCATCGGAGTCTTTCTAACTAGTTCAAACATATGCAACCTTCAGAAGCGAGTATGCGATGTCCGCAAGTTTGCGAAATGCCTGCTGCACAGCCTCGTCATAGCTTGGGGCAAAGGCTCCGCCATAGATGACATCGCTTTTGTAAAGGACCGCAGAGGTTCTGCAGTCAAATAGAGTGGCAAGACCTTCGACGCCCACATAGACGTTTCCGGTATTGGAATCCACACGGGTCGTTTGGCCGACTCGGATGATGGCTATGCAGGCCTCCGTTCGATCGGAATGCTGGAAGTCGTACAGAACGTCCTCTTCGTCATCGAGCTGTGCATAGTAGGAGTTGGCCTTTGCCCCGTCGGATGTGAATTTTTCAACAAGGTAGTCCGTCGTGTCGGTGACACCTGTGACGTAGCCCAGGGTATCATGTTCAATGACCGATACCGCGATATCACCACGACTGTAAACGCGAGAATAATCAAAGGAAACCTTCTTGGCATCCGCAAGATCCTTGAGAACCTGGGCTTTGGCAGCATCCGTCGACTGAAGCAGAACATCCAGTTCATCCCCCAAGTTCAGCGAGAACACAACGGTTCCCGTTCGGACGAGGGCATCATTGATGGTATTGAACGTGAACAGTCCGTTCTGGTCCGTGACAAACACAAAGGAATCCTCGTAAATGACACCCTTTGTATCAACGGCATCAAAGGTGGCCAGAATCTCGGCAGATGTGACGGCGGCAGACAGGAACGTACCCTTTCGCTGCAGTGATATCGTGCAGGTGGCGTTAGCAGGTCTGCCAGATACAAGCGACAGGGTGATGCTGTCCAGAAGATCCACGACAACATCGTAGAGGGAATCAAAGGAATACTCTGCGTCAATGTAATCAAGGCCATAGGAAATGGCCATTGCCTGCAGGTAGTTTCGTATAGCCCTCAGCTCCTGACCGCTTTTGATGAAGTCATCACCCGAAAGGACCAGCGACTCGACGGTCCTTGCCGTCTCAGCTCTTCGCTTCCTTTCCGCGGTGGTTGCCTGATCGATCAAGGCTTCATCCATGACTGCGTGAAGGTAAACGGAGACCTCGCCATCCTGTGTCATGGAAAACTCATCCTGAATCTCCAGGCCGAACTCGGTTATGGTTCCCAGTACGCTGAGCTCGCGGTAGACCTCCTGTCCAAGATCATAGCCCAACATGTCAGAAAGGGTCTGCACAACATCAGCGTAAGCCAGAAGTGTTGCCTGCCTTTGAGTGCTTGCCTTGCCCTCTCCCACAAGAGCTGTCTTTGAACGTCCTATGCCCATTTCAGGAGAGTAGTACCAGTATGGGAGGCCTGAGATATTGGACCTAAGCAGTGCTCCTATGGAGGAGCAGGAGCAGAGAATCAACAGAAAGAGCAGAATCAAGGCTATTGCAAGCCGTTTCAAGGTGTTTCCCTTCATCAGATGTCCACCCCCATTCCAAGGCAGAAACTGAAGATTCCAGGCTGTCCTAGAACCTCTAGGTCCGCAATTCCAGCCTCCCAGCGGAAAATCCCGATGTTATGGGAAAAGGTCACACCATAGGTGCAGGCAAAATCGATGGAGCTTGCAAGAGAAGCTCCAACGGCGCACCAGGAAACGACCTTGCCGTTTTGGATGAGTGTGGAAGAAGCATCCCAAAGGTCAGCCAGACACACATGGACTTTCACACCCGCAAGAGCAAGTGCAGACACCCCGTTTCTGTATTTCACACCAAGGACTGCTAGCGGTGACAGCGGATAAAGCGCAGTGGTGCGGCTGTAGGCCCCATACGCAAAGCCAGGTGTCCCATAAAGGCCAACGGAAGTCACCGCAGCCCTAGGGGAAAGCTCACTTCCAATGTGGTAGGGACCTTTAGTCATGAGCATGTCAAACGCGACGATGTTGTCACGGACAAAGCGCACCGCAAGAACATTGTCACTGTCATCGGTGTAGATGCTTCCCACCAGTGGAAGCGATTCAAAATCGTCAGAGGAGATGTTGTTTCCATAAGCATACCGAATGGACCCCGCAAAGAGCGGGATGCAAAACAGAGCCACCAGAATGGAAACAGCAAGCTTTCTCATGTCACTCAGCCCACTGCTTGATGATCTCGATGATCAGTGCAATGCTGTCGTTCATGGCATCGAGAGCAGCCCACTCGAATCTGCTGTGGTAATTGTGGCCACCGGTGTAGAGGTTCGGACATGGTATGCCAGCCATCTCTGCAATGCGGGCTCCGTCCGTACCACCACGGATGATTTCGGTCTGAAGTGGCTGGCCAAGGACCTTTCCGGCCTTGTAAATCACATCTACAGCCTTTGGATCCTTCTTGGCGGCCTCACCCATGTTGAGGTAGCTGATCTTGGAATCCACTGTGACCTTTCCACTCTTGTACAGAATCTCAATAGCCTTTCCAAGTTCCTTGAGAGCATCGATTCTGCGAAGAAGGTTGTCATAGTCAAAGTCTCTGAGATAGAGGGTGACATCCATTTCGGTAGCATTTCCGCTTGCCTTCTGGGCACAGTAGTAACCGAATCTTCCGTCTGTAGCCTCTGGGCTTTCAGCCTGAGGAATGGCAGAAATGTAAGAGGCAGCCATTGTAAGAGCATTGACCATGCGTCCTCTGGCAGCACCAAGGTGATAAGAAACACCTTCGAAATGTACGTTCACGGTAGCAGCATTGAAGCACTCAAGCTCAACAATGTAGCGAGATCCTCCATCAACGGTGTAGAAAGCCTTGGAATGAAGGCGCTTTGCATCAAAGAAATCCATTCCACTTCCGGTTTCCTCATCTGGAGAGAACAGAATCTCGACCTCACCGTGGCGGATCTGAGGGTTCTTCACAAGGTAAGACACGGCAGT
Organism: Sphaerochaetaceae bacterium; assembly: GCA_024405015.1. GTDB lineage: Bacteria > Spirochaetota > Spirochaetia > Sphaerochaetales > Sphaerochaetaceae > UBA9732. The sequence continues at coordinate 5,074 of JAKSPE010000043.1, forward strand.
CATGATCTCTGCCACACCACCCTTGTCATCACAACCCAAAAGAGTATCTCCACTTGAGACGATGATGGTGGAACCGATGTACTGGGAAAGCTGTGGGTTCTGTGCGACAGCGATGGAATACTTGTCGTTCAGGACGATATCCTTTCCGTCATAGTCTTCAATGACACGTGGTTTGACGTGGTTGCCGTCAACATCGTCAGCAGTGTCGACATGGGCGCTGAAAGCCACGCTTGGAAGCCCCTCTGCCGTTGCTTCGAGTCTTGCAAGAAGGTATCCGTTTGCATCGAGCTCAACATCCTTGAGTCCGAGTTCCCGAAGTTCCTTCTCAAGGAGTCTGAGAAGGTCCCACTGGCCTTCTGTGGAAGGGTGGATCTTGTCGGCCTTACTTTCATCACTCATGGTATCAACGACGACATATCTAAGAAAACGGTCAAGGACCTCTGTTTTGAACATAGTACTCTCCTATATGACTCTATATTACACAAAACCTATCATAATATACAGACGTTACAAAAGGAAAAGGGACCATTGCATCGCATGCAACAGTCCCTGAATTCACCCGATTACGGCTTTTCTCAGAATGGCATT
>JAKSPE010000044.1 GCA_024405015.1 Sphaerochaetaceae bacterium
AACAAAAGGACCAGCTTTTTAGCTGATCCTTTGTTTTTCGGGGCGAGAGGACTCGCCTTCCGTCGCTTTCAAGGTAAGGCGCTCCTTCAGACCGGCCTTGCTTCGGACGGTTCCCTCCCGGGCCGTCCTCCTACCGCAAGGCTTCTCGTCCTACCAGTCGCCTATAAAAACAAAAGGACCAGCTTTTTAGCTGATCCTTTGTTTTTCGGGGCGAGAGGACTCGAACCTCCGATATCCTGCTCCCAAAGCAGGCGCCATAGCCGCTAGGCAACGCCCCGTAGCAAGTATGGAGTATATGCAATTGACTTGATTGCGTCAAGAAGTTAGTTTTCTTTTTATGAAGAACATTGTTTTATCTGCCCATAAAGTGCTGGATTTGGCCTATCCGAAGGAAATTTCCTTCCTCGAAAAGCGAAATCCGTTCCAATTTCTCATCAGTGTGGTCCTCAGCGCCCAGACAACCGATGAGCGGGTAAACCAGGTCACCCCTACCCTTTTTGCAAAATACCCGACGTCCAAGGATCTGGCAAAGGCAGATATCGAAGATGTGAAGCAGATCATCCGACCAACTGGATTCTTCAACGCAAAGGCCAAACATATTATAGAATGCGCAAAGGCAATCGAAGACAACTTCGACGGAAAGGTGCCGACGGAGATGCAGGAGCTTCTGACACTGCCAGGTGTTGGACGAAAAACAGCTAACTGTCTCAGGTCCAATGTCCTGGGACTTCCCGGCATCGTTGTGGACACCCATTTCTCAAGAGTCGCCAACCGCGTATTCGGTCTTGGAACCAGAGAACCTGAGAAAGTGGAGCGTTATGTGTGCGAAAATCTGCCAGAAGACTGCTGGTCCAGATTCTCCATGACTGCCAATCTACATGGCAGAATGGTGTGTCATGCAGCAAAACCGGAGTGTAATAACTGTCCTATTCGAGAGATATGTAACGACTTTGCTAAATGATACGGACTTAGGACTTTACATTATTTCAATAATTTGATAACTTCCAAATGTTGCACTGCACAAAAACGATACTATTTAAGGTGGATTATATTATGGCACGTAGATGTGATATTTGTGGAAAAGGTACTATGGCCGGTAACGTTGTTACAAGAAAGGGTCAGCCAAAGAAGAAGGGTGGTGTTGGTCAGCATATCGGTGTCACAACAAAGAGAGTATTCAGACCAAATATCATCACAGTAAAGACACTTGTTGGTGGAACACCAAAAACAATCAAGGTCTGTGCAAGATGTCTCAGAGCTGGTAAGTTCGAGAAGCTTGTATAATCAAAGCCTTTTCAACATACGAGAAGAGTCCCTTTCGGGACTCTTTTTTTTCGTGCTTTGCAGCGCCGCTCCAACGGCAAGCCCTTACAGACTTGCCAGATGGTCGCAAAATGCATCAAAGTCAGGATCCGGTTTCTGACACTCCGGATGAGTCATCACATAATGTACAGAATTGCAGGTACCTTCCCTATGGCTGATGGTTGCCTGGAAATCCGGAACCAGAGACTTGAGCTTTGTATTGTCAAAGACAACACTGTTTGACTTGTCACCCAACAGGTTTCCTTCCAGATCATAGCCAAAGGCTCTACCCTCTTTCACAATCCTTTCAGATGTCACATGGCAGGCATTGAGCTCAATTTTTCTTCCAAATTCGGCAGACAAAGCGTCGGCAACGTCCTGATAAATCTGATTCCAAGTCAAAGACTCATCGGTTGTGATATGAAAAGCCTCTCCAATGGCAGCCTCTTTTCCCATAAGGCCAACAAAGCCCTTGGCAAAATCACGGCTGTCTGTCATAGCCCAGAGTGAGGACCCGTCCCCATGGATGATGACAGGCTTGCCCTCCATGATTCTCTTTGCAATCTGCCAGGTTCCGAACTTGCCATGCATACCCATCGGAATGGCCTTTTCACAGTAGGTGTGACTTGGCCTGACAATAGTGACAGGGAAACCCTTCTCCCGAGAAAGGTCCAGAAGGTACTTCTCACACTTGATCTTGTTTCTGGAATACTCCCAGTATGGATTCTCCAATGGAGTCTCTTCTGTGATAAGCCAGTTTCTAGGTGGCTTTTGGTATGCAGAAGCGGAGCTGATGAACAGAAACTGCTTCACCTTGCCCATAAGAGCCTCGCAGGCAGGACTGAGCTGCTCGACAGTCCTAGCCACAAAATGGCAGGCGACGTCAAAAGTCTTACCTTCAAGAGCGGTCTTCATGCTCTGCGCATCAAAAGCATCGCAGACCAACCGCTGTACCTGTTGAGGAAGCTCAACAGCAGTCTTTCCTCGATTGAGCACACAGACTTCATGACAATTCTGGCTGACTAGAAGCTTTACGACGGCTGTACTGATTGTTCCGGTTCCACCAATGATCAGAATCTTCATTTTTTCCATTCCCCATCAAGAACTTTCATGATGGCATGGTAAATGCCATCGGCATCGGCATCGGTTGTTATGAAATCCGCATGCCTTTTCAACTCTTTACAACCATTTCCCATGGAGATTCCGATGGCACAAGTATCGATCATATCCACATCGTTCTCGCCATCACCGACTCCCACACTGGTCTCAATCCCATCACCCAGGTATTCAAGAGTCTTCAGGATTCCCGATGATTTTGAGATGTTCGGAATGGTGATCTCAGCTGCCATCGTCTCAGGAATGCCAACCACATTGTTCACGGTGGATAGAATTGGCTCCATGTCGCGTCTTGCTTCCAGCGCCTTGCAGGTATCCGACAAAATGAACATTTTCACAATCGGCTTTTCCTGCGGAAACTCCTTGACGATGTTGAAACCGGAGAACTCAATTCTCTTTCCTGAAATCTCCCAAAGAAGTTTGGTGTAGAGGTCAAGACATTCCTGGGTAAGATAGCTCCCATCCTCTGTCTGGATCACCCACATCAGACGGTACTTGTCCACCGCATCAAAGAACACCTTACGCTGCGCCTCTGTCGTTCGGGCGTGATAGATGACCTTATCCCCGACTTTGATGTGTGCACCAGAAGAGAACACACCTCCATCAAACGGAAGTGCATAGAGTTCAGGGATGACCTCATCCTGACTTCTGCCAGTACACAAGAAAAGTCCACAGCCCTGTCGCTTCGCCTCATAGAGAGCTTTGACAGTGCTTTCCGGTATCGTTCTACCGCCAGGAAGCAATGTTCCGTCAACGTCAAAAAAGAAATTCTTCATAACAGCTAGGATTATCATCCATCTATCGCAAAAAGGCAATTGGGCTGTCCAATCCAATCCATTTTGAGTATATTTATGGCATGACAAACTTTGATTTCAATGTGAAAACATTGGGAGCTGCCAAAATAGATACTCCCATCAAAATGAGTGATGTGAAAGGTGATGGCTTTGCCGATTACGTTTCCGACGACGACAGAATCCTCTATTGTATCGATACCGTCAAGACGCCAGACGGACACAGAGTCCCGAAGTGCGAAGATACCGTAGAGCTGGCAGGCCCACGAAAGAAGATCTACTTCAATCCGGCACACGTGCACGCTGCCATCTGCACCTGCGGAGGCATCTGTCCAGGTCTCAACAACGTCATCCGAGCAATCGTCCGATGTCTGTGGTACCGCTACGGTGTCCACAGAATCACCGGCATCCGATTCGGCTATCAGGGTCTTCTTCCAACTTCCACAGATACACCGTTGGCCTTGGATCCGGACCTTGTGGATGAGATTCAGGAAAAGGGAGGCACCATCCTTGGTAGTGCACGAGGCGGCGGAAACAAGACCTCCGACATCGTAGACACCCTTGAAAGGATGAACGTCAACATCCTCTTCACCATCGGAGGAGACGGTACCCAAAGAGGTGCAAACGCCATTGCCGAAGAGATTCTCAAAAGAGGTCTCAAGATCTCGGTTGTCGGAATCCCAAAGACAATCGACAACGACCTGGCATTCATCCAGACATCCTTCGGTTTTGACACCGCTGTCTCCATGGCAGTACCGGTTGTCCGATGTGCCCACGTCGAGGCAAAGAACGCCATCAACGGCGTAGGACTTGTCAAGGTCATGGGACGTGAAAGCGGTTTTATCGCAGCAAGCACATCTCTTGCCCAGAGCGATGTCAACTTCTGCCTCATTCCAGAGAACCCATTTGACCTTGAAGGTGATAAGGGCCTTCTCAAGAGCCTTAAGAAAAGACTGCAGGACCGCGGTCACGCTGTGATCCTTGTTGCAGAGGGTGCAGGTCAGGAACTTCTTCCAAACACAGGAAAGACCGACGCCTCCGGCAACAAGACCTACAATGATATCGGAATCTTCCTCAAAGATGAGATCAACCGCTACTTCAAACAGGAAGGCATGACCGTAAACGTCAAATACATTGACCCAAGCTATGTCATCAGAAGCGCACCGGCAAACTCAAACGACTCCATCTACTGCGCTCGTCTTGGTGCAAACGCAGTCCATGCAGCAATGGCTGGAAAAACCGAGGTTCTCATCAGCATGATGAACGACAGATTCGTCAACCTTCCAATCAGTCTTGCCGTCTCCTCTCGCAACAAGGTCAGTACCGAAAGTTCCCTCTGGCGCGATGTTCTGGAGAATACAAGACAGCCGATCAGCATGAAGAACTGAGACCTATAATTGCAGATCACACAGAAGGACAGCAAACTGCTGTCCTTCTTCATTTTTGGCAATTGAAAAAAAAGAACCCTGATGTTTCCACCAGGGTTTTCGATACGGCGACTTGGGCTCGAACCAAGGACCTACTGCTTAGAAGGCAGTTGCTCTATCCAACTGAGCTATTGCCGCATGCAATATAACTATATAATCTTTTTTCCCTTTTTGTGCAAGACCTTAGCGCAAACAGATAAAAAGAGACTGCCGGGTTTTGAAAGGGAGTACCACGGCAGCCATAGTGAAGGGAAAAACTATACTTTGAATATACAGTGACCGATTTCCCTATCCAATAGATGTTCACACAACAACATGTTTCTTCACAAAAGTGGTTTTCAGTCCTGGACTTTGAAGACAACCTTCTTCACCACAGCAGGCTCTCCGGCACAAACGCCAGTCTTGTGTGGTTCTCCTGGGAAGAAAACAGCAAAGCGGCCCTGGGTTGCCTGAAGGACACTGACCGGAGCGGCCTGGAAGAATCCGATATCGTTTTTGGCGTCATAGGATTCGCTCTGATTCTTGAGCTCTCTCCATGTGGTGCTCATAAGCTCCTGGCCCTTTAGAACAATGTGCACCTCACTGAGGTCCTTTCGGAACTCAAACGGCTTGTCCACCGCAGAGGTCACATACTCGGAGATGGTGTAGGTCACCTTTGAGTCCTTGCTCTTGTAGGAACCGCACTGCATCTCATACAGATCATCGTGGTCCATGATGTCTGCAACAAGTCTGAGTGCAGGAAGAAT
>JAKSPE010000045.1 GCA_024405015.1 Sphaerochaetaceae bacterium
TTTTCTTTCTCTTATGTGTAGCAATCTTATGCTTTTTTCTTTTTCTTCCACAAGGCACTGCAGAACTCCTTATATCCCTAAAAAGGGAAGATTGTAATTACGGCGTTTATTATCATGGTTTTGCAAGATAAAGGTCAATAGGTACCTTTAGGGTTTTTCTTCAAAAAGGTCAAACTAAGGGCGATTTTTATAGTATTATTATAATAGATAAGGAAGGAGAACGAGAATGAGCGATTTGAAGCCTTTGGATATCGACCTCAAACCAGGTCTGTACCGACATTTCAAAGGGAACCGATACCGACTTCTGTATGTGGCCAGACACAGCGAGACCCTGGAGCCTATGGTGGTCTACCAGGCCCTGTATGGTGAGAGAGGAATCTGGGTACGACCAGCATCCATGTGGTCCGAGACTGTTGAGAGGGAAGGCAAGACCTATACCCGATTCGAGTACCTGGGACCTTATGAGGAGAACCAGTGAGCCAAAAGTCGGATTTCTGTCAAAGAATGTTCCGATAATCGCGTTTGTTCTCATTGACTTGATTCACCTATGGGTGATACATTAAACAAGCCTCTTTATCCATCGTTGATGGATCATTTTTATAGTCCGCAAGGAGGAACCATGAGAAATTATGAGTTCACAGTCATCTTCGACGCTAACGAAGAGATGACAGCAAAGGGAATGGAGATCGTTTCCGGAGCATTGGCAAAGGCTGGCGCACAGATCGCCAAGCAGGAAGACATGGGCGTTAAGAATCTCGCCTACGCAATCAAGAAACAGGACAAGGGTCACTACTATTATTTCGAGCTCTCCGCTGAGCCTCAGACAATTAATGAGATGACAGCTGAGTTCCTGCTCGAGGGTCCAATCCTTAAGCACTTGTTTGTAGTAAAATAAGACCACATTTTCAGGAGTGAACAATGGCAGTAGACATCAATGTTGTCGTATTGGTAGGACGTCTCACACGTGACTGTGAGCTCAAATCAACACCACAGGGTACCTCAGTTTGCCGTTTTTCCATCGCCGTCAACAGAAGAAAGAGGACTGGCGACAGATGGGAAGATGAAGTGAGCTACTTTGATGTTGTTCTTTGGGGCAGGTCAGCGGATACGCTCAATCCATATCTGCAGAAGGGTCGTCAGGTCTCCGTTGAGGGAGAGCTCAGACAGAACCGCTGGGAGCAGGATGGTAAGACCAATTCCAAGATCGAAGTTGTTGCCAACAATGTTCAGCTTCTTGGTGGTGGAAATCAGGCAGTGCCAGGTTCAACACCAGCACCTCGCAATGATTCCAGAATGAGTCAGCCATCAAACATGGACTTCAACAACGGTCCAGAGTCATTTGATGATGGTGACGACATTCCATTTTGATTGATAGGAGATTAATAAATGCTTAACGAAAAAGATGCTATGACCAGCGACGCTGGAAGCTTCAGAGATAAGAAGATGGGCGGAAAGCGCACCTCTTTCAAGAAGAAGGTCTGTAAGTTCTGTGCACAGAAGATCGAGCCGGATTACAAGAATCCAGATATGCTCAGACGCTGCACAACAGAGCGCGGCAAGATTCTTCCTGCTCGCATTACTGGTACATGTGCAAAGCACCAGAGAGCTCTTACTCAGGAAATCAAGAGAGCTAGAGTTCTTGCTTACCTGCCATTTGACAAGCAGTAAGGAAAACTGAAGTGGAGCAGACCGACAACAAGTCAGTAGTTAGGAACGTCGTTCTTGGAACGCTGCTTGCTGTGATCCTTTCCAGGTTCACAATCGCAAGCCTTTTCATGACGCTTCCGATCCTTTTGGCATGTTCCCGTATTCGGAACACATCAAAGGCTATGGTCCCATTTGGGGCACTTCTACTGGTTGTCATCGGTTGGACTTTAGTGGAGAACAGGGTGATCATCGGAACCGATCTTCAGCCTGTTCTTCTGGTAGGTCTTTACCCACCTGTTGCCGCAACCATCGGATCGGCTGTCTGGCTTGCATCAAGAGAGAAGAGCAGTTCACTGCTTCGACGATTCTTCTGGGCCAGCATTCCGGTCTTTGTGCTTGGACTTGCGTTGTCTCTGTACTTCGCATCCGATGCATCACTTCCGATTAGAGCCGCTCTCACCGAGAGCATCATGTACTTCTTTCCAGCCGAGAGTATTGGTATGGATATAAGTGAGATTGCAAAGGCTTCTGTCGACATGCTGATGCTGTTCTACGCACCACTTGGAATCGTGGTTCTTGGAATCCCGGTTCTCATCAGTGATGTTTCCTTGCACAAGTTCGATGAAGCGTGGCAGGTAGACTTCGCCAACATGAAATTCCCGGATTCCTATGTCTGGATGTTCTTTGCATCCTGGGCATTTGCGCTGGTATCCAACCTTGCAAGCCTGCCATCCTGGTTGGTGGCTCTTGCATGGAATGCAGCTTTGAGTGTGGGATTCCTTTATGCGGTTGTAGGCGCTTCCATTCTTGTTTCAATGGCAAGAAGAAAGTCCCCTGCGATTTCCGCTGGAAGGATCGTGTTCACTTTGGTCCTTTTGTGCTTCATCCCTGTTCTGAATGTTGTCGTGTTGATTGGACTTCCTGTTTTGGGTGTCCTTGAGACATGGGTCAACTTCAGATGAATTTGAAAAACAATACTTAAATAAGGAGTATTCATATGAAAATCATTTTGAATCAGGACGTACCTAACCTCGGAGAAGAGGGAGATGTCTGTGTGGTCAAGGATGGATATGCTCGTAACTATCTGTTGCCAACTGGTGCTGCGGTACTGTACACAAACGAGAATCTGTCAATCTTCAAGAGCAGAGCTGCTGCTATCGAGAAGAGAAAGGTTGCAAAGCGTGAGGCTTCTGCATCTCTGAAGGCTAAGCTCGACGACGTCACACTTCAGGTCGTTGTCTCTGCTGGTGAGTCCGGAAAGCTGTTCGGATCCGTCACAGCCCTCATGGTCCAGGAAGAGCTCGCTAAGCTTGGATTCGACATCGAGCGCAAGAGAATTGAGGTTGCAACACACTCAATCAAGATGACTGGTGTTTATTCAGCAAGAATTCACCTCTATGAGAGTGAGTCTTCTGTCATCAAGCTCAACGTCGTCAGCGAAGCTGAAGTCAAGGCTGCTGAGAAGGAAGCTGCAAAGGCTGCCAAGGAAGCTGCTGAGAAGGCTGCTAAGGAAGCTGAGGAAGCTGCTAAGGCTGAAGAGCCAGCTGCTGAGCCTGTTGCTGAAGAAGCTGCTGCAGAGCAGAACTGAAAACATTGAAACACGCAAAAGCGTGCCTTCATGTACCGGCTCGCCCTTAAAAGGGGCGGGCTGTGTTGTTTAAGGAGACCGATGATGCCAAGTGCCAAGACACCTGCTGACAACTCTATAGGTAGAGTACCACCTCACAACAACGATGCGGAAGTAGCGTTGCTCGGATCTATTCTTCTCAAGAACAGAGTCCTTGATGAGGTCCAGACTCTGGTGACAGGTGATGATTTCTATCAGACCGGACACAAGGCAATCTGGAACGGAATTATCGGTCTCAAGACAGACAAGCCTAGCGTTTCTGTGGACATCATGTCCCTGACCCAGTACATGTCCCAGAAGGGCACCCTCGCTGATGCTGGTGGTGCTGCTTACATCGCAAGTCTGACAGACTCCGTTCCAACTACAACAAACGCTTCCTATTATGCCGAGATCATCCGCGAGAACTCTCTCAAAAGAACGCTGTTTGATCTCTCTGCAAAGATTTCCGATGCAGTCTTTGACGAGTCCAAGGGATCACAGCAGGTTCTTGAGGCGGTAGAGAAGCAGATGTCCAAGCTCAACAACCGTGGCGGTGCCAACGACTATTTCGACATTGCACAGCTTCTTGCCAGAGTTGTTGACGAGGTCCATGACCGCGCTGCAGGAAAGACCACCATCGGTGTCTCCTCCGGTTTCAAGACCCTGGACAAGTACATCGGCGGTTTCAAGCCAAGTGAACTGATCATCATTGCAGCAAGACCTTCTGTCGGTAAGACCGCTTTGGCCCTTTCCATTGCCGTCAACATGGCTTTCGGTCACCATCCGGTACCAATCGGATTCTTCTCCCTGGAAATGAGCGGTGCCTCTCTGATTGAGCGTGTCCTTTCCAACAGAGGACAGGTCAACCTTGCCAGCCTCAGAAACGGTAAGATGGATGCGGATACCAACAACCGCATGATGACAACCGCAGCTAACCTCTACGACAATGCCAAGAACCTTCTGATCCAGGATACTCCGAACATGAACCTCCTGGACATCAAGAGCCAGGCTCGCCGCATGGTCAAAGACAACGGTGTCAAGGCAATCTTCATTGACTACATCGGTCTCATCGAGTACAAGGACCCAGACCAGAAGGGAAGTGGTGCCCAGGCTCGACACGAGCAGGTCTCCATCATTTCCAGAAGCCTCAAGCAGCTTGCACGTGAGCTTGAAGTGCCAATCATTTGTCTGTGTCAGGTTAACCGAGAAGGTGGTAAGGATCGCCCTCCAATGCTTGCTGACCTCCGAGACTCCGGTTCCATTGAGCAGGATGCTGACCTTGTCATGCTCCTGGATGACCCATCCAAGCGTCTTGACGAGAATGGAAAGATCTCTCAGTACGAAGATGAAGAGGGTGGCGAAAGCTTTGAGCCTGTGGTCAAGGCACGACCGATCAAGATCATCATCGCCAAGCAGAGAAACGGTAGTACCGGTGCTTTCAACTTGAACTTTGTATCGGACTTCGTCCAGTTCAAGGAAATCGAAAAGTTCTAAA
>JAKSPE010000046.1 GCA_024405015.1 Sphaerochaetaceae bacterium
ACTGTTGAAACCCTTTCGCTTCTGAGACTTCTGTCAAAGGCCGATGTGAAAAGCCGAGAGGTCGCCCATGCCACAGGTTTGGGAATACGAACCTACGACGTCGCAGCCGGCGCCCCTTACATGGAGATGGATCCAAAGGACGTCCGATTCTCCTATACCTCCATCAGCAATTATGCCAAGTGTCCTTACATGGCAATGCTTTCCCTGGAACTGACCAACAAGGTTCCAGAGGATTTTGAGCCTTCCAAGCAAAACGATCGGGCAATTGGAACTACACTTCATTGTGCCATCCAGGCTTTCATGGAAAAGCATTTCAACGAGTATCTGGACGAGCACAACCTTGAGCAGTACAAACAGGAAATCAGCTCTTGCCTGGAAGCCGAGCTCGAACGAAGTCCGTTTGACGACTACACAAAGCAGAGCATCCGCGGAAAGTATCTGAAATCCCTGTTTGGAGTTGTCTCGATTCTGCTTGCCGAAAAGGGTAAGACCGGATTCATCGGAACCATGGTCCCGATTCGCAATGAACTTGAGTTGGACGCAGATCCGGCGTTCAAAGGTTTCATTGACACAGTTGTCAGAAGCAACGAAGGCGATACCTATCTGATTGACTACAAGAAGGGTGGGGCCGAAGGTACCTATCAGCTCATCCTGTATAAACGCCTTTATGAAAAGGCCTTCCCGAAGGATGATGTGAAAGAGTGTTTCTTCTACTCCATGAAGGATGCCTGCTTCAAGAGTGTCGGCAAGAAGGCCGAACAACTGGAGGCAGATCTGGACCGTGATATTGAAGATGCCCGCTATGGCTACCGCGAAGGTTCCTGGATTGCCAAACCTGACAAACAGTCCTGCCAGAACTGCAGCGAACGACGAATCTGCAGAAGGAGGTTCAATCTCCAATGACATTTGACCAGATCATGAACGCCGAAGAGTTCGTGTTGAATGACGAACAGAAAAAGGTAGTTGATTCCACCATCAATACAGTTGTCTCCGCTGGAGCCGGAGCTGGAAAGACCGCCGTGCTTTCCTGGCGCTTTCTCAAGCTTGTCATGGAAAAGGGTGCAAGGCCTGACGAGATTCTGACCCTTACATTCACCAAGAAGGCCGCCAGCGAGATGCGCGAGAGAATCTACAAAAGACTTCTTCAGGCAAAGGATAGCCTGGGGGAAGGTTTTCTGGAAAGTTTCAGTCAGGCCACCATCTCCACCTTGGACAGCTTCTGCCTTCAGATTGTGCGTGGCGACTGCATTTCCTATGGTCTTCCGAGGGATATCTCCAACCTGAGTGAAGACGATCTTTCCTCTCTTGTCGAGCGACTTTCCTTCCGATTCTTGGCCGACCCTGCAAACCGTGATGTTCGCGATGCCATTGCCGCGTTGCTTCTTCCATCGGAGCTGATGGACAAGTTCTTCATGCTCATCGCACAGAGCGTCTCCCTTTGTGGTGACTACGATGCAAGTCGGGTCTATGCCTCATTCTTGGCAAATGCCAAAGCCATGTACCAAAGCCAGCTCGATGACCTTGTGAATATGCTGGACCACTTTGGTGAAATGCGTCTCACACCGGGACTCCGTATGCAGTACAGCAGAATCCGAAAGAATGTCGAGGACCAGTGCGTTGGCGAAAAGGATTACTTTTTCCTGACGGGTATCCGCGATGAAGCCATCAAGGACTATGTGAACAATGGCATCGCCAAAATCCTGAACAAGGATGGCGGTTTCATGACACTGCAGAACCTTGCCAAGGGCGATGCGGGCGAGGTGCCGAAACTCCAGATTGCCGTGGAGCGATTTGCCAAGATGCTCAATGCGGAAAAGCGCAGACTGGGAAGTCTTTCCTTCAACGACATCTCAGACCTCTCCGTCTCGATTCTGAAGAATAATCTCAAGCTGCGCGAGGTCTACAAGAAGCGCTACAAATTCATCATGATCGATGAGTTCCAGGACAACAACAGCAAGCAGCGAGACCTTCTGTTCCTTCTTGCCGAAAAGCTCTCGTTACAGGGTATCTCTGGCCATGTGCCGACGGTGGAGGAACTGGAACCTGAAAAGCTTTTTTTCGTAGGCGATGAGAAGCAGTCCATCTACAAGTTCCGCGGCGCAGAAGTATCTGTCTTCCGAGCCCTGCAGGATGAGATCGGAAAGACCGGAAATGCCTTGAGCCTCAGCATGAACTACCGAAGCCAGCCAAAGCTCATTGATCATTTCAACAAGGTCTTTGCCAAGGTTCTTGCTGACGGCAGCCATGACTATGATGCCAGATTTGCCCCAATCGCAGCCGGAAGAAAGCCGAATGGAACAGACACCAGAATCATCTTTGCTGCCTACAACAAGGACAAGGCCTTGCCGGACGGTATCGATGACTTTAACATGCTCGAGGCGGAGGCCATCGGAAACTACTGTGTCGACATTTTGACAACCGATGACTATCTGGTGGACGGAAGAAGGCCAAGACCTGAGGAGATTGCCATCCTGTTCGGCACGGCAAGCAACCAGATGAACATCGAAAAGGCTCTCAAGCGTCGAAATCTCAGCTATCAGATCACAGAGACAAGATCCCTGATGCTGGATGCCGTGGCAAGTGATTTCTACAATTACATCAACTGCATCCTCTACCCAGAAGACCGAAGAAGCATGGTTGCCCTGTATAAGTCTCCGTTCTGCGGCATGTGTGAGCAGAGCATCCACAATGTCCTATTTGAGGACAAAGCTGTCGTTTCTGTGGATGCAAAGCGTTATGAGGCATTCCAGGAGCTCTTTGCCGAGCTGCAGAGTTCTGCCTTCCGCATGACGCTGGCCCAGCTTCTCGAAACCTTGTACATTCAGGGAGGCTACAAAGCCTATCTGGAGCACAGCAGAGATAGCCACTCGTTCATCGAGCATTATGAGTATCTCTATTCCTATGCACTCAAATATGACAGTGAAGGGAGAGGTATGACGGATTTCGCAAAGTTCCTTCGCGACAATCTCGGGTCTTCCGAAAAGCTTCCGGAGGCTACGGTCCTGCACCGCCAGCGCTCTGGAATCCAGGTCATGACCGTGCACAAGTCAAAGGGCCTTGAGTTCAAGGTCGTCATCTACTGTGGAATCGGAGGAAAAACCAGATCGGATTCTGCCAACTATGTCTTCAAATACTCCGGCGATCTGATTGCCACAGAGCAAAAGCGTATTCTCAAGGTTCTGGAAGAGGACAAGGCCCAGAAAGAACTGGCCGAGAAGAGACGCCTGATGTATGTTGCCCTCACACGAGCGCAGGAGCATCTGATTCTCATCGGTGGATTCAAGATGGTAAGTGGCTGCATACCTTCCTCTGGAGACGTGTTCATGTGGTACAAGGATGCCGTGGGTGCCAGTTTTGAGAACTTCACCTGCAAGGATCCTGATGTGATTGTGGAGGATGTCGGAAATCCTGGTTTCCGAACCATGCCTGGCTCTCGTGACAATGTCATCGAGAAGGTAAGTGAAGCTGTCTTTGAAAGCCATCCAGACAGAATCAGTGTCACCGACCTCAAGCATTACGATGGGACCTTCGTCCCGGCAAAGGCGCTTCCAACCTACGATGCCGATGCCATCGTCGTGGCAAAGGGACTACAGGACAAGTTCGGAACCCTGTGCCACTATGTCCTTGAGGTTCTGATGCGAGATGGCTCCTATGACAGTGTGGAGTGCAACATCACCGATAGCGAACGTGATAACCAGATCCT
>JAKSPE010000047.1 GCA_024405015.1 Sphaerochaetaceae bacterium
ATTGACCCCACTTTGGAACCTCCTGTTAGGTGTTCCACTTTTAGGGGTCAGTTCAGTTGTGAACTGAACTGACTCCTGTTAGGTGTTCCACTTTTGGGGTCAGTTCAGCATTTGCAGGAAAAAAAGCGAATGAAAAAACTTTGATGGAAAGGCCATCTCGAAAGGAGTAAAAAATGTCTTTTAATGATTTCCTTCAGATTGTTCTGCCCGTAATTGAGGCAACCGCTGGAATTGTGACCATATCTCAAGCATTTGTTAACCATAAGGAAGAAAGAGAGAACTTCAGCAAGGCTGAGTGGCTGAAACTTTGCAAAAAGATGAAGAAATATATATCAAATCATCCAGAACTTGGAATTGAGATTCACGACGCATCTTCAAAAACAGGAGCAACAGGTTATGAATACAAGAAGAAAAGAAAAAAATGAGGGAATAGACAATTTAAAGGATTTGGAAATCCTGACGGGAAAGCTCAAGAATCTTGAGATGGATGATGAGGTAAAGAAACTGATTGAGCGAATTATCAAAAGAAGAATAAATCTGGAGTATGTGCAGCAATGAAGAAGTGGAAGTTTGCTATATCGCTAGTAGCACTTATTGTATCTCTAGTAGTACTTATTGTATCTGCTTTAATTCTTAGAGAAGCTAAGTCTCTTGTTCCTCACCCACATTCGTTTATGGATGGTTTTTGTACTGTTTGTGGATTTGATCGTAATAACTATTCTCTCGGGTCCATTGGCCCTGCAGGCGGAATTGTATTCTATGATTGTGATGCAGATAATGATTCTGGAAATGCTGATGGATTGGTCTCTTCTGACTGTGGATGGCGATTCCTTGAAGCCGCACCTGCGGATATCACCGTTGATGGGGAATCTGATTTTGTGTTTGGATATTACAGATCAACTGCAGATGGAAGTAATCTCTATGTGAACAGAACGCAATATTATGATCCTTCCAACTGTACAGGAAAAGCTGTAGGAACCGGAAAGAGAAATACTGCGATGCTTGTTTCTGCGATGAGAAGCAATGCATATTTATACCCTGATGATAACTATTACAATGATGGGACAGCCACAACCTCGAATTATGCTGCTAAACTCTGTAATGACTACAGTTATGGCGGATTTGATGATTGGTTTTTGCCAAGTATGGATGAACTTGATCTCATGTACAGAAATCTCAAGGAAAATGGACTTGGCTCTTTCGTCAGCAACACTTCTTACTGGTCGTCGTCTGAGGACGACACCAATTTCGCCTGGGACCAGTATTTCCGCAATGGCTACCAGGACGATTTCTATCGCAACGCCTATTTCAATGTGCGTGCAGTCCGGGCTTTCTAACAATTTAACCATTTAACATAAACATGAGGAGAGGGTTGTAATTCTTTGAGGTTTTCAGTTCATAAGCTCCTGCTGGCTTTTGTGACAGCCCCTTTCCCCCTTGTCATCCTGGGCACCTCTCTCGAAGTGCCCATTTCTTATCACTTCTTCCTCCCTCTCTTCTCATAATCCGCATTCAGCTCTTTCAGGCTTTCTGCCACACATAGTTTCATCTCCTTTGTGCTTTTGGCTCTTCGTACATGGGACACGACCTTGGACATGGTCTGGTACTGCTTGCCTGCACCCTGGTGGTCGCTGACGTAGTTCACGGCAAACTCCTTATCCACACCAAATCGGGAAGCGGTAGCAATGGCATCGATGTTGGCTCCCATGAAAATGAACTGCCAGCCATACTTTTCCTTTTCCAGTTCCACCATTTCTTTAACCTTCTCAATGGAGTACTGGCGACTTGCATTCTCCATGCCGTCGGTGGTGATGATAAAGAGCGTCTTCTCCGGTCTGTCTTCCTCGCGGATGTACTTGTGCACGTTGGCGATGTGGTGAATCGCTCCTCCTATGGCATCCAAGAGGGCAGTGCAGCCGCGGACAAAGTACTGCTTGTCGGTCATGTCTTCGATGCGTCTGATATCCACGCGGTCGTGAAGGACTTCGCATACGTCATCGAACAGAACGGTGGACACCAGGGCCTCTCCCTGTTCCTTCTTCTGTTTGGCAAGCATGGCGTTGAAGCCTCCAATGGTGTCGCTTTCAAGGCCTCTCATGGAGCCGCTTCTGTCCAAAATGAATACAAGTTCTGTCAAATCCTTTCTCATGTCTTTCCTCCTGATTTGTGAGTTACAGGAGGGATTATAGAAAAGGGGAGAAGAAAAAAGGTCGCTTGGAAAACGACCTTAGCAAATGATGCAAGGCATGCCGTGCTCCTCCAGCTGGAGGTCCAACTCGATCATGTCGTAGATGCCGTTTTCAATGAAGTAGGAGAAGATCACATCGGTCTTGTCACAAGGCGACAGGGCATAGCCGGCACGGGCCAGAAGGTCGCGCGTTTCATCGATGTTCAGCATGGCTCCTATGCACAAGCACAGGGCTGTGAGCTTGTTTGGATGGTAGTCGCGGTTGTTTTTGATCTTGGAGAAGATCTTCTTGTCCACAATGGCACGTTTGTAGACATCGGCATTCTCAAGACCCTTGCTCTGAATCAGGTACATCAGGTACTCGGAGTAGGTGTCACTCAGGTGCTGCATCCTTTCCTTGAGTTTGCTCTCATGCTTTTCGTAGTCAAACTCAGGGATGCTTTCTGACACATCGGCTGCGCACATTCTGATGCTGTTTTGTGCGTACTCGATCTCTTCAAAGGTTGGAATCTGTCGGCAGATGCGGGCATTTCGGCTTCGTCTGCTTCTTCCGTACTCGACTTTTTTGGCCATTGCCACATAGTTCTGGTCAATGTAGGTTTCAAGGTCCGGATACAGCTTTTTACCAAGGTCTGTAGCCTTGTTGTCAAACACCACAAGTGTGATGTCCATGTCGTTTTTCAGAAGAAACGAGTTGCATTCATC
>JAKSPE010000048.1 GCA_024405015.1 Sphaerochaetaceae bacterium
AAAGTGCCTATTATTAGTACGAAATGATAGGGAGAGGCACAATGAAATACAGCTACTATCCTGGATGTACTTTGAAGAATAAGGCACAGGCTCTTGACCTCTATGCGAGAGAAAGTGCCAAAGCTCTCGGCTTTGAGTTGGAGGAGGTCTCTGACTGGCAGTGCTGTGGTGGAGTCTATCCACTGGGAAGCGATGAGATCGCAACAAAGCTTTCATCCATCCGTGTCCTGAACGAGGCAAAGACAAAAGGCCAGAGTCTGGTTACTTTATGTTCTGCCTGCCACCATGTCATCAAACGTGTCAATGATGACATGAAAAATGTTGATGATATCCGTACAAGAGCGAATAACTATCTTCAGTTCGACGAGCCATACAAAGGAGAAGCAACGGTCCTGCATTTCCTTGAGGTGCTTCGTGACCAGGTCGGATTCGATAATCTGAAACAGAAGGTCACAAATCCTCTGACAGGTGTCAAGATTGGCGCTTACTATGGTTGCCTTCTTCTCAGACCTAGTGAGATTCTCGCATTTGACGATCCTGAGAATCCGAAGATCCTGGAGGATTTCATCCGTGCCATTGGCGCTGAGCCTGTCATCTACCCATATCGCAACGAGTGCTGCGGCGGTTACATCTCCCTCAAGGAGAAGGCTATGGCGCAGAACATGTGCGAGAAGATTACTGACAGCGCAGAAGGTTTTGGAGCTGATATGCTCATCACGGCTTGCCCGTTGTGTATGTACAACCTCAACAAGAACAAGAGCAAGACAATCCCTGTCTACTATTTCACAGAACTTCTGGCCCAGGCCTTGGGAATCAAGACAAACTGATCAAAGGGGTGCGTGAATAATGAACAATGAGAAGAAACAAGCAGAGAAAATCAAAGAGATCTGTGGTGTGAACCCACTCAAATGCATGAAGTGCGGAAAATGCTCCGCAACTTGCCCATCCTTCAACGAGATGGACATCAAGCCACATCAGTTCGTCTCCTATGTCCAAAACGAGAATATTGAAGAGCTTTTGAAGTCAAAGTCCCTTTATAAGTGCCTTTCCTGTTTCGCCTGTGTGGAGCGTTGTCCAAGAGACGTCAAGCCTGGAAAGATCATTGACGCAGTCCGACAGATTGTCGAGCGCGAGAAGGGTGGTGACTACCTTAGTGCGGATGAGATTCCTGAGCTGCTGGATCCGGATATGCCACAGCAGTTGCTCGTTTCGGCTTTCAGAAGATACAAGAGGTAATCGTTTTGCAGAGAATTGGAGTATTTGTCTGTCATTGCGGAAGCAATATCGCAGCAACGGTAGACGTTAAGAAAGTAGTTGAAATGGCCCTGTTGGAGCCTGGTGTCGTCCATGCAGAGGATTACCAGTACATGTGCTCCGAGGCAGGTCAGGCCAAGATCCAGAATGCCATCCGGGAAAAGAACCTGGGCGGTGTTGTCGTGTGTTCCTGTTCTCCTCGTATGCATGAGGCAACCTTCCGCAAGGCAGCCGAGAGGGCAGGACTGAACCCATACATGGTCGAGATTGCCAATGTGCGTGAGCACTGCTCCTGGATTCACAAGAATATGGAAGAGGCAACCGAGAAAGCTGTCATTCTCATGAGAGCTGCAGTTGCCAAGGTGAACCTCAATACACCGCTCAAGCCAGGTGAGAGCCGTGTCACAAAGCGCGCTCTTGTCATTGGTGGTGGTATTGCAGGAATCCAGACCGCACTTGATATCGCCGATGCAGGATACCCAGTCGACATTGTGGAAAAGACCCCAAGTATCGGTGGTCGCATGAGCCAGCTGGACAAGACCTTCCCGACACTGGATTGCTCGGCCTGTATTCTCACACCGAAAATGGTTGAGGCAAACGCACATCCGAACATCACCATCCATACCTACAGCGAAGTGGAGAAGGTCTCCGGTTTTGTGGGCGACTTTACCGTCGATATCCGCAAGAAGGCTAGAAGCGTCGATATGTCCAAGTGTACTGGTTGTGGCGTGTGTCAGGAGAAGTGTCCAAGTCGCAAAACTCCAAGTGAGTTCAACCGTGGACTTTCCAACCGCAGTGCTATCTACACCCCATTTGCCCAGGCAATTCCAAATGTTCCGGTCATCGACCGCGAACATTGTCTGAAGTTCAAGACCGGCAAGTGCGGCATTTGCTCCAAGTTCTGTCAGGCTGGTGCCATTGACTATGAACAGCAGGATGAGATCATCACGGAAAAGTATGGTGCCATCGTCGTTGCAACAGGTTTTGACATGATCAAGCTGGACAAATATGACGAATATGCCTACAGCCAGAGCAAGGATGTCATCACATCCCTTGAGCTTGAGAGAATCATGAATGCCGCAGGTCCTACCAAGGGCCACCTTGAGAGACTTTCCGATGGTAAGGCCCCTAAGGAGATCGTCTTTATCCAGTGTGTCGGAAGCCGCTGCTCCGACAAGCGTGGAAAGAGCTACTGCTCCAAGATCTGCTGTATGTACACTGCAAAGCACGCCATGCTGATTCGCGATAAATATCCAGATGTGAACGTGACCGTCTTCTACATTGATGTGCGTACCCCTGGAAAGAACTTCGATGAGTTCTACCGCAGAGCCGTCGAAGAGTATGGCGTCAACTAT
>JAKSPE010000005.1 GCA_024405015.1 Sphaerochaetaceae bacterium
TTCAGTTGATACTGTGACACTCCTTTCTTTTATCCGCTCGGTCTTTTTCGTGCTCGGCGATACCAGCGTGCGCATTGAGTACAGCGATCCCATCGGTTCCGGCGATTGACATCAAGTACAGCGTTTTTTCTGGCTCACTCCTACACATGAATACTTGAATGGAAGTACCGCATGAAACCCGTTTTTCAAGTTTCCATGCGGTAAAAATTCCGCATGGGACCCTAAATAGAGGAAAATGTCGGAACTCTATGCCAACTTCAAATAAAAAGGGATCATTGCATATTGCAACAATCCCTGTTTCGTCTTTTGTGGTTGTTATCAGTAAGCCTGATCGTGGACACCGGAGATAGCTCTACCGGAAGGCTCGTCCATGTTTTTCCAGGCCTCATCCCATTCCAGAGCCTTTGCTGTGGAACAGGCAACACCTGCTTCATGTGGAACGACCTTGGCTGCGCTGTCGCTTGGGAAGAGCTGGCTGTAGATTTCTCTATAGTAGTACTCTTCCTTTGTGATTGGGGTGTTGATCGGGAAGCGGTTTGCTCTGCGTGCGAATACGGCATCGCTGACCTTTTCCTCTGTCATCTTCTTCAGGGTGTCAATCCAGCTGTAACCGACGCCGTCGCTGAACTGCTCCTTCTGTCTCCATGCAATCTCTGCAGGAAGAATATCCTCGAAGGCCTTTCTGAGGATCCATTTCTCGATTCTCTGCTTTCCTTCTGGAAGCTTGATGCTCATCTTGTCGGTTGGGTTGAGTCTCATGGCGACATCGATGAACTCCTTGTCCAAGAATGGAACACGACCTTCAACACCCCATGCCATAAGGCTCTTGTTTGCTCTGAGACAGTCATAGAGGTGAAGCTTGCTCATCTTTCTGACCAGCTCCTCATGGAACTCCTGTGCGTTTGGAGCTTTGTGGAAATAGAGGTATCCACCGAAGAGCTCATCGGAGCCTTCGCCGGAGAGAACCATCTTGATTCCCATGGACTTGATGACTCTTGCCAGAAGATACATCGGTGTGGATGCTCGGACGGTTGTGATGTCATAGGTTTCGATGTGATAGATGACATCTGGAAGAGCGTCGAGAGCTTCCTGGATGGTGAAGTGAACTTCGTGGTGGACGGTTCCGATGTAATCTGCTGCCTTCTGTGCTGCAATGAGGTCTGGAGAACCTTCAAGACCGATTGCAAAGCTGTGAAGCTGTGGCCACCAAGCCTCTTTGGTATCTCCGCTTTCTATACGCTTTTTGCTGAACTTCTCGGTAATGGCTGCAATGATGGAGGAATCAAGACCTCCGGAAAGGAGAACACCGTAAGGGACATCGGACATAAGCTGCTTCTTGACGGCTGTCTCAAGACCGTTGCGGACCTTTGCTATGACAGATGGGTTGATGATCTCTCCCTTCTCATCAGTTGCCTTTGCGTTGGACTTGACTGCGTCATAGGACTCCCAGTCTCTGTGATACCAGCGCTTGACTTCCTTGTCTGGGGAATAGAGGTAACATCCGTTAGGGAATTCCTCGATCTCAACACAGGTGCCTTCCAGAGCCTTGAGCTCGGAACCGACATAGTAACGACCTTCCTTGTCCCAGCCCTGATAGAGAGGGATGACACCGATTTCGTCACGGCCGATCATGTAGACGTCTTTCTCTTCATCGTAGAGTGCGAAGGCGAAGATACCGCTGAGCTTCTCAATGAAGTCTGTGCCGTATGTCTTGTACAGAGGAATGATGACCTCGCAGTCTGACTTTGTCTTGAAGTTGTACTTGCCTGCGAAGCTGTCTCTGATTTCCTGATGGTTGTAGATCTCACCGTTTACGGCAAGGATAATCTTTCCGTCGTCACTGACAAGTGGCTGCTTTCCGGAAAGAGGGTCAACGATGGAAAGTCTTTCATGGCTCAGGATGGCATTATTACCTGTATAGATCCCGCTCCAATCTGGTCCTCTGTGACGAATCTTCTTGCTCATCTCGAGGATCTGTGCTCTCAACTCTTCACTGGCTTTTGCGCTTTCGAAACCAATGTCGAAACTACCTACAAATCCACACATAGTTTACCTCCTTGTGCCATTTCTTACAAAAATGGAGTCGCAGACAAAGCCTCACCTTGGTAAGGTTTCATCTACGACCCCATTGTCGTTTTTTTATGTGACGATAATAGTTTCATTGTGTTTGGTTTTGCAAGAAGTTTTTTCAAAAAAAGGCATTTTTTTTGCTTTTTCCATTATTTAGTATGCAAATTAATAATACGTGTAGGTAGATAACGTCCTTTGAGGTGATGTTTGGCACGTGTTTTCGTGTCCTGATTAACATATTCACCCATTTTATGGTATCTATTGAAAACGGAATGATAGAAATTCACATATTCCAAGGAGCATGAGATGAGAAAGACCCTTTTTGTTGCCATTGTCCTTCTTGCAGCAGTCTTTGCCGTATGTGCACAGGCTGTCGATGAAAAGCCTGCAGCCGTCAGTACACACATTGTTACAGATCACGCAGGTTATGAGGTGGAGGTTCCAAACGAGATTGAGCGTGTTGCCGTCTATGGAATCTACCCAATGCCTTCTGTCATCAGCGTATTCTTCAATTCCGCTGACAAGATCGTCGCAATTCCAAAACCTGCCTATTCTCCAGCAAAGAGTGGTCTTCTCGGAAAGCTTTACCCGGAGATCCTGGATGTCGACACCGAGTGTATGTCCGGGGATGCCATCAATATCGAGGCTCTCATGGCACTTGATCCACAGGTTGTGTTCATCAGTGATACCGATGCCAAATCCAGAGAGATTCTTGCGACTGCGGGAATTCCTGCAATCGGCATCTCCGTTGACGATTGGGACTACAACTGCCTTGAGACCTTGGACCATTGGATTGAACTTCTGTCTGAGATCTTCGAGCCGGATTCCGACAAGATCCAGAAAGTCCATGACTACAGCAACAAGGTCTATGACCTGGTCTCCTCCAGAGTGTCCGACATTCCTATGGAAGAGCGTGTGAGAGTCTTCATCCTGTTCCAGTACAGCACCTCCACAATGATGACAAGTGGAAAGCACTTCTTCGGTCAGTGGTGGTGTGATGCCGTTGGCGCAGTCAACGTAGCAACAGACCTTCCAAACCAGAAGTCCGCTCCAACCTCACTGGAGAGCATTTACGCATGGAATCCAGATGCCATCGTGATCACAAACTACACAACCGCCATGCCGGAGACCCTTTACACAAATGCTATGGGCGATGACTGGAGCGGCATCAAAGCTGTTCAGGACAAGAGAGTCTACAAGGCTCCACTTGGAATCTACCGCTCCTACACCGCAGGCGTGGATGCTCCTGTGTCACTTGTCTGGTGGGCAAAGGCAATCTATCCAGAGCTTTTCTTGGACATTGACCTTGCAGAAATTGCAAAGGACTACTATAAGAGCGTCTTTGGCATTGAACTTGATGATGCACAGGTTGCATCCATCTTCGCACCTCCAGCCTCTGCTGCCGGTGGTATGAAATAATCGGATTTTTGATGATGCATGAGGGGACTGTTGCTTGCAATGGTCCCTTCGTTGTTTTACAAGCGCATGCAAGAATACCAAGTCATCTTGGGGATGTAAAAAAAAGGACCTTCCAAGATGTCATAACCATCTCAATGCGAAAAAAGGCTGTACTTGCTGTAGATTGTTCTAACTGGAATCGATTTTTTGGGTTCTTCGGTTAGTCAAATGATGTGAACCCCATTTGTTGGACAAAACCAACAGGAGGGCTCAGATATGAAATACTCTGATGAATTGAAGAATAAGATGTTGGAGGAAGTGATTGTCCAGCACAAAAGGGTCTGTGACGTCGCAAGACAGAACGGGATTCCTTCGGCGTACCTGCAGAATCTGGTCGGAAGAGCACGGGAGAAAGGGATTGACAGCTGTCTGCACTCGAAGAGAAAAGGCTCCTACTCGAAGGACTTCAAACTTGAGGTCGTGAAGTACCTGAAGACCTGCAACTCGCCTGCAAGAGCATGGAGAAGGTTCGACGTCAATCCGGATGTTGCATCCTACTGGTTCAGAAAGTACACTGAAGGAGGTGCAGATGCCTTGCGCGACACCAGCAGGAGCCGGATTTTGGAACAAGACACAGACAGCAGAGACAAGCAGAAGGACAGACGGGTGCACACGGAGAGTGAGTACCAGGAACTGGAGAAGAGGCTCAGACGTGCCGAGATGGAGCTTGAGTTCCTAAAAAAACTCGACGCCTTAGTTCAGGAGAGAATCGAGCGCGAAAGGAAGAGGTAGTCGCGGCAATCGATGAACTAAGGCACAGGTTCGGCCTCAGGGAGCTGCTCTCGTTCGCAGGGATCGCACGTGCGACGTACTACCACGTCCGCAGAACCATGGGAGGGAAAGCCAGGAGGGACGCGCGCCTCAGTGAGAGAATTCTGGAGCTCTACGAGGAGAACTCGAAAAAGAGCGAAAGGTTCGGCTACAGAAGGATTTGCGACCTGCTCCGGTCCACTTCCGAGTTCTGCGGAATCAACCACAAGAGAGTCTACAGGGTCATGAAGGAGATGGGCCTGCAAGGCTACATCTCGAAAAATGGGAACAGGAAGTACAGTTCCTACAAAGGTACGGTCGGAAAGGTCGCGGAGAACATCGTGAAGAGGAACTTCCATCCGAGGCGTCCCAACATGACCTGGGGCACGGACGTGACGGAGTTCCATCTCCCTGCATGTGGAGGTGCCAAGGTGTACCTCTCCCCAATCAGGGACTTCTGTGACGGGACGATCGTCAGCCACTCATGCTCGACATCCCCGAACATGGGCCTTGTCATGGACATGCTGAACAGGGCTCTGGACAAGAACATGTGCCTGGCAGGTCTTGTGTTGCATTCAGACCAGGGTTTCCAGTACCAGAACAGGGCCTGGTGCGAGAGGCTTGAGTCGAGGTGCATCGCACAGTCCATGTCCCGCAAGGGCAACTGCCTGGACAACAGCAAGATGGAGACGTTCTTCGCCACCCTGAAGAAGGCGATCTGGTTCGGCCATGAGCACGAGTACAAGTCTCCAGAGGCGCTGATCGCTACGATTGATGACTACATCAGGTGGTACAACGAGGAGAGGATTCAACACAATCTGAACGGCATGACTCCTTTACAGTTCAGAAAACATGCCTTTAAAATGATTGTGTAACTAATGTGTCCAACAAATGGGGTTCACTCCAAAATGACTAACCGAAACTGAAAAAACAGCGGTTCAGTTAGTTTCTCAGAAACTCCAGGCGCTGAGAAGGTAACCTGGTATTACTACGAATGCGAAGAAGCAAAGGCTGATGAGTGTGAACTTCTTGATGAACTTCCCACCATTGGATGGATACTCTCTGACGTAGATGCGGTAGTTGATAACCGATGCAAGAGATCCGATCAGTGAACACAGTCCTGCAGAATCGACACCATAGAGAAGGGCACCCAGGTTCTTGGTAAATGGCCAGAGAACAATGGAGGCTGGGACGTTGGAGATTACCTGGCTCAGAAGGATTCCCCACCAGTACTCGTTTCCGGCAACAGCCTTGCTCAAGAACTGTGAGATTGTCGGATTTGCGCAAATGGAGGAACTGAACACAAAGAAGCAAAGGAAAGTCAGAAGAAGCACGTAATCGACTTTCTTGGTCAGAATCTTGTGGTCAAAGATGGCGATGGCTCCCACGACGATGAGTGTGATGTAAGGCCACAGGGTGGTTCTTGTGACGATTGTGGCAATGACAATGGCAAAGAGTGTGAGATAGAAGATTCTCTTTGTCTTTCCCTCCGGTTTCCAATCTTCAGCGATCTTCTTTTCTCCAACGCCTGTCAGCTGCACAGGGTCCTTTCGATAAAGGAAGCAGATGAATACACACAGAAGGGCTTCAGAAAGGGCGCAAAGCGGCAGCATATGAAGCATGAAGGTTGGGGCACTGTGTCCGCTCTGTGCGTAGAGGAACAGGTTCTGTGGGCTTCCGAACGGCATCAGCATGGAGCCTCTGACCGCAGCAATGTTCTCCAAGGTCAGAACCGGAATGATGAATCTCTCTTTGTCTCCTGCACGGAACAGGATGATGGTAATTGGAACGAAGATGATCAGGGAGACGTCATTTGTGACGAACATGGAAGAGAAGAAGACACAGAAGACCAGAAAGAAGGTGAGTCCACGCTGACGGGAGATCTTTCCGGCAAGATTCAGAATTGGGTTGAAGATGTTCTCCTGTTTGAAACCTTCCAGGACGCTGAGCATCATAAGAAGGGTGGCAAGAGTCTTCCAGTCAATGTCCTTGACAAGCTGTGCACTTGGCTTTGTGATGATCAGGGAGATGATTGCAGCCAAAAGGGATACGGAGAGCATGAGCTCTTTCTTAAATAGTGCGATAATCGGATTTGTCTTCTTGTTTTCCATGGTAATTCTGTGTTTATCACTAAGTGAATCAAACGGCAATATGTCTGGCTGTGAGCCTATGCATTTTCAGCGGATTTCGCTTGTTACGGCATCGAGTATCAGAAGGTCGGCTGGAAGCCATTTCACACTTTTGATATCTTCTGCTGTCAACCATTTTGCTGCCTCATGCTCTTTCAGGACAAGGTTTCCGTCTTTCACGGTGCTCCAGAAACAGTCCATGGAAAGGTGAAACTGCGGGTAGTCGTATTCCACCGTCTGAATGAAGTTTCCAACCTCAATGATGGTATCAAGCTCTTCTCGAATCTCTCGTTCCAATGCTTCTTGAGGGGTTTCTCCCGCTTCGATCTTTCCGCCTGGAAACTCCCACCAACCTTTGTAGTCTCCATAGCCACGCTGGGTGGCGAATATTCTGTCTGTGTCTCTGATGACTGCTGCAACAACTTTGATGGTCTTCATTCCTAAGCTCCGAAACCAGTATAACAAAACGTCTGGATTAATGCTAATATCAAAGCATGACAACAGTTTATAACAAACTCATTCGCGACAATATCCCATCGATCATCGAGAAGTCTGGCAGAACGCCAAGAACAAGAATCCTTGATGAGCACGACTATGTGACTGCAATTGACCGAAAACTGGATGAGGAACTTGCCGAGTACCACGAGAATCCCTGTCTTGAGGAATTGGCAGATCTGATGGAAGTGATCTATGCGGCAGCCCAAGCACGCGGTTTCAGTGCCTTAGAACTGGAGAAGGTCCGTTTGGAGAAAGCGGCGATACGGGGTGGCTTTGCGAACAGGATCTTTCTGGAAAGCGTTGAAGATGAGGCTCAGATCGGATGACGTACATTTGCCATTGCCAAAGTCCCATTGGACCGATTACCCTTGCCAGTGACGGAGAGTATTTGACAAATCTTTGGTTTGACAAACAGAGATTTGATAGGGCAGGACTTGGTGAATTTGTAGAGGCAAATCTCCCTGTTTTCGAAGAGACCTGCAAGTGGCTTACCGTCTATTTCACTGGCCGCGATCCAGGGTTCCTTCCTCCTATGAAGCTCAGTGGCTCGCCATTTCGTCAGATGGTGGGACAGATTATGCTGACCATTCCGTTCGGATGCCTTATGACCTATGGACAGATTGCAAAGGAAGTGGCAAGAAGAACCGGAAAACAGAAGGTGTCGGCGCAGGCCGTGGGCGGTGCTGTGGGGCACAATCCCATCGGAATCATTGTCCCATGTCACAGAGTGGTGGGAACCAGCGGAAGTCTGACAGGCTACGGAGGTGGCATGGACAGAAAGGTCTTTCTGCTTGAAAACGAGCATGTTGATTTCGCAGAGCATGGACTGTTTGTCCCGACAAAAGGTTCTGCTCTTTGACGATTGTTCCTTTTCATCTCGCCGATTTCGTGACTTTCGTATATACTTGATCTAGGAGTTTTTCATGAAAGAGATCACTTGTCCTAATTGCCATTGTACCTTCAAGATGGAAGGTTCTGAATATGCTGAGATAATAGCCCAAATTCGCGATGAAGCCTTTGAAAATGAGCTGTTATCACGTATTCAAAACAATGTTCAGGCAAAAGAGCTGGAGCTGAACAAAGCTCATCAGACCGAGCTGAACCTCAAAGACCAGCAGCTTAGAAAGGTTCAGGATGATCTTCAGAAAAAGCTTGGACAGACAGAGGACAATAACAGAAGACTGGAACTTGAGGTCCAAAGTCTTACGGAAAAGCTCAAAGCTGCCATTGAGAGCATGAGTGAGAACGTCAATGCCGCTGTCAGTAAGGCAAGCCTTGAGAAGGACCTTGAAATCCAGAAGCTCAAAAGCAGAATTGAGAACAATGAAATGGAGAAGAGACTTGCCGTACAGAGCAAGGTCGAGGAATACAACAGCCAACTTTCTGAAAGCCGCAATTCCATCTCTTTGCTTCAGCAGAAACTTCAGATGAAGGATTCCGAACGTGACCTTGCTGTCAAGAATGCGAAGGACAGCTATGAAGAGATGCTTCGCATGAAGGATGAGGAGATTGCCCGTTACAAGGACTTCAAGGCACGCCTTTCCACAAAGCTCTTAGGTGAAAGTCTTGAGCAGCACTGCCAGATTGAGTTCAACAGACTTCGTGCCACAGCATTCTCCAATGCCTATTTTGACAAGGATAACGATGCCTCCCTGGGGAGCAAGGGCGATTTCATCTTCCGAGACTTCGATGAGAATCAGGAGTACATCTCCATCATGTTTGAGATGAAGAACGAGATGGACGAGGAGGAGTCCAAGTCCAAGAAGCATAAGAACGAGGATTTCTTTGCCAAACTGGATAAGGATAGAAGGGAAAAGCACTGTGAGTATGCGGTTCTGGTCTCCATGCTTGAGCCTGACAATGAGCTTTACAATTCCGGTATCGTGGATGTGTCCTACAAGTACGAGAAGATGTATGTGATCCGACCACAGTTCTTCATCCCAATCATCACCATTCTTCGTGATGCTGCTCGCAACTCAATCTCCTACCGCAAGGAGCTTGCAGCGGTGCGTACCCAGAACATCGATCTTGAGCGATTTGGTGAGAAGCTAGAGGATTTCAAGGAAAAGTTTGGACGCAACTACCGTCTTGCCTCTGAGCGTTTTTCGGATGCCATCAAGGAAATCGACAAGAGTATCGCGGCCCTCCAGAAGACCAAGGACAATCTGATTAATTGCGAGAACAACCTCAGACTTGCCAATGACAAGGCTGAAAATCTGACGGTGAAAAGGCTCACAAAAGACAGTCCTTCGCTTCAGAGTCAGTTGAAGGGAGATTGATTTTTGTGTAACCTTTGCAAACGATTTTTGTTTGGTCTCTGGTATGTCAGTTAAAGGTTTTTGGAAAAAATACAAACTTTTCATTGTCTATAATCTCTTTGGTTTCACCGCTACCGTTCTGGAGACGGTCCTTTATTGGCTCTTTTACAGAAAAGCTGCAATCGGCAATGTCCCCGCAACACTGGCCTCATGGATCATCACTGTGATTTACGCTTTTTTCACAAACAAGCTTTTTGTGTACAGATCAATTGACTGGAAGCCAAGCCATGTTGTCGGTGAATTCAGTTCCTTCTTCGGATTCCGTGCAGCAACAGGTCTTTACAATATCCTTCACATGTGGGTGACTGTGGACATCTGTCATTTGTGGCCTGTTACCATGAAGGTCATTTCCGCACTGATTGTCGGACTTATGAACTACTTCGCAGGAAAGAGCGTGGTGTTCAAACGGGGAATGGAGATGGAAGAATCCCAATCCCAGGACCCTGAGATTGACAATGCTGGAGAGGAAAAATAATATTCTTGCAAGGGAATGATGTTCTCCCTGGACAGGCCATGTGGCCGTTGTCCGAACCGCGTAATGCTGATGACTTCTACCAGTTTGACAGGCAAAGTCTGTGATTTCGGGAGGTTGTCTATGCTTTTGTCAATTTCAGTTCTGCTTCTCGCTGGCGCCTTCGCCGCCTATCTCTGCTCAAAGGTCAGAGTCCCTAGAATCGTAGGAATGCTCCTTGTCGGTATCCTCATCGGACCGCAGGTTCTGAATGTTCTATCTCCATCCCTTTTGGCCATCTCGGCCGATATCCGAAAGATCGCATTGGTCATCATTCTGATTCGCGCAGGACTGAGTCTTGATCTCAAGGACCTCAAGGCTGTCGGAAGACCTTCGGTTCTTCTTGCTTTTCTTCCTGCCACATTTGAGATTCTCGGTTTCGTTCTGATTGCACCAAAGCTTTTGGGTGTTTCCAGAATGGATGCAGCCCTGATGGGAGCGGTCCTTGGTGCTGTTTCCCCTGCGGTTGTCGTTCCGAAGATGGTCAGTCTCATTGACCGCAAACTTGGTACCAACAAGAGCATTCCACAGATGATTTTGGCAGGAGCATCCTTGGACGATGTGTATGCCATTGTGGTCTTTACGGCGATTCTTGGCTTGGAGCAAGGCCAGAAAATCAGCTTCATGACCATAGCATCGGTGCCGATTTCCATTGTCACTGGAATCGGTTTTGGTGTTCTGATTGGTCTTTGTCTTAGCAAATTATTTGAACATGCACAGAAAATGGGCAATCCGATGAAGGTCCTTGTCATTTTTGCTACAGGTCTTCTTGTGACGGCTTTTGAGGATCTTCTTCCAGCATCTGTTCCGTTCTCAGGACTTTTGGCTGTCATGTCCATGTGCTGCATCATTGGCATGAGATGCCCAGTTGATAAGCGCTCCGTACTATCTGGTCAGTTCTCAAGAATCTGGATGTTTGGAGAGATCTTCCTGTTTGTCCTTCTTGGTTCTGCTGTGAACATCAGCGCTACGGTAACCGTGGGTCCGATTGCCATTGCTGTGATTCTTCTCGCTCTTGTGGTCCGCTCGATTGGAAGCGCCTTGTGTGTTTTGGGTACGAATCTGAATGGGAAGGAGCGCCTTTTTTGTGTTTTCGCCTACCTTCCGAAGGCCACCGTTCAGGCCGCAATCGGAGGAATCCCACTTGCGTTGGGACTTGGTTGCGGAGACATTGTGCTATCTGTTTCTGTTTTGTCCATTCTGATCACAGCACCTCTCGGTGCCTTTGCCATGGACCTTACGGAAAAACGATTTCTGAGTTAATTCCAGGCAGAGAACGGGTAGGCATCGTGAGCTGCCTTTATCATGTCATCTGAGACCTGTGGAACTGCTGTTGTATTCTCCTGGATGCCAAATGCCTTCAGTGCATTCTGTCCGAGAAGGCCGTTGAGCCGATTCTCGTCCATACCATTTTTTCGAAGTTCCCGGATGGTGAGAAGCATTCCCTCAAACCCTGGAATTCCGCTGGCTCCTGCCTGCTTGTCCTGCAAGGTGTGTGGCGCATGGTCGCTTTCGATCCAGTCAACTTCCCCGTTGAAAAGGCCCTCGAAAATGGCTTTTCTGTCGCACTCTTCACGAAGTGGAGGATTCATCTTGGCAAGCATGGATTCGTTTTGTCTGTTTAAAAGAATGTGGTGAGGTGTGGCTCCGCAGGTGATTCTGATCAAGCCTCGCTCCTTTGCTTCCTTTATTGCCTTGAGTGCACCCTGTGTGCTGACATGGGCAATATGAAGGTTCCCTTTGAAACCTGCTTTCTCTGCACAGTCAATCTGATCTCTTACCGACATCTCTTCGCTGATGGCAGGTCTGACAAGGCTGTGACACGTTGCACTTTTGTCAAAAAGCTCTTCCTTTTCGCAGTGTACGGCAAGTACCCCTTCATAGCTGAGCTGGGCAAGGGTCTTGTAGATTGCCATCTGATTTTCCTTTCCGATGATTCCCATGTTACCGGTCGACTGGGAGGCAAAGAGCTTGAGGGCACAGACTCTTGGAAAAAGGTCGTTGTAGGCGTGCACCATCTCCTGGATCTGCTTCGTGTCTGCTGTGATTCCGCAGTAGAGGTGATAGCAGATGGTGTGACCCATCGTTGCAAGTTTGGCCTCTGCTTCCTGTCCAAGGGCAAGGCGCTTTTCAACAGCTTCTCTGCTTGTTACTGCAGGATTTGTGTTCGGCATGTCAAAGACATGGTCAAAACCTGCCTCAGAAGCGACAAGAAGACCGTGCATGACGGTCTCCTTGCTTGTCTGGTTCCAGTCTCTCAGATGTACATGTGGATCTGTCACAGGACATTCTCCTTGCAAAGGAATTCATAGGTCATGAAAGTTCCCCACTGGCAGGTGAGCTTTCCGCCACAGGAGCATTCGCCACAAAGACCGATTCCGCACATGGTGTTCTTCTCCATGGAAAGGAGGATGTTCTCAGCCTTTGCACCAAGGCCGCTGATTTTGGATCCTGCGATTTTCATGAAGATGCTCGGTCCGATCAGGTAGAATGCAATGTCTGCAATCGATGTTCCGTCTGCGGTAGCCTCTCTGATGGCACCGTCCAGGGACTCTAGGATTCTTCCAGGCTTTCCGGCATCTGATACACAAAGGTATGAGCCATAGGCACCAAGTTCCTTCTCCAGGATTCCACGGTTTCCATCAACGCTTGTTCCGACGAGGAAACTCATTGGAGTACCTTCTCTGTGAAGCTTCTGTGCCAGAGGCATTGCAACCGCTTCACCCGTACCGCCTGCGACGATGATGGCCTTCTTGGTGTCTGGTGTCTGTGTCTCTGCTCCATATGGTCCGCGAAGCATGATGGTATCTCCGACGTTGAGCTTGTCAAAGACAGCCTGTGTGAACTCTCCGCGCTTTTTGATGATGAACATCAGTGGGTCTGACTTGGCGACACTAAATGGCTTCTCGCCGACACCTGGAATCCAGAGGAAGACGAATTCACCTGGCTTGAAGTTCTTCATGCTGCCATCAAGTGTGATCAGAACAGTGTCTTCGCAGTGAAGGACCTTGTCTGTCACCTTGAAGGCGCTGTAGGCCATGACTCTGCCTTTTGCCTGCATGTCTCTGGAAGCAAGAGGAACGCTGTTTCCCTGAAGGAAGCTTTCGGCTTCGCTCTTGACTGCTTCAAAGAATGGTCCCCAGTTCTTCTGTCCGACCTTTGCAAGGGCAGTTCCGATACCGACGGCATCCGCTCCAGCCAGAACCATCTGTGCAGCGCGCTGTCCGTCTGAGACTCCACCGGTTCCAATGATTGGTACATCGTCTCCGACAGCCTGACGGATTTCCTTGATGCACTCGATTGCGCGGTCAAAGACGACGTCACCACTGACGCCACCCTTGCCACCGATCGGGTTGTTGAGAATCGGCTGGTTGCAGACAGGGTCCATATGGACAACTGGGGTTACCGTATTGATGGCCGCAAGTCCGTCTGCACCGCTGTCGATGACAGCCTTTGCGATTTCTCCGATATTGTTTACGTTTGGTGTGAGCTTGACAAACAGAAGGCTCTCACGCTGTGGGTAAGCCTCGCAAATCTGTCTGACATAATCACTTGCGATTTTAGCATCGCTTCCAATGGCGGCACCAAAGCCGGCTCTGGCATGAGGGCAGGAGAGGTTCAGCTCAATGGAGTCCGCCACCTTGTCAAATGCCTTTACCAGGGTAATGAAGTTCTCTGGATTGTTGGCGGAGATGGAGACGTTGAGCCACACGCGAAGACCGTCGGTTTTCAGCTTCTCAAGCTGTGGGAGGGCAACCTCCATACCTGGGTTACGCAGGGCAACGGAGTTTCCGAACACCTCTTCACTTGTCTGGCAAATGACAGGCTCGCGGTTTCCAAAGGTCTGAACGACCTGAAAACTCTTTGTTGTGACAATTTCAACGGCATTGACCTTGTCGTTGAACCACTTCACAAGTTCCGGCTTTGTGGAGGCACAACCACTGACTGTGGCCATGTGGACGCTGTGGTCCTTGTGTCCCATTGGAAATGATCTTCTCACAGTGCACACTCCTCAGTGAATTTCTTGATGGCATCCAGACAGACCTGCTTCCAGTTGCTAGGGGCTGCTTCCTTCTTCTTTGCCCATGGATGGGAAAGGGCAGAGGAGGAGTTGATTCTGCAAAGCTCAAGTGGATAGCCGACCTTCTTCATGATGGCAATGACCTCAGGTGCGCTTCCTCCCTGGCTTCCAACGCCTGGAATCAGAAGTGGGACACGCTTGTCGGCATAGAAGGCTGCAAGATCCTCAAATTCCTTGAGGTTTGTAGCTCCTACGACAGCGCCGATGCCACTGGAATACTCACTGTTCCACTTTGCAATGAGGTCTGCAACGTGCATGTAGACAGGTCTTCCGTCAGACATGATCTGGTTCTGAAGGTCCTTTCCACCAGGGTTGCTGGTGCGGTTGAGAATGTACATTCCCTTGTCCTTTGCATCCTCTCCGATTGCCAGTGCAAATGGGCTGATACTGTCATTTCCCATGTAAGGGGATACTGTAACGCAGTCAGCTTTCCAAGTTCGGAAGGCTTCAAAGGCATAATTGGCAGAAGAAGTGGCAATGTCACCACGCTTGGAATCCAGGATGAATGGCTTTGCCGGCATTGCTTTCACAATCTCTGCAAGAGCCAGAGATCCCTTGAAGTCTCCCTCAAGAGGATTGTCCAGTCTGGCAAAGTATCCGATGTTAGGCTTGATGGAAGCGACCTTGATGTTTGCCTTGTCCATCTCCTCGAAGAGTGTGATGAAGAACTGCTGTACGCTGACTCCTTCAGGAAGGGCAGAGAAGTTTGGGTCGATTCCCATACAGGTGCAGTTGCCTGCGCTCTTTGCAGTTGTCTCAAGAAGCTGTACGTAGTTCATCACTTCTCCTCCTTCTTCCAACCGTGGTTCTCACCCCATGTGAAAGGGGCGGCTGACCACTCAAGAAGCATCTGCTCCTGCTCTGGCTTGATGTATCCTGTCTCCTTTGCGATCTGGATGACGTAATTGTAGTCAAGGATTGTAATTGGCTCACACTTTGGATCAAGAGCCTCAAAAGCGTCCTTTCCCTGCTGTGTGCCGTAGGTGAAGATGGCCAGACAATATGGAACCTTTCCATCTGCTTCCTGGATTGCCTTGACAGCCTTGATGGATGACATACCGGTGCTGATGAGGTCTTCGATCAGGAGGACTTTCTTGCCTTCATAGGTCTTGGCTTTTCCCAGGCCCTCGATTTGGTTCTGCAGTCCGTGGTCCTTGTTGGAGGATCTGATGTAGCTGACAGGCTTCTGGAGCATATCGCCAAGAGTTGTTGCATGTGGGATACCGGCTGTGCTTGTACCTGCGACGTTCTCCGGATCAAAACCGAGCTTCTCGAGAATCTCGCTGAAAGCCATGGCGATCATCTTTCTTGCCTCGGGATCGGCAAGGAGGGTTCTGTTATCATTATAGATAGGCATGTAGTAGCCGCTTGCCCAGCAGAATGGCTTTTCCGGGGAAAGTCTGACGGCTCCCATCTCGAGTGCCTTCTTTGCCAAAGCGTATGAATATTTTGTCATTTCCATGTTGTGCTCCTTTCTCAGTGTTTGAAGATTTCCTTGAATGTGTGGACCTTGCCGCAGTATGCGCACATGTATCTGCCATCTTTTGTCTTTGTGAACATTGCCTGAACATTCTCGTTCTGGCTGTCATTGGAGATACATGCATCGTTTGTGCACATGAGGTCATCGAAGTTGTAGATTCTTGGTGGCATGGTTGTTCTGTACTTCTTGGCAACCTTGCCGTTCTGGATGATGTTGAGGGTGCATCCTGGAGCGACTGCAGCAAGACGCTTGACCTGCTTGTGGGTGAACTCGAACTGGCCTGGTCGGAAGATGATTCCCTTGAAATCTCCATTGGCGCTCTGGCTTACCCATTCGCCACCCTTAAGTCCATCAAGACCCATAACTCTGCGGATGAGGATCATGTGACGTCTGATCTCTGCTGGATCTTCGCCCTTGCAGATGTGGTCGATGACGATTCCGTTTGAAATCGGACGAACGCCTTCTGAGACATCTCCCTTTTCATTGCTTTCCTTTGGTTGGATCTCAATGATCCATGGCTGCTCCTCTTCAACAACCTTCTTTTCGGTTGCCTCAAAATCGTCTCCGATCTTACCTGCGACGAGCGCCAGAAGGATGATTCTGCAGTACATGCCGTTGATTGCCTGCTTTTCCCATCCGTTTAAGGAAGTATTGTCCAGGAATGTTGGGATTGTCGGATGCTCCTTGTGTCTTGGAAGTGGATGATAGAACTTTGTTCCTTCTGGAATCTTGTCCATGAGGTCCTCACGGAAGGTGATGGAGGTTCTCAGGGATGCTGCCTTGGCAAGGATCTTCTCTCCCATTCTCTCAAGCTGTGGACGTGTGAAGTACCACTGCTTTGAAACGTCACTCTGTGTCAGATACTCATCGATGGACTTGAATTCTCTGACCTCGAATCCGTTCTCCTTCATCTTTGTGACATAAGACTCCGGCATGGCAAGCTCATCTGGAGCGATGAGGTCGACCTTGACGTTCTTCCACAGGGTAAGACCATCGGCCTTGCTGTGGACGGTTCTTCCATGGTAGAGGTCTCCGACAAGAGCGATGTGGATGTCATCGGAATTCCAGTTGTTGTCCTCCAGGAAGGAGTACTCATCCAAGAGCTCCTGGGTTGGGTGCTCATGCTTGCCGTCGCCTGCGTTGAGGAATGCAGGTGTGTAAGGCAGGTCGTTTCTCTTTGCGTATTCGGCACACTCCTGACTCAGGTGCTTGCAGACGCCCTCGACCTTACTGCGGATGATGAAGACTCTGTTGTTGTAACCGCTGAGCATGTTGAATGTGTCAGCGTAGCTTTCGCCCTTGCTGAAGGATGAGTTGTCTGCGCTCATCTCAGTGACTTTTGCATAGTGGAAATTTGCGGCGTTTCTGAAGCTTTCCTTGGTTCTTGTACTGTTCTCAAGGAATACCTCATAGATTCCGAAATCAGGATCATTGATTCTGAATGAGTTGATTGTTTCTGTGTCGTTTGCCTTGACTGCTTCCTTCAGCTTTCTGACCTGCTGGAAGAAGTAAAGTCTCTCTTCTCGTGAGAGATCATCGATTACACAAAGTGATCTGCCAATAAATCTGTTCATCGCATTTTCCTCCTGAAAGCAAAAAAAATACCGGTAAGAACCGGTATCCATTATATCCATAAGTCGTATGAAACTGTAACTTTATTTGATTTGCTTCTCATATTGATAAGCAATCTATCAAAGTTGTGTGTATTTTGCAATATCCCTTTTTGATTAAAGACATGAAATATGTATAATGCACCTATGCGGTTCATCCTTTCCTATATGAGAAGGCACACGAAGGAAATCTCCTTTGTGATGCTGCTGAAATTTCTGGCATCTCTTTGTGAACTTCTCATTCCTTATGTCCTTGAGTACATGATCGATGACGTGGCTCCCTTGAAGCTTCCGTATCTCATTCTCATATGGGGCGTTGTGATGATTTTTTTGGCGCTGACCGTAAGGTTTCTGAACGTCAGTGCAAATCGTGGGTCGGTCAAAATCGCAAAGAAATGCATCTACAGCGTCCGACAGGACCTTTTCAGCAAATCAATCAACCTTTCCGGAAACCAGATGGATGATGTGGGACTTCCGTCTCTGATCTCCAGAATGACCTCCGATTCCTATAACATCCAGTCCTTCATGCAGACCTCCCAGACTTTGGGAGTGCGTGCTCCGATGCTTTTGCTGGGTGGAATCGTCATGACACTTTCCATGGATGCCGGTCTTGCCTCGATTCTGTGCCTGATGGCTCCGCTTCTCATTGTGATCATCTTCTACATTTCACGAAAGGGAATCCCATTGTATGAGAAGGTCCAGGTCAAGCTGGACAACATTGTAAGGGTCATGCGAGAGAACATCACCGGTGTGCGAGTCATCAAGGCTCTTTCCAAAGAGGATTATGAGAAGCGACGATTCAGCGATCTCAATGACCAGATGACGCGCTCCGAACTCAAGGCCAGTGTCGTCATGTCACTGCCAGGACCTGTGATGAGCCTTTGCATGAACGTGGGACTGACGGTTGTCGTTCTCTTTGGTGCCTACCGAGTCAACAAAGGCGTCACAAAACCAGGTGTGATTCTGGCCTTTCTCACATACTTTCAGATGATTCTCATGGGCATCATGACGCTCAACCGATTCTTTTTAAACATGAGCAAGGCAAACGCATCCGCAAACAGAATCAGCTCTGTCATGGATAACTCAAAGGCTCTGGAGGTCGAACCGGATGCACCAGAAGCCGAATCGGATGATTACATCATCTTTGACCATGTGAACTTCAGCTATGGTGAGTCTGAGACCTCTGACGCCCAGGCCTTTGCAGGAGGCCAGCGCGAAAAGACGCTTTCTGACATCAGCTTTGCCATGAAGAAGGGCTCCAGCCTTGGCATCATCGGTGCAACCGGAAGCGGAAAGACCACCATCGCAAACCTTCTGATGCGTTTCTATGACCCGCAGGAAGGACATGTCTATTTGGATGGAAAGGATGTGCGAAGCTATGACCTGGACAGCCTTCGCAGACATTTTGGTGTCGTGTTCCAGAACGATGTCATTTTCGCGGATTCCATTCGCAGCAACATCGTGTTCGGTCGCGATGTGGATGAGGCACAGCTTTCTCTTGCAGCATCGGATGCACTGGCAAGTGAGTTCATCGGCAACTACGAGGATGGCTTTGACCATGAAGCTGCCATCCATGGCGCCAACTTCTCCGGCGGTCAGCGACAGAGGCTTCTGATTGCCCGAGCACTGGCAGCAGACCCTGACGTTCTGATTTTGGATGACTCTTCCAGCGCTTTGGATTACCGAACCGATTCCCAGCTGAGAAAGAACATTCGAGAGCATCACAGCGGTGCGACAACCGTCATTGTGGCACAGAGAATCAGCTCGATTATGCAGTGCGACCAGATCATCATGCTGGATGAGGGTAGAATCATTGGAATCGGAACCCATGACCAGCTTATGGCAACATCTGCTCAGTATCGTGAGATCTTCGAGACGCAGATGGGGGAGGTCTGATATGGCAATCAACAAGATCTCAACCTCAAAACCGAAGGATGGAAAGAAGGCTCTCAAGAGAATTCTCTCCTTTGTGAAGCAGTACCGCCTTCTGATTCTTCTGTCCCTTGCCCTGAGCTTTACCTCAAACGTCCTTTCTCTCATTGGTCCAAGCCTTGCGGGAAATGCCATCAACGAGGCCTCCGCCGGTGCCGGAAAAGTCAATTTCCCTTTGGTCCTGCATTATGTGCGTCTGATGCTTCTGGTCTATGTGTCCTCATCCCTGATTACGATTCTCATCAACGTGATTATGGCCAATGTGGCAAAACTGACGGCAAAGAAACTGCGAAAGGAATGCTTTGAAAAGCTCTCACGCCTTCCGGTTTCCTTCTTTGACCACAATCTTGCCGGAGACATCATCAGCCGTGTCAGCTACGACATTGATGTCATCGCAACCTCCCTTCAGACCGATATCGTCCAGATCATGACAAGTGTCGTCACCGTTCTTGGAGCCCTTGTGATGATGCTTCGCATTGCACCGGTTCTAGCCGTCGTTGTCCTTGTGACCATCCCGATTTCCGTGACGTTTACCATCTACATCAAGAAGAAGACCCGTCCGCTTTTCATCCAGAGGTCCAAGAACTATGGAAAGATGAACGGCTTTGTCGAGGAGATGTTCTCCGGCGAAAAGACGATCCAGGCCTATGCCTATGAGAATCAGGTTTGTGAGAACTTCGCACAAGTGAACGGACAGGCAGCTGAAGCCTACTGGAAAGCCGACTACCATGGTGTTTCCATCGGTCCGACCATGGGTATGATCAACAACATCTGCCTTGGACTTATTGCCACATTGGGCTCCTTCTTCTACATGATGCAAATCGTTTCCCTGGGACAGATCTCTTCGTTCATCCTCTATTCCAGAAAGTTCTCAGGTCCGATCAATGAGATTGCGAATGTCATGAACGAGATTCTCTCTGCATTGTCCGCAGCCGAGCGTGTGTTTCATCTTCTGGACCAGCCGGAGGAAGTGGCAGACAAAGAGGATGCTGTGCAGCTGTTGGAAGTGGATGGTGATGTGCGCTTTCGAAACGTCAGCTTCGGCTATGACCCTGAGCGCACGATTTTGCATGATTTGAGCTTTGATGCACAGCCTGGAAAGCTCATTGCCATTGTGGGTCCGACAGGAGCTGGAAAGACCACCATCATCAATCTTCTGATGCGTTTTTATGACTACAACAAGGGAACGGTCCTGGTGGATGGCAAGGATGAGATGGACTATCTTCGTTCAAGCCTACGCGCCGCCTATGCCATGGTTCTTCAGGAGACCTGGCTGTTCCGTGGAACCATCTTCGAGAACATTGCCTACGGTCGAGAGAATGCGACGATGGAGGATGTTGTGCGTGTTGCAAAGAAAGCCCACATCCATCCGTTCATCATGAGACTTCCAAAGGGCTATGATACGGTCATCAGCGAAGATGGCGGCAATATCTCAAAGGGCCAGAAACAGCTTCTGACCATTGCCAGAGCCATGCTCTACGATTCCAAGATGCTGATTCTGGACGAGGCTACCAGCAACGTCGATACCTCCACAGAACGTGAGATCCAGGATGCCATGCGCGAGCTCATGCACGACAAGACCTGTTTTGTCATTGCCCATCGACTTTCTACCATTCAGAATGCCGACAACATTCTGGTTCTTGACCATGGTGATGTGGTGGAGCAGGGTACCCATGCCCAGCTGATGGAGAAGAAGGGCTTCTACTATAAGCTTTATGCGGCACAGTTTGAGTGAGCTTGCGATAAATCATACAGTTTGACAGGTAAAACAGCGCGAACAGAACAGTACTGACTATATAACTGGCGACATGAAACGCTACTAATTTCAGCAATTCTTTGGTTTCTGCAAAATACTTTCGACACTTTTCTGGTATATGGCTGATAGGAGGCCTTTTATGGGAAAAAGTATTTTAAAGTGGAACGTGAAAAGAAGTCTCTCGTTTTCATTGACATGTGGGATAAAACCCACTATTTTATAGGAGGGATGAGAAATGTCGTTTTTGGTTGAATTCTATGAGACTTCTCAGAAACAGACCCCATTCGACGAGTTTCTACAGGGACTTGCTCCAGCAATGAAGGCAAAGGTTTTGAGGGATCTGGAACTTCTTGAGTCCTTCGGAAACTGTTTAAGGGAGCCATACTCGAAAGCATTGGGAGACGGATTGTTCGAACTGCGGTCAAAACTAAGTACAACAATTACTCGTTCTATCTACTTCTTTGTGGAAGGCCAGAGAATAATCGTAACGCATGGTTTTGTTAAGAAGCAGAAAAGGACTCCAAAAGAAGAAATTGAAAGAGCAGAAAGCTATCGGAATGACTGGAAAAGGAGAAATGGCTATGGATCTTAAACAACTCAAAGAAGAACTTCTCAGTGATGATAAAGTTAGGCAAGAGTATGATGCCCTTGAACCAGAATACCAACTCCTTTCCGAAATGATAAAACTCAGAAATGAATTGAATATCTCTCAACAGGAACTTGCGGCAAGAACAGGTATTGATCGGGCAGATATCTGCAAGCTGGAGAATGGAAACGGTAACCCATCATTAAAGACAATAAAAAGAATTGCAAAAGGGCTTGGGAAACAGGTTCAGATACGATTTGTCTGAATATGCTTTTGAACCTGGATAATCTGCGGGCTCAGTCCGAGAACATTCTCAGAATGGCTTTTGCGGCCTCGCGCTTTGAGATGCGGTTATCCATGGCAAGCTTTTCCAGCCTGTGGTGGGCCTCTTCCTCAGAGATATGCTGGTTGATGATGAGGCAGATCTTTGCGCGGTTGATGTATTTGAGATCCTCAATCTGGGCTTCGAGCTTTGCATTCTGCTTTTTGAGGTTTTCCATGCGGCGTTTCATGGAGGAGGCAAGATGCATGGCCTGGAAGAAGATCTGCTTGATCAGCGGCTTTTCGACAAAGAGGGTAGGGGTGTCTGCGAGAGATCGTGAGACCATCTGCAGATACTCGGATTTGACAAGAAGAATAGGGGTGGCGTCCGAGTGCTCGCTCACCATCTGAACAAAGCGCTCGGCGTCATCGTCCTTGAGAGGATGGTTGACCACGACCGTGTCCCATTCCTCTTCAAGAACAAGTCGTCTTGCGAGGGACCCGGAGGTAGCGGTTGTGATTGTGAATTGGCCGGCTTCCAGAACAAGCTCTGAAAGGCTCAGAACGAGTTTGTCCGAGGAAGCGACGATTAGAACCTTATCCATCTTCTTTCCTTAAATAGGGTACCGGACAGAATGGTCCGGGCATATGAAACAGCAATTACGTTACAGAGAACTCCATGGATTTTGCCTTGTGCTGAGGGTCTCCTGAGAGGGAACTTGTCTCCCAGTCATCGCGCTTTGCCTGAAGGAAGCGCTCAAACAGATGGTCTGGAATCATGGACTTGACGAAATCGGACTTCTCAGCGGCCCTGACAGCTTCGATCAGGGTATCTGGAAGCTCCTTTCCGGTGTTGTAATCATCCGGATTCACATGGTCCTTGATGCCTTCCACAGCAGCACCGACAAGAAGCAGGATTGCAAGGTATGGGTTACAGGAAGGGTCTGCGCTTCTGACCTTGAGTCTGACGTTGTCGCTTGTCTGGTGGATCTTGATCAGGAACTTCTTGTTTCCGTAGCCATAGTCGATGATGGAAGGGGCTTCGAAGGTGCCCTTTCTCTCATAGGAGTTTGCAACCGGATTGAGGAAGATGGTAATCTCCTCGATTCTTCTGAGGATTCCACCGATCATCTCACGCTTGGTCTGCTCGTCGCCGTCTGGCATGGAGATGTTGATGGTAAGTCCGCTTCCGTTCTCATTGAAAAGAGGCTTTGGCAGGAATGAGGAGAAAAGTCCCATTCTGTTTGCAATGACCTTTACCAAATCCTTGAAAGAGATCAGGTGGTCTGCTGCATCAAGCATCATGGCACTCTGCAGTCTGATTTCGTTCTGGCCTGGGCCCTTCTCATGGTGGCTTGCCTCATAGGCGATTCCCATCTGCTCCATGGTCAGGCAGATCTCTCTTCGGATGTTCTCGCCTTTGTCTCTTGGTGCGATGTCAAAGTAGGAAGCTCTGTCCATTGGGATGTCTGTTGGGTTTCCCTCATCGTCCTGCTTGAACAGATAGAATTCAACTTCGGAACTGACCTGGATGTTCTTGCCCTCGAGAATGAGCTTTTTCTCGAACTGCTTGAGAATGGCTCTTGCATCACCCTCAAATGGTCTGCCATCGGAGTGCTTGATGTTGCAGAAGAATCTTGCGACCTTGCCCTGTACTGGTCTCCAAGGGAGAATGGTGAGAGTGTTTGGGTCTGGGAAGAGCAAAAG
Source organism: Sphaerochaetaceae bacterium (assembly GCA_024405015.1). Lineage (GTDB taxonomy): Bacteria > Spirochaetota > Spirochaetia > Sphaerochaetales > Sphaerochaetaceae > UBA9732. Next base: position 23,148 of record JAKSPE010000005.1, read on the forward strand.
ATCGGAGTCCTCAACGTTCATGAATCCTCTGATTGCCGATGCGTTGAAGCCGATACCCTTATCCAGAGCCTTGTCCAATGCTGAGACACTGATGGAAGTGTTCTTCAGCTGGCCGAAGATATCGCAGAAAGCAAGACGTACGAAACTGACATCCTGTTCTCTCATGTAGTTCATAACCTCTTCACGAGTGAAGCTATCCATTGTTTCCTTCCTTTTGTTGCCGTATTGGCGGCATATGGAAATGTTGATTCATTCTTGGAGAATTGTCTAGATGTCAGACGGTCATCCAAACTGCACCAACATATAGAAGTAGAAAAGGCGCCTGACAGATTCCCCCAAATCCTGTTCGGAGATGTCTGCCAGACGCCTTTGTCTGCTAACCCCAACGGCCTGAGGTTTGCAGAAAAAATAGTGCAATCGCAGAGGTTTTGTCTAGTGGGTTTTGTACGAAAAATGCGGACAATTGTATTTTGTACGCGAACTGTAAACGGATTGACGTTTTGTCTTTGAAAAGCAAGGTTTCCAGTTTTCTCGAAAACCTGTTGACTCAATTCGGGAAAAACGGTATTACTTGCGTCATAACAAAGACGTTATGGCAGTTGCCGTAATGTCTTTTTTTTTTACATTCGATTTCAAAAGTCGGCCCCTGAAGCCGATATACGGAGGATTATATGGAAAACGTCGCTGATTATTTCGGTTGTCTGGTATTCAATGATGCAGTCATGAGAGAGAAGCTTCCAAAGGACATCTACAAGTCCCTGAAGAAGACCGTTTCTGAAGGCAAGGATATCGATATCACAGTTGCAAACAGCGTCGCCAATGCCATGAAGACATGGGCTGTCGACAACGGATGCACACATTTCACCCACTGGTTCCAGCCTATGACAGGAATCACCGCAGAAAAGCATGATGCCTTCATTTCCCCAGTTGATGGCGGAAAGGTGATCCTTGAGTTCTCCGGAAAGGAGCTGATCAAGGGTGAGCCGGATGCCTCATCATTCCCATCAGGAGGTCTCAGAGCCACATTCGAGGCCAGAGGCTACACAGCATGGGACCCAACCAGCTATGCATTCATCAAGGATGACACACTTTACATCCCAACAGCATTCTGCTCCTACACAGGAGAGGTTCTGGACAAGAAGACTCCTCTTCTCAGAAGTATGGAAGCCCTGAGCAAGGAAGCTGTCGAGATTCTTCACATGTTCGGTAAGGATGACGTCAAGAGAGTCATCACAACCGTCGGTCCTGAGCAGGAGTACTTCCTCATCAACAAAGAGGACTATGCAAAGAGAAAGGACCTCGTTTTCACAGGCAGGACACTCTTTGGTGCACGTGCCCCTAAGGGACAGGAGATGGAGGACCATTACTTCGGTTCCATCAAGACAAGAGTCGCCGCCTACATGAGAGACCTTGATAAGGAGCTTTGGAAGCTTGGCATCACTGCCAAGACACGACATAACGAGGTTGCACCTTGCCAGCATGAGCTCGCTCCTGTCTTTGCAACAACAAACGTTGCTACAGACCACAACCAGCTCACCATGGAGACTATGAAGAAGGTTGCTGAGCGCCATGGATTCACATGCCTCTTGCACGAAAAGCCATTTGCAGGTGTCAACGGCTCCGGTAAGCACAACAACTGGTCCATCTCCACTGATACTGGCCTGAACCTCCTTTCTCCAGGTTCCAATCCAAAGGAGAACAAGCAGTTCCTGCTGTTCCTCGTTGCAGTCATCAAGGCTGTTGATGAGTATCAGGATCTCCTGCGCGTCTCTGTCGCAAGCGCAAGCAACGACCATAGACTTGGAGCCAACGAAGCACCACCTGCCATCGTTTCCATGTTCCTCGGTGACGAGCTTTCCACAATTCTCGAGTCCATTGCCGAAGGCACTGATATCGCAGCAGCCGAGAAGAAGAGAATGGAGCTTGGTGTCCACGTTCTCCCATCCATTCCAAAGGATACAACAGACCGTAACAGAACAAGTCCATTTGCCTTTACCGGTAACAGATTCGAGTTCAGAATGCTCGGTTCCTCCTTCTCCGTATCAGGTCCGAACGTTGTCCTCAACACAATCGTCGCAAAGGCTCTCAAAGATTTTGCAGCAACACTTAAGGATGCAAAGGACTTTGATGCCGCAGTGGATGCTCTGATCAGAGACACCTACATTGCACACAAGAGAATCGTCTTCAACGGCAACAACTATTCTGATGAATGGGTCGAAGAGGCTGCAAGAAGAGGACTTTACAACCTTAAGTCCACTCCAGAAGCTCTGGATACATTTGTTGCTGACAAGAACATCGCACTGTTCAAGGAATTTGGCGTCTTCAGCCCATCTGAGATCCACTCCAGATTCGAGATTCTCAACGAGGAATATTCCAAGAGCCTGCACATCGAAGCTCTGACAATGGGTGACATGGTCAACACACAGATCATTCCTGCAGTCAGCAAGTATGCTGGAGAACTGGCAAGCGCCATCGCAGCCAAGAAGGCAATTCTGCCATCTCTCCGATGTACAGCAGAGACAGCACTTGTCGAGAACATTTCCGCAATGCTCGATGATCTTGCCATCAAGACTGCCGCCCTTTCCTCCATCGTGGAGAAGAGTGCTTCCTTCGGCGGATCTGAGCTTGCTCACTTCACAAGAGAGTGCATCGTTCCAGCTATGGAAGATGTCAGAGCTGTTGCTGACAAGCTCGAGCTTAGCGTTTCACACGAGGCTTGGCCATTCCCAACCTACGGTGACATGCTGTTCTATGTAGATTGAATTTTCAAGATTCAATAGAGTGCTCTGCACAAAGTTCCCCTGTGCATGGCACGCCAATCTAGTTTTTCTAGACCTCCTTTTTCATTGCACCCTTGAGACGGCCATCTCGAGGGTGCTCTTTTGTTTTATGGGTTGATTGCATTTTTGTGGCTGTTTGAGGGGTTGTGAATGTCGAAGTTTTTTGAAAAAAATGAGAAAAACTTCTGCTCTTTCCTGAGTTTTGCATAATAAAAATCAAAAACTCAGAAAGGGGAAAGCCTTTTGAAACTTGGACCCTAATGGATATGGGTTGTACAAAGTCGATCTTCAATCGGATCTGAAATCAAAAGAGGAAAATTTGGTTGTGCTGTGTGTCTGGTTTACTGCTTGAAAAGGATTCCTGCAGCCTTGAGGCTTTCGCACACTCGCTCATAGGCGGCCTGACTTGGGCAGGAGAGGGTGTGGATATGAACTCCATCGGTGAGTTCGGATAGGGAATGGGCATCGGCCGCCTTGACCTTTTCCATGAACTGGTCAATGTCATAGCGGGACTTGAGCATCAGCTGGCCTGTGATCTGGCCATAGACCGGGTGCTCTACAATGACATTTAGTATGCTGCATCCCTGGTCTACACAGATTTGAAGTTCCTGCAGCATCTGCTGCTCGTTGTGCACACATGCAATCTGTCTCAGAATCTCTCCGGTTCTCGTCTCATGAGTACTTAAGACGTAGCCTCTCGGGGTTGAGATGATGTCTTCTCCTGCAGCACGAAGAAGCGCAATGTCTCCGACGATGATCTGTCTACTGACTTTGAGGGTGGTGGCAAGGCTGGTTGCGCTGATTTCCTCATCGGCCTTCTGTAGTGTTTGAAGTATCATATCGCGTCTGTCCGTGGCTTTCATCGCGTGTCTCCTATGGGTATGGAGATACTATAGCACAAATGTGTCTTGTCATGTGAATTGACAAAGCAGAAATTACGCATATAATTGGGCTCGTAAGGTGTCATGACACCTGTCAAGATATTTATCCGCTTTGTTTCCAAAAGGCGGAGAATGGAGATTGAAATGAACAAGTTCAAAGAATTTCTGAAGAGAAAGGACATTGAGGTTTCCGCAAAGCGTTATGGAATTGATGCTCTTGGTGCAATGGCACAGGGTCTTTTCTGCACACTTCTCATTGGAACCATTCTGAATACACTTGGAACACAGTTCCACATCGGTTTTCTGGCAAATCCAGTCGGAACATCTAATCTGACCATCGGAGGTTTTGCCTCTGCTATGGTTGGTCCTGCAATGGCAGCTGCCATCGGCTATGCACTTCATGCCTCCCCAATGGTCCTGTTCTCACTGATTCCAGTCGGTTATGCCACAAACATGCTGGGTGGAGCAGGTGGACCTTTGGCCGTACTTGTTGTTGCCATCGTTGCATCAGAGTTCGGAAAGATGGTTTCCAAGGAGACCAAGGTTGATATTCTGGTGACTCCTATTGTGACTATCCTTGTCGGTGTCGGTCTTGCAGCCCTTATTGCCAAGCCAATCGGAACTGCAGCCTCTGCTGTCGGAAAGCTCATCATGTGGGCAACAGACCTCCAGCCTTTCCTTATGGGAATTCTGGTTTCCGTCATCGTAGGTATGGCTCTGACACTTCCGATCTCCTCTGCAGCAATCTGTGCCGCACTTAGCCTCACAGGTCTTGCTGGTGGTGCTGCAGTTGCAGGATGCTGTGCACAGATGATTGGTTTTGCTGCAATGTCCTATCGTGAGAACAAAGTAGGCGGTCTGGTGTCCCAGGGTATCGGAACCTCCATGCTTCAGATGCCGAACATCGTCAAGAATCCGAAGATCTGGATTGCTCCAACATTGGCCTCTGCCATCACAGGTCCATTGGCGACCTGCCTGTTCAAGCTCAGAATGAACGGTCCTGCCGTCTCTTCTGGTATGGGAACCTGTGGTTTTGTCGGACAGATCGGCGTCTACACCGGATGGGTCAACGATGTCGCTGCCGGTACAAAGGCTGCCATCACCGCATTTGACTGGATTGGTCTTGTTCTCATCTGCTTCGTTCTTCCAGCTGCACTGAGCATCCTTTTCTGTGAGATTGAGAGAAAGCTCGGATGGATCAAGGAAGGTGATCTGAAGCTCGACTAAAAAATAACAGGCACCACACAGGTGCCTTTGAAATGCATTGAAATTAAGAGGGAAGGTATTTGGGACTCAGTTCTCAAATACCTTTTTTATGCTGTCGTAGTGAAGGAAAATGCCCTGTTCTGCAAGAGCCTTGATCTCATCCAGTGTGGCGAACTTTCCATCCATGGTCTCTCCTGGCTGGAGGGTGAGGTCTTTCTCTGTGACATCAAGCTCAAAGCGATAGATGTCGACAATGTAGTTCTGGCCTTTGTTCTCTCTGTGATAACAGAACTGGTAGCCGCCTTTTGCGTTGGAGACATCAAGACCTGTCTCCTCACGGACTTCTCGGATGACAGCCTCTTCAGAAGTCTCTCCTGATTTGACACCGCCACCAGGAATCTCCCACCAGCCGCCGGCCCATGCCTTGGTCAGAACTCTCTGGGTGATGAGGAACTTGCCGTCCGGTCTTCTGACGACACCCAAAACGGAGATGTAGTATTCGCCTTCGGCCATTGTCCAGTCATTGCGCTTCATGATCCTTCCAGTCTTGTTCTTGTTGATGTCGTATACGTCCCAGTATTCCTGCATGATGAACCTCTTGTATCTGTAAATGCATCATACAACAAAAAGCAAACAATTGAACCCCCAAAAGAAATCCCTTATTATTGCAGTATGAAGCGCTACAAAATCGGTGAAATCTCAGAACTTTCGGGCCTTACCCTCAGAACCATCCGCTATTACGAGGAGATGGGACTTCTTTCGGCTGGTCGCACAAATGGAGGCCAACGATTCTATTCGGACCAGGATCTTGTGTACCTTAAGAGAATCATCGAGCTCAAGAGCCTTGGGTTCACCTTGGAAGAGATCTCCCGCATCATCCGCCTCAAGGATGAGGACCATAGCGGAAACAAGAGAAGAACCGAACTTCTGACACAGTACCGTCTCAAACTCTCGCAGGACTTGGAAAGAATGGCAACGCTTCAGAGCCATGTCGATGAGCTGAAGTGGCATATTGCGCAGCTTGAGAGTGCAGAAGATGGCTTTACCGACTGTCCTGGTGCCGCTTGTGCGGGGTGTGAACATAAGGACCGTTGCGTGTTCTTCAAAGAAAAATGAAAAAAAAACTGAAAAAGTACTTGCTTCTCTACATAGTAACGTGTTATGTTTCTGTCAACAGTAACTGTTTCTTTTTATAGAAACAACAAAATGCAACAGAAAATTGGGTCGTACCACATAGGAGGAAACATACATGGCTAAAAATGAGATCCCTTACAAAATCTATCTGAATGAGAATGAGATTCCAAAACAGTGGTACAACCTCCGTGCTGACATGAAGAACAAACCAGCACCTCTTCTCAATCCGGGAACACTTGAGCCAATGAAGGCTGAAGAGCTTGAAGCCGTTTTCTGCAAGGAACTTGTCCAGCAGGAACTTGATAATGAGACAAAGTTCTTTGACATTCCACAAGAGATTCAGGACTTCTACAAGATGTATCGTCCATCTCCAACCGTTCGTGCCTATTGTCTTGAGAAGGCTCTTGGAAGCCCGGCTCACATCTACTATAAGTTTGAGGGTAACAACACATCCGGAAGCCACAAGCTCAATTCCGCTATCGCTCAGGCCTATTACGCCAAGAAGCAGGGCCTGAAGGGTGTCACAACCGAAACTGGTGCCGGCCAGTGGGGTACTGCACTGAGCATGAGCTGCGCATACCTTGGACTTGATTGCCGTGTCTACATGGTCAAAATCAGCTATGAGCAGAAGCCAGGCAGAAAGGAAGTCATGAGAACCTATGGCGCCAACGTCACACCATCTCCATCTGATACAACAAACGTCGGTCGCGCAATTCTGGAGAAGTTCCCTGGAACAAACGGATCTCTTGGTTGTGCCATCAGTGAAGCTGTTGAATATGCTGTAAGCCACGAAGGTTATCGCTATGTTCTCGGTTCCGTTCTGAACCAGGTTCTCCTGCATCAGAGTGTCATCGGTCTTGAGGCAAAGGCTGCACTTGACAAGTATGGCGTCAAGCCAGACATCATCATCGGATGTGCTGGTGGCGGATCCAACCTCGGTGGTCTTATCGCTCCATTCATGGGTGAGAAGCTCAGAGGAGAGAACGACTACAGAATCATCGCTGTTGAGCCAGCATCCTGTCCTTCCTTCACACGTGGTGAGTACAGATATGACTTCTGTGATACTGGTGCTGTATGTCCACTTGCCAAGATGTACACTCTCGGAAGCCAGTTCATCCCATCTCCAAACCACGCAGGTGGCTTGAGATTCCACGGAATGTCCAGCATCCTTTCACAGCTCTACCACGACGGTTACATGGAAGCAAGATCCGTTGAGCAGTCAAAGGTCTTCGAGGCTGCAGAGTTCTTCGCCAAGACAGAAGGTCTTCTCCCAGCTCCAGAAAGCAGCCACGCTATCAGAGCAGCCATCGACGAGGCTCTCAAGTGCAAGGAGACAGGTGAGGAGAAGAACATCCTCTTCGGTCTCACTGGAACAGGTTACTTCGATCTTTCCGCTTACAAGAGCTTCAATGACGGCGTCATGACAGACTCCATTCCAACCGATGAAGACATCGCAGCTTCTCTTGCCAAACTTCCAAAGGTTGACAAGTAAAGTATAATCCCTTCATGCCCTCATGTACTGTTAGTATGTGAGGGCTTTTTTTGCTTCATCACGGGAAAACTGTGGGATTTGCTGGTGTACCTTACACAGATGACACAGACGTTACAGATAACACAGAATGATACAGATTCAGGGATGAAAAGCTGAATTCATGACGTTCATTAACCTTCATGGCGTTCTTGGCGCTCATGACGCTCATGGCGTTCATGGTGTTCTTGACGCTCATAGTGCTCTTGGCGTTCATACCAAACGGATTGCCGGATCCGTCACCTATCCGTGGAACCATTGAAAACGCTGTCCTTGATGTGCATCGCTGTTACCGCTGTTCCAAGAATATATAGGAACATACCCGAATATATCGTGAAGAGTCAAAAAAGATGACCCCAAGTCCGAAGACCTGGGGTCAAATACTATTTAAAGGGATCAAAGATTTCAGTTCTGTGAAGCGTATGCCTCAAAAGCTGCCTCGATTGTTGCTACCATCTCATCAACAGCGGCTGGGATTGTCTTTGCCTCTTTGAGGACATCAACGATGTTAGCCTGGAATGAGTAGTAGATGGAGTAGGCGCTTGGAACCCAGACGTTGGCAAGACCTGCGTTTGAGTTGAGAAGAGAATCAAGTGCAACCTGGTACTGTGGGTTCTCAGAGAGGAAAGCCTTGTACTGCTCTGTCTCATAAGCGGTTGTTGTGACTGGAACATAACCTGTAGCCTCAGACCACTTTGCCTGGACTTCCGGTGAGATCAGGTATTCAAGAACAGTCTTGACTGCAGCGCTGTCTGTGAAGCTGAACAGAGCACCACCTGAGATGACTGTACCACCAGTTGCCTGTTCGTTGACCATTGGAACTGCTGCAACACCAACTTCGAACTCGCCTGCAACAGCCTTGATGATGCTTGCGAGGTTACTGGATGAAGCAAGAAGTGCTGCGGCTCTTCCGGATGTGAACTCTGCAGTTGTACCGGAGGAGATGGCGTTCATGTAGCCTGTATCGTAGACAGCCTTCCACTTCTCAAGGAATGCGGCATAGGTGCCTTCCTTTCCGAAGAGAACTTCTGTAGGTCTTGCGTCGTGACCGTTTCTGTTGTTGACGAGGTAGCTCAGTCCGTTCTGTGCACCGATGAATGTGCTGAGCTCGAATGTTGCTGGAACGCCAACGAATGCGGCGACTTCGAAAGAACCATCTGCATTGAGCTTACCGGTCTTCTTTGCGACCTGGACCATGTCATCGAGTGTTCTTGGTGCTGTGACGCCAGCTGCATCGTAGAGAGTCTTGTTGTAGTAGTACAGCAATGCAGAAGCATTGAATGGAAGACCAAGAAGACCCTTCTCTGAAGAGTAGGATGCGATGGCACAATCAATGATGTCGGAGGTATCGATGCCGAGCTTGTCGACGGTTACCAGATACTCAGAACTGTTCATGTCTGTAGCTGCTGTGGCATCCATCATGGCGATGTCTGGAAGGGAGTCTGTACCGGAAGCTGCGTTGACCTTTGTCAGAACATCGCTGGCCTTGCCCTGGTAGACTGCCTCAAAATTGATTCCCTTTTCCTTTCCGATGGTGTCGTTGAAGGTCTGGGCGATTTCGTCAAAGACTGTCTGGTTGGAACCCTGGGCGGAGCTCCATACGGTGACGGTGGTTGTCTCTTTCTCTGCGGCACCCTGTGCAAAGACAGGTGCGATGGCAAGAAGGGCCAAAAGGATGATGATTGCTTTTCTCATGAAGTTACCTCCTAATAAGTGCGTTTTCAATTCTTCGCTTTGTGAAAGCCAAGATGATCAGGAACGGGATGGTGATCAGTGCCAGTGTTGCCATCTGGGCACCGGTCTCACCGGACTCAGCGAATCCGAGCATTGTGATTCCGATCTGTATGGTTCTGGTCTTAGGCTTGTTGGTGACAAGCAGAGGCCAAAGATAGCTGTTGAAAGATGTAATGAGCGTCTGGATCATGATGGTCAGCGTGGCTGGACCTGAAAGGGGAACCAGAACGGACCAGATGTAGCGCATGTCGCTGGCGCCGTCCATTCTTGCTGCATCATAGGTGTCACGACCCTGGGCGGTGAAGGAGCCCATGAGAAGGAGCATCTGTGCAGCGGAGAAAAGTCCTGGGGCAATGATGGCTGTCCAGGAATCCAGAAGTCCGAGGTTGGCGATGGTCTTGTAGTTCTGGTATAAAATCGCCTCCTGTGGGACGAACAGGGTCAGAACCAGAGCACTGAGAATCAGCTTCTTGCCTCTGAACTGCAGGTGGGTCAGGGCGAAGGAAGCGAAAATCACGACGAGTGTTCGGATGATGGCGCTCAGAAGGGATGTTCCGATTGAGTTGACCAGATAGTAGCTGAAATAGCGGTGGTTCAGGGCCTTGATGTAGTTGGACCACATTGGTGTGGTCGGAAGGACCCTGAGCTTGTTGAAGTCTCTCTGGGAGAAGAGGGAAGAGGAAATCATGTACAGCACAGGGAATGCCACAACAATGGAGAAGGCAATCAGAAGTACGATTCTGAGATAGTAGCGGAAGATGTCGATTGGCTTTCGCTTCATCGGGCCCTCCTTCTGCTGTTGTAAAGGGCCATGAAAATGGCGGCAATGACAATCACCAGTGCTGACAGTGCGTTCTGCACGCCACGGTTACCGCTCTTGAAAGCTTCCAGGTAGTAGTAGAACATCACGGTTTCTGTGGATCGGTATGGACCACCCTCTGTGAGGATGATAATTGGTGCAGAAATGAGAATGGCATCCTTGAGAGCCAGGAAGATGGTCACCAGTGTGGTCTCTCGGATCAGCGGAAGCTCAATCTGCAGGAATAGTCTCCAACCGCCGGCTCCATCCATTCTTGCCGCTTCCAGAACGCTCTTGTCAGAGCTTCGGAAGGCACACATCAGAAGAATGTAGTCGATACCGAAATCCAGGAAGATTCCCAGGATGACCAATGTGGCCATAGCGCCGGCTGGCTCTGTGATCCAACCCATCTTGAGTCCTGTGATCTTGTTGATGACCGATGCATTTCCGCGAAAAAGGTCTTTCATGATGAGGCTGTAGGCTGAAAGGGAGACGGCAACCGGTGCGAAGAACACATACTCCGGAATGGCGGAGAAGCGGCTCTTTCTGCGTGTCATGGATGCGGCAAGTAATGTGACGAACGTGTTTGCAGGAACAAAGAGAACAATGAAGCGAAGGGAGACCTTCAGACTGTTCTGAAATGCCTTGTCGGCAAATAGCGATCTGTAGTTGGAAAGCCCCGCAAAGCCCAGAACCTTACCACTTGCGTTTACGGTGAGAAACGACTGGACAAAGCCTATGATGGCAGGATACCAGCAGAACAGTGCTGCCAGTATTACCGCTGGGGCCAGATATAGGTATGCCTTTGACTCATTTCTTCGTTTCACGTGAGATAATTTACGGATAAATCGAAGAATGTTCAAGTGGGTTTGAAGATATAAATCGTTATATTGTAATAAAATACATTACATATAAAAACCTTACGTAAGGTTTTTAATGGTTAAGAAAAATCTGTAAATCCTTAATGGAAATGATGTAAGTGGTTTAGTTTGCTTTCGTCAAACCGGAACTGGTCTGCCAGGTTCCATAGTCTTCCAGTTTTTTCTATAATCGTTCCTGAAGTGAGGTCCCTATGGCTTTTATCAATGAGAATGAGAAGTACTGCACAACATGCGGTTCCCTCTATGAGGTACGTGACATGGAAGGTGAGGGTAAGGTCCAGTTCTGTCCGACCTGTAACGCCTGGCATTTTCCGGTCTTCAACACCGCATGCATCATGATTGTCGTTGACAGGGTCAACCGCAAGATCCTTCTGATCAAGCAGTATGGCAGACCGGACTACATTCTGGTTGCAGGCTATGTGAACCGTGGAGAGGATGCGGAGACTACTGTAGCACGTGAGGTCAAGGAGGAAACCGGCCTTGATGTGGTGCAGATCCACTTCAATCGCAGCGAATATTTTGAACGAAGCAACTCTCTAATGCTGAACTTCACCGCCTATGTGGATGATGCCTCTTCCATGAAGGTGAATCGCGAGGTGGATTCCTATGCCTGGTTCAGTTTCGAGGATGCCAGAAAGAACATCAAGGAAGGCAGTCTTGCCAAGAAATTCCTTGAGGCTTATCTGGATGAGGCTCCTTTTCCTGATGACATTTGTCAGACATTGCTATAGACTTCAGGTAACACAGAAAACAGGAGAGGATTATGAAAGGCGCACTTGAACTGATGGAAGAAGCAAAAGACAAGCTTGAGAAGGCACTTGAGGCTCTTGAGAATCTCAGAGACAGAGAAGACGACGAGGATCGTGCAGACGGCTTTGAAGAGGGCATTGATACTGTTGAGGAGATCCTGGATTCCCTTGATGATGCCATTGATACCGTTTCTGACGCCTTGGATGACTGATAGATCCGGTTTCGGAGAATAGAGGCCCGTGCTGATGCATGGGCCTTTCGCTTTATATGATGCAGTAACAAGAAGAAACTGGCTAAGATTTGTGTAGTCCTGTACTTTGTGAAATCAACATTGACTTCATTTAGATGAGTTGTTATATTTAATCTGCAAGTGTAAGCATGCAGCTTACATTTCCTGGTCCATTGGTTGCTTATTTAGGGGGAGTTGCAAATGTCGGGAAGAGAATTTGGAGATTACGTGCACGATCTAAGGATTAAGAAAACTGTATCCTTGAGAAATGCAGCAAAGGAGATGGATATATCAGCGATGTATTTATCGGAGATTGAAAGTGGAAAGAAGATACCGTCAGGACAAATGTTAAAGACGATTGCTGACTATTATGGGACCAGCTATTTTCATCTTGTTGTACTCGCTAATAATTCTGTAGAGACAAGTGAGCATTCATCAAGAGCTGCAGTAGCAAGAATGGTAGGTGGCCTTTCAGATGAAAAAATTCAGAAAGTAATGGAATATATTCAAAATATGGAAAGCGAGGATCTGTAATTTGGAAATAACTTATCTTGTAGATGCATTAAGCGCAATTGAAATCGAACTTGATTCTGCAGAATTTCTGACTCAATATCAACCGGATGTACTATTCAGAGACATCACGCGGATGGATGCAGAGAAATTACTTGATGACATTTACCAAGATAGAGGGATGTGCCTTAGGATTGTCTCGGATGAGGAACTTCCAAATGGAATTCTGGGAGCCTCTGAAATGGATTTGAAGGTAATAAAGATTCGAAAAGCCGATTACGATAATTGCAGAGAAACCGGCTCCAGCAGAATGACGATTGCACATGAAGTTGCACATTCCCGATTACACCTTGGCCAATTCGAGAAAAATGGAATGAGGATGTATCAGACTCAAAGCAAACATATTCCAGCGTATGTGAGTTCTGAGTGGCAAGCCAGGGTATGGGCTTCTTCAGTGATGATGCCTTTCCCTGCGTTGATTAGGCTTTTAAACAAAGTAGGACATAAAACAAAAGAGGAGATTGTTCAAGCGATTGAAGACAGGTTTGGAGTCTCAAGTATTGCTGCTCAGGTCCGATTTGAGACTATTCAGCGATACTATAGAGATGGTCGATATGAAAAACTTATGAATCGCATGAAAGAAATGAAATATATGTAAATAAAAAGGACGCGCCATTTGTTAAATGCAACGCGTCCAAATCGCAGAGCTACGAGCTCAATGATTAGTGGTTTTTTCATTATAGCGCGTAGCTCTTGCGATTTTCAATCTATATTCGCAGGAGAGCGTATATGAAGTATCCTATCCGTTCAAATGTCACGTCAGGAATGTATCCGTCATATACGGATATGTTCAAAGCCTCAGAATTGAGGGAGGCTCAGTTTTCAGTTCCCTATAACTTTCCACTGTTTGCAAGTGCGAATGTTGTTCCTAGGAAGCTGATACCGTTTGATAAGATCACCAAAACTAAGGAGGAAGATTTTGATGCTTTTGTCCATTTCTATCTTCCTGATGTCTGTTTTGAACGATTTTGGAAAAATCCAACTAAGTATATTCCCATATTGAAAAAGTTTGCGGGATGCATTCTTCCAGATTTCAGCCTATGTTATGATTTCCCATATCCTCTTCAGCTGTATAACTGTTATAAAAACAGAGTACTAGGCTATATCCTTGCCAAAAATGAGATACCAGTGATTATGAATGTTTCATTTGCTGATTCTCGGACTTACGATTTCTGTTGTAATGGGATTCCCCATGGAAACATCATTGCGACTGGTAGCCTAGGAACAATAAAGAATCCTGAAAACCGCGAGTATTTTACTCGGGGATTGATATTCATTTTGGATAAATTGAAGCCGAGAGATTTGATTATTTATGGGTCAGTTACTGAAGAGATTCGTAATATATGCAGTTTGAAAGGTGTAGGGTTGCATGTGTTTTCTCCTACTTGGGATTCCTCATTTGTTACAACGGAGGCGATTTATGGGTAAAGGTAGCTATGGCTTTCCTGGTTTAAGAAACGTAAGTCGCACAGGTGTTCCAACGAACTACATCTCCAGTAACCTTAAGTCCATCGAAAGAAATTTTGGCTTGAATGCTTCTGGATACATTGCGAAAAAGTTCAAGAACACACCTAATAGGAGAACACACCTTTCCAGCGATCCTGTGGATTCCGCAAAAAGACTTTTTCGGATACTCGGGCGTGGAGGGGTTCAGGTGCCCATCAGGAATAGAGATGGAATCATTAAGGGCTGGAAGCGTATTATGAAAGGCGGTGATGTTATCACCTATAGACCAAGAGAATCTTCAGATGGTAGTACTGTGGTTGATATAAACATCACAAGTAATCATTCTGGAGTAAAAAGCCAGAAGATTCATTTCTACAAAAAGGAGGCAAAATAATGGAAAGTATCGGATTGGATTTTGATTTTTTGGAAAAGTATGCAGAAAAGAAACTGATCTCCATTCAGTCTGCACCTCAGTGGCCGGCAATGGGAAACCATGTCAGTGATGAAGTTGCGTTGAACTTTGATGATGGTTCTCAATTAATCGTTTCCTCGTCTTTTGCAAATGTGGACACATTCTTCGATGTCGATGAAGACGTTGTTTTTGGAATCCGAGAGGATTCGGGGTATGAACCATTTTGCAATATTGGAGAAATGAAAATGGAGTCAATTTTGGTAAATGAGGTTCCAGAATCGATTACTGTAGTCTTTGATGAGATTTCATACTGTGATAAATCGATTTCGGATAAATTGGTGGTTTTCCCTGTTGGATTGTTTATCAAAACCTCAACCAGAACAATAGGTATTTGTAGAGATATGCTGAACGCTGTTTGGCTTGATGCAAATTACTTCGATGCGAATTTCAAGTTAATGTATTCTCTTGATTCTCGTTGGGGTGATTTTGAGGATGTTGATTCGTTTATGGTAAGACGAATCGCAAAGGAATACTGTACAGGTACTGTTCTGCGTGTTGAGCAGAAGCAATTCTGCTAAGTTTCTTGATCACTGAAGAAGGCTGCAACTTGAGGCTCTGTCTCTTATAGTTGCAGCCTTCTATTCTTTAGATGAATGTCCTTTCAGGGTAGTTTTTTTGTTAATAATGAAAAAACAGTCCCCTGAAACGGCATTTAACGGTAGATACTTCGGTAAACTGCCAAACGAAAAACCTGAGAATCAAAGAAGAGAAAGGCTCGATTTCCCGCCATTCACAGGCAGATATGCTCTCCGATCTTCAGGGCCAGGGAATCGATGGAGTGACCCACCATGTGCGTTCTTGCGACAGGGATGTCGCTTCCCACAACATCGAGCACAAGTTTTTCTATGCAGTGTGGCCCTTCCTCCTTGTCCAGCTTTGTATACTGGCCGACAATCAAGCCGGAAATCTTATCAAAGGTTCCCATGCTTTTGTGCTGGGCTAAAAGGGCACTGACGGAGTTGATGCTGTTGCCAAAGCCTTCGATGAAAAGCACCTTGCCTGTGAGATCTGGAAAGTATCTTGTTCCTGCAAGTTTCAGAAGACAGCGGATGTTTCCGCCAAGAAGGGTACCTTCCATGTGAGAACCCTGCAGGAAGGTCAGGTCCGAAGGGAGGTCAGAATTTTCCGTTTCTAGAAGAGCATTCATGTAGGAAAGCCTTTCGCTTCTGGCAAGCTGGGTTGCCTGCATGAGAAGACTGCTCTTGCCGGTCATGGCATAGATGGCATTGATGACACAAGTCAGGTCGCTGTAACCCCAGAATGTGGCATGTGAGGCGGCAATGGCAGAAAAATCAAGATAGTCGATGCACTGGTTTGCCAGATCTCCTCCGCTGATGTCCATGACAGCTTTGACCTGTGGGTCTTGAAACATGGCGTTGGCAAAGGCTGCGCGCTCTTGTGCACTTGCGCTTTGAAGACCACGTTCCTGATAGAGCTTTGGGAAAACCACAGGCTCAAAGCCCAAAGTCTGTACCATAGAGATCGTCTTATCAATCATGTCCTTTTCGTTTGGAAAACGGCCATCAGAAAGGCAACAGAGTGCGACTTTCGCTTTGCTCATGCATAATGTCTCCTTATATAGACAAAGTATAGCACAGATTGTGTTTTTGGTATTTCCTTGATTATGGCAACGATTCTTTTGGAATATCTCAAAAATGAAAACAGAACTTGCACGAAATGAAAAGTCTATGTAGAATTTAACTGGAGTGGAATGGGATTATGCTTATATCAACAAAAGGACGTTATGCAATACGAATTCTCGTAGATATCGCTGAGAACTCAAAGGGTGGGGTCATTTCCCTTTCTGGTGTTTCCGAACGACAAGAAATCTCCTCCAAGTATATGGAAATCATTGCCCATATGCTGGTTGATGGAGGAATCCTCGTCGGTTTCCGAGGAAAGAACGGTGGCTACAAACTGGCCAAGGCTCCAGAAGAGATCAGCATTCTCGAAGTCCTGGAACTGACAGAGGGTACCGTTGCACCTGTGCATTGTCTGGAAAAATGTGACAATGTATGCCCAAAGAAGGCAACCTGCCGCACTGTAGGCATGTGGACGGAGGTCGGAACACTGATTTCTGAGTATTTCGGTTCCAAGACCATTCGTGATCTGATGAAGGTTTGAGATCAGATATACTGCTCTGAAATGGAGGCTGTGGTCTTCTTTGCCGGCTGTGGGATTCCGTGCTTGCAGCTTCTTCCGAATTTCCAAAGTTTTTCAAGTTCTCTCTGTGAAAGGTCGTTGCTTCTGTTCGGGAACAGCTGTCTGTTGATGGTGTAGGTCCTAAGAACCAGTTCCAAAGTGGAGCATTTGCTGCTTGCGTCGCAAAGGTCCTTTCCGACAGAGACGACTCCATGGTTCTCCAAAAGCAGAGTGTCGTAGTCGACAAGTTCCTTTGACATTCCCTTGTAAATGGCATGTGTTCCAGGCTCACCGTAAGGAATCACAGGGACTTTTCGGTAGAAGATGGCGAACTCTGCGCTGTTTCTGATGTCAACAGGCTCGCCTGACATAGCGAAAGCGGTACAGTAAGGGGAGTGGGTGTGTACGATAGCCGTCACATCCGGTCTCATCTTGTACATGGCAACATGCATGGCGGATTCGGAACTTGGCTTATGAGGTCCACCAATCCAGTTTCCCTCGAGGTCAAGCACTGCCATCTGCTCAGGCTGAAGCTCATCCTTTGCCATTGCGGACGGGGTGATGAGAATCACATCTCCGACCTTGCAGGAAAGGTTTCCTTCCTGCGCGCCGATGACTCCAGCCTTTGTGAGTTTCTTGCCGTATTTGATGATTTCCTTTGCTGCTTCAATGAGTTTGCTGTTCTGATCCATGGTCCTAACTCTCTCTAAAGTATTTAGTGTCATCAGGACAAAATATATCAATATGTTGAAGCGGGGCAAATGAAAAAAAAGTCCACTTTTTTCGATCTTCTGTTTGTGCGGAAACAAAAATCGGGCCAAATCTATTTACTTTAGTGTGATAAAGTGGTAAATTGCAGCCATATTTTGGTAAGGAGCTTCCTATGGACAAGATAGACGCAAAGGTTGCCGATCAGTTCTATTCGGCAATCCTATCCCTCAAGACAAAAGAGGAGTGCATGGCATTTTTCGATGACATCTGCACAATCAAGGAACTTCAGGACCTGAGCCAGAGACTGCAGGTTGCACTCATGCTCGACAAAGGAATGAACTATCAGGAGATCTCCAGACAGACAAGCGTTTCAAGCGCAACAATCTCCAGAGTGAACCGATGTCTGAACTATGGTGACGGCGGATACCGCACCGTGCTAGATAGGATGGACAAGTGATGGCACAGCGTAAGATTAGACTCAAGGGAGAGGAGAAGGTTGTCCAGGACCTTCGTGCCCTGTATCTCTCCTATGGATATTCCACCTATAAGATGAGCCGCTTCGAGGAATATGACCTGTATGCAGGTAACAAGGACTTTCTCGTTTCCGGCAACATCATCACCTTCACCGACACTGACGGAAGCCTTATGGCTTTAAAGCCGGACGTGACGCTTTCCATCGTCAAAAGCATCAAGAACAACGCATCCGGTGTTGCCCGTGTCTGCTACGATGAGAACGTCTATCGTGTATCTGACCGCTCAGGGACATTCCGCGAAATCATGCAGGCAGGTCTTGAGTGCATTGGTGACATCGGTCTTGTTGAACTTGGGGAAGTGGCACTTCTTGCCCAGAAGAGTCTCAAGACCATTTCCGACAACAGCATTCTCACCATCTCCCACATGGGAATCGTCGAGGGCTTTGTGAATACGCTCTCCAGCGAAGAGGCCAAGACCAAGGCTCTGGAGTATCTTCAGGCAAGAAACCTCTCCGCCCTTGAGGCGATGCAAAAGGACTATCCATGTGATGCAGCTGTTCTGAACAAGCTGGCATCTCTTGTGATGCTTGTGGGAACCAATGATGAGGTCTTTGCAAAACTCCAGGACCTTGGTGCCGATGAGGCCTCCATAAAAGAGCTTCGAAGCGTCGTATCCGTTTTGGATCCAAATGGCATGAGAATCGATTTCTCTGTTCTTGGTGAGATGAACTATTACAACGGTATCACATTGCGCGGTTACATCCAGGGTGTTCCAGGTTCTGTGATCTCCGGCGGCCAGTATGACAAGCTCATGGCAAGAATGGGCAAGAAGGCAAAGGCAATCGGCTTTGCCGTGTACATGGACTCTCTGGAAAAGCTGCTTGAGACGGTCATTGAATATGATGTTGATACCGTTTTGGTCTATGACGATACCTGCTCCATGAAGGATGTTCTTGCGAAGGCCGATCAGCTGCGAGAGAGCGGCAGTTCGGTTGCTGCTATGAAGAGCATTCCACAGAGTCTCAGATACCGGGAGACGGTCGTGATGGAAGGAGGTTGCAATGCTTAATGTAGCACTTCCAAAAGGAAGACTTGGAGAAAAGGTCTATGCCATGTTCGCAAAGGCTGGCTTTGAATGCCCAGAGGCTTTAAGAGAATCCCGAAAGCTGATTTTTGAAAACAAAGAGGCTGGAGTCCGTTATTTCTGGGTCAAACCAAGTGACGTTTCCGTCTATGTCGAGCGTGGAGCTGCCGACATCGGCGTTGCCGGAAAGGACATCATCGATGAGTATGAGCCGGATGTGTATGAGATTTTGGATCTGAACACCGGAAAGTGCAGAATGGCTGTTGCTGCAAAGAAGGGCTTTCGGGACAATCCTGACACAACTCTTCGTGTCGCAACAAAATTTTCCAACATTGCCAAGTCATATTACTCCTCAATCGGACGCGATATTGATATTATACACCTCAATGGTTCCATAGAGCTCGCACCAGTTCTCGGCATGTCCGATGTCATTGTGGATATCGTCGAGACGGGAACTACGCTCAAGGAGAATGGGCTTGAGGTCATTGAGAGCATCATGCCGATATCGGCAAGGGTCATCGTGAACAAGGCATCGTTTGAGTTCAAGAAGGGTGACATCATGAAGGTCCTCGGAAGTCTCAAGACCCAGGTCGAGGAGAAGCTTGCAAAAGAGATGGGAGAGCAGAAATGATCAGGATTATGAAATATGGGGTGGTCTCCGACAATGAGATATTCGCAAGATCCACATCCTCAAGGGATGTCTCAGACGTTGTGTCTGCCATTCTCAAGGATGTGAAGGATCGCGGAGACGAAGCTCTTCGAGAGTACACGCTCAAGTTTGATGGTGCTGCCATCGATGCCATTGAGGTCTCTAGGGAGGAACTTAAGGCTGCAGCCGATTCCATGGACCCGGAGTTTCTTCGTGTGCTTAACCGCGCCTCTGAGAACATTCGCAAGTTCCACAGCCACCAGGTGAGAAACAGCTTTGTCATCACCGAGGAAAACGGTGTTGTCATGGGACAGAAAGTTGTGCCTGTTGAAGTTGCCGGCATTTACGTTCCAGGCGGAACCGCAGCACTTTCCTCCACTGTTCTCATGGATACCATCCCAGCCAAGATTGCAGGTTGCAAGCAGGTTGTCATGGTCTCTCCTCCAGGCAAGGATGGAAAGATCAATGCTGCTGTATTGGCTGCTGCCTATGTCGCTGGTGTTGACCGCGTGTTCCGCGTCGGCGGAGCCCAGGCCATTGCCGCCTTGGCCTATGGTACCCAGTCCATTCCAAAGGCTGACAAGATCGTCGGACCTGGTAACATCTTCGTTGCTGAGGCCAAGAAGGAAGTCAGCGGTTTTGTCGGAATCGACATGATTGCAGGACCAAGCGAGATTCTCATCATTGCAGACGGCGCCTCCAATCCAAGGGTTCTTGCCGCAGACATGCTCAGCCAGGCCGAGCACGACAGAAACGCATCAGCGGTTCTTGTCACAGACAGTGCGGAACTTGCACAGAAGGTCAGCGATGAGCTGGAAAAGCAGCTTGCCGTGCTTCCACGACAGGATATTGCAAGAGCCTCCATCGATGTGAACGGCAAGATCATCATCGTTGACGATCTGGAGACTGCCATCGCGGTCAGCGACAGAATCGCTCCGGAGCACCTGGAAGTCTGTGTAGACAGTCCGTTTGACTATCTGGATCGCATCCATAACGCAGGTTCTGTGTTCCTTGGTCGCAACTGTCCAGAGGCACTGGGAGACTACCTGGCAGGTCCGAACCACACATTGCCAACCAGTGGTACCGCACGTTTCAGCTCCCCGGTTTCCGTCGATGATTTTGTGAAGAAGTACCAGTTCACCTATTACACAGAAAAGGCACTTGGCAACGTTGCTGACGACATTGCCCTGTTTGCCAGAATGGAAGGCCTTGAAGCACATGCCAGAAGCGCTCTGGTTCGTGGACAGGTCGCAAAGGAGAGCAAAGCATGAGCCGATTCTTCTCTTCCAAATATGCAGCACTTGAGCCGTACACACCAGGTGAGCAGCCGATGGATATGGACCGCTATGTGAAACTGAATACCAACGAGTCCCCATTTCCACCATCCCAAAAGGCTTTGGACTATGCTGCAAACAACACCAGAACCCTGAACCTTTACAGTGACCCGAATTCCTATGATCTGACCTGCGCTATTGCCAAGACCTACGGCGTGGACAAGGATATGGTTCTTGCCACAAACGGCTCGGATGAGATTCTGAACTTCGCCTTCATGGCCTTCACGGACCAGAAAACACCGGCACTGTTTGCCGACATCACATACGGCTTTTACCCAGTCTATGCACAGCTGAACAATTCGGCTGTAGAGATTGTGCCGCTTCGTGAGGACTTCTCCCTGAATGTCGATGACTACATCGGAAAGAAGGGAACTGTGTTCATCGCAAACCCGAATGCTCCGACAGGAACCGCCATCCCGGTTTCCGAGATTGAGCGTCTGGTTGCCAGTGACCCAAACAGGGTCGTTGTGGTGGATGAGGCCTATGTGGATTTCGGCGGTGAGAGCAGCGTATCTTTGGTCAAGAAGTATGAGAACGTTCTGGTGTGCCAGACCTTCTCAAAGAGCAGAAGCTTCGCAGGTGGACGATTGGGTTATGGTATCGGAAGCAAGACACTGATCTCCGATCTCAATACCGTCAAGTATTCCACCAATCCATATAACATCAACTCTATGACAAGCGCCATGGGAATCGGAATCCTGTCAGATCCTGACTACACAAAGGCCAACTGCAAGACCATCATGGAAAACAGAGCCTTCACCGTTGCAGGACTAAAGAAAATGGGATTCAAGGTGCTTCCTTCCAGTGCCAACTTCATCTTCGTCTCAAGCGACAGGATTGAAGGCGGCGCCTATTACCGAAGCCTCAAGGAGAAGGGTGTTCTTGTCCGCCATTTTGACAAGGCCCGCATCTCCAACTGGTGCAGAGTATCCATCGGTACACGAGAGAGCATGCAGAAATATTTGGATGTGACAGAGCAGATTCTGAAGGAGAGAACATGAGACGATCAGAGATTGTAAGAAAGACAGGCGAGACAGACATCAGACTTACCCTGGACCTCGACGGACAGGGAACAAGTGAAATCGCAACAGGAGTCGGTTTTCTGGACCACATGCTCACACTGTTTGCCCGCCACGGCAGATTCAACCTCTGCGTCAGCTGCAAGGGCGACACCTATGTCGATGACCACCACAGCACCGAGGACATTGCCATAGCCCTTGGTCAGGCCTTCAAGGAGGCTCTGGGCGACAAGCGTGGCATCAAGCGCTATGGAGACATCACACTTCCGATGGACGAGGCTCTGATTCTTGCTGCTGTGGATGTCTCTGGTCGCGGTATGCTTTGCTACAACGCAAATTTCCTGACCGAGAAGGTTGGAACCTTTGACATGGAGCTTGTTGAGGATTTCTTCATTTCTCTTGCCACCAATGCAGGTATGACACTTCACATCAAGCAGCTTGACGGAAGAAACTCCCACCACATCGCCGAGGGTATGTTCAAGGCCGTAGCCCGTGCGCTCAGAACTGCAGTCTCCATCGATGAATGCGCAAAGGATGAGATTCCATCCACAAAGGGAGTTCTCTGATGACCGCCATTATCGATTACGGGGTAGGTAACCTCTTTTCGCTCAAAAGCTCCTTTTCCGCCATTGGGGAAGAGGCTGTCATCACAAAGGACATTTCTGTCCTCGAGCGTGCTGACCGCCTGATTTTGCCAGGTGTCGGTGCTTTTCGCGATGCCCGAAAGGCCTTAAGCGAAAGCGGCCTGGAAGAGAAGGTGCTTGAACTGGTGAAAGGCGGAAAGCCGATGATGGGCATCTGTCTTGGCATGCAGCTTCTATTTGAGAAGGACTATGAGGACGGCGAATATGACGGTCTTGGACTCATTCCAGGCGAGGTTCGTCCGATTCGTGAGAAAATCGGTGACTCTCTGAAGATTCCACAGATCGGCTGGAACGCCCTGATCTACAAGAACCCTTCCAAGATCTTCAAGTACATCAAGGAAGGCGACTTTGTCTACTTTGTCCATTCCTACCACGCTACAGGCTGTGAGACTTACACAACCGCAGTGACCGAATATGGTGCCAACCTCACGGCAAGTGTGGAGAACGGCAACGTCTTTGGTTGCCAGTTCCATCCGGAAAAGAGTGGTGATGTGGGCCTGAACATCCTCAGGGCCTTTGTGGAGATGAAGTGATATGGTTCTGTTTCCTGCAATCGATATTCTGGATGGAAAGGCCGTAAGGCTTTTCAAGGGTGACTACAACCAGGTGACAATTTACAGTGAGCGCCCATGGGAGTTTGCTGAGGACTTTGTGGCCAAAGGCTGTTCTGCCATCCACATTGTGGACCTTGATGGTGCAAAGACCGGCCAGACCGTGAACCTTGAGACGGTCAGACGCATCGCTCAGGTCAAAGGACTATACAGTGAAATCGGCGGAGGAATCCGCAACATGGAGACAGTCGAGCGCTACCTGGAAGCCGGAATTGACCGTGTCATTCTCGGAACTGCAGCCCTCAAGGACCCTGATTTTCTCAAAGCTGCTGTGAAGCAGTATGCAAACAGAATCGCTGTCGGCGTTGATCTGAACAATGGAAAGGTCGCAGTCAAGGGCTGGCTTGAGACCACCCAGAAGGATGGCATCGAGTTCATGAAGGAACTTGAGGATCTTGGTGTGGAATCTGTCATTGTCACAGACATCTCTCGTGACGGTGTCATGAAGGGTACCAATCTTGACCTGTACAAAAGACTTTCCCAGGAGGTCTCTCTGAAGGTGACCGCCTCTGGTGGCGTTTCCACCTTGGACGATGTGAAAGCTCTCAGGGCTCTGAATGTCTATGGTGCCATCATCGGAAAGGCCTATTACACAGGTGCTGTCAAGCTTGAAGAGGCTTTGGAGGCTGCAAAATGATCACAAAACGAATCATACCTTGCTTGGATGTGCGAAACGGAAGAGTTGTCAAAGGCACAAACTTCGAAGGTCTTAGGGATGTCTCATCTCCTGTGGATCTTGCCGACTACTACTCCCGCTGCGGAGCCGATGAGCTTGTCTTTTACGACATCACAGCTTCCTCGGATGGCAGAAAGCTTTTTACCGACATCCTTCGTGAAACCGCTTCCAGAGTTTTCATTCCACTGACTGTCGGTGGTGGCATCAACACGGTCGATGACTTTGACCGCGTGCTCAAATGTGGCGCAGACAAGGTCAGCGTCAACTCCGGTGCCATCCGCAACCCGAGTCTTGTCAAAGAGGCAGCACTCAAGTACGGAAGCCAGTGCGTTGTCATCTCGGCAGATGTCAAACGTGTGAACGGCGAGTTTCGCGTCTTTGCCAAGGGTGGAAGAGAGGATACTGGTCTTGAGGCGATTTCGTGGATCTGCCGTTGTGTCGACAACGGTGCCGGTGAGGTTGTCCTGAACAGCATTGATACCGATGGGGTGAAGAAGGGCTTTGACCTTGAGATGCTCAAGGCGGTCTCTGATCGTGTGAATGTCCCTGTCATCGCAAGCGGCGGTGCAGGTTGCATCCAGGACTTCATTGACCTGTTCAAGACACTTCCAAGAGTTGATGCCGGACTTGCTGCCTCCATTTTCCATTTCGGAGAGGTGAAGATCGCAGATCTCAAGCATGAAATGGCCAAAAACGGCATTCCTGCCAGGGAGATACTCTAATGGTGAACATCGACGATCTTCGATTTGATGACAGAGGTCTGATTCCTGCCATTGTGGTGGACAGCAAGACAAAGCAGGTTCTGACATTGGCTTACATGAACCGTGAGTCCCTTGGCATCTCCATGGAAAAGGGGCTGACCTGTTTCTGGTCTCGCTCAAGGAAGGAACTTTGGCTCAAAGGTGCCACCAGCGGCAACTATCAGCACATCGTCTCCATTACAAGCGATTGCGACGACGATGCTCTTGTGGTTGAGGTGGAGCCTGACGGACCTGCCTGCCACACAGGAACTTTCTCCTGCTTTACCCATACACTCTACAAGAGAGAAGAGAACTGAGTAGGCTTTTTTCCATGAACGCACAGAATGTGATCATCGCTGATAGACATTGCACTCTTGTGACCGCAGAAGTCCAGAAGGAAAGCTGTCCTACCATTTTGTGCTGCATGCACGAAGGTCTTGGCACCGATGAGGGAAGACTAGAGGATGCCAAAGCTGTTGCTTCTCTTATGGCAGAGATGACAGCAAAACCGTTCAACCTGCTGTGTTTTGATGTGGCTTCCTGGGACCGCTTTCTGTCCCCGTGGCCTTATGAGAATTTCACAGGAGAGGCCGGTGACACCTTGTCCTGGATCTCCGAGCAGGGGATTCCATACCTTTCATCCATTGGCCTTACCGGCAAGACCCTGATTGCAGGTTACTCGCTTGCAGGTCTTTTTGCCTTATGGGCTGCCCGTATCACAACCCTGTTTGAAGGCTGTGCCAGCTGCTCCGGATCTCTGTGGTATCCACATTGGGCGGAATTCTCAAAATCCCATCCTCTGAAGCAAAACAATATTGTTTACCTCAGCCTTGGTGGCAAGGAGGCAAAGACTTCCCATCCTGTGATCTCTACCATTGAGGTGTGCACAAAAGAAGAATTTGCCCGCATCCAAAGTGACCCACATGTCAAAAAATCCACCTTCGAGATGAATGCCGGCGGCCATTTCACAAAGACACTGTGGCGCCTAGCCAAGGGTATGGCATGGCTGGTGAATGGTCTTGGTTGATTATTGTTTTAATGGTCTAGAAATCTACTTTGGACAAGTATCGTTTCAGGAGAAATAGGCAGAAATATGGGAATGTATGAATATTGTTCTCATATCCAATATTGCCATTAGTGAACTTGATGCCAGTTGTGATGTCAGAATATTTTTCGCTAGTAATCAAAGTTCTCAAGGATTTCGCTCTGTTATTCGTTGACTTGATTTCCACTGGGACAAGAGATTTCTTTGTGCGCACAAAGAAATCCTGTTCGAGAGTAGAGTCTTCTCGTTTGTAGTAGAACAAGCCAAATCCTTGCTTGCTTAGGCTTTCTGCCGCAATGTTCTCATACAGGGCTCCTTTGTATACGTTCATATTTCTGTTTGCCCGCAGATCCTCTTGGGACTCTGCATCAAGGGAGGCAATCAGAAGACCGGTATCCCTATAGTAGATTTTGTACTTGCTCTCATCATAATTTCCCTGCAAAGGAAGGTCTGCCGTATGAAGACAATAGCAGAGGTTGATCATGCCTGCATCATTCAGCCATTCAATGCAACCCCAATAATCCTTGAACCTGGCTCCTGATGCAACTTTTGATATCTGGAATTTCTTATTTTCTTTTGCAAGTTGGACCGGAATATGGTTAAAAACATTCAGAACCCTGGTTTTATCGATTCCTTCAACGTATTTTTTGACATCTTCCTTATAGTCGTTCAAGAGTTCTTTCTGGATATCTAAAGTACCTTCAAAAGAACCTTTCTCTATGAATGTACGCACAACAGCAGGCATTCCTCCAAGGAGGCAATAATCCAAATACAAGGACATGAAGGTTTCCATTGTCGTCTGATTGAATGTTTTGTCTTGGAGCATGTGGTCCAACAAATCTGTGATGGTGTCTTCCCCATAACCCTTTGCCCAAAGGAATTCTTCAAAATCCATTGATTGCATGTCAAACTCTGTCTTATATCCGACACTGTTGCTTTGGATCCTTTGGTAATTGATGCCAAGCATGGAGCCGGAACAAATGACATCAAATCTCTTGTCGATGCAGAACGCCTTCAAAGAGGTGGCTATTTCTGGATAATCCTGGATTTCATCAAAAAGAATGAGTGTATGACCATCAATGAATCGTTTGGAAGGATCGATCAGGGAAATGTTTCGGATGATGCTTTGAACATCATATCCATCTTCACAGATGGTCCTATATTTATTCTCCAATGCAAAATTGATTTCGACAAAGCTTTCGTATCTTGTTGAGAAATGCTCAATGGAAGCTGTCTTTCCAATTTGTCGAGCACCTTTGACAATCAGAGGTTTCCTGGCGTCAGAGTTTTTCCATTCGTTTAGAAATTCATCGATCTTTCTTTTCAAATACATGAGTCCAGTATAACACAGAAAACAAAAAAATGAGGGAATATTTATGAAAACTTTGCAAAAGATGAGGGAATATATGGTAAATCGTTGCAAAAGATGAGGGAATATTGTCTATCCGTCAATACTTTCTGTTACATGAAATGTTCGTGAGAAGAGTATTGGAATAGCAGCCATCTCAGTTATATCTTGCAATCCACGATACAATGCCTTATAGTAAATTTTGTCAAAATATTAGAAAAGTGATATAATTTACAATATGGGAAAAGATGCTGCATTGAATTTGCCAGAAGGAATCATTGATTCGAAGAGACTCGCCTCTATGATTGAATCCAAATCCGTTTACCGGGAAATTGGCAAACTCATTCAAGACAACAGAATCACCCGTCTTGGTCGTGGTCAGTACATCGCAGGTAGTAAATCTAAGTATGACTACACTCCATCTGAAGACCTTAAGAAAGTTGAGAAGGTTATTCGGAAGCAGTTTCCAGATCTTGATTTCAGAATCGGGGAGGCCTACCAGTTGAACTGGTTTGTCAATCACCAGATTTCAAGAAATGTAATCATTGTTGATGTTGAGAAGATGTTGGCGGAATCTGTTTTCTTCACCTTGAGGGAGAAATTTCATACTTTGCTAAGGCCTGGCATGAAGGAAATGGCAAACTACATCCAAGATGGAACTGTGATTGTTCAAAACCTTGTTTCTGGATCTCCAAGCACAAAAGACAGCAATGTTGCACCATTGGAAAAGCTCCTTGTCGATATCGTTTGTGACAAGAAATATTTGAACTTCATCCAAAAATCGGAATTTTCTGGCATTTATGAAAATGCATTTGCATCGTACAATATCAACAGAGCGGCAATGCTTCGGTATGCCGGTAGGCGTAGTTGTAGGGAAGAGGTGGAAAGTTTGATGGAGAATCTATGATAGATCCAAGAACGTATTCCATTGAACATATCAAGGAACTTCAGAAGAAAACAAAGAGTGATCCTCAGCTGATCGAACGAAGTCTTCATGCGTTTGGTCTCCTGGAAGCTCTTGTAACTGTAGACACTCCTCTGATTTTTAAAGGTGGCACTTGTCTAATGATCCTTTTGGATTCTCCAAAAAGGTTCTCAACTGATATTGATATCATTGTGGCCCCTGAAACTGATTTGCAGACATATCTTGAAAAGGCTTCAAAGATCATTCCGTTCAAACATTTTGAGGAACAGACCAGAACCTCAACGACGGGGATTGTCAAAAAGCATTTCAAGTTCTTCTATGATTCTCCTCTGACGGGGCAGGAATTCTTTATTATATTGGATTCCGTATTTGAAACGAATGTTTATTCCCAAATCGTCGATACCCCAATTGATAACAGTTTTATCATACTCAACGGTGAGCCAACGCACGTTCATACTCCAAGTGTTGATAGTCTTCTCGGTGATAAACTTACTGCTTTTGCTCCCCATTCAAGTGGGATCCTCATCAATACTGGAAAAGCGCAGGAAATAATCAAGCAGCTGTTTGATTGTGCAAACTTGTATGAGAAGATGAATTCCTTCGAGACAGTAAAGGCAACGTATAGGAGAGTATTGGAGAAGGAACTGTTATATAGGTCTTCTGCTAGCACTTTCAGTAATATTCTTGATGACACCATAGGAGCTTGTTTCTCTATAATTAGCAAAGGTCTTCTGAATCCTGAGGATTACAAAGAGTATCTTCTTGGCATACAGGCCGTAAGTTCACATGTGATATCGCAGAAATATAATCCTGACTACGCACTAAAGCAGGCTTGTCGAGTGTTGTTCTTGGCTGTCTCAATAAAACATGATTTGCCTGAGTGCAAACTCGCTAAGAAAGGTACGATGATTGAAAACCCTGCTTATTCCAAACTGAACTTCATTAGGAAAATTGATCAGAAGAGCTTTGAGTATCTCATCAATGCGATGGAGTTGCTACAGGTGTCTTTCAGTAGCCTGTAGGTGTTCTTAGTTGATTTCCTGTTCCAATGAATTGAAAGCCTCTGTGTCAAAGAACTCTGCTAGTGTGATTTCAAATCCATCGCAGAGTTTCTTCAGTGTGACGACTCCTGGATTTTTGCTTTCTCCGTTGAGAATGCTTTTGATGGTTGACTGGGAAACTGCAGAGATATTGGCAAGTCCATTGGGAGTGATTCCTTTCTGCTTGCATAGTTCAAGTATCCTTTCTGCGACGATTTCTCTAGTCCCCATAGTTTCCCTTTTTTAAGTGATATGTCACTGAAAAGTATGGTATTTAGGATTAGAGTGTGATATTAGTGATATATCACTAACATAATAAAAAACTTGTAAGTTAATGCACTTACTTACAGAAGGGGAGAAAAATGAAAAAGACGATGTTGTTTATTCTCGCGGTTGTTTGCGTTCTTGTACTTTCAAGTTGTGCGACAATGTTTTCAGACGATTATGAAACAGTCACATTTAGCTCTGATCCAAGTGGAGCTACTGTGAAAATTGATGGTGCAGAAAGAGGTACGACTCCAACGGCACTGGTTTTGAGAACAGATAGGACTTATGTTGTTGAGGTCTCAAAAGAAGGGTATCGTCCACAGATTGCGACAATAAGTAAAAATGTTAAGTGGGGATGGCAGCTTGTAGATTTCTTTGTGTGGCCAGTAATCGGGAACGTTGTGGATTTTATTAATGCTGACGGTTACACATTAGACCCAACTAATGTAGTTGTTTACTTGCCTAAGGAATAATTTAGAAATTGTTCAAGGAGCAATGAAAATGAAAAAATTATCAATTGTATTGGTTTTACTATTGATTGTCGGAGCTTTTGCTTTCTCTTCTGACGATTTTTACAAGTGCTCTAGTCTTATTGATAAGAAATTGGATAATTCCAAGGTCTCAATGATTCAGACATATTCTGCAAATCTTACAGAGCTTGAAAGATATAATCTTTATGAAGCTAATAAATCGTCCACCGGAGTTCCATTACTGTGTAACTTACTTCTTGGTGCTGGTATTGGATCTTACATACAGGGTGATACCGTTGGTGGAACTGTTTTCCTCTGCGGCGAATTGGCATCTGCTATTCTTTATGGTGCAAGTTATATGAGAATGGTTTTTGCGGAGACAGAATCAGAGTTTGAGAATGCTGCAGCCCAAGCTACAATTTGGAGTATAGCTCTTTTGGGTGTTCGAGTCGCAGAATGTATCAGACCTTTTACTTATGCAAAAGAGTATAATAAGCGACTTTCAAATGCTCTTTATGGAGTTCCATCAATAGCAGCTATACCAACCATCAATTCTGATGGACAAACTGGACTTATGCTGAGTGCAAGAATAGATTTGTAAATAATTTTGTTTTCTAGGCTGAGAGGCTGCAACGTATGTTGTGGCCTCTTCTTTTATCTGGATCATACCCAGATAAAAAAACAGATGCTTGGGAGTGAAGAAGGTTCCCAAGCATCTCACACTAAAAGGAGGTATGAAAAAAACTGTTGCTCTGCCTAATTAATAGCAAGTACCGTGCCAACTTCTGTTTTTGGCCTGAAAAAATTTCAAAACAGCAGTTTTTCATCCTACTTTTGCCTAAAATTGTCGTAACTCATTGTCTTTGGCCTTCTTCTGGGGTGTGCAGAAAATGCACAGATGTGAAGAAAATGAAATGGGTGTGAAATTTTTGCACACTGGTATGGTCTCCTGTCTTGACAGATTGGAATAAAAGGCAATTTGCAATATGCTAAGGACAACGGAGAATCCTATGGACAAAGCATGTGTCATTTTCGATATGGATGGAACATTGATCGATTCAATGCCTTATTGGAACATCAGTGTGGAAGAGGTTGTCGCCAAGCGTGGAGTCACCAAGATCCCAAAGGCATTGCGTGACAAGACTGTCGCAATGACCGTCATCGATTCCTGCAACCTGTTCATCAAGGAATTCGGTCTGGATTGCGATGCCCAACAGATGATGGACGACGTCTACAAGATGATGGAGTACCACTATGTCCATGACGTACCGCTTAAGCCAGGTGTCCCGGAGTATCTTGAGGCTTTGAAGAAAAAGGGCATCAAGATGTGTACCGCCTCTGCCACCCGTGAGGACCAGCAGGCAATTGCGCTCAAGCGATTTGGAATCTATGACTATTTTATCGACACGGTCTCTGCCGAGCGAGTTGGTGTGAGTAAGAGCGATGGCCCTGACATTTACGACTATTGTGCAAAGCTCATGGGCTGTGACCGAACAAACGCTGCCGTCTTTGAGGATTCCTATGTTGCCGCAAAAACCGCAAAGGATGCCGGCTATTATGTTGTTGGCTGCTGTGATGAGGTCTCACAGGATACTTGGAAAGACCTGATTTCCGTGACCGACGAGCACTTTGAGGACTGGAGAACGCTTAATGCCTAGGTGCGTCATCGTCGCAGGTGGAGAGATCTCAGACTATGCTCATGTGCGCTCTTATCTCAAAGCGGAAGACTATGTCGTGTACTGCGACTGTGGTTTGAGACACCTTGCACATCTGAACGCCAAGGCAGACCTTGTGGTCGGTGATTTCGATTCTTTTGAAAAGCCTTCGATTGATGTTGAGGTCATTGCCCTTCCGCGAGAGAAGGATGACACCGATTCCCTTTATGCTATCAAAGAATGCCTTTGTCGTGGCTATGATGAATTTCTTCTTGTCGGCATGCTGGGCGGTAGGGTAGACCATTCTCTTGCCAACATCTATTGTCTTCTGTTCCTCTATGAGAAGAACTGCAGCGCCATGCTTGTCTCCGACACCCAGGAGATGTGGATGGTGGAAAAGGATATCTGCTACATCGATGACAACTGTAAGTATTTCTCCCTAGTGAACATCTCCGGCATCGCGCGGGGCATCACTATAAGAAACGCCAAGTATGAACTGGAGAATGCGGAAATCCAAAGCAGTTTCCAGCTGGGAATCAGCAATGAGGTGCTTTTAGGCAAAACCGCAGAGGTCTCTGTTCAGGAAGGTTGTGTCCTTTTGATCCGAACCCTCACTGAATGAGTTTTTTCAACAGTATGGTAAGTCTTTGACTTGTTATGAATTGTTACAAAATTCCCACTTTTTTCTGTAGTTTGTTGACACATCCATAAATAAAAAATACAAATTTCACCAGAAGTGAGGTTTCCCAAATGAGTACAAGAATCGGTATTTACGGATATGGTAATCTCGGTCGCGGTATCGAGTGTGCAGTCAAGCAGAACAAGGATATGGAACTTGTTGCTGTCTTTACAAGAAGAGATCCATCAAGCGTCAAGATCCAGACACAGGGTGTTCCTGTCGTCGCATCAAGCGATGTTGAGTCCTGGGTCGGAAAGATTGATGTTCTGGTCATCTGTGGCGGAAGTGCAACAGACCTGCCAACCATGACACCAAAGCTTGCAGCCATGTTCAACGTCATCGATTCCTTCGATACACACGCACGTGTTCCAGAGCACTTTGCAAATGTCGATGCAGCAGCAAAGCAGAACAATAAGGTTGCCGTCATCTCCTGTGGTTGGGACCCAGGTATGTTCTCTCTCAACAGACTGTATGCCAACTGCGTTCTTCCATGCGGAAGCGACTACACCTTCTGGGGCAAGGGCGTCAGCCAGGGCCACTCCGATGCCATCAGACGCATTGAGGGTGTTCAGGATGCACGACAGTACACCATCCCTGTCCAGGAAGCACTGGATGCTGTAAGAAGCGGAAAGAACCCAGAGCTCACCACTCGCCAGAAGCATACCAGAGAGTGCTTTGTCGTTCTCAAGGAAGGTGCTGATGCAAAGAGAGTCGAAAACGAGATCGTCACCATGCCAAACTACTTCTCCGACTATGACACAACCGTCCATTTCATCAGCCAGGAAGAGCTTGATTGTGACCACAAGGGAATCCCACACGGTGGCTTTGTCATCCGCTGTGGCAAGACCGGTTGGAACGAAGAGAACACACACGTCATCGAGTACAGCCTCAAACTTGACTCCAACCCAGAGTTCACAACCTCTGTCATCGTTGCCTATGCCCGCGCCATCGCAAGACTTGCCAAGGAAGGCTCCTATGGCTGCAAGACAGTCTTTGACATCGCTCCAGCATATCTTAGCCCTCTGAGCGGCGAAGAGATCAGAGCTCATCTTCTGTAATTGGAGAAATGCTGACAAAAGGCTTCGTTCCAAAGCGGTTCGGAGCCTTTTTCTGTAAAAACGAATGCTATTTGCAAAGGATAATTGCTATAATCAGCCTATGATCACAAACATCGCAGACAACATCAGTTCAAAAGACGGACATCTCACATTTGCAGGACAGGATACTGTTGAACTTGCAAAGAAATATGGAACTCCACTTTATCTTCTGGACGAGGATAAGATCCGGGAGAACTGCCGCACCTACACCGCAGCCTTCAAGAAGTATTTCGGTGAAGGATCCAGACCTCTCTATGCTTCCAAGGCCAACTCCTTCAAGGGCATCTACCGCATCATGCAGGAAGAGGGTATGGGCATTGATGTCGTTTCCCCAGGTGAGATCTATGTCGCAAAAGCCGCAGGCTACGACCTGTCCCAGGCCTATTTCCACGGCAACTGCAAGACGGATGCTGACATCGCCTTTGCTTTTGACAACGGTGTTGGCGTCTTTGTCGCAGACAACCAGGAAGAGGTGATTGCGGTGGAGGCCGAAGCTGCAAAGCGCGGCGTCAAGCAGCGTGTCATGATTCGTGTGACTCCAGGCATTGACCCACACACCTACGAGGCAATCTCAACAGGAAAGGTCGACTCCAAGTTCGGAAGTGCCGTCGAGACAGGCCAGGCCGATGAGATTGTGGCACTGACACTCAAGCAGCCACATCTTGAGCTTGTCGGTTTCCATTGCCATGTTGGCTCCCAGGTCTTTGCTGAGGATGTGTATGAGAGAACCGTCATCGTCATGATGGAGTTCGCTGCCGACATGAAGAGAAAGTATGGCTATGAGCTGACTGAACTTGATCTTGGTGGTGGTTTTGGTGTCCCTTATGTGGATACTGACGGACGCTTTGACATTGACCAGAAGCTTTCTGAGATTGCAAAGACACTCGAGGACGTCTGTGCAAGACTTGGCATCAGAAAGCCACTGTACCACATGGAACCAGGTCGCTCTGTCGTTGCTGCAGCCGGTATGACACTGTACACCGTCGGCTCCACAAAGAGAATTCCAGGTTACAAGAACTATGTTGCCATCGATGGCGGAATGACCGACAACCCACGCTATGCTTTGTACGGCTCCAAGTACACATGCTTTGTCGCTTCCCGCATCGACGAACAGAAGGACCTTGAGGTTTCCATCGTCGGTCGCTGCTGTGAAAGCGGAGACATCATCCAGCGTGATGTCATGGTTCCATCCACTGTACAGAGAGGTGATATCGTTGCTGTCTGTACCACAGGTGCCTACAATTACGCCATGGCATCCAACTACAACAAGATCCCATATCCTGCCATGGTGCTGCTCAAGGACGGGGAGAGCAAAATCGCCATCAAGCGCCAGTCCTATGCTGACCTTTGCATGAATGATGTCTGATAAAGTTATCGCTTCGATATGAAAAATCCCGCAGGACTCTGCGGGATTTTCTGTTTAAGAAGTATGTTCTCAGTTGTTGTCGAACATTCCCTTCTTCTGCTCGAGGTACCACATGATTACACATGTGATTGCGCAGTTGAGGAGGCAGGAGAGAAGTCCTCCGAAGCTGAATCCGCCACGAACGGTTCCGACGATGAAGTTGAGAATTGTCCAGGCAATGTTCACCAGGTTTGTCAGCTGCAGAAGCTTTCTGCCGTTTTCACGGAAGAATGCTGCATTGTAGGCGCCAAGAAGCTGAACAGCTGCGATGGCAAGGCCAAGAAGTGACATGATGCCGAAACCTGCGAACAGGTTGATCAGTGAAATCAGTGCCATGAGTGGGAACCACACGAGGATGACTGCGGCGAGAATGTTCATTGACTCACCGTTCTTTTCTGTATTGAACTTGAGAAGGAAATTGAAATCCATAATATACTCCTTTGAATTGGACTTTCTGCATGATAGTCAAAACAAATGATTCTTACAACACTATATATGTTTATGAACAATTCAATTTACGATTCTTTTCAATTGTGCTAACATGACCTTTGCCCATCATTTGGAGGTTTCTATGAAAAAAGTTGAAGATTACATCATCACAATCCCAGATTTCCCGGAGCCTGGAATTATGTTCCGCGACGTCACCGGCATTCTTGAGAGTGCTGATGGTCTTAAGCTTGCCATCGATGAGCTCGTGAAGCTCCTTGATGGAGTGGAGTTCGATGCCATCGCTGGTGCAGAGTCTAGAGGTTTCATCCTTGGTATGCCAATTGCATATCTTCTTCATAAGCCTTTCATCCCTGTCAGAAAGGCCGGAAAGCTTCCAAGAGAGGTTGTCCGAGAATCCTATGACCTTGAGTATGGAAAGGCAACCATCGAGATCCACAAGTCCTCTGTCAAACCTGGAGACCGCATCGTTCTCATCGATGACCTGATTGCTACAGGCGGAACAATGGCCGCAGCAATCAAGCTTGTTGAGCAGCTTGGCGGAAAGGTCCAGAAGATCATCGCTCTCATCGAACTCAAGGGCCTTAACGGCAGAGCCGCAATGCCAGGTTATGACATTGAGAGTGTCATTGCCTACGACGGAAAATAATAGAACTGTACGATTGCATGACATTTCACTATATTTGGTGAAGTGCAGGGGAAGTATCCCCGTTTGGAGTATATAAATGGCTGTAGTTAAGAAACAGAAGACACCTATCACACTGCTTTGCGGCTATCTTGGCGCCGGAAAGACAACCCTGATGAACAAGGTCCTGACAAACCAGCAGGGCTATAAGGTTGCAGTTATCGTCAACGATATCGGAGAGATCAACGTCGATGCCTCTCTCATCGCAAAGGGTGGAAACATAACAGATACCAGTGACATCGTCCCACTGACAAACGGATGCATCTGCTGCACCCTCAAGAGCCAGATGGCCAAGGACATTGAGAAGCTCATCAAGACCGGTCGATATGACTATATCATGATTGAGGCTTCCGGAGTCTGTGAACCAATGCCAATTGCACAGGAGCTTCAGCTGATCAAGAACGGCAAGCTCGACAACGTTGTTGGTGTTGTTGATGCTGCAAGACTTGTCGATGAGTTCGCAGGTGGAGACAACCTTCTCAAGAAGGATTCCATTGATGAAGAGGATATCGAGAGCCTTCTCGTTCAGCAGATTGAGTTCTGCTCAACTCTGATCATCAACAAGTGTGACCTCGTTTCCGAGTCTGACCTCAAGAAGGTCCGCAAGGTCGTTGAGGCACTGCATCCAGGTGCAAAGGTCATCGAGACAAGCCATGGCGACGTTCCTGTTGCTGATGTTCTTGCAACCGGATCGTTTGATTTCGATGAGGTCTATGCTGCCGCAGGTTGGTGTAGAGCTCTCGAGGAAGGTGAACTCGGCGATGAGGAAGATGATGATGACGATCACGACCATGACCATGAAGATCATGACCATGAGGAGCATGAGCACCATCACCACCATCATCATGACCATGACGATGATGACGACGATGACGAAGATCATGATCACGAGCATCACCATGACGATGACGACGATGATGACGATGACCACGACCATGAGCACGAGGGACACGAGCACCATCATCACCATCACCACGAGCACAAGCACGAAGGCGAGAGTGAGGATGAGTATGGAATCGGAACCTTCATTTACTACAGAAGAACTCCTTTCGACAGAGAGAAGCTCAGAAAGTATGTCAATGACTTCCCAAGAAACATCATCCGCAGCAAGGGTCTTGCCTGGTTCAGCGATGAGTACAACACAGCCTACGTCTTTGAGACTTCCGGCCGCCAGGTCCTTTGCGGTCCTTATGGAATGTGGATTGCATCCGCTCCAGCTGCACAGAGAAAGGAGATTCTTGCAAACAATCCTCAGATCAGAGCAGACTGGGATGACAAGGTCGGTGACAGAATGGTCAGACTTTGCATCATCGGAAAGAATCTTGATAAGAAGAAGATTGCAGCAGAGCTTGATGCTTGCCTTGCAAAGTAAGTTTCACGAAATTGTGAGTACAGAGGGTGTGACGAAAGTTGCACCCTTTCTTTTTGTCCGCTCATGTGCATATGCCGTGTAAGACCTGGTCATACCCCTTTTTCAAGGACGCCATGCCATGGACTGCGCCAGGGCTTTGTGGCCCGCTTGCCATTTGGCAGGCTGGAATGCACAAGCATCACACCGCCTGCCCACAATCGCAGTTCTAGGGTCTAAAAGAGTAAAGGACTTCAGGTACTAGCTTTTCCCGAACTTTCCGTGAAGAACCATACTTTTTGCAATTTCCCAGGAAAGTAGGGTGTGCACTACATACCATTCGATGGTTTCCCTAGACGGTTTGTAGTCATTCAAACAGGAAGCAACTTTCCCTATGTTCTTATAAGAAAACAGGGACCATTGCAAAGCAACAGTCCCTGTTTTTTTGTGTTCAGATTACGATCAGAGGCAGCTCTTGTAAGCCTCGAGTGCTCCCTTTTCTCTGATGAGAGTGACATTCTTGACTGTGAGCTCCTCGAAGCCTTCGATCTTTGTGAGATCCTGACCCCACATCTGCTCGTTTGTCATGACGGCGTGGACAAGGTCCTTGACGCTGTCGTTCTTGTGAGCATAGTAGAACTCGAGAACCCATCTGTCGTCGGAGATGAGGTACTCGTTGCCAGCTGGGCGCTTTGCGACAAGACCCTTCTCATTGAGCTCCTGGAGGTCATTTGAGAAGAATGCGATGTATGCAGCATAACCCATGGAGATGCAGGTTGGGAGCTTGCCGTTCTTCTCGACATACTCGAGGAAGGAAGGCATGCAGCGTGCGCGCCACTTGGAAGTGGAGTTGAGTGAGATGCTCATGAGCTCGTGGTTGACGAATGGGTTGTTGAAACGGTCCTGGACAGCAGCGGCGAAAGCCTTGCAGTCATCCTGTGGGAGTGGAAGGATAGGGACTGTCTCCTCAAGAAGCATCTTGTTCATGTAGCCGAGGATTGTGCTGTCGTGCATGCAGTCTCTGACAATGTCATAACCGCCAAGGTAAGCACCAAGAACGAAACCTGTGTGTGCACCATTGAGGATTCTGACCTTTCTCTTCTTGTATGGTGTCATGTCAGCTGTGACAAAGACGTTCTTCTCAAGACCAGCCTTCTTGAATGGAAGTCTGTCGTTGAGCTCTTCTGGTCCTTCGATGACCCAAAGACCAAAGCACTCACCAACGTCGAGAAGTGGGTCAGCATAGCCGTGCTTCTCTTCGAGCTCTGCAACTTCCTTTGGATCTCTGATTCTACCTGGAACGATTCTGTCGACGAGGGAACCGCAGAAAAGGCACTTGTTGTTGACATAGTCGCAGAAGTCAGCCTCGAGGCCCCACTGCTCAATGTACTTGTTGACGCACTTCTGGAGCTCTTTACCGTTGTTGTCAATCAGCTCACATGCAAGGATTGTGACAGGAGCCTTCTTGGCCATCCAACGTCTGTAAAGGACCTGTGTCATCTTTGCTGGGAAGCTTGATGGTGGAACGTCGTCCTTCTGGCAAGCTGGATCGTAGACGATACCGGCTTCTGTTGTATTGGAAACGATGATCTCGAGGTCGTCGCTGACTGCAACTTCCATCATCTTCTCATAGTCGTCCTTCTCGTACGGATTGAGACATCTGGAGACACTTGAGATGACGCGCTTTGCATCAACTTTCTGTCCGTTCTCGCTTCCGCGGAGATAGAGAGTGTAAAGACCTTCCTGTGCATTGATCATCTTTGCAAGGCCTGGAGCGATTGGCTGAACGAGAACGCACTTTCCGTTCCAGTTTGCCTTCTCGTTTGCAAGGTCGAACCAGTAGTCAACGAAAGCTCTGAGGAAGTTTCCCTCACCAAACTGGAGAACCTTCTCCGGTGCATCCTTGAGAATGTATCCGTCATAGCCGGTCTTGGCCAGGACATCATAGTTAAGTGTTTCCATTATGTTTTTTTTCTCCTTAAAGAATTATCTAAGATTAAAGGATGACTCCATCCTTGAAGAGTGAGATTTCACGGTAGCCGTTGATCTCGTTCTTTGTATGCTTCTCACCGTTTGCGAACTGGACGAGAAGGTCAATGAAATCGGAAGTGACCTCTTCAGCGTCACGCTCAAGAAGCTGACCTGCATTGAAGTCGATCCAGTTTGCCTTCTTCTGGGCAAGTGGGGTGTTTGTTGCGACCTTGACGGTTGGAACCGGAGATCCCAGTGGAGTTCCACGGCCTGTTGTGAACAGGATCATGTTACATCCGGAAGCGGACATTGCTGTGGTTGAGACAATGTCGTTACCTGGACCGAGAAGCAGGTTGAGACCTGGCTTTGTCACCATGTCACCGTAACCGAGAACGGCCTCGACAGGAGCTCTTCCGCCTTTCTGGACACAACCGAGGCTCTTGTCCTCGAGTGTTGAGATTCCACCAGCCTTGTTACCTGGAGAAGGGTTCTCGTAGACAACCTGGTTGTGGGCGACAAAGTACTCCTTGAAGTTGTTGATCAGATCGACTGTCTGGTTGTAGACGTCCTCTGTGACGCAGCGGTTCATGAGCATCTGCTCTGCACCGAACATCTCTGGAACCTCTGTGAGGATTGCTGTTCCGCCCATTGCGGTAAGAGCATTGCAGAAGCGACCGACCAGTGGGTTTCCTGTGATACCGGAAAGACCGTCAGAACCACCGCACTTGAAACCGACGACGAGTCTGGACATTGGAGCCTGAGTTCTCTTGTCACCTGCCATAGCGCTTGCAATCTGCTTGAGAAGCTCCTTGGCATCCTCAACTTCATCGACGCTCTCCTGGCTGACGAGGAACTTCACTCTGTTTGTATCCACTTCGCCGACAAGCTGCTTGAAGGAATCCATGGTGTTGTTCTCACAACCAAGTCCAAGAACGAGGACTCCACCTGCATTTGGATGGTGGACGAGGTCAGCAAGGATTCTTCTTGTGTTCTCGTGGTCTGTTCCCATCTGTGAGCAGCCGTATGGGTGTGTGAAGGCATGAACGCCATCCTCGAGTCCGAGAACTTCGTTTGCCCAGGCCTCAAGACGCATGGCAACTCTGTTGACACAACCGACGGTTGGAATGATCCAAAGTTCGTTTCGGATTCCGACCTTGCCGTTGGCTCTCTCGTAGACGTTGACCATTGGAACCTTTCCTTCCCACTTGGCCTTGTCCTGCTTTGCCATTTCCATGCAGTCCACTGCAGTCTGTCTGTCGTATGTGTATTCTGCAGTCTCTGAGAGGCAGGTGTGGATGTTGAAGGCATGTACATGGGAACCCATTGCAATGGCCTGCTTGGCAGCGCCGATAGGGTAGCCGTACTTGATGACCTTCTCCTCAGCCTCAAGATCCTTGAGTGCGATCTTGTGACCTGCCGGGATGTCTGTGACTGCTGTGACCTGGATGCCTTCCACTTCAATCGTCTCTCCCTTTGTGATAGGGGCGATGGCGACTGCTACGTTGTCAAGGCTGTTAATTCTGATCAGTTTGCTTTCCAAAAGAATCCTCCCTTATCTTCCTGGTGCCGACTTGGCAGATGGAAAATAATGAAACCTTGTTTCATTTTAGAGATAGTGGGCCTGATTGTCAAAGACTAAACAGTCCTTAACTATATTATTGGGGTGGATTTTGAGGATTTTTCCTTTCTTTTTTTGGACAGAACTTACCTTGACTTAGAAGAGACCTTCGATTTCTTCGATCTTGGCAATCAGAAGATTCTCATCAACACCTGTGGCCAGAAGCATCTCTTTGGACCTGGAGCCCCATGTGAGAATCCTGTAATCGGCATTGGCGTTGCGGGCAGTCCTATAGTCCACATCACTGTCGCCGACGTAGAGAATGTCTGTCATTGTAAGACCAAGTTGGTCGCAGAAGGCATGCACTGCCTGGGCTGATGGCTTTGGTTCATATTTGCCGTGCCAGCCGGCTTCAAAGCAGAAATCGATGTCCGGAAAACAGATGGAAAGTACAGTCTCCACGAGGTCCTGATCCTTGTTGGAGTAGACGCCAAGGGCGATGCCTTTGCTCTGAAGTCTTCGCAGAAGGTCATGCACGCCAGGATAAGGTTTGGTGTAGCGCACCGGAACCTGTCGGTAGGCTACATCAAGGCGTTTTTTCGCTGCATCCACAGCCTCGTCAGACGTTTCAAAACCAAGCTCCTTCATGGCATTGATGACGGCGTTTCTCAGACCATGACCGATGAATCGGTTAACCTGTTCATAGGTGAAAGTCGTGCCTAAGGCTGTGCCAAGGGCAAGACCGATGTCATTGGAGGTATCAAGGATTGTTCCGTCAAGATCAAATAAGACTGCTTTCTTCATGCCTTGGATTATAGCCGCTAGAGGAATTTGAATACAGATGGTTTGCCTGGAAAGCGAATTGTTTTCAAAAACAATTCTGTTGCATCCTGTTGCAGATGTGAAGTAGAATCCAATCAGATAAGAGGTTAGACATGAAGCTGCTCAGAACTCAGGATGCTGTAGGACAGGTACTCTGCCACGACATCACACAGATCATCAAAGGCGAAAAGAAAGGACCGGTGTTCCGAAAGGGTCACATCATCACAGAAGAGGACATTCCTGTGCTTCTGAGCGTGGGAAAGGACCATGTCTACATCTGGGAAAACGATGAGAACACGCTTCATGAGAACGATGCGGCAGAGATTCTGAGACAGATTTGTCAGGGTGAGAACCTCACTTCCACAGCACCAAAAGAGGGGAAGATCGAACTTGTGGCCTCCTGTGACGGTATGCTGAAAATCAATGTGGAGGCACTTCGCCGTCTGAACTCCTATGGCCAGATCATGTGTGCGACACTCCCTTCGGGCTTTACCGTCAAACAGGGACAGCACGTCGCAGGTACCAGAATCATTCCCCTTGTGATCGAGAAAGCCAAGATGGATCAGGCAAAGGCCGACGCAGGTGATGTGAAGATCGTCAATGTGCTGCCGTACAAGCCAAAGAAGGTTGCCGTCATCACTACCGGAAACGAGGTCTACTACGGCAGAATCAAGGATACCTTCACCGATGTTATCGTCGCAAAACTTGCAGAATACAATTCCGAAATGGTTTATCACGCAATCTGCAATGACGATGACAAGATGATCACCGGTGAAATCAATAAGGCTCTTTCGTTGGGGGTTGATATGGTCATCTGCACCGGTGGCATGAGTGTGGACCCGGACGACAAGACGCCACTTGCCATCAAAAACAGTGGTGCCAATATCGTTTCCTATGGCTCACCAGTTCTTCCTGGTGCCATGCTGTTGGTCTCTTACATGGAAAACGGTATTCCAGTACTTGGTCTTCCAGGTTGTGTCATGTATGCAAGAAGAACCGTCTTTGACCTGATTCTTCCGTATCTTTTCACAGATACGCCGATTACGGCAGATCATCTGGCAGGACTTGGTCATGGGGGATATTGCAGAAACTGTGAAGTCTGCTCCTTCCCGAACTGTTCTTTTGGCAAAGGCTACTGATAAGGAAGGTGCTTTCGAGCAAATACTGTGTCGCGCACTCGAGCTGAAAAGGAAAAGGAGTTTTGGAAAATGCGAATTGTTTTCATAAACATGTCGGATAGATGCTATCGGGGAGAGGCTGTGGACCTCAGTGGAGACAAGGCTGTCCAACTGATGCAGGATGCAGGCTTTCCGATTACGGAGCGCCATACCTTGCCAGATGAGAAATCTATGCTGGAAGAGCTTCTTATCCGTCTTTGCGACGAAGGTTCCGATCTGATTCTTACAAGCGGTGGTACAGGCCTTTCCCCTCGCGACATCACTCCGGAAGCTACACTGGCAGTGGCGGACAGGCAGATTCCAGGCATTTGTGAGGCAATGCGTGCAGAGGGACTCAATCACAAGCCAAGCGCAATGCTTTCAAGGGCTGTTGCCGTTCAGCGGGGTAAGACCGTGATTGTCAACCTTCCGGGAAGTACAAAGGCTGTCGAGGAGAATCTTGGTGTTCTGATTCCTGCCTTGGACCATATGTTTCACATGGTGTCTGGGGAAGGCCATAGCCATGAAGCATATCTAAAGAGGTGAAAGGAGTCTGAAAGATGAAAAGAATCACTGCAGTTTTGTTGGTTTTCGTTTCCATTTTCGCACTTTTCGCACAGGCTGCCACTGAGGGAAGGACCAATCCGACAGATCTCATTGTCTTTGCTGCGGCCTCCATGACTGAGACGATGACAACGATCAAGGGGCTTTATGAGGCTTTGAATCCGAATGTGAACATCATCTACAACTTTGATTCTTCCGGAACACTCAAGACACAGATCGAAAACGGAGCCGACTGTGACATCTTCATCTCGGCAGCAGTCAAGCAGATGAATGCTCTTACAGATCTTGGTATGGTTGATGCAGATACCCGAGTTGACCTTCTAGAGAACAGGACAACCTTGGCAGTACCAGCAGGAAACCCAAAGGGAATCACCGGTTTTGACCAGCTTGCAGAGCTTCTTGAACAGGGGAATGTGTTCCTTGCAGTCGGCAATTCAGATGTTCCTGTCGGACAGTATACACAGAAGATTTTTGCATACTATGGCATTGATGAGGCTGCGATTACAAAATGCCTGACCTATGGATCCAACGTAAAGGAAGTCACAACACAGGTGGGTGCCGCTTCTGTTGACTGCGGAATCATCTATGCCACTGATGCATTCAGTGCGGGCCTTACGGTTGTTGACACAGCAACATCGGAAATGACGGGTGGTAGGGTGATCTATCCTGCAGCCATTCTCAATGCAAGTAAGAATCTTGATGCCGCACAGGCCTTTCTGGAATACCTGAAGGATACTGACGCCATGGCTGTGTTCGAGTCTGTCGGTTTTGCAAAGGCCCTATGATTGGGGTTATGCGAAAGCCGCATTTCATGCTTTAATTGTGTCATGGACCTGTATCCGCTCTACAACTCGCTGAGAATCGCATTCTTCAGCACAATCATCATATTCTTCTCGGGGATCTTCTTTGCCTACTATGTGGCAAAGCTGCCAAGGCTTGTGAAAGGCATCTTGGATGTTGTGCTGACCCTTCCGTTGGTTCTTCCTCCAACGGTAGTCGGATATTTTCTGATT
The DNA here is from genome assembly GCA_024405015.1 of Sphaerochaetaceae bacterium. GTDB lineage: Bacteria > Spirochaetota > Spirochaetia > Sphaerochaetales > Sphaerochaetaceae > UBA9732. The sequence goes on from JAKSPE010000005.1 coordinate 67,137, forward strand.
CTGGTTTTCGGCGTTCGTACCCCAATCGGAGGTTTTCTCAACCGATTGGGCATCCGGGTTGTCATGACCTGGTATGGTGGAATCCTTGCTGCCAGTGTGGTTGCGTTTCCGCTTATGTACCGCACCGCACGTGGTGCCTTTGAGGCCTTCGATGAGAATCTGTCCCATGCAGGTAAGACCTTGGGACTTTCCAATTCCTACGTCTTCTGGCACATCCGTATGCCAGCTTGTCGAGATGGAATCATTGCCGGGGTGGTCCTTTCCTTCGCTCGTGCTCTGGGTGAGTATGGTGCCACTAGCATGCTCATCGGTTATACACCTGGAAGAACAGCGACGATCTCAACAACCGTGTACCAGCTTTGGAGAATCAACGATGAGAGATCTGCATTCATCTGGGTACTGGTCAACCTCGCAATCTCTGCAGTGGTTCTTTTGGCTGTGAACCTCCTTGAGGACAAAAGGAGGAGAAGATGAGTCTTTGTGTGGACATCAGAAAGGATTTCGGCAATTTCAGTTTGGCTGTGAACTTTGAGACACAGGACCTGATCACAGGTCTTTTGGGTGCATCCGGCGCTGGAAAGAGCCTGACTCTCAAGTGCATCGCAGGCATAGAGAGACCGGACAGTGGCAGAATCGTGTTGAATGGTCGTGTGCTGTTCGATTCCCAAAAGGGCATAGACCTTAGGGTTCAGGATCGCAAGGTCGGATATCTGTTTCAGAACTATGCCCTGTTTCCGACAATGAGCGTGAAAAAGAATATCCTTGTAGGTCTTCACAACGAGAAGGACAAATCCGTGAAGGAAACCCTCTACAACCAGGTCGTTGCAATGCTGCATCTCGAGGAAATCCAGGACCAAAGACCTGCAACCTTGTCTGGCGGACAGGCTCAGCGCGTGGCTCTTGCCAGAATCCTTGTGAACCGACCTGATGTGATTTTGCTGGATGAGCCGTTCTCCGCTTTGGATTCGGATCTGAAGGCGGAACTGGAGCCTCAGCTTCTGGACCTCCTGAAAGATTATGGCAAACCGGTTGTCATGGTTACCCATAATAGGGACGAGGCGTCGTTTCTGTGCAGTCATGTGGCAACCATCCAGGACGGCAGGATTACCGCCTTCGGCAAGACCGATGACCTGATTGATATCGGTCTTCGTGGCAATCTGACCCGGGAGGATCTGAAAGTTCTGCTTTCAGCCTTCTACAAACAGATGCTTTGATTGCGCTTTCATGAATGCAATTTTATGCTATCATAGCAATAAGGAGCAAAAGAGATGGAATACAGTAGCGTCAATCTGGAACTTCAGCAGGTACCATACAAGGATTTCACCAGCTATGATGCACAGTCTATCGCCGACAAGTTCAGACAGGTCATTGAGGGTGAAGGCCCTGTCGTCGATGATTTTCTGGAACTCAAGGTTCTCAAGTCGTATTCGATTTTCCAACGAGGCAGTCTGATTGCTCCATTCTTGCGTGGAATTCTCCTTTCCTTGTGCGCTGTGACCACCGTCCAGCTGGACTGTGACGGGCAGGAGCATTTTGTGTTCTGGCCTGAACGTTTTCGCGGCCATGAATCTGAGATTGAAGCTCTGTCATTTCCGGAATTCGCAGAGTACCGAACCTCCGGCCAGAAAGAGGAATTGGAGGATGGATGCTTTCGCTCCATCGCAGACTATCCGCAGCTTGAGATCTTCAATGCCATGAAAGAGCAGCTTTCCAGCGGTGAGCCTGTCGACCGGGAAGAGCTTCTGACTCTCACAAACCACGCACTTGGCTTTCTGGTCAAAGGTCGTCAGATTCGTGAAACCTTGGAGATGGTTCTCAAAGCCGGTGTCGCCAATGGGGCTTTTGTGTATAACCGCCGTGGCAGAACCATCAGGCTCAGATAGGGTGGATTGCTATGAACTTTCTTCACATGAAATATGCGGTGTCCGTTGCGGAGACCCAGTCACTGAACAAATCAGCCTTGCTTCTCAATGTCGGCCAGCCAAATCTCAGTAGAGCCATCAAAGAGCTTGAGTCCAACCTCGGTGTTGTGCTCTTTGAGCGAAGTCCACGAGGCATGACACTCACCCCAGAGGGTGCACAGTTTGTTCAGTATGCTCGCTCGATTCTGAAGCAGGTCGAACAGGTAGAGGATGCCATGAAAAGCAAGAAGGCTCCTAAGAAAACCTTCTCTGTAGCAGTCCCTAGAGCCAGTTACATGTGCGATGCCTTTACCCGCTTTGTCAATGACATCCCAGCCGATGAGGAGATTGACCTCTTTTATCGAGAGACCAATGCGGCCAGGGCCATTCGAAACATCATCCGTGACGATTATCAGATGTGTATCCTGCGTTATGCGAAGAACTATGACCAGTATTACAAGGACATGATCAAGGAAAACGGCCTTACCTATGAGGTGATCGCCGAGTTCCGCTATGTGCTGATGATGAGTCGCGACTGTCCACTAGCACGCCAGAGCTCCATCAAGTACAGTGACCTTTCGTATTACACCGAAATTGCCCATGCCGACCCATATGTTCCGTCACTTCCGTTCTCGGTGGTCCAGAAGGACGAGCTTCCGAACAACACCAAACAGCGTGTCTTCGTCTTTGAGCGTGGAAGTCAGATGGAGCTTCTCAGCCAGAACACAGAATGCTTCATGTGGGTATCGCCAAGTCCTCAGTATATGCTTGATAGGTATAACCTCGTGCAGATTCCGTGCGCAGAAAATAATAGGATTTATCGCGATGTATTAGTGTACAGAAACGATTATCTTCTGACGAAATACGACAGAATGTTCATTTCTCGACTAAATGAGGTAAAAAAGGAGATTATTGACCCATTTTCTCCTTTAAATTGACCAGTTTTCACATAAATGGAAATTGCCTATCTCATTGTATGTAAATAAGTTGTATCAAAATAAATATGGTATGCAATTTTGATATAACATAATGAAAAACTCGTATTTCACAAATCTCTCCATTTTTGATACACCTTAAGCAGGACAAATAAATCCTTCAGACGCAAGAATGTGTCGATGAATCGATTATAAGTTCCCTTTTGTTTTTTTGCCTTTTCGGATCCTGCAATATCGGGATCCGTTTTTTTATTCGAGGTCCTCATAGATTGTCATGTGTGCGGAATAAAGTCGGAATAAAGGTCGGTATAAATTGACATTTGGGTCGGTATAAGTTATTCTTGATGCATGACTGAAGAACAGATTTCAAAAATGCTATCCTTGGGTGAATCCTCTACCGTTGAATTCAAGCGTTGCGGTAATGGCTTTGAGGCCGATACCTATGAGACCGTGTGCTCATTTTCCAACCGATTCGGTGGTACCATCTTGTGTGGTGTGCAGGATGATGGAACTGTCATCGGACTTCCTGATTCCAATACCACTAGCATGGTTCGCAATTTCATTACCGTGCTTTCCAATCCGAATCTGTTTCAGCCGACCTTGGCTCTTGATCCTGAAGTGATCTTCTACAAGGGTAAGACCATCATCGCTATTCATGTGCCGGTTTCTGCGGAGGTCCATTCCTATAAGCATGTCGTCTATGACAGGGTGGGAGACTGCGACATCCGTAGCGTCTCAACATCGAATCTTGCTGACATGTATATCCGAAAACGAAACGTTTTCACGGAGCAGAAGATCTATGAATATGTTGGCCTGGAGGATCTCAGACCTGATCTGATTTCCCTTTGCCGAAAAAGGGCTGTCAACAAACGCTCTGACCATCCATGGAAAAACCTTGATGATCTGGAGCTTCTCAAGAGCGCCAGACTGTATGCAAAGGACTATGAGACCGGAAAGCAAGGCCTTAACCTTGCTGCAGTTCTTCTTTTGGGTAGGGATGAAGTAATCGGTTCCATCTGTCCTGCATACAAGACCGATGCCATTCTTCGCAAGTACAATGTTGACCGCTATGACGACCGGGAAACCATAAGCACGAATCTTATTGATAGCTATGATCGGCTGATTGCATTCTCCCATAAGCATCTTTGGGACAAGTTCTGCCTGGAGAATGACCAAACCATAAGTCTTAGGGACATTATCGTCAGGGAAATGGTATCCAACATCCTGATCCATCGAGAGTACTCAAGCACATTCGTCGCTAGGTTTGTCATTGAGAATACTCACATGTACACGGAAAACGCATGCAGGGCTACAAGACAGGAGCAATTGACTCCAGAAAACCTGGTTCCTGTTTCAAAGAATCCTATCATTGCATCGTTCTTCTCCACCATCGGAAATGCTGATGAACTTGGCTCGGGAACAAGGAATCTGTTCAAGTATTCCAAACTGTACTCCGGAAAGTGCCCAACCATGATGGAAGACGATATCTTCAAGTTGGATGTGCCACTTGATGATTCCTATTCCTATGCAATTGGCAGACAAGGTGGCAGTTTTGTTGGAGAAAAGGCCCCTGCATATTTGACCAGCAACCAGCGAAAAATCGTTGCGGCAATGGCATCCGATGGCTCTGTTACAGCGGCAAGGCTTTCTGAGATTGTTGGAATCTCCACCCGCAAGGTCGAGGAGAACATAAGGACTTTAAGGGAATCAGGCATCATCCGACGCGAAGGTTCCAATAAGAGTGGTAGGTGGGTGGTCCTGTAGTCGAACGTGGCTCAAGTTTCTGAGCAGGTGCGCTTTATCACATCTTATCGATGCGAATAAAAAAACCGCACCTGGAAGATTCCTGATGCGGTTTCTCATATTGCTTTTTTGTGATTACAGCTCAATCAGAATATGAGCGGCTACCAAAATGGCGATCTGAAGGATTGCCATGACAGGGAAGAAGAGGGCGAAGTACCAGTGCTTGGTCTTGTGTCTCTTCAGATACATGCCAAGGCATCCGCCGATTCCACCGAAAAGACCTGTCATGAGAAACAGCTTCTTCTCTGGGACTCTTGTCTCTGGGTGGCAATGGCCCTTGTCTTTCTGTGCCTGCTTCTTGTCATGTGCCATCCAGCAGAAGGCATTGATGTTCATGATCAGAAGAACAGCTGCAATCACGAGGTTTACAATCATTTTTGTCTCCATATTACAACTCCTGCACTGAATCTATCACATTTGCAAAACACATGGCTAGAAGTCTTTTCGCTATTGACGGAAAAACGGATTTTGATTAGTTTTACAATATACCCCCAGGGGGTATCTGATATGTGATGGGAGGCAGTATGCCGGAAACATGTTGCTGCTGCAGCAGTGAAAAGACGACAACCAGAACCGACGACCAGAAAAAGCTTCTGGTCAACAGGCTCAAACGCATAGAAGGCCAAATCCGTGGCATCCAGACAATGGTCCAGGACGATGCTTATTGCAACGATATTCTCGTGCAGGCGGCAGCAGTCAGTGCCGCACTCAACTCCTTTTCCAAAGAGGTGCTTGGTGCACACATCCACGGTTGTGTGGCAAGGGATATCCGCGACGGCAAGGATGAGGTCATTGACGAGCTTATGACGACCATCCAGAAACTGATGAGGTGAATATGGAGCAGTACAATGTAAAAGGAATGAGCTGTGCCGCCTGCCAGGCTAGGGTCGAGAAGGCTGTTTCCAAGGTGCCGGGCGTCACATCCTGCTCGGTGAGCCTATTGACCAATTCCATGGGTGTGGAAGGCACTGCAACAGAGGCCTCCATCATCAAGGCTGTGCGCGATGCAGGCTATGATGCCAGCAAAAAAGGTGGTGAGACAAGCAGTGCTTCTTCAGTAAGTTCGGAGGAACTTGCCGACCACGAGACCGGAAAGCTCAAGATGCGCCTTGGCATTTCCGTGATCTTCCTGATTGTCCTCATGTATTTCTCCATGGGCCACATGATGTGGGGATGGCCGATTCCTTCCTGGTTTGAAGGTAACCACGTGGCAATGGGCCTTGTGCAGCTACTGCTTTCTGCCATCATCATGGTCATCAACCAGAAGTTCTTCATCAGCGGATTCAAGAGCCTGTTCAAGGGCTCTCCGAACATGGATACCCTTGTTGCGTTGGGCTCCAGTGCCAGTTTTCTGTGGAGTGTCTATATTCTGTTTGCCATGACAGGCGCACAGACAAGAGGTGATATGGAATCGGTCATGGTCTACATGGACCAGTTCTACTTCGAGTCTGCCGCCATGATTCTGACATTGATTACTGTAGGAAAAATGCTGGAATCCCGCTCCAAGGGTAAGACCACTGATGCTCTGAAAAGCCTCATGGATCTTGCGCCAAAGACGGCAACGCTTCTGAAGGATGGCCAGGAGGTTGAGGTTCCGATCCATATGGTGAAAAAGGGTGATGTCTTTGTGGTGCGCCCTGGCGACAGCATTCCTGTGGACGCCATAGTACTGGAGGGTGTCAGCGCCGTCAACGAATCGGCTCTCACCGGTGAAAGCATTCCTGTAGACAAGACTGTGGGCGATAGCGTATCGGCTGCTACCATCAACCAAAGCGGTTATCTCAAGTGCGAAGCCACTCGTGTCGGTGAGGATACGACCCTGTCACAGATCATCAGAATGGTCAGTGATGCTGCTGCCACCAAGGCCCCGATTGCAAAGATCGCCGACAAGGTCTCCGGCGTCTTTGTTCCGACGGTCATCTCCATCGCCGTTGTGACAACCTTGGTTTGGCTTGTCATCGGTAAGCCGTTTGGCTACGCCCTTGCACGTGGAATCTCCGTTCTGGTCATCAGCTGTCCTTGTGCTTTGGGTCTTGCAACGCCAGTTGCTATCATGGTGGGTAGCGGTGTGGGTGCCAAGAACGGGGTGCTTTTCAAGACAGCTGCTTCCCTGGAGGAAACGGGAAGAATCCAGATTGTCGCACTAGATAAGACGGGGACCATCACAAGTGGAAACCCAGAGGTGACCGATGTGATCCCTTGCGATGGTGTAGACAGCATTGTGCTTTTAGGTCTTGCAGGTTCTGTGGAAAGCCGAAGTGAACATCCGCTTGCTAAGGCCATTGTCAAAAAGGCACAGGAAGATGGTGCTTCTCTCACTGATGTGGAGACTTTCAAAGCCCATGTCGGTAGCGGTGTGTCCGCAGTCGTTGACGGTAAGCTTGTGAAGGCAGGAAGCCTTTCCTATATGGAAAAGCAGGTTTCCATTCCCCAGAGCATGAAGGACAAGGCCAATGCATTGTCCCTTCAGGGTAAGACTCCGATTCTGTTCTCCTGTGACGATGTTCTTGTCGGTATGGTCGGTGTTGCCGACACCATAAAGGCAGACAGCCCGCAGGCGGTGAAGCAGCTTCAGGGAATGGGCATCCGCGTCATTATGCTTACCGGAGACAACGAGAAGACCGCAAAGGCAATCGGATTGCAATCTGGTGTGGATGAGGTCATAGCCGGTGTGCTTCCGGATGGAAAGGAGGCGGTGATCCGAAAACTCATGATGCAGGGAAAGGTCGCTATGGTCGGCGATGGCATCAACGATGCTCCTGCTCTGACAAGAGCCGATATCGGAATTGCTATTGGAGCTGGCTCGGATGTGGCCCTGGATGCGGCAGATGTTGTTCTGATGAAAAGCAGCCTTTTGGATGTGCCTGCTGCGATTCGCCTAAGCCGATCTACGCTTCGAAACATCCATCAGAACCTTTTCTGGGCCTTCTTCTATAACACCATAGGAATCCCATTGGCTGCAGGATGCTTTGTGGCTCTGGGTCTGACGCTGAACCCGATGTTCGGCGCGGCGGCAATGAGCCTGTCCAGCTTCTGTGTCGTTTCCAATGCATTGAGATTGAACCTCTGCAGAATCCACGATTCGGGCAGAGACAGAAAGATAAAGCAAAACAAAGGAAAGGAGAATGATATGCCAACCGTACGTAACATGGAAATCAGCGGAATGATGTGCCCACACTGCGAGGCCAGAGTCAAGAAGACACTTGAGGGAATCGAGGGTGTTGTGAGTGCAGAAGTCAGTCACGAGAAGGGAAGTGCAGTTGTCACTCTTGGTGCAGCTGTCTCTGATGAGACCCTCTCAAAGGCTGTCACCGATGCAGGATATGATGTCATTTCTGTCAAATAGTTAGAAATCATCATTCGGTTTTGAATAGACGCTTGGTCAATGGATTCACTTTGGTTAGTAATGACTATTGCCAAGCGCTTTTTTTTATAGTATCTTATTTTTGACAAAATTAAGATTACTGTCAAAAAAGAGCAAAGGGGACATCCGATGATCACGATCAAAGAATACACTGTTACTTCCATTCTTGACGAATCTGCCGTTCGATTCGCGAATCTTCAGGCAGTTGCCACATGGAGAGAAAAGGGAAGTGAGATGACATATGCCACTTTGAAGGCAAGGTCTCAAAGTGTAGCCCGCTATCTTGTCTCCATCGGTATCGAGAAAGATGACAAGGTTGCCATTCTTGGCGAAAGCAGCCACAACTGGGCTCTTTCCTATTTCTCCATCAACCGTGCAGGTGCCATCGCTGTTCCTATTTTGCCGAATTTCAGCAAGCACGAGGTGAAGGATATTCTGACCCATAGCGACTCAAAGGTCGTCATCGTCAATGCCAAGCATGCAGATAAGGTCATGGACCTGGGTCTTGATGTGATTCGCATGGAGGACATGTTCCACATTCACAAGGACTCTTTGAGCCTGTATGACGGTAAGAACTTCAAGGACCTCAGTGGATATGACACAAAGGGCACGATTCTCTCTGAGAACGACAAGAAGGTTCTAGCATCCAGAAGACCAAAGGAAGAGGACCTGGCATCCATCATCTACACAAGCGGAACAACAGGAACACCAAAGGGTGTCATGCTCACCAACAAGAACATCTGTTTCAATGCCTATGAATGCTCGTTCCCATTCATCAAGATCCACAGTGGTTGGCGTGCACTTTCCATTTTGCCAATGAGCCATGTCTATGAATTCACAATTGGACTGATTCTGCTGATTCTCAACGGAATCCAGATCACATATCTTGGCAAGGCCCCAAGCACAGACTCCCTTTTGCCTGCTATGAAAGAGGTCCAGCCTGAGGTCATGCTCTCCGTTCCTCTTCTGATTGAGAAGATCTATCGTCGTGCTCTTCTGCCAAAGTTCAAGGAGGGCACAAAACTGGGCAAGTTTGCCAAGAACAGACTAACCGCTCCGATTGTCTACAAAATCATCGGAAAGAAGGTCAAGACCATCTTCGGAGGAAGACTCAAGTTCTTCGGAGTCGGTGGAGCTGCCTTTGACAGTGAGGCAGAGGCCTTCTTCCACAGAATCAAGTTCCCATATGCTTTGGGATATGGTCTTACAGAGACCTCTCCACTGATTGCAGGTTGCGGACCTAAGGATCAGGTTCCTTGCACCATTGGACATGTCCTTGACAGCCTTTCCGTCAAACTCGACCCTGAAACACGCGAAATCATGGTCAAGGGTCCTTCCGTCATGAGAGGCTACTACAAGAACCAGGCATTGACAGAAGAAGTCTTCACAGAAGACGGCTATTTCCGAACCGGAGACATCGGTGAGTTCTCAAAAGACGGACGTCTTGCCCTCAAGGGTCGAATCAAGACCATGATCTTGGGCCCTGCTGGTGAGAACATCTTCCCGGAGAGCATCGAGTTTCTCATCAATGCCGAAGAGGATGTCGTGGAAAGCCTTGTCATTGCCGATGAGCACGGTCAGCTTCTGGCAATGATCCGCTTGGACATCCGCGCCCTCAAGAGAAAGGGTATCGTTGCTGTCGGAGAGATTGAGAACTACCTTTCCCAGATCAAGGATCGTGTCAACGAGAAGCTTTCCTCCTTCAGCAAGATCCGAACCGTCGAGATCCAGAACGAACCGTTTGAGAGAACCCCTTCCGAGAAGATCAAGCGATTCCTTTATCAGAGAAAGAAGACAAACAAATAAGTGACATATGGGCAACAGAAAGGGCCATCTGTGAGCAAACCTCGCGGGTGGTCTTTTCATCTCTTGCCCTTTTGCCTGCGTGATTGTATGTTTAAGAGGGCATAGCCAAGGAGAGAAGTATGAACATTGTCGTCATCGATGGACAGGGTGGAAGAATCGGAAAGGCAATCATTGAGCAGATCAGAGCATGTTCCATCAACTGTGAAATCACCGCAATCGGTACGAACTCCCTTGCCACCTCAGCAATGCTCAAGGCTGGAGCTGACAACGGTGCAACCGGTGAGAACCCAGTTGTCATCGCCTGCAGAAAGGCCGACTACATTGTAGGCCCTATCGGAATCGTCATCGCAGACTCCATGCTTGGTGAAATCACACCGAAGATGGCAGAATCTGTAGGACAGAGCGATGCCCGCAAGATTCTCATTCCGGTGAACAAATGCATCTCTGTCGCTGGTGTGCAGGAGATGACCTTGAGCCAGTATGTCGCCAATGCCGTGCAGATGATTGTTGACAAGAAGGCCTCAAACGGATTAACTGTCTAACAACGGCGGTCATGAAGGCCCCATCCAAAACGAATTTCCGTAAAAACTGAACGTAGGCCATGAAGGTCTGTGGAATCCCAGAAGGGAGGCCATGGAGAAAGTGTGTCCAAAGGTTCTGCCATCACAATAGACAATCTGACAGTCAAATACTCCAACAAGACCGTTCTTGATCACTTTTCCCTTTCTGTGAAAAGCGGTGAGAATGTGATCATCGCAGGTCCGAACGGCTGTGGAAAGACCACTTTGCTCAAGGCCCTTATGGGGATGGTCCGACCAGATGGTGGTACCATTGAAATCACAGACCGACGCAAAGGCAGCATCGCCTACTGCGGGCAGGAGAAGGCCAGTTCAGACTTTCCGATCTCCGTCAGAGAGGTTCTGAAACTCGGAATCCCTGCCTCATGTAGTGCAGAGCAGGCCAAGCACAGAATCCAAGAGGCTCTTGGCATGACCCATTGCTCCAGCCTTGAGAACCGCAATTTCTTCTCACTTTCCGGTGGAGAGAAGCAGAGGGTGTCCATTGCCCGCTGCCTATGCCAGGACCCAAGTCTGATTCTGCTGGATGAACCTTCCACCTACCTGGATGCCAACGGAAAGGATGAGCTTTTTGCCATTTTGGACCGCCTTGCCAAATCACCGCTTACCATTCTCATGGTCACCCATGAGGCCGAGCTTTTTGAGCATTTTGCAACTTGGAACCGGGTTCAGCTTCCGAAGGTGGGTGCCTGATGCAGAGACTTCTTTTCCTGTTTTCCCTCAAACCGATTATCTATGGCCTTATCGGCATGCTGATTGCCGGTGCCTCCTTTCCGCTTGCTGGTGTCATCATTTTGAGAAATGGTCTGATTCCACTTCGCTACATGCTTATGCACGGGGTGATTCTTGGTGGAACGCTTTCCATTGCATTCCATTTGCCTATGGTGCCGGTGGTGGCTGCTTTGAACATCCTTTTGGTGTTGGTTCTGATGGCAATGAAGGGTCGAACCAGCACTCTCTCGGTTGCAAGTACGGCTATGATGGTTCTGACGATGGGCCTGGCATCGATGCTGTCCCATGTCTTTGATGTTCCATCCAAGGATACCCTAGAGCTGCTTTGGGGAAGCCCGTTTGCTTTGAAAGTGTCGGACCTTTGGATGCTCTTTGGTGTATGTCTGATTCTTGTTTTGTACTGCATCATCTTTTTCCGACCGATGACCGCCATCTTCTTTGATACGGATGTCGCATCTTCCTTGGGTGTGAATGTGAAGCTGCATCATACGGTCATGGTTCTTGTCACAGCACTTGTCATAGCGCTTTCCATGAAGATCATGGGAGCTCTTCTGATGGATGCGCTTGTCATTCTTCCTGTGCTCAGTGTCTCCAGAAACAGCACCTCCATGAAGGGGGCTTTCCTCAAGAGCTCCATCTGTGGCCTTGTGCTGTCTCTTCTGGGCTATTTCTTCGCCGTTCTTTGGAATTTGCCGGTCAGTGGAACGCTTTCCATTTTGGCCGTTGCCTATTATCTGTTGTCTTTCCTGATTCAGAAGCTTAAGCGTCTGGGATCCTGAAGACTTGGGGGTTCTATGAAAAAAGCAGTTGCTTTTATCGCAAGCCTTGTTCTTGCATGTGTCGTGTGCACAGGCCTTTTCGCCAGTGCAGTCTCTGAGGTTCCATCTTCACCAAAGTATGTGGCATCCACAAGCTGGGTCGCAGCAATCGCTGAACTTGCAGGTCTGGACGATGTCGTCACCATTGCTCCTGCAAACCTCAAGCATCCACCAGAGTACGAGATCACAGCCGATGATCTTGCCACCGTCATGAAGAGCGAGCTGTTTCTGTATGCAGGTTATGAGCGCATGATGGAAAGCATCAGGAGCGCAGCAGGTCTTGATGAGAATGCATCCATCAAGTGCAAGACCCAGAACAATCTCAATGTCCTTTCCGGCCTTGTCAAAACCATCAGCGAAAAGGCAGGAACCCAGGAAAAGGCTGCCCAGCGCTATGGAGCCTACGAGGCAATGATTGTTGAGGCCCGAGCAAAGGTCAAGCAGCTTGGCATCGACCAGATTCCGGCTTATGTGAACACAAACCAGACTCCTTTGGCAGAGGACCTTGGACTGAACATCGTCGCCATCTTCGGAGCAGGGGACCTGACCTCTGACCAGATTGCTGATGCTGCCAAGAACCAGTATGCCCTGATCATCGATAACGTACACGCCATCGTGACAGAGCCTCTTAAGACCGTCTGCCCGGATTCCACCATCCTCATCTGGAGAAACTTCCCTGAGTACACAGGAAACAACGCTCTTTATACAGTTGTGGAAGAGAATCTGAAAATGCTTTTTGACGCTTTTGGCAAGTAAGACTTATAATGCTGGCCATGGAGGCACTCTATGTTGCATGAAATCGTTTCAGACCAAGGCCTTGTTGTGAATGTCGCAGAGCGCGGTGCAGAGCTCAATCGTATCTTTGATAGCCGCGAAGGTGTCGATTACCTTTGGGATGCAAACCCTGAAATCTGGGCAAGACATGCACCTGTGCTGTTCCCGTTTGTCGCAAGACTCTGGGAAGGCAAATACGAGTACAAAGGCATCCAGTACGAGATGACTGCCCATGGCTTTGCTCCAACTTCTGACTTCTGTGTTGACGCAAAGACAAGCGATAGCATAACGCTGTCCATCAGCGGTGTGCGCGACAACTGGCCGTTTGACACGAAATTCAGCGTTACCTACAAGGTGGTGGGAAAGACGCTTGATGTCACATACAAAGTCGACAATCGGGATTCCAAGACCGTCTACTTCGCCATTGGAAGTCACCCAGGTTTCAATGTGCCGCTGGAGAAGGGGCTTTCCTTTGAGGACTACTACGCCTATTTTCCGGAGTCGGGAGATGTGAACAAAGTTATCTTCTCAGAGAGGGTGTTCGATTCCGGTGAGCGTGTGAAGGTTGAGCTGCCGGATCACAAGATTGCGCTTCGCCATGACTTGTTTGACAACGATGCCATCGTCATGGACAACACCGGAAGCGTTGTGGTGATCAGAAGCGACAAGGGTAGGCATGGCGTCGAGGTTCGATACCCAAACACCCATTGGTGCGCCCTGTGGCATAAGGTGAAGATGCAGGCTCCGTTTGTATGCGTCGAGCCTTGGTCCTCGCTTCCAGCAAGGGATGGACAGCTTGTCGATGTTGAGACAAAGGGTGACCTCATCGCTTTGGCACCTGGTGCATCCTATGAGCAGAAGCTGATCATCACCGTGTTCTGATATTGGATTTCTGATTTTTGCAAACCCGCTACAGCCTAGCAGAGGCGGGTTTTTTCATGTCCTTTAGGCATACATAGGAACCCGAAAAGGTGAAGGTTCTACGATTGGCATTCATTTTTCGTTGTATCGTAGTCTTTTACTACGATTGACCTTTATTCTTGGAAGAATCGTAGTCATCCAGACAAGAGACATCGATTCCAAATCCCATAAACAATGAAGGGACCATTGCAGATGCAACAGTCCCTGATAAGCAACAGTTTGAAAGGATTTACTTTACTGCAGCCTGATTGTCGAAATAGTCTTTGTTCATCTTGACGACTTCGTTGGAGAGGAGAATCAGACCAATGAGGTTAGGGATGATCATAAGACCGTTGAATGTGTCGGCAAGATCCCAAGCGAAGCCGAGTGTTGTGACGGAACCCACAAATACGAACACAACCCACAGTGCTTTGATGACGACTTTGCTCTTCGGTCCGAAAATGAACTCTGCTGCACGCTCAGCGTATGTGTAGTAGCTGATGATGCAGGAGAAGCCGAAGAGGATGACACAACCCAGACATACGATTCCACCGACGCTTCCCAGTGTAGCCTGGAAGGAGTGCATGGTAAGGACCGCACCGTCCAGACCCTCTGTGTTGTTCCACAGACCGGAAAGGACGATTGCCAGAGCGGTGATGGTACAGATGACAACTGTATCAAGGAAAACCTCAACAGGTGCCCAGATGGCCTGCTCGATCGGATCGTCGACCTGAGCGCCGCAGTGGATCATGGCTGCTGTTCCGAGACCTGCTTCGTTGGAGTAGATACCTCTTGCGAAACCGTAGCGGATTGCGATGAAGATGGATCCGATTGCACCACCTGTGACAGCTCTAGGTGCAAATGCTGATTTGAAGATCAGAGCGATTGCACTTGGAACGTGGGTTATGTTGATGAGGATGATGAGAATTCCGCAGATGATGTAGGCTCCACCCATGAATGGGGAGATGACTTCACAGACGTGACCGATTCTCTTGATTCCACCGAAGATAACGATTGCTGTAAGCACTGCAAGAACGGCACCGACGATCATTGGGTTGATTCCAACCTTGTCAGCGATTGTTGATGAGATTGTGTTACTGTCAACGATAGGTGAAATGACGAATGCGAATGGGAGGACGAGAACGGAGAAGAGAACTCCGAGCCATCTTGCATGAAGACCTTCGGAAAGGTAATACATGGCACCACCGGAGACGGTTCCGTCTTCGTGGACCTGTCTGTACTTCATACCAAGGGCGATCTCGGCGAACTTTGTTGCCATTCCGACACAAGCGGCGAGAATCATCCAGATGAGAGCTCCAGGACCTCCAGCAATGAGGGCTGTTGCAACACCGGCAATGTTTCCGGAACCGACGATTGCCGATACGGAGACCATTGCGGCCTGGAAACTGGTCAGCTCACCAGGTGCGGTTACAGTGTCCTTCTTCTTGAAAGCTTTGATGACGGTGTTCTTCCAAAGATATCCAGGTCTACGGAACTGTAGAAATCCCAAGCGGATGGTAAAGAACACACCCGTTCCGAAAAGGAGTACCAGAACAGGTACACCCCAGACGATTCCATTGATGAAATCGTTAGCAGCGACAATGGCATTGCCTATTGTCTGAAAAAAAGCAGAAAAGGAATCCATGATGGGCTTCCCCCTTTGTAAAAAAATGAATTTGTTTTTTTTGTGGTGACCTTGTTATAAGGTATTTGAGGGGTAGGGACAATAGTTTTTAGCCGGATTTTTGACACTATTTGAAGTTTAGTTTAAATGATGACGGTTTGTACTTGTGACGCTTTTTGCATGCCAAAGGGTGTATTGCGACAATAAGCATCCAAAGGTGCGTTTTAATATAATTTGATTCACATTATATATAAAAATACATGCGCTGAAATGGCGCCACTTCGTTGACTAGAAACATTAAAAGATAGATACTAACTGTGTTTAGGTCTGACCTAAATATCATTTTGGCTACTATTTTTTTAGGGAGATAAGAAAATGAAGAAATTCATCGTTTTCGCTCTTGTCCTCGCTCTCGCAATGACATCCGTTTTCGCAATGGGTCTTGCTGAAGATATGAAGGCACAGGAAGCTGCAGCAGCTGCTGTCGTTGAGACTCCAGTTGTTGAAACAGTTGCTCCAGTTGTTGCTGGTCCTGCAACTTACACATTCGGAATGGGAATCACATTCGATGATGAACAGTCCAACGACACAACAGCAGCTTACGATGCAGTTGTCGCAGCAGTCGTTCTCGACGCTGAGGGAAGAATCGTTGCAGTTCAGATCGATGACGCTCAGAACAAGATGACAAAGGACGATGTCGACCCAGAGAAGACATTCAAGTCCAAGTATGAGCTCCAGTATGACTACAACATGGTCAAGTTCTCTGAGGCAACAAACGAGTGGTTCGAGCAGGCAGCTGCATTCGAAGACTACTGCGCTGGCAAGACTGCTGCAGAGATTGCTGATCTCGCAACAAGAGTCAGAACAGAGGCTGAGCCACATCCAGGCTACGTCGTCACAGCTGACGAGGAGCTTTTCGCATCCTGCTCCATGTCCATCACAAGCTTCAAGGAAGCAGTCGTGAAGGCATGTGCAGACACAAAGGCAAAGACATTCACAACAGATGCTCCATTCTGTGTCGGACTCAAGGTCAGCACAACAGCTGAGGAGTCAACAGATGAAGTCATCAAGATGTACGCAAACTTCGGTGCAGTCGTCGTAGACGAGAACGGAGTCATCCTTGCTGCTCTCCTCGATGCAATCCAGCCACAGTTCAAGGTTGAGGATGATGCATTCACATTCAAGGGCACAAAGAAGGAGCTCGAGTTCGGCTACAACATGGTCAAGTTCTCCGAGGCAACAAACGAGTGGTTCGAGCAGGCAGCAGCATTCGAGGATTACTGTGCAGGTAAGACAGGTGCTGAGGTTGCAACACTCGCAACAAGAGTCAGAACAGCAGACGAGCCACATCCAGGCTACGTCGTCACAGCTGACGAGGAGCTTTTCGCTTCCTGTTCCATCCAGATTGTTGAGTTCAAGTCCGTCCTCGCACAGGCAGCCGGTGCTGAGCCAGTTGTTGAAGCAGTTGTTGAGGGACCTGCAACATATACATTCGGAATGGGTATCACATTCAGCGATGAGCAGTCCAACGAGACAACAGCAGCATACGACGCAGTCACAGCAGCAGTCGTCCTCGACGCTGAGGGAAGAATCGTTGCAGTTCAGATCGATGACGCTCAGAACAAGATGACAAAGGACGATGTCGACCCAGAGAAGACATTCAAGTCCAAGTATGAGCTCCAGTATGACTACAACATGGTCAAGTTCTCTGAGGCAACAAACGAGTGGTTCGAGCAGGCAGCTGCATTCGAAGACTACTGCGCTGGCAAGACTGCTGCAGAGATTGCTGATCTCGCAACAAGAGTCAGAACAGAGGCTGAGCCACATCCAGGCTACGTCGTCACAGCTGACGAGGAGCTTTTCGCATCCTGCTCCATGTCCATCACAAGCTTCAAGGAAGCAGTCGTCAAGGCTTGCAACGATACAAAGGCAAAGACATTCACAACAGATGCACCATTCACAGTCGGACTCAAGATCAGCACAACAGCTGAGGAGTCAACAGACGAGGTCATCAAGATGTACGCCAACTTCGGTGCAGTCGTTGTAGACGAGAACGGCGTCATCCTTGCAGCACTTCTTGATGCCATCCAGCCACAGTACAAGGTCGAGGAAGAGGCATTCACATTCAAGGGAACAAAGAAGGAACTTGAGTTCGGTTACAACATGGTCAAGTTCTCCGAGGCTACAAACGAGTGGTTCGAGCAGGCAGCAGCATTCGAGGATTACTGTGTAGGTAAGACAGGTGCTGAGGTTGCAACACTCGCAACAAGAGTCAGAACAGCTGACGAGCCACATCCAGGCTACGTCGTCACAGCTGATGAGGAGCTTTTCGCTTCCTGTTCCATCCAGATCGTTGAGTTCAAGTCTGTTCTCGCACAGGCTGCTGGCGCTGAGGCTGTTGCTCCAGCTACATACACTCTCGGTATGGGAATCACATTCGATGATGAGCAGTCCAACGAGACAACAGCTGCTTACGATGCAGTTGTCGCAACAGTCGTCCTCGATGCTGAGGGCAAGATCGTTGCAGTCCAGATCGATGACGCTCAGAACAAGATGACAAAGGACGATGTCGACCCAGAGAAGACATTCAAGTCCAAGTATGAGCTCCAGTATGACTACAACATGGTCAAGTTCTCTGAGGCAACAAACGAGTGGTTCGAGCAGGCAGCTGCATTCGAAGACTACTGCGCTGGCAAGACTGCTGCAGAGATTGCTGATCTCGCAACAAGAGTCAGAACAGAGGCTGAGCCACATCCAGGCTACGTCGTCACAGCTGACGAGGAGCTTTTCGCATCCTGCTCCATGTCCATCACAAGCTTCAAGGAAGCAGTCGTCAAGGCTTGCAACGATACAAAGGCAAAGACATTCACAACAGATGCTCCATTCTGCCTCGGTGTTGCAGTCAATACAAAGGCTGACGAGTCTACAGATGAAGTCATCAAGATGTATGCTGAGTTCGGTGCTGCAGTTGTTTCCGCTGATGGAACAGTTCTCGCTTGTCTGACAGATGCTATCCAGCCACAGTTCAAGGTTGAAGATGATGCATTCACATTCAAGGGCACAAAGAAGGAACTCGAGTTTGACTACAACATGGTCAAGTTCTCTGAGGCAACAAACGAGTGGTTCGAGCAGGCAGCTGCATTCGAAGACTACTGCGCTGGCAAGACTGCTGCAGAGATTGCTGATCTCGCAACAAGAGTCAGAACAGAGGCTGAGCCACATCCAGGCTACGTCGTCACAGCTGATGAGGAGCTTTTCGCTTCATGCTCCATGCAGATCACAGGCATGAAGGCTGTCATCTCCAAGGCTGCTAACAACGCCAACTAATTGATGATATGCAAAGAAAGACAATAGTGTCGGGCATCGCCATTGTGGTGATGCTCGGCATCCTTTCTATTACAGGTTGCACAAAGGCTGCCTCTGAAAAACCTTCAGAGGCAGTTTCTGCGTCTAAAGAACAGATTGTCGTGGCCGTTTCCGAGCCTGTGACATCTGCGGAAAAGACACAGCCTGTTGTGGAGAAGGAACCTGAAAAGCCTGTAAAGGAGACTGCCCCAGTGCAGAACCCAAAGGGCCGAGGTAAGGTCTATTACAATCTCTTTGATACTGTTTCCTATGTCTACAGCTATGCCGGAGACAGCGACGACAGATTCCTCGGAATCTGCGACCAGGTCTACGACATTCTGAACGACTATCACATGATGTTTGACATCTACTATGAGTATTCTGGCGTCAACAATCTCAAAACCATCAACCTCAACGCTGGTGGAGAACCGATTGCTGTGGACGCAAGGCTCATAAAGTTCCTTCAGTATGCAAAGGAACTTTATGAACTGACAGGCGGCGAGATGGACGTCATGATGGGTTCTGTTCTCTCTATCTGGCACGAGGCTCGAAACGCATCTGTCCCATATGTACCTTCCACGGAGAAACTGGAAGAGGCAAACAGATTCGTTGGATTCGACTACCTCGAGATAGATGAAGAGAATGGAACTGTAAGAATTACAGATTCCAGAGCATCACTTGATGTTGGTGCACTCGGAAAGGGCTATGCGACGGAGATGGCTGCAAGGTACCTTGAGAAAATCGGTGCTGAGCACTATGTCCTGAACATAGGAGGCAACATCCGCATCGTCGGCACAAAGGTCGATGGAAGTGGATGGGTGACAGGAATCCGAAATCCGAAGGACCCTGATAACTCATTCTCACTGAAGGTCAATATCAGTGATTGTGCATGTGTCACAAGTGGTAGCTATGAGCGATATTTCACCGTCAATGGCGT
The DNA here is from genome assembly GCA_024405015.1 of Sphaerochaetaceae bacterium. Classification (GTDB taxonomy): domain Bacteria; phylum Spirochaetota; class Spirochaetia; order Sphaerochaetales; family Sphaerochaetaceae; genus UBA9732. The sequence goes on from JAKSPE010000005.1 coordinate 86,654, forward strand.
GAAGTACCCTCATATTATCGATAAGGATACCCTGCAGCCTGCCCGTTATTATGAATCACTGACCGTCATCACAAAGGACAGCGGTCTTGCGGATGCCTTGTCTACCGCACTGTACTGCATGCCTTATGAGGATGGCCTGAAGCTTGTGGAAAGTCTGAAAGACGTGGGGTGCGTCTGGATCTTCTCAAACGGAAGTATCCGATATACTCCAAATCTGAAAGACGTCGTCATTAATGTCTGATCATTAAAAAGGAAAACAATATAAGGAGGCATGTTAAGTGCTTTTCAGTAAGAAGATTTCAGCAGTACATGTACCGCATTGCAAGTCCACACAGGACAAGCATTCCGTACGCATTGCACCACCTGAGTCTGTAACAATTCCTATGTCAATGCACTCTGGTGCACCAGCAGTTCCAGTTGTAGCTGTCGGTGACCACGTTTACATTGGCCAGCTGATCGCAAAAGAGGGAGAGGGCAGAGTCTCTTCTCCAATCCATGCATCAATCTCCGGAACTGTTTCAGCTGTTGGTGAGAAGTCCATCTCCATCAAGTCTGATGGAAAGATGGAGATCGATCCTCAGATGAAGGCTCCAAAGCTCGAGACTTTGGATGACTTCCTGGATGGTTGCCGCAAGAGCGGTATCGTCGGTCTCGGTGGAGCAGCATATCCTCTTCACGGTAAGTGGGAAGCTGTCAGAAAGAACAAGATTGAGACTGTTCTCATCAACGGTGCTGAGTGTGAGCCATATTGTACAGCTGACAACAGAACCATGGTTGAGGACTATGATCATATCAAGCAGGGTATCGAGATTCTCAAGAGATTCGTAGGTGCAAAGGAGTATGTCATCGGTATCGAGGCAAACAAGCCAGAAGCCATCAAGCTCCTTACAGACCTCTTCAAGGATGACAGCTCTGTCATCGTCAAGTCCCTTGAGTCCGTCTACCCACAGGGTGCAAAGCAGGTTCTTCTTTGGAACGCAACCGGAAAGGTTGTCGCTGCTGGTCAGAGACTTGCATCCCTCGGTGTCATCATCACAAACGTCACAACACTCGCAAAGATGGCTCTCTACTTCGAAACCGGTATGCCACTTGTTGACAAGTGTGTTTCTGTTGACGGTTCTGCCATCAAGGAGCCAAAGAACATCATCGCTCCAATCGGAACCAGCTACGGTTACTGCATTGAGCAGTGTGGTGGTTTCAGCTGTGAGCCTGGTCGTGTCATTGAGGGTGGTCCTATGATGGGTCGCACAATCGCATCTCTCGATGAGCCTGTCATCAAGGCTACCAACGGTCTTGTTGCCATGAGTCAGGCCGATTCCGTCATCCTTGAGCCAACTGCATGTCTGCATTGCGGAAAGTGCGTTGAGGCATGTCCACTGGATCTCAACCCAGTTGCATACTCCGATGCTCTTGATATCGATGATGAGGACAAGAGAGAGCTGATTCTCAAGAAGGAAGATGTCCCACAGTGCATGGAGTGCGGATGCTGCGCATACGTATGTCCAGCTCACAGACCTCTCGTCGCAAACAACAGGGCTGCTAAGAAGTTCCTGAGAGGAAGGAGAAAGTAATGGCAAACAACTATAATCTCATTACAGTATCATCACCTCATTTCCACAACGGTTCATCCGGAAGAAGAATCATGCTCGATGTCATCATCGCTCTGATTCCTGCTGCAATCGCTGCTGTGGTGATCTTTGGTATGAAGTCCCTTGCTCTGATGGCAACCTGTATCATTGCTGCAATCGCCGCAGAGTCCCTGTTTGACGTCATCGTCAAGAAAAAGAATACCGTTGGTGACCTTTCAGCTATCGTTACAGGTCTTCTTCTTGCACTGAACCTCGGTACAGAAGTCGCCCTCTGGGAAGCTGCAGTCGGTAGCGTATTCGCAATCGTATTCGTCAAGTGCATCTTCGGTGGCCTTGGAAAGAACTTCGCAAACCCAGCAATCACAGGTCGTGTCTTCATGATCATCGCCTTCGGTTCCGTCACATCATTCGTCAATCCGAAGTGTGTAGAGCTCGTCTCATCTGCTACACCTCTTGCAAACCTTGCACAGGGTGCAATGGATCAGCTCCCAACTGTTGGACAGATGCTTCTGGGTCTCCATGGTGGTACAATCGGTGAGACATGTATCATCGCTCTTGTCCTCGGATGGGTCTATCTCTCAGTCAGAAAGGTCATCAAGTGGTACGTCCCAGCTGCATTCATCGCAACAGTCTTTGTTCTGTTCCTGGTCTTCACTGGATCTCCAGTGGTCGCATTCTATGAGATTCTCTCCGGTGGTCTTTTCCTCGGTGCAATCTTCATGGCAACCGACTACGTCTCAACTCCTATCACAGTCAAGGGTAAGGTCGTCTTCTGCATCTGCTGTGGTATCATCACATTCATCATTCGTAAGTTCTGTGCTCTTCCAGAAGGTGTCTCATTTTCCATCCTGATCATGAACATCCTCACTCCATGGGTAGAGAAGCTTACTCACAATGTTCCACTTGACAGGAGGGGAAAGTAATGGCAACCAAGAAAGCTACACAGTTAATTCTCCTCATTGCAACAGTCATCGTCTTCGCAGGCATCCTTGTTGCACTGAACACAGTAACCGGCCCAAAGATCCTCGCAAACCAGAACAGTGCCGTATTCGAGCCACTGTTCGCGGTCATGCCTGAGGCAAAGGGATTCACAGCTCTTGATCTTGCTGCAGCTGATACAGTCAAGGCTGCATGGAAGGAGACAAGCGGCAAGGGTTACGTCATCCAGCTCGCTACCAACAAGGGTTACACACACGAGGATATCGATATCACAGTTGCTATCGCAGCTGACGGAAAGATCTCTGCTGTAAACCTTGAGTCCTATCCAGAGACAAAGGACTTCGGTAAGGAAACCTACCCAGCAACCTACATCGGACAGGATTCCACTCTTGCAAATGTCCAGCTCGTAGCTGGTGTCACATTCTCCTCCAAGGCATTCAAGGGTGCCATCGAGGATGCATTTGCACTTCTCATTGACAACGGCCTTATCGGTGCTGGTGTCAAGGAGGCAAGCCAGGTCATTACAGAGATGATTCCAGTCGTGAACGCAGACATGTGTTCCGAGACAGGCATGCTCCAGGCTAAGGAAGTTGAGGTCAAGGGTGCCAAGAAGGCTTGGGCTTCCGACAGCGGAAAGTCTGTTGCATTCTGGCTCGAGAACGGTGGTGACTTCCTTGCAATCGTTGACAACACTGGAAAGGTCACAGCATATGACCTCGATGGTAATGACGTCACATTCGCAAAGAACCCAGTCGTCACACTTGCTGAAGCAGCTTATGACGAGTACCAGAGCGTCCTCAATGCCAAGGATATTGAAGAGATCATGTCTCTCATCCCTGGTGCTGTCGGATTCAGAAAGCTCGCCGTTGAGGCTCCAGACACCGTCAAGAGCGTTTGGGCAGAGACAAGCGGTCTCGGTTATGTCGTCAGAAGCGCAACAAACAAGGGCTTCACACACGAGTACATCAACCTCTCTGTTGCATTCACAGCAGATGGTAAGATCTCCAACGTCGTTCTCGAGTCCTACCCAGAGACAAGAGACTTCGGTGCTGATTATCCAGCAACTTACATCGGTCAGGATTCCACACTCTCTGGTGTCCAGATCATCGCTGGTGTCACATACTCATCCACAGCATTCAAGGGTGCAGTCAATGATGCATTCACAGTTCTCACCTCAAACGGTCTCGTTGTTGAGGCAGTCAAGGAGCCAAGCCAGGTCATCGATGAGATGATTCCAGAGAAGGCTACTGCACTGATCAACCCACAGGGCATCTTCCAGGGTGAAGAGATTGAGGTTAAGGCTGACGGCGTCGTCAAGGCTTGGAGAAACCCAGCCAAGAGCGTTGCCGCTTACTGGATGAACAATGCTGACGGTGACTTCCTTGTTCTTGCAAACGCATATGGCTGTGCAACCGTCTATGACCTTAAGGGTAACGATGTCACAGGCTCTCAGAAGGCTCTTTCTGATGCAGCTCTTGCTAACAGCACATCTGTTCTTGCCAAGGCAACATCCAAGGAGATTGCAAAGGTCACAAAGCTTCTCCCAGCAGGTTCTACTGCTGTTGAGGTCGCTTGCGACATCTACACATCTGTTGCTGACATCGTCAAGGCCGAGACAGCGGACGGCGTCTACTATGGTTTCCTCTGCCACACTTATGGCTTCGGTAACCACGAGATGACCTACTACGTTGCAATCGATCCAAACGGAAAGATCTCTGGTCTTAACACAAGTACACTCATCATCGAAGCTGAGTATTACCCACAGGCATCCGTCAAGAAGGCTGACTATGTCGCAGCCCTTACAGGTGTCACAGCAGACTGGACAGGAGAGGAGGCACTGATTGCCAATGCAACTCTCACAACACAGTCCACACAGACTGCTCTCAACGAGGCATTCGCAGCCTTCGAGCTTCTCACAGGAGGTGCAAACTAATGATGGAAAAGGATATTATCAGCAAGAATCCTGTAATGGTTCTTTTTCTTGGAGCCTGTCCTGCTCTGGCTGCAACAACCACAGCAACAGCTTCCGTTGGAATGGCAGTTTCCGTTTGTCTGATTCTGGTTCTCTCATCAGTTCTCATGTCCCTCATGAGAAAGGGTGTTGGTGATGCCATCAGACTTCCTCTTGCAATCGTCATCAGCGCAGGATTTGCTTCCATCGCACAGATGGTCATGGCAGCTTACCTTCCTAAGGTCTATGCAATGCTTGGTGTTTATCTTGCAATCGTTGCAGTTAACGCAATGGTCGTGACACACCAGCAGAACACAGCTTCCCAGGAAGGCTTCGGAGCTTCTCTGAAGCAGGCTGTCATCACAGGAATCGAGTTCTGCGCTCTCGTGATTGTCATGGGAATCGTCAGAGAGATTCTCGGCAACGGAACATGTTTCGGTGCAAAGGTCCCATTCTTCGCAAACCACACAATCGCAGTTTTCGGTAAGGCAGGCGGTGCATTCATCGTATTCGCAATTCTCCTTGCAGTTGCCGGATGCTTCAGAAAGGAGGCAAAGTGATGTCAGCTAAGGAAGTTATCGCAATCATGTTTGCCTGCATTCTCGCAAACAACTACGTATTCCAGAATTTCTTCGGTGTTGAGGCTGTCGCTCTCGATTCTGAGAAGGGTATCAAGTGCATGCTCTTCAACGGACTCACAGTCACAGCAGTCCTCATCGTCTCCACACTCATCACATGGCCAATCAACGCCATGCTCGCCAGTGCAAGCTACCTTCAGACACTTGTCTTCGCAATCGTCACAACAGCTGTTGTCTACGTTGCAGACTTCGTCGCCAAGAAGGTTTGCAAAGAGAACAAGTGTTCTGTCCTTTCCATCGCCATCAACAGCGTCGTCATGGGTGCATGCCTTGTAAACGCTGCTAACGGTTACGGATTTGGAACTTCTGTTCTTGCATCTGTCGGTGTCGGACTCGGATACCTTCTGGCAACATTCGTTGTCGCTGGTGTCAGAGAAAGAGTCAATGAGAAGTTCATTCCAAAGGCATGGAGAGGCGCTCCAATCCTTGCTGCTGAGATGGCTATCATCGCTCTTACACTGTTCGCTCTCTGATGAAGAGTACTAGCAAAAAGGCACGGATCCTGAGGGATCTGTGCCTGATTTTTGCATTGGTCATCCTTGGTTTGGCTTCTCTTGTGATCATGCGAAGCCGAGGAACCGAGGGTGCCTATGCGATTGTGCAGGTCAATGGCATTGAGATTTCACGCCATTCCTTGCATATGGAAGGAACAATTCCAGTAAACGGTGGTACCAATCTCCTGGAGATCAAGGGAAACCGTGCAAGACTTGTTGATGCAGATTGTCCGGACAAGCTCTGTGTGAGACAGGGTTGGATCCAGTACACCGGACAGTGCATCACCTGCCTCCCGAACAAACTTACTGTTACGATTTCGGGTGGCGACGATTCAGTTGAACTGATTCTGTAGAGGAATAGATGGAAACGAGAAAGATCGCACAGATGGGACTTCTGATTGCCCTGGCAATGATCCTGTCCTATGTGGAAAGCAGAATACCAGCCTTTGTGGCCATACCTGGAATCAAGATGGGTCTGGCAAACATTGTCGTGGTTTTCGCTTTGTACCGACTGGGGTTCAAAGAGGCTCTTGTCATCACAGCGCTTCGAGTCGTTTTGGCATCTCTGCTTTTCGGATCGGTTCTTTCCATGGCCTATTCGGCCTCTGGAGCACTGCTTTCACTTGTCGGAATGACACTTCTGAAGAAAAGCAGACTTTTCGGTACGGTTGCGGTCAGCGTAACAGGTGGAGTGCTTCATAATCTTGGACAGATTGCCACAGCTTGTCTCATCCTTGAGACCAATGCAATTGCATATTACATACCGTTTCTCATCATCAGCGGTGTTGTCACAGGAATTGTAATCGGCTTGGCTGCAGCTATAGTGATCAACAGACTCGATCCTGACAGAAAGGTCAAGGACGACGAGGAAGATGATGAAGAAGGAGTATGAAAATGGCTGAAGATAAGTTTTCACCAACCGGAATGAACGGAAAAGACAAGAACTTCTCACCAAAGTTCTTTGAGACAGAAGGCAAGATGGGTGCTTTCCAGAAGGGAATGCACTGGGTAACCTCTGTTCTTGAGACAATCCTTGCAATTGTGCTTGTTCTTGGTATTCTGTTCTCATTCGTACAGATGCCTGAAAAGCTTCTGGACATCATCAGCGGTGGTTCCAGCACATTGCTTGAGCTTGTCGAGTACATTGCTCTCATCATCATCGCCATCGAGCTCATCCATGTGATCATGGTGCAGAACCTCGATTCCGTCATTGAGATTCTCATGATGGCATTTACTCGAGAACTTGTCATCAAGGAGTGGGCTATGTGGGAGCTTCTGCTTGGTGTTCTCGTCATTGCCGGACTTTTCGCCATCAAGAAATATCTGCTCAGCAAGGAAGATTGACATCTGCAATGCCACTGATTGAAGTCGACAATGTAACATTCTCATACCCTGCCAAAGATGGTGGGGTCAATGCACTGACCGGTCTGAACCTGAAGGTTGAGGCCGGTTCGTTTGTTACTGTCCTCGGCTCAAACGGAAGCGGAAAGTCCACGTTGGGAAAGCTTCTGAATGCTCTTCTTGTCCCACAGAGCGGACGCGTGGTTGTCGATGGTCTTTGCTCTTCTGACAAGGCCAATGTATATGAGATCCGAAAAAGGGTGGGAATCGTATTCCAGAATCCGGACAACCAGATTGTCGCAGATACAGTGGAAGACGACGTTGCTTTCGGGCCTGAGAACATTGGTCTTGCACTTGATCAGATGAAGGTTCGCATCGCTGACAGCCTTGCATCTACTGGCATCTCTGACCTTGCTTTGACTAAGCCGGAAAAGCTTTCCGGAGGCCAGAAACAGCGAGTTGCCATCGCAGGTGTCATGGCGCTGGAGCCGAAGTGCATCGTTTTGGATGAGTCCACATCCATGCTCGATCCAAAGGGTAGGACAGAGGTCCTAGGTGCCATCCAGAAACTTCGAATGGAGAAGGGTATCGCTGTGATTCTCATTACCCATTACATGGAGGAGGCCGTGGATGCCGACTATGTCTATGTTCTGGATAAGGGAAGTGTGGCGTTGGAAGGAACGCCTTCTGAGGTGTTTTCCGATGCAGATACTCTGGAAGCCCTTGGCCTTGAACTTCCTCCTGCTGTTAAAGTATGGCAGATGCTTCGTGCAAAAGGGGTTGTCGTTTCCGTCCCTGTTCTGACCGAAGAGGACCTGGTCTCTGCGCTTTCCAAGCTGATGCGTCAGAAAGGGGGTGCCTCATGCTGAAGGATGTGACCCTCGGACGCTACTATCCAATCGAATCTCCACTTCATGAGCTGGATCCTAGAACCAAGATGGTTGCGATTCTCATTTACATTGTGACCACCTTTCTTGCCTCTACACCAATTACCTGTGCACTGACATTTCTTGTTCTTTGTCTTCTGATCCACCTTTCCAAAGTGCCGGTACGATACATGGTCAAAGGTCTCCGGGCGGTAGTCATCATTGTTGTGATTACTGATCTGATCAACATTTTCTTTGTGGAGAATGGCCTTTGGAAGGCTTTCATTGTGACGCTTCGAATGATTGAGATTGTCCTTGGTTCGAACATCCTTTCCCTTACCACTAAGCCTAAAACCATGGCAGCCGGAATCGAGAAAGGCTTGGGCTGGATGAAGAGACTCCATGTTCCAGTGCACGATTTTGCCACAATGATCTCCATTGCCTTCCGTTTCCTTCCGATTCTGACGCAGGAAGCCGACAAGGTCATGGAAGCCCAGAAGGCACGTGGTGCTGATTTTGAAAGCGGAAATCTGCTGCGTCGAGCAAAGGCTCTGATGCCGATCCTGATTCCTCTGTTTGTGTCCGCATTCCGAAGAGCAGATGAACTTGCGCTTGCTATGGATAGCCGTCTCTATGGTTCTGGAGAGCCTACCAGTTTGCACCCTCTGAAGTACAACACCTCCGATGGCGTTTCCTATCTTCTTGCTTTTGCCTACCTGGCACTGGTGATTGTTCTCAAGGTGGTGCATGTATGATTGAAATCAGAGATCTTTGCTACCGTTACGATGTAGGTACCCCTTTTGAGAAGGTCGCTGTGCAGAATGTGTCATTCACCATTGAGGATGGAGCATTTCTTGGTATCGCTGGAAGCACAGGAAGCGGAAAGTCCACACTCATCAAACATCTGAATGGTCTACTTAGGCCGACATCCGGTACGGTTCTGCTCAATGGAGAGGATATCTTCGCATCGACCTATGATCGAATCGCCCTTCGTGGAAAAGTGGGTCTTGTGTTTCAGTATCCGGAGTACCAGCTCTTTGAGGAGACTGTCCTTCGCGATGTGATGTTTGGTCCTAAGAACATGGGACTTTCCGACAAGGATGCAAAGCAGAGAGCAAAGGATGCCCTTTCGCTTGTCGGTCTTGGCAAAGAGTATTACAAAAGATCTCCATTTGCCCTCTCTGGAGGTGAAAAGCGCAGAGTCGCAATTGCTGGAATGCTTGCCATGCAGCCGCAGGTTCTGGTTCTTGATGAACCTGCAGCTGGTCTTGATCCGAGAATGCACAACGAAATCTTCAGCCTTCTGAAGCGTCTGAACGAAGAGGGTACCACCATCGTTGTCGTGTCTCACAGCATGGAAGACATTGCCCAGTATTGCACCACAATGGCTCTTATGGACAACGGAAGGCTTGTGGACTTTGGAAAACCTGCAGAGGTGTTCGCCAAAGACCATGTGTCCAAGCCTTTTGCTGCAAGAGTTGCCCAGATGCTTGGTGACTTCGGTTGTGATCTTTCCGGCGTCTGCACCATTGAGGATCTTGTGGAGCGAATCTGCAAAGAGATGTGAATCTTCAAGTGGGTCAAAGGAAATGCTCTTTGATGAACTGCATCAGGTATTCTTCGTTCAACGGATGTTTTCGTGATTCAAAGGTCATTACCAGGTTTTTTCCGGAAATAATTCCCTTTTTTGCGTAGAGCTCAATTTTCCTAAGAAAACTTTTGTCGACGTAATCTTCGTCATCCAACCTTCCAAAGTGCTCATAGACGTATTCCTTTCCTGTTCGAACATTCAAAACAAGGAAATCTGGATACAATCGTTCGTCTTCAACAGTGATTGGGTATTCAAATATGTATGGGATTCTGAGATCCTCGAATATGTTGACAATGATTTCTTCTGTCTTTGATCTTACTCTAAGTCCGTTTCTTGCAACTATGACTCTTTCGTCAAAGGCGAAACCAAGCTTTCTGTAAGGAGGCCGTGTCTTCCACTTTTCGATGTCTGTGGCGGAGATGGATGTCTTCGTCACATATTCTCTGCGAATAGCAGATAAGTTGTCATAGATATCTTCAGGATCTTGGCAACGGCTCAATAGCTTAATGCACTTTTGAAGTTCAATGACAGTCTTCTTTGAACAATTGATGACAGAATCATCGTAATCCTGTTGAGCAAGAGCTTTGATGGTGTTGATTTTAGATTTGGGGAGGTATGTGCCATTTGTTTTGGCAGGATCATTTTTCCAATAGAATCTTACAATTCCTTTTTCGTTTCTGACACTCAAAGACCCTGGAATTCGACTTGTCTGCTTCTTGTTGATGAATTCAGACAGCTTCTCACAATACTTTTCGATTATTTCAACAATGTATGATGTTCTCATGCCAACTATATACCAGCAAACTGTCAATAATATTTTTTGTGACAGAACTTCGTGTTCTATAGATTTTCAAAAAATAAAAGAAAGCATAGTGAATGTACTATGATTATGAAAAAAACTGGTTGAAACATGGAACAAATGAATCTGGTATCGATGAAAGTTCTATGCATTTTGGAAGAAATTGGATTTCAATAGTGAAAACACTATGATTTCGAGAAATGAGACAAAAAAAATAGAATATATGCACGGACTGTCTGATGAAATGTGTTCATGTGTATGGGTCGTGCATAGCCTGATGCATGCTTCCCTTCGGGACCGCAGCCAGCCAAAAGACGACGCCGGGCTATCCTGCCCGCGCGCTCTTGGCCCACGGCTCCTAGAAAGCACAGGCTACGCGACAACCAATCCACAATCACACAGTTTTCGATTGTGCCAGATGCTGTGGGATGCCTGTTCAGACCAGCCTGCATGGATGGCAAGCGGCCCCTAAGCCTGGCGCGCCATCGCATGGCGTCCTGAAAGGGGTATGATCAGGCCTTACATGGCATATGCACATGAGAAACTTATGCTTTTTCAATGACAAAGTTAACTAAAGCATCCCTTTCTTCAAGGGTGTCTGCTTTGATCAAAAACACATGGTTTCCGATTTCTGGGATGGCGAGCTCTGGAGCATCGATTTCCATGACGATGTGGTTTCCAAGATGGGCTCTGATTTCGTCATTTGAGTGCGTGTAGGCGATACTGTCTCTTCGTCCGATGTGGGTGACATAGTGTCGGAAGTTGCAGTCCATGAAACTTCTGTCGTAGATGATGGAATCCGCCCAGATGGTGTACACATCAGAATCGGTGGCGTAGTTCATCTGATCTGGAATCCAACCGCCTGGAACGCGCATGTTCACTTCAAGGCCGATGATGTCTCCCTTTCTGCCAAGACCTTTCTTGGAGTGGTCCATGCGGAAGAACTCAAAGTGGAAGAATCGGTTGCGCACGCCAAATTCCTTGAGAACCGCTTCTCCTGCTTTTCTGAGGTCTGCAGGAACGCTTTCACAATGGGAGATCGATTCGGTCTGGTTTGTGACAACTTCAAGTGGTGGAATTGGCTGATTGGAGCTCAGGGCGACAAGTATTTCACAGTTGCTGTCTGTAATGCCATCGAAGGTCACAATGTGGCCTGGGATGAACTCCTCTTCGATGAACTGGATGCCAAAGCTGTTGTTGAAAATATCAGTCAGCTGGGCTCTGTCGCGGATTTTCCAGGTGTTGGCAGCGCCGACACCTCTGTCTGGTTTGAGAATGACAGGGTAACCGACCTCTTCGGCAAAGGCTGTGGCCTGATCCAGATTCTGAGGGAGTGCCCAGCGAGCAGTCTTGACGCCTGCTGCGGCATAGGCCTGTTTCATAAGTGACTTGTGGGTCATGCGCTCAATGTCGGAAGGCCATGGACCGCTTGGGATGTTGAAATCCTGTCGAAGTCTTGCATCCAGTTCAAGCCAGTATTCGTTCTGGCTTTCGATGTGGGAGATTCTGCCATAGCGGGCAATGAACTGTGCGACAGCACGATAAACACTGTCGTAATCGGAAAGCTGAGGCACACAGATGTAGTCGCAAAGGCTGTCCCTACAAGCGGAAGAGAGGGAATCCCAACTTGCATCGCCGATACCAAGAACATTGACTCCACGATCTTTGAGTCGTTTTGTGAACTGGAAGTAATGGGAAGGGTAGTTTGGGGAGATGAAGATGAAATTCATAGGGCGCCTCTAGGAATCATGTTACTATATACAGAAAAATCGTTCAATGAATCCAAAACCCTTTTCGTGTGCTATACTACTGGCATGAAGAAAGAATATGTCAAACACCACAGCACAAGCTTGGACTATGAGATGGAAGTTGCCATCTACGGTCATGATGGTCTTCCGATCATCGCATTTCCAACCCAGAACTCAAAAGCCAGAAACTATGAGGATTTCGGCATCGTCAATGAGATTTCCTGGGCAATCGAGAGCGGAATGGTGCAGATGTTTGTGGTTGACACAATCGATGAGCAGAGCTGGTCTTTGGAAAACGGAGAAAACAGTTGGCGAAGTGCACGACAGGAGCAGTATTTCCATTTCATCGTGGATGAACTGTATCCGTTTGTGAAGCAGAAGAACGGTACAGGGAAGCTTCCTGTCACCTATGGTTGCAGCATGGGTGCAAACCATGCGCTGAATGTGTTTCTCAGACGTCCTGAACTCTTTTCCGGCGTCCTTGCCCTGTCTGGTGTCTATGACAGCGGATGCTTCTTTCAAAACGGCTGGTGTGACCGAAACCTCTATGACAATTCCCCTGAGATGTATCTCAGAAACATGGACATGAACCATCCATACATCGATATCTACAATTCAAAGCGCATCATCATCTGCGTCGGTCAGGGTGGCTACGAGGAGCAGGGCATCCGAACACTCCGATACCTGGAAGAGACCTTCCGACTCAAGGGCATCCATGCTTGGTGTGACTTCTGGGGCTATGATGTGAACCATGATTGGCCATGGTGGTTCAAACAGACGAATTATTTCTTGCCATATCTTTTGGGCGATCGAGACTGACCTATGGTTTTGTGCATCGTTCTGACTTTGGCTTTGCTTGCCTTGGGTGTGGTAGAGTCCATAGTACATCAGAAGAATCTCAAACGGATCAAAATCCGCATTCTCGTCAACGGAACACGAGGAAAGACCACAACGGCGAAGCTTCTTGTGGCAGCAATGAACGAGGGTGGAATCCGAACCTTGGGAAGAACAACCGGCTCGGAAGCCCAGATTCTGTTTCCGGATGGCCACGTGGAGCCTTTTGTGCGTAAGCGCGGTGCCAGTATTCTTGAGATGAAAAGTCTTTTTCGTCTTGCCGTAAAGGAGAATGTGGAGGCTGTTGTGGTTGAGTGTATGGCGCTGAGGCCTGAAAACCAGAGCGCAATCGCAAAGACTCTGGTCAAACCGACACATGTCGTCATCACAAACACATACATTGACCACATTCCGGAAATGGGTGACAGCATCAAACAGACTGCCTATGTCATGGGTCTGAGTGTTCCTGCTGGGGCAAAACTGTTTGTCACAGAGCCCCATTATGAAAATCTGAAGGCGGAAATCCATCAGGTTGAAGCTTCACAGAAAACCATCGAAGGCAGTGTCCCGATCCATGCAGAGAACTATGCGCTTGCGAAGGCTGTTCTGGATAGTCTGCACATTGGACCTGAGGCACTGGAAAATGGGGCAAAGACAATTGTTCCAGATGTGGGACTTCATGAGTCGTTTACCGCAAAAGGCGGAGCATTCTTTGTCCCGACGTTTTCGGTCAATGACCTTACCTGCATGAAACAGACCGTGGAAAAGGCTGTGGCAGAAAATGAGGGAAAACGCATTTGGCTGATCTTCAACAACAGGTCGGACCGTGAGTACCGGATTCTTCTGATGGACCGGGTAATCCGGTGTTACAAAGAGAAACTTGCAGGGGTCTACTGCATTGGCGAATACACCTGGAAGGTCTCTAGGCATTTTGCCAGAACCGGGGTGCCTGTGTTGCGATCAAGTGCAAAAGAACTGTTTGAGATCCTGACGAAGGCGACAGAGCAAGATATGTTTATCGGTCTTGGAAACATAAAGGGTGAAGGCGAAAGCCTTGTCGATCGATTTGTGAAGGAGGTGAATTGAGATGTTGCATACTGCAGTTGCACTGAGCATTGTGCTAGGTTTTGTTTTGTCTGAATTCGCTGGAGTCCTTACTGGCGGTCTGATTTCTGCAGGTTATCTTGCCTACTATTTCAATGAGCCCGTCCGACTTCTTTCGACCCTTGTGGTGGCCATTCTGATTTGCCTGATTGTTAAAGCCCTGAAGAATGTTCTGATTCTATTTGGAAGACGGCGCTTCATGCTGACCATCATGGTCTCCATCCTTTTTGTGTATCTTGTGGAAAAACTGTATTTTGCACTTCCTATGACGCAGGTGGACCTTCGTGTCATCGGCTATGTGGTTCCAGGTCTCATTGCCAATGACATGGAAAAGCAGGGCATTGTCAAAACAACGCTTTCGTTGTGTGCGGTGACCCTTGTGGTAAGACTTGTCATGATGGTGGTGATGATCGGATGAAGACACAGCTTAAGATCAGGCCAATCTTCCTAATCTCCTCACTGATGATCCTTTGCCTTGGTATGGCTGTGGTGCTTCTGACAGCACAGCGCAATGCGAATGCGTATGCGGATCTGCAGCTTGATGCTGCTGTGCGAATGGAGAATGCTGAGGCCTATCTCAAGACCCTGATATTGGAGAAGGAAATTGCCATTGAGCCGGAGGATCTGAACCATACGGCTCTGATTGGTCCGGATTTCACAGAGCTGACATCCACACCCGGTGAAATCGGAGCAAAGCGCTCATCACTTAATCCTGAATTCGCAGCGGCCATGGTACGCTATTTTCATCAGGCTGGTGTCAAGAAGGGCGATACCATAGCCATTGGTACGAGCGGCTCGTTTCCGGGGTTTCTGATTGCCACATTGTGTGCGGCAACACAGATGGAACTTGATGTCAAAGTCATCGCGTCCCTTGGCGCCTCCATGCATGGAGCCACACGCGTGTCTTTCAACATCTTCGATATCCTGGAAGCTCTCAAGATGGGTGGCTATGCTGATTTTGCCATTGTCGGTATCTCCTGTGGCAGTGAGAATGACAATGGGGGAAGTGCCTTTGAAGGATTTACCTTTGAGGGAACCGAAGAGCTGTCTGTTGCTCTGTGTCAGGACTATGCAAAGCGCTTTGAGACGCAGTTCATCTATTACAGAAACCTGTCTGACGCCATTGCAAAGCGCCTGGAACTTTATGGAAGCGATGTGAAACTGTTTGTGAACATCGGAGGTGCTGCCGCCAACAGCGGAAAGAGCAACTACACACTGGATTTCCCACAGGGTCTTGTCACCCAGGTGAAGTTCATTCCAGAGACCAATCTTCGTGGATTGAACTACGAGTTCATTGCACAGGGAATTCCGGTGCTGAATCTTCTGAACGTCAAACTTCTGTGTCAGGAAAACGGCATTCCATTTGATCCGATTCCGATGTCAAAGGCAGGAGAGACTTCCGTTTACCTGGAAGTCTCCTACAACAAGGTGATGATTCTTGTGACGTTGGTTCTTGCTGCTGCAGTCTTTGTTCTAGGTGTCTGTGACGGCTACTTCAGAAGACGCAGACTGGAGAATTAGTTCTTTTCCCAGATCTTCTTTCGGATGACCACCCAGTAGATGAGCGTGTAGATGAGAGATGATACCCAACCGACAGGATAACCGACAAAGACGGTCTCGATATTGGAATGCAAGCCCATGAAGATGGCAAGGTAGATCTGTCTGGTAACGACCATGCCGGAGAGTGTGAGAATCATAGTTGCCTTGCTTCTCTTGTTGGCTCTCATGACGCCCATAAGGACCTGTCGTGTGGCATTGATGAAGTAGAATGGCATGATCATGTGCATCATCTTGGTTGCCGTAAGCAGGACCTCTTCCGAACGGTTGAAGAAGCTTGCCAGGAATCGTGCACCAGGATAGACGATGGCAATGAGTGTCAGGGAAATGCTGATGGCAAGGATAAGGCCGGATTTGAGGCCTTTCTTGGCTCGTGCGATGTCGTTTGCTCCCAGGTTCTGGCCGACATAGGTGGTGACTGCTGTTCCGAATGCGGCATTTGGGAGAGCGACGAATTTCTCAACACGCTGAGCAACGCCGACACCTGCAACCACAGAAGTGGAGAAGCGGTTGATGTAACGCCAGACAAAGAGGTTGGAGAAGGAGATGATGGAAGCCTGGAAACCTGCAGCAACGCCAACGTCCAGCATCTCAGCGATGGTCTTCTTTCCCTTTGTCAGGGTGCCCTTGAAATCAAGGCAGGTAAAACCGAGTTTTCTGGTCAGCACATAGTAGCTGATGGCTACCGATACCATCTGGCTCAGGATGGTGGCGAATGCGACACCTGCGATTCCCCATTTGAAGATGGCGCAGAACAGGACATCCAGAACCATGTTCATGGAGCAGGAGACCAGAAGGATGTAGAACGGTGTCTGGATGTCTCCCATTCCTCTTAGGATTCCAGCCGCATTGTTATAGACGATGGTGAAGATCAGACCACAGATGTAGATGCGGAAGTAGGTGAGAGCCTCGACGTAGACCTCGGCATTCACATTGGAGATGCGAACCAATAGTGGTGCGAAAATGAAACCCAGAACCGAAAGTCCAAGTCCTACGAGAATGGCAAAGGAGTAGGTGTAGCAGACGCTTTTGGAAAGACGCTGTCTGTCACCGCTTCCAAAGGCCTTGGAGACGACGACGGTGCTTCCTACAGACATGCCGTTACAGAAACCGACAAGCAGGTTGGTCAAAGAACTGCAGACGCTGACTGCCGCCAGTGCGGATTCTCCGACGAAGTTTCCGAGAACAAGGGAGTCTGTGCTGTGGTAAAGGTCCTGAAGCAGTTCTCCTGCCATGATCGGGAGCGCAAAAAGCAGAAGGTTCCAGTAGATGCTACCTTTCGTAAAATCGATGTTCCTTCTTCTAAGCGTTGCCATTGTGTTTCCCTAATCCTCTGGATTCGTTATAGCCCATATCCAGTTTCGTTTCAATCGTAGGGCTGGAACTCTGCATCGCAACGGTGGTATATTCAACGCAGGAAGCAAACGCTTCTCAAGGAGAGCACGGTATGAGAATCATCATCGCAAGACATGGAGATCCGGACTATGAACACGACTCACTTACCGCAAAGGGTGATGTTGAGGCAAAGTATCTGGCTAAGGAACTTAGCAAACTCAAGGTGAAGAAAATCTACAGCTCTCCACTGGGAAGGGCAAAGAGAACTGCATCCTTTACCGCAGACAAACTGAAAATGGATCTGGATGTCCGTTCTTGGCTGCAGGAGTTTCCTGGAAAGTGCGAAAAGCCTAACCGTCAGGGTATTGTGGAGTATTGCTGGGACTGGCTTCCTGCAGACTGGACTGCTGAGCCTCTTTTCTATGACAAGGACAAGTGGGTGGATGCCCCTGCCTTTGAGGGAACCAACATCCGAGAGGAGTGGGACAAGGTCCGCAGTGGTATGGATGAGCTTCTTGCCGAAAACGGTTATGTCCGAGACGGCTTGGTCTATCGGGCTGAACGACCAAACGATGATACGATTCTGATTTTCTGCCACTTAGGCGTCGAGGCTGTCATGGTCGGTTACATGCTTGGCATCTCGCCGATGGTTCTGTGGCATGGTTTTGTTCCAGCTCCATCCAGTGTGACGGAGATTGTGACCGAGGAGCGAGTGGAAGGCATTGCCAACTTCCGAACCAAGTACTACGGCTCCACGTTTCATTTGTACAAGAATGGGGAAGACCCATCCTTTGCCGCTAGATTCTGCGAACTGTACACAAACTATGATGAGAGGCACTAAATGACCAATATCCTTTGCTTTGGCGATTCCAATACCTACGGGGTGAACACCAACGGAGGTCCAAGACTGGACTATGATACTCGTTGACCAGGTGCTCTGCAGAACCTTTTAGGCAGTGACTTCAAGGTTTATGAGAATGGCCTTGATGGAAGAACCACCGTCTATGATGACCCGACTGTGAAGTACAGAAACGGCATGGACAGTGTGCCATATGCCTACCGAACCACCTATCCACTGGACATCATCGTCATTATGTTGGGAACCAATGACACGAAGTTCGTCTGTATGGGAGACAGTGCACTGAATGCCAGAAACGTCGCCTATGGTGCCGAGATGATCATCAAAGAATTCAAGGCCGAGGCTATGCGTTTTGGACAGAAGGTGCCACAGTTCATTCTGGTAGCTCCACCTCTTATCGGATACAAAAGTACCTTCATTCGCTTCACCAAGGAAGGCTCTGAGACAAGCAGATTCTTCTCTGAGAAGTTCGCCATTGCTGCAAAGAACCAGAAGGCCACTTTTGTGGATGCCGCACCACTTTGCGAGACAGGTCCTGATTGTCTTCACATCACAGAAAACAGTCACAGAAGACTTGCACAGGCAATTGCAAAGGCTGTCAGGGAACTGGCTATCAGTTGAGCGCGGATGCGCTTAGCATTTCATTGAATTTTCTCTGAACACCAAGGAGGAAGGCTTTCCATTCTGTTGGATCGATGAATGGGTTTTTGCCGTCTTTCTGCTGCTTGAGCCATTTTTCTTTCATGTGGCCCTGCATGGTGTGGTTGGAAAGAAACACATCAACATCCATGGCTAAAAGCTTTTCCAAGGTGGCAGCAAATTCATCGCGGCTGTAGAGATTGCCATTCTGTCGGACAAAATCATCATTTAGGGTGTTCAGACCTGCTCCTCCGAAAAGGCCACAGGTGTAGGTCTTGCCGTCTTCCTGCACCTCAAAGAAGAAGGAAAGGCATCCGTCGGAGTGTCCCGGGGTGGCCACAACCTTGATCTTCACATCGCCAAAATCCAGAACTTCGTCACCATCCAGAAGAACATCCGGCTCAAAGGTGTCAAAGTGCTCTAGACGAGATTCGCCGACAAAGGAGAGCTCCGGCTTTGTCTGGAACATCTCATAGTCACGTCTGCCAAGGAAGGTTGTGCAGCCGGAGAGGGTCTTGATGCGCTCCGTGGCCCCGAAATGGTCATAGTGGCCATGGGTGTGGATGAGGTACCTGATATCCTCAGGATTGACGCCGATGGACCAGAGGGAATGGATCAGGTTTGCCTGGCTTGTCGGGTACAGGCTGTCAATGAGGACGATGCCTTTCTGGGTTTTGAGAACATGGGCGCCGACACTGCAGTCTCCTACGAAGTAGAGATTGCCAACCATTTTGCAGGCAGGAAAGGCATAGCGGTAAGGCTTTTTGTAGAAATCCTCCTTGTCCTGTGGTGGATAGGAATATTCAAAATAGTTCATGGCAAGTCTCCTTATAGGCAGATGATAGCACAAAATGGCGGTTTGCTGTTTATCTTCCTAATCGTTGTTTGCTATAATGCCGGCGGGGAAAACGATATGACAGAAAGGCAAAATAGGTTCCGACTGCAGATAGAGGAGGCTTTGGGCAAGATTGACCCTCAGATTCTGGCCTCCGATCCAAACGAGTTCTGGTTGATTCGATCACCATATGAATCGATTGAGTTCTATGCATACGAGAACTGTCTGAGAAACACTGCCATTGCGCTTCCTCTGGCGGTAGGCCTTCATAGTGGCACCTACCGAAAATTCCCTGTCACAAAGAACGGCACCTCCTACAAAGTTCCCTATGTCATCCACTGTCTTCTTGTGGCTCGCATGCTTGCGGACCTGCAGATGCCAATGAGCTTTGAGGATATCGATATCCTTCTCGCTTCCTGCCTTTGTCATGACATGATCGAGGACCTTTCGTTCGAAAACGGTGGAAAGGAGCTTCATGAGAAGTTCGGCTTGGACCCAAGGGTCTATGAAGTGGTCAAAAAGGTCTCAAAGCGCAAGGATTTCACCGAAGAGGAGGAGAGGGCTTTCTTTGATGCCATCCAGAATGACAGAATCGCACTTCTGGTAAAGCTTTCTGACCGTGGTCATAATGTGGAAGACCTCTACAACCGTCCTGTGTGGAAAATCCATGAGTACATTGGTGAGACTCGAAAATACTTCATCCCAATGGCAGAATTTGGTCTTGTGGCCTATCCGGAAATCGTCAAACCGATTGCCATTCTGTTGGATAAGATGGTCCAGCTTACCCAGGTTGCTGAGGTTCTGAGCGACAGACATGTACAGCTGATTGAAAGTCTTGAAAAGGAGTATGCAGCGCTCAAGGCTGAAAACGATGAACTTAGGGCCCGTTGGAAAGCCCTTTGGAAAGGAGGCAGAAATGGATGACCTTCAGAGAAGCCAGGTCCTGAGCGAACAGCTGATGGCCTATGCCCAAAATCATGACCTTAAGAACACTGTCACAAGCCTTTCCATCATCAGAAAGTATTCCAAACTCGTGAAGAACAAGAGCAAGATCCCTTATTACCTTGCCAATTGCCAGGGAACGGCAAAGATGCTCAGCGAGATCAATCTTCCGTTTGATACCACCGAATTGGATTATGCACTTTCTGCCGCATTGCTTCATACCATTTCAAAGCATGTCTCCACCATCAATTTTGAGCGGGAGATGACTGCTATCTACGGAATTGACCCAAGAATCTGTGAAATCGTGAAGATGATTACCTTGAACGGACAGACCTCCGATGAGGAGCTGACAGCCTTCTATGACCAGATCAAGACCGACCGCATTGCGCTGATTGTCCGACTGACCGAACGAAGCAATTTGGTGGAGCGGCTTTCTGAAGTGACTGCACTGAAGGCCAAGGTCCAAATCTCCGATACTAAGCGCTATTTCTTCCCGATGTGCGTCTATGCCAAGATCCACTATCCGGAGCTCACACCAGCCATTGCTGTTCTGATGGAGAAAATGCGAAACCTCATGGATGTCGCTGAGATTCTCATTGAGCAGTTCGACCAGCGTGAGAAGGACCTTTCCCGAGATATCCTTGAGCTTTTGGAAGAGAACACTAGAATCCGATCGCTCATCGCAAAACTTGAGGGAAACTGACGGCCTTTCCTTAAAATTGTTAATAAAATATCAACTATTTGCAAATAAAAATGAAAAAATTTTTCCAACCTGAAATGTGAAAAATCACGTAAAATGCTGATATAAAAAGAATTATGTCGTTTTTAGCATTTTTGATTTCTGTTGACATACCGAGCATCTAAGTGGGATTATTAATCTGAATAGGTGAGATGAATGAAAAAGTACAACGTCCTTCTGACTGGTAATCTTGACGACTCAATATGGAGAATGGCAAAGCTCCTTCGCGACAGGTCCTGCAACGTCACAATTGCTGGAACCGATCAGGGGTCAGGAACCACAAAAGGAGGAATCCGCTATTTCGATACCAGTACCGGCCAGCTTTCTGTCCTGTATGAATCCGGCCATTTTGATACCGTTGTTTTCTTCTTCTCCACCAAGAGCGAGATCTCGGACCGACTCAAGAGGGAAGGCGGACTTCTGGGTTACTATTTTGATGAGCTTCGACGCCATCTGAGTTTTGTCCGTTTGCATTCCGAAATCACCAGATTCTATCTGATTACCGACCAGAGAGTGTTTGAGAACGAAGAGCTCAAGACCGAGGAGAGCGTTCCTCATCCGGATGCAGGTGTCGGAAGACTCATCAACCTTGCCGAGCAGGAGATCAAGCGCTTTACCAGAATCGGCGCCTCTCTGAATCCGATGATCATCCGCATTACACACATGTATTGTCCTGGTCCGTTCAGCGATTTTGCCAAGAATTTCATGGCAAAGGGACCAAACCGCAAGGACACCATCTATCTCTCAGGTCCTGCAGACAAGCTTTGCAACTTCATTTCGGTAGACGACGTGACCGATTTCATCATTCTCGCGATGGAGATGAACGGGTTTGGAATCGTGCATCTGCTTGGTGCACAGACGGTGACCAATGCCCAGCTTGGTGAGTGGTTTGAGACGTTCCACTGCAAGACCGTATCCATGGACTTTGACAAGAGGGATCCTCTTTTGTATGGCCTGAAGGCCTCCGAAAAGTTCAATTGGTACGCCAGAAACTGTCTGTTTGATGACATTGTTCCAGATGCCATCGTGCAGGCCAAGAAGATGACGCTTCTCGATCGCTACCGCGCATTTCGCAAACGATATTCGAAATGGCTCCCTTGGATCGAGACGGTCATCGGTGCTCTCATCACCATTCCTGTCACGGAATTTCTGAAGCAGAATGTCGTATTCGGCTTCATTGATGCACGACTTCTGTATGCCGTTCTGATCGGTTGTGTCCATGGAACGCTGCATGGATGGGTCGCCGGTATTCTCGCTTACCTTGTGTACTGCATCACCGCACTGGATCCAAGTTCCGGTTGGGATCTGATTCTCAATATGGACAACTGGATTCCGTTTGTGTTCTATCTGTTGGCTGGTGGTATTACAGGTTATGTGAAAAGCAGCCACGAGCTGGAGAAGCAGAACCTGCGCGACGTGGTGGAAAAGAGGGAAGATGAGCTTTCCTACCTCCAGGAAGTGCATAAGAACACCTGTGATGTCCGTGACATGCTCATGGAGCAGGTCGTCAAGAGCAAGGACAGCTACGGAAAGATCTACAACATGGTCGAAAAGCTCAACTCCATGTATTCCGATGAGATCATGTTCCGTGCCCTTGGCATCTATGAGGACCTTCTGGACAACAACTCCATCTCCATCTACGTCAAGGACCAGAACTCCAGGTTCATGCGAAAACTGGTTGAGTCAAACGGCCTTAAGGACAACAAGAACTCCATCAATCTTGAGACCCTTCCGGCTCTGCTCAAATCCATCGAGGAGGGAAGTCTCTTCTCCAACACGGAATTCCTCAAGGATTATCCTTCCTACTGTATGCCAATGAAGCTCAGTAACGGCGAGGATCTTCTGATCATTGTCTGGAATGCCAGAGACCACCAGTGGAACAAGCATTACCAGAACCTCATCATTATCATCTCCAAGCTTGCACTGCTTTCCATGGACAAGGCTGTCACATTCCAGGAATCCCCAATCCGCTATGTCGATGGCACCATCTTCCTCAAGCATGAGGAGTTCATGAGTACCTGGAGAATCCGCAGACAGATGCGACTTGAGAAGATCAACAATTATGTGCTCTTCCGATTTGCCTCATCCCTTCCGGATGATGTGCTTTCCGAAAGGCTCAAGCCTGTCATCCGATCTGTTGATGTCGCAGGCCGCATGAATGACGGTAAGCGTTACATCATCATGACCCAGGCCTCAAGCGATGACCGTGCCGTCATCCTCAAGCGCCTGATGGATGTCGGAGTCGGAGCCAACCTGGCTACCGACCAGGAAATCGATTTCTACCAGAAGGAAGATGAGGAGCTCTGATGGATCTCATCTTCGTCATCTTTCTGCTCCATTTCATTCTTTGCCTCTTCTTTTTCATTTTCCGAACCGTGACGGGACAGTTTCGTATCATGAGTCCGTTCGTCGTGCTCATCATGCCGATCTTTGGGCCTCTTGCCGGATCCATTCTGATTTTTGATACGTTTCGAAACCGTCATGTGGACTATGAGAAGAACTTTGCAATGCTTACGGGAGCAGAGAAGAGTCCTGTGTTCGATTTTCGACGTATGACAGGCGATTTCGTCTCCGCCGAAGAGGTTTTCATCGTCAACAGCAACTCAGACCGACGAAAGATCATGCTGGACATTCTGCGTCAGGATGCAAAGCCTTATCTGGATGTCCTGAAACTTGCTGTGTCCAATGATGATGCTGAGACCAGCCACTACGCCACGGCGACCATCATGCAGATCCAGACCGACTACCAGAATGACATTGCCAACTGCTTTGCCAAGGCCAGCGACCCTGAAGCCACCGAAGAGGATCTGAAACGATACATCGCATCGCTTCTGCGTTACATAAACAGCAAACTTCTGGATGAGAACCTCTTGGTTCGCCAGCGCCTTGCACTTAAGGGTGCCATCGAGATTGCCGTCAAGAAATACCATTGCATGGAATATGCGACAGACTATGTGGATAATCTCATCCGCATGGGCGAGATTGATATGGCACAGAAGGCTCTACAGCCGCTTCTCTCCGTTCCATATCCTTCTGAGGAGGCCATTCTTCTCAGAGGTAGACTCTTCATCAAGGCCAAAGACCGAAAGGGCCTTGATGCTTTCATCAACGAGCTTCGACAAAAGCATGTCACATTGACCCCGATGGTCCAGGAGGAGATGTCTTTCTGGGAAGGGCAGAGGAGTTCGGAAAATGGCTGAAAGATTCAAACGAAAAGAGTTCTCAGCACTCATCATCTTGGTTCCTCTTGCCGCTTTTGTGGCTCTTGTGTTCATTGTGCTGTCTTTTGCACGTGGACGCGCCATTCCAAAGAGCTCCTTTGAGACTCCATTGTTGGCAAAACCGCAGGCAGATCCTACGGTGGAGCAAAACGGTGAATACTACCTGTTTTGTGGAGAGTCCGATGAAAGTGCTACCATCATCGCATTCGATGGCGCCTCTTCCGATTCTGTCAAAAGGGCATTTGCTGTCTCCACCTCTTTGGATACCTTGCGCCTGGACTACCGCTTTGTGGATATCACGGAGTCTGATGTCGATTGGGACAACTGCGAGACGCTTTTTCTGTGTTTCCCGGACCTCGACCGATTTAGCACACAGCAGTTCCATGCCTTCATCACATGGCTTGAGACCGGTGATTTCTTTTGGTGTGCAGGCTTTGAGACAAGTGACCGCTTCCGCATCCTGTACCGACTTCTGGGAATCACAAGTTGCAAGGCCGATGACTATGAGGTCTGTCAGAGCTTCCTCTTTGAAGATGACATTCTTCCAGGTCTTGAGGGCGTACAGCTGTTCAATGAGGACATGAGCGATACGTTCCTGCCGATTTCCCTGCAGGAGGAGTGTGAGGTCCATATCATCGATGCCGATACCGGTGTTCCTATTTTGTGGACTTTCCGTGGCGAAAAGAACATCGCTACCGTCTTCAATTCCTCCATGTTCTATGAGAAGAACATCATGAACGGTCTTTTGAACCATGCGGTGGCAAAGCACCGGGACATCACGGTATGGCCGATCATCAACTCACTTCTGATTTACATCGATGACTTCCCGGCACCTCAGCCGGAAGGTTTTGACGAAAGGCTCAAAGAGCAGTTCGGCTACAACACCCAGAGCTTCTTTATGAACGTCTGGTGGCCGGATATGAAGAAAGTCGCAAACAAGTACGGACTTCTGTACACCGGTGTATTCGTCGAGACTTACAACGATAACATGGTGCCTCCATTTGAGAAGGGTGTTGCCGGAAGCCTTCTTCGCTACTACAGCTCGGAGCTCATCTCCGAAGGTGGTGAGATTGCCCTGCATGGCTACAACCACCAGTCCCTGATCCCGGAAGGTTTCCCGAACACCGACGGCTATGCCGGTTGGCCAAGCCAGCAGAATATGTATCTTGCCTGTTGCGACCTTGTCGACTATGTGCATGATCTTCTTCCAGAGGTTTCGTTCTCGTCCTATGTACCACCTTCAAACTATCTGTCCAAGGAAGGCTATGACGCCTTGACCTCTGCAGTTCCAAAACTCAGGGTCATCTCCGGCCTTTACTATGACTATGAGGACGGAACCAGCTACAACGGAAACTTCCAGGAGAACCCGGACGGCATCATTGACGTTCCTCGAATCTCCTCCGGTTATTCTCCATCCCAGTTCGATGTGCTCAGGCTCTATAGCAGTCTGTTTGACCTTGGCGTGTTCTCCCACTTCATTCACCCGGATGATGTGCTTGATATCGAGCGAGGTGCCTTGCTTGGTTGGACTCAGCTGTATACGGATTTCGGCGATCTTCTGGATAACGTTGTGAATTCCTATCCGCAGATCCGAACCATGACGGCAACCGCCGGTGGTGGAGCAGTCCAGCGTGCACAGCGCGTTGTGCCTGTCTTTGCAAAGACCAAGGTCGATGATGCAAGTTCTATGGTCTCCATTGACCTGGATGGCTTTATCGATGTTGCATGGCTTGGCGTGTGTCTGGGAGAGGAAATCGTATCGGTGGAAGGCGGAGAGGCCTTCCGTATCGGTGATGACTATTGGTGGGTCAGAGCAGACCAGCCACAGGTCCGTTTGATTGTGAGAGAGGTGTGAGATGAAGATCTGTCTTATCTGTGAAGGAAGTTACCCGTTTGTCGCGGGAGGTGTGTCTTCCTGGATTCAGAGTATGATCAAGGGAATGCCTCAGCATGAATTTGTGATCTGGGCCATTGGTGCCAATGAGAGCATGAAGGGCAAGTATGTCTACGAGCTTCCGCCAAACGTTGTGCATGTCCAGGAAGTGTTCTTGGATTCCATGCTCAATGCCAACCGCACAGGACGTAAGAAAATCCGCCTGAATCAGCAGCAGAAGAAGGAGATTGTCGAGCTTATCCGCTGTGCAAATCCGAACTGGAAGGTCATCTTTGACACCTTTGCCAAGGGAAACGTCAACCCAATCGATTTCCTTCTGGATGATTCCTTCCTCAAGGCTCTCAAGCAGGTCTGTCGGGAAGACTACCCGACATTCCCGTTCTTGGATTATTTCTGGACCACAAGGTCCATGTTCCTTCCGATTCTGTATCTGCTTCACACGGATTTCCCGGAAGCGGATCTCTATCACTCCATCTCCTGTGGCTATGCCGGCATCATTGCAGCGGCTGCCGCACAGAAGTTCAACAAACCGTACATGCTCACCGAGCATGGAATCTATACCAGAGAGCGTGAGGAAGAGATTCTCAGGTCCAAATGGGTCGATCCAGCCTACAAGAACCTCTGGATCAAGATGTTCTATATGTTCTCACGCTGTGCCTATGACAATGCACAGACGGTCACAAGCTTGTTCCAGCATGCTTCATACCTCCAGAGGGAACTTGGATGTGATGGAGCCAAGCAGTTCGTCATTCCAAATGGCGTCAACACCGATCTGTTTGGCAAGGTGCCTCTGAAGGAACCGGACGGCTGGGTGGATATCGGCGCTGTTGTCAGAATCGTCCCGATCAAGGACATCAAAACCATGTTGTTTGCCTTCTCAAGAGTCTGCCAGGATGTGGATAATGTGCGACTTCATATCATTGGACCGATTGAGGAGTATCCGGAATACTATCAGGAATGTGTGGAGCTCAAGGAGCAGCTTGGCCTTGAGAACGCCATTTTCACAGGAAGAGTCAAGACTTGGGAGTACCTGGAAAAGGTTGATTTCACACTCTTGACCTCCATTTCCGAAGGCATGCCTCTTGCCACACTGGAAGGTATGGCAGCAGGAAGAGCTGCTGTCACAACCAACGTCGGATGCTGCTCTGAGCTCATCCATGGTACCGGTGACGGTTTTGGGGAGGCTGGTTTCTGCGTTCCTGCCATGGACCAGAAGGCAATGGCTGAGGCTATTATGAAACTTGCCGCAGACCCAGCTCTGATGCGAAAGATGGGCGATGCCGGAAAGAAGAGGGTCTTTGCCAGTTTCCAGCAGCCTGACATGCTTCGCAAGTACCAGCAGGCCTACGATGTGACGATCAGTCGCCATGCAAACGGGAGAGGTGTCTGATGGCTGGAATAGGTTTTGAACTGAAGCGAATTTTCCAGGGCAAGGGTATTGCCAGCACCGCATGGGGCTATTCCTGTGCGGCGATGATCGTCTCTGGCCCAACATTTCTTGCTGTCATCATGCTTTTGGTGCTGCAGCGTATCGCCATGTCCAGTTCCATGGAAGGCTGGGATATCCTGTTGGGTCTGATTACCTATGCGATGTTTGCAGCGCTCATTGTGTCCTCGGTTTTGTCCCAGGTCCTTTCCCGCTGGTCAGCCGATGCCCTGTATTCCAAGAAGTACAATCGCATTCTTCCGTCTCTGTTTGGCGGCTACACCGTTCTGATCGTCCCGTTTGGAATCTTGTATTGGCTCTTGCTCAGAACCACCGCTTCAGTGGTGTCGACACCAGATCGAATTCTTGCCTGGCTGTTCTTCTCCATCATGGTGATGGTGTACCTGGAACTTGGCTATCTGACCGCTCTGAAGAACTATATGCGAGTTCTGATGTGGTTTGTCGCAGGTGTTGTCGGAACCATTGCCATCGCTTTCTTCTACATCGTTGTGCTGCAGCTGTCGGTCACCACATCGATCCTCACAGGCCTTGTCGCAGGTTATGGCATCATCTTCTGCGGCTACACCATCCAGCTTTACCGCGAGCTTCCGATTGGAAACGGCAGCAAGTTCCGCTTTTTGGAGTATGTGGTCAAATATTATGAGCTCATTCTGAGCAGTCTGTTCTCCATTCTCATGGTCTATTCTCACATCCTGATCATGTGGTACAGCCCAAGGTATGGTGAGCATATCGTTGGTCTGCTTTATCGCTCCCCAATGTATGACACATCCGCATTCTATGCGTTTTTGGTGGGACTTCCGACCAATATCCTGTTTGTCGTCTCCATGGAGACCAAGTTCTATGAGAAGTTCAAGGTCTTCTTTGATACGGTTTCCTCCAATGGAACCCTCAAGGATCTGGATATCACGGGAAAGGAGATGATCAACCAGCTGTGGCTTGAGGTGTTGCATCTGGAGCTGATCCAGTTGATTTTCCTCATGGCTTACATGGCTCTGATGCGATTCTATCTTGCGACAATCGGTTTTACACGAACCCTGCTGATTGTCTTCTTCCTATTGTGCATCGGTTATGCCATCCAGAGTCTTGGTCAGTGCCTTGTGCTGCTTCTTCTGTATTTCGATGACAGAAAGGGTGCCATGGTGTCTTCTCTGATCGGATTTGTTGCGACAACTGCCGCAACCTATGCGCTTTTGCCGTATGAGAACCTTATGGGTATCGGATTCATCATCGGTGCACTGATCATGTTCACCGTATCATTCATAAGACTGAAGAAGATCCTCTCCAACATCGATAACCAGATCTTCGCAAGCCAGCCGATCTTCGCCATCAACAGACGAAACCTCATTTCCTCACTTGCCATCGCCCTTGATAAGGGGGCAATCGACCGCGAGGACAGAAGGGCACAGAGACAAGAGGCAAAGAGCAAAGGCAAAACCAAAAAGGAAAATGAAAGGAGGCCTTCATGAAAAGGACCCTTTATCTGATAATCGTAGCAGTATTGATTGTGGCGCTGGCCTTCGTCGTTCCTGCCATCTACACCAAAATCACCAGTGAGAAGGTGACGATTGAGCCGGACAACAGCATTGCCATGAATGCTGTCAAATCCATCTCTGTCGCCTTTGACGGGAACTTCAACGACGTCAAGAGTCTGTATGACTATGACAAGCTTGAAGTGACATGCATGTATGTCACCGTCCTCGAAGGTAGTGAGAGCGAAGGCACCAACCATACACTGGAGCAGATCAACTCCTATCGCAACACACAGGATATCCAGAACGCCGAGCAGATTCTTGCAGAGGCCATCGTCCGCATCGGCGATGAGACAGGACCTGTCGAGGGTGCTCTTGGCTACAGTGCGGTCGGACCGAACGCAACCATCAACGTTCGAGGTCGAACCTCCACCGAGTATGACCAGAAGTCCTACAAACTCAAGCTCTACAAGAATGCGGGAACCTGGAACGGCCAGAGAACCATTGCGCTGAACAAGCATCCTGGCGACCGAACAAGACTCAGAAACATGCTCTATTACACCATGATGGAGGATGTGCCATATCTTGTCGGCCTGCGAACCTATTTTGTGCATCTGTATGTATGTGACGCAACCTCAAGCGGTGACGGAAGTGGCCAGTACGTCGATTACGGTCTTTACACCGCAATCGAGCAGCCGAACAACACCTTCCTGAAGGTGCATGGACTTGGTGCTGACGGACATCTGTACAAGGCTGTCATGAACGAGTTCTTCCGCTACGAGGATGCTATCAGGCTTGTCAATGACCCATTGTATGATGAACTTGCCTTCAACACCGTCCTTGAACCGAAGACCAGCATGGACCATGCAAAGCTCATCGAGATGTTGGATGCTGTCAATGACTTCAGCCGTCCGATTTCGGATGTGCTGGACAAGTACTTTGACGTGGACAACCTGCTGAGCTATCTGGCTTTCAACATTCTCATGGACAACCCGGACTCCAACGCCCAGAACTACTATCTGTATTCCCCAATCAATTCCAAGAAGTGGTACATGATCTGCTGGGATGGCGATGCTGCCCTGTTTGAGTTTGAGGACCAGCTGCTTCAGAACCAGTTTGCGGATATCTACGGAACCGATGGTATCGCAAACTACTGGTCAAATCTCCTCTTTGAGCGAATGCTCACCGAAAAGCGATATCGTGACATGCTGACCGAGCGTGTACAGTATCTGCACGAGAACATCGTCACCGAAGAGCGCCTTGCAGAGCTTGTTGCCCAGTTCAGAACGGTAACGGACGTCTACACCCGCGTTGAGCCGGATGCCTCACAGCTTCGTGCAACATTTGAGCAACAGGACCAGATTCTGGAGAACATGTGCAAGGCTACCAATACCGCCTATGAGAACTACATGGAATCTTTAAAGACGCCGATGCCGTTCTATCTGGGTGATATCGAAGTGGGGAAGGATGGTCTTCACCTTTTCTGGGATGAGGCCTACAGCTTCAAGAACGAGCTGATCACCTACAAGGTCCAGATTTCCAAGGACCTGGATTTCGATCCGAAGAACATCGTCTTCGACTATGAGACACTGGACCTCTATGCCGTATGTCCAATGCTGGAAAGCGGCCGATACAGCTTCCGCGTCACGGCCAGAAACAGCTCTGGCTACGAAAGACTTCCATTTGATGCCTATGTCTCAAGTACGGCAAACAATGAGGGTATGAGAGTATTCCAGATCAAGGCCGATGGAAGCGTGGAGATGTGGAACTGATGGCTGAGAAACTGAAATTCAGACACGAGCTCAAATATCTTCTCAATCTGCAGGAGGCTGCATTGCTTCGGGCAAGGCTCAATCCGATCATGGCCAAGGATGCCCACGTGGACGAAGATGGTGAATACATGATCCGAAGCCTGTATTTCGACGATGTCTACCTCAGCGCCTACATGGAGAAGGACAGCGGAATCTATGCCCGAAAGAAGTATCGAATCCGCGTCTATGGCTGTAGCGACTCGGTCATTTCCTTTGAAAGGAAGACCAAGCGTGACCAGTACATCCACAAGGAGAGTGCCCGCATCACACGAGAGGAGCTCGACAAGATCATGGATGGCGATTATCGCTTTCTGGAAAAGCATGAGAACCCGTTTTTGCAGGAACTGTATTACGAGTTCACATCGAACATCCTGCGCCCTCGTGTCATGGTTGACTATGAACGTGAACCATTTGTCATGGAGGCAGGTGATGTGCGAATCACCTTTGACAAGCATGTCAGAGGCTCCAGCTACTTTGACCTGTTCGATCCGGATATCCCGACGGTGGATGTGATACCGGGAGACAAAGTCGTTTTGGAAGTGAAGTTCACGCAGTTTCTTCCAAGCCTGCTGCGGGAGATCCTTCCACCGAAGAGTATGGAAAACAGTGCAGTCTCCAAGTTTGTGCTGTGCTGTGACAGTTGCCCTCTTGAGGGTGAAATGGCAAGAACTAAGGCCGAGAGCCTTATGCTCAAATATGTATGATGACTGATAAACCAAGGAGCTAATATGGAATCATCAGTAAGTATCAAAGATGTGATCAAGAGTTCTATTCTTGAGAACTTCACAACAACAATCTCTGGCGGTACAATCGCCCAGACCGTAAGCCGACTTCTTCTGGCACTGGCCATTGGAATCATCATTTATCTGCTCTACAAGGCAAGTTATCGAGGTGTCGTGTACAGTGAGTCCTTCGCCATCACACTGGTGGGAATGACCCTCATCACAAGCTCAATCCTCATTGCCATCAGCAGCAACATCGTCCTGTCCCTTGGATGTGTCGGTGCCCTTTCCATTGTCCGTTACCGAACCGCCATCAAATCGCCGATGGACCTGATGTTCCTGTTCTTGTCCGTCGGTGTGGGAATCTGTGTCGGTGCCGGAATGCTCTATATCGCCATTTTGGTTGTCATCATCGTTGCTCTGATGCTTCTTCTCATGTCCCAGGTTGGATTCGGTGACAAGATGTATGTCGTCATCGTCCATTACGAGGGAAGTGACCCGACCCACGAGATCCAGCACGCTCTTGGTGGAAACCGCTACAAGATCCAGAGCCAGACAGCCCGCAAGAAGGATGTCGAGATGGCCATTGAGATTCGTGTGAAGAAGGGTGATCTGAACTTCGTAGATCGCATCCGTGCCATCTCCTTCGTCAAGGATGTGACTGTCGTCCAGTACAACGGAGACTACATCAACTGATGAGAAGAAGGGCTTTCAGACCATTTCTGGTTTCTCTGCTATCTGTGGCTTTGACCTGTGCGGTCGCCTATGCGGATACGGTGAAACTGTTCTCGCCGACCGATGCCTATTACGCAAATCCGTACATGGGCCTTGTCGCGTGGTCTGAAGGAAACCCAACTGGCCTCAAACAGGACTTCTCCCTTGTCTATGTCGATGTGACATGGGCCGAGATGGAACCTGAGCGGGGTGTGTTTGATTTTTCTGCTCTGGAGAAGCGATGCCAGTTCCCTTTGTGGAAAAGCCTTGGTAAGCGTGCCGTTTTCCGTCTGGTGCTTGATGAGCCGAGCACGAAGACCCATATGGATATTCCACAGTGGCTTTATGACATGACCGGTGATGGTGTGTTCTACAGTACATCCTATGGCAAGGGGTACTGCCCGAACTACAGCAATCCGGTTCTCATCCAGGAGCATGAACGACTGGTCAAGGCTCTTGCCGGCTGGTTCTGGGATGATGATTTCATCACCTTCGTCCAACTAGGCTCCGTTGGACATTGGGGAGAGTGGCATATCCATCCGGATGTGATGAAGATGCCTGAAATCGAAACCCTGAGCGTGTATCTTGAGCATTACGCAAAGGCGTTTGTCTATGGCGATGTCATGCTTATGATGCGAAGGCCGTTTTCCATTGGCCTTGACGTTGGCATAGGTCTATTCAACGATTCTCTGGGAATCGCACAAGAGGACCAGAGATGGCTTGGATGGATCTGTGACGGTGGGGACTACGAAGGTCAGACAGGTGGCATTTCCGCGATGCCGGATGCCTGGAAAACCTACGCTGTTGGAGGCGAGATCAGCTCGGAAGTCAACAAGAAGAAGCTTGTGAAAAACGAGAGTGAGAGCCTTATTGCGACGCTTGAGGCCTCACACTCCAGCTGGATTGGACCGAATGGGTTTACCGATTTCTCGCCGGTGGGAAAAGCCCAGAAGAGGGCGCTGGCCTCGATTCTGTCCACAATCGGCTATCGCCTGTATGTGTCACGTCTTGCGGTCGTGGAGATGCAGGAAGGGAAAACGAAACTTGATGTGACGCTTTCCAATGCGGGAATTGCACCTTTCTACTTCGGTTGGAAGGTCAAACTGAGGGTTCAGACTTCAGACGGCTACGTCGTGCTGGAACCTTCTGTGAATGTGAATGATGTGCTTTCGGAATCGGATCTGCCGTTCTGTGTAACGGTGGATGGTAAGGTTCTGGGGCTTGAGATAGGGGTGTTCAACCCTGATGATGCGGATGAGGGAATCCTTCTTGTGATGGATACTTCACGAGATGGCTATTGGCAGAGATTGATATGATTAGATTTGATAGAGACGTAAAACCGAATTGGTCACATATGGTTTTGGCACTGATGGTGTCTGTGATTCTTGTGCTTCTTGGATTTTCCATACTCACAAACGGTCTGGCCTTTGGAGAACGCCACATCATGGACATGATTGCCCTGGTGGTTGTGTTCATTTTGGGCATTCTGGTTCTCATCCAGAGCGTTTTCAACCAATTGGCTGAAAATGGTACCCAGCAGTACCACTTTTTGCCATGTTCCTGCATGATGCTGGGTCTTGCTGCGTTGGATTATGGTATTCTTCCAGGCTTTACCGCTATGCAGTCCCAAGCCATTGCCATCATGCTCGCAGGCGCTGGCCTTTTGGGTTATGTCGGAGGTTCCAACAATTCGCTTCTGATGGTTTTGGAATTCTGTGTCTTTGCACTGTCTGGCATCGCAAAAGGCGCAACGAACCTTGTTTTCCTCAAAGCCTCTGTGCTTGTGTTCTTTGCCGTAGGTCTAGTCCTTGGCAATGTTCGTAAGACAAGCATCTCCCAGCTGATCTGTGGTGCAATCCTTGCTGCTCTTTTTGCTCTTACATTCTGGAAAAGTGAAAGCCTTTTCGTGTGGACCGCCCTTTTGGGAGCTGTTTTCGCTTGGATCTCAAACCGCAAGGCCCTCAAGGATTCTCAGCCAGAGAAGGAAAAGGCGGAACATGTTGTAATAGACTCTTCTGCCGGTAGCAAAATGCATGTCGCACCTCTGAAAGAGACTGCTGCCTCTGAAGCATCTACACCTTCTGAGACAAAGTCTGTCGACGATCTTCCCGTGGAACCTCAGGTCCTTCCTTGGATGCAGAGCTTCGTCAATGCCGCTTCCATTTTGGATCTTCGGGATACCCGCCTTTATTCCTATGATGCCAAGAGTGCCAAGTACTATCGCTTCAACCAGCTTACTGGAAAGCTTGGACTATGCGCAGGAGGCCTCTACCCGGATCTTCTGAGTCTGGTGGACAAGAATGACAAGCACCAGTACATGGGCTTTCTCAACAAGGCTTTGGAAGGAAAATTCGATGAGAATTTCCATTGTCGCATCTGGGACGACTCCAAACTTGAGTTCTATGACTATTCCATCAAAGCCTCTGTGCTTGATACCGAAGGTCCTGTCCTTGTCCTGTTCGCAACGCTGATTGACAGTTATGTGTCTAACTACCGCAAGGAAGTTGCCATGCTGGAAGATCGCCTGGATGACAGTAAGCGCCAGTACACCGAGGCTTTGGTTGAGAGTCGTAGAATCTTCTATTCGTGTAACGAACTTCTGAACTCCTTCATTGAAAGGAAGAGTGAGGAGTCCTATTCTCACATCAATGCTGTGTGCAAGATCTCTGAAATCCTTCTGAAGAAGGCAAGAAGCATGTACCCGGAGATTGAGATGTCCGATGAGATGATTGCAAACATCAAAGATGCCACCGTCCTTCACGATGTCGGAAAGATCATGATCTCCGATGACATTCTCAAAAAGCAGGGAAGTCTTACTCCAGAGGAGTTTGAGGAGATGAAAAAGCATACGCTCTACGGTGCAGACATCATCAACCGCATGCCGTTTGTCCGTGGTGAGGAGCAGACGATGAAATATGCACTTGAGATTGCGCTTCACCACCATGAACGTGTTGACGGCAAGGGATATCCAGATGGACTTGCGGGCGACAAGATTCCGCTTTACGTGCAGATTGTCTCCCTTGCCGATGTCTACGAAGCTCTGACTGCCCGCAGAGTCTACAAGGTGCCGGTCTCCCATGACAATGCCATTGAGATGATTGTCAACGGCGAGTGCGGAGCCTTTTCCCAGAAGATTCTGGACTGCCTTGAAAAATCCAAGGATGATCTTGCAAGAATCCGAACGGAACTCCGCTATTGATGTAACACTTGCAGTGTTTTGATTGTTTATCAAATGTAGAGATTTCCTGAACAGGTTTTCGTGGAGGTGAACCATCAATCACGTCAATAATGCCAATTCCATTGATTATCTCTCCTGGAGAGGAGACCTGACTTTTGAGCATTCACCTTTCAATGAGGTGGATATGTTCCTGTGTTCGCAGATCTCGACTGCTGATTTTACCGAAATCATCCCGGAAGGTGGTCAGATCAGCATTCCGGATGCTTTTGCCAAGTACTTTGAAATCCACAAGGTGGAGGACAGTCTTGGCTTGTTGCAGTCTCAGTACGTCATGTCCATGTACGACAAAATCAAGGACACCGTACGTTTCAAGAATGTTTATCTGCGTCGACAGGTGAATCTCTATGACAAGGAGAATGAAGAGCAGTTCAGCGCTGTCACCATCGTTCTTCCGGACAACACCATCTGCATCAGCTTCCGCGGTACGGACGATACCATCATCGGTTGGAAGGAAGATTGCAATCTCTCGGTCTATGAGACGGTTCCTGCCCAGAAGGATGCCATTGATTATGTGAATGCTGAGGCGAAGTTCGATACCGTTTCGGGAATAAGGATCTGCGGCCATTCCAAGGGTGGCAACCTTGCCGTTACAGCAGGTGTGCGTGTGGCTCCAGATGTGAGAAAACGCATCATACAGGTCTACAGCTTTGATGGTCCTGGGTTCCAGCCATCGTTTCTTCGCAAGAAGGGATACCTTGAGATGAAGGATAGAATCACCAGCATCTGGTCCCAGAACTCCCTTGTTGGTGTGCTTCTGGAGCCTGCAGGTAAAGTGGAGATTGTCCATAGCCGAGTCTTCGGAACTCTGGCCCATGATGGTTTTAACTGGACAGTCATCGGTACTGTGTTTGAAAGGGAGAAGGAACTTTCCGATTTTTCAAAGCACTTTGACAATCTCGCCAACCAGTTTGTCGAGAACGCAACTCAGGAAGAGAAGATCGCCCTGTTTGATGAACTGTTTGATGCACTTCTCAGTGGTGGCTATTCCACCTTGACGGAACTGACCAAGATGAGCATCCCTGAGACCATGAAGTTTCTGCATTCCCTCAACGGCAGCAAGAAGGTCCGAGACTTCATCCGCCAGATGATCAAGGCTATCGGCAAAGAATCCGTAAGTATGATTCCAATTTTTAATGCGGCAGACAGCCAAAAGAAGATTGATGAGGATAAGTGAAAGGGGCTTTAGGCTCTAAATTTTCATGGGAAACGCGATTTTCAATTTTTTTGCTGTTTTTGAGGGTGCTTCTATTGAAAGTTTCAATTCTTGACCCTGAAAATCAGGCCTTTCTATTGAAAATGTGATACAAATGGCTATTTTTGTATGTATTGTATTACAAAAGTGTGATATTTCTGCCAAAAAACGTGCTCTTTTATCAAAAACACTGAATGATAAAAAACAAAGAACCCTCGAAAGGGTTCTCGCGGCGCAGCCGAGAACTAGGTCTCTTCTGCACCCACATGATACACAACTTATGGTTGTTAGACAATGCGCCTGCCTTGTTCCTCGCTCGCTTATAAAAACAAAATATGAATGTCGCAGTTTGAATGAAAAAAGGGTTAGACATCAAGTCTCACCCTTTGATTGTAGTTGAACGTAATCAGTAATTCGTCACTGATTGTATTGTTCCATCTGGATTGTAGTATGTCCTCTTTGTTAGATTTCCGTCGGAGTCATACTCATAGATATACTTTGAGCCATCAAAAAAGTATTGGTTGTAATACTTGGTTGTGCCAAATCCGTTTGAGTTATACTCAATTATGTAATAGATGGTCCCATCGTAGTTGTACCTTGTTTCCTTTGTCATCTTTTCGTTGGAATCATACTCGTAGATTTCCTTTGTGCCATCGAAATAGTATACTGTCTCCTTTATTAACTTTTCGTTGGAGTCGTATTCAAAGATATCCTCTGTACCGTCGGAATAGTATGTCTCCTTCACCAGTTTCCCGTTGGAGTCATACTCGTAGATATCCTCAGTGTCGCCGGAATATGATGTCTTCTTTGTCACATTTCCGTTGAAGTCATATTCATCGATGTAACCGACAGAACCATCGGAATTGTAGTATGTCCGCCTTGTTCTGTTTCCGCTGGAGCCGTATTCATACTCAAACCAAAATCTGATAGTCCCATCGGAATTAAAAGATGTCTCCTTTGTCATCATATCATTCTCATCAAATTCGGTAATAAACTTCACAGTCTTTCCGTCCCCAAAGTATTCAGTCTTTGAGTAAGGTTTCTTCACTTGTGGCTCTGAATTACAGGACACAAGGATAACTGCGAGGCTTAAAATCACAAACATTATGAGTATTGACTTCTTCATAGAGATTCTCTCCCATACATAAACATTAATACATATTCTATGGGTTGTTGATTTGTTACGCAACAGAACAGATGATGGTAAATGATGTTATATCAAAATGGAATAAACGAATCATTCGCAACATAATATCTGTTTGATATTTCTGCCAATTCGTTGAACTTCAAAAATACCACACAAACAAACATCAAAGGAGTTAGAAGGTATTTCTGTAGAGAGTTATACGGCAATCAGAGGCGGTAGGTCCATCACCCTAGACAGTATGGGGAACGCTCATCAAAGGAAGAGGTTTATATGAAGTTGAAGATGCTTATGGATGATGTCGCATACATAAACGAACGGAACATAACGCAAAAAGAACATGTGGAGGCCTGGTGTGAACTGACCCCTAAAAGTGGAACACCTAACAGGAGGTTCCAAAGTGGGGTCAATCATCTCCCTCAAG
>JAKSPE010000006.1 GCA_024405015.1 Sphaerochaetaceae bacterium
GAGCACGAAAAAGACCGAGCGGATAAAAGAAAGGAGTGTCACAGTATCAACTGAAACACTCCTTTTTCTGTTTACTACGCGTACGACTTACTTGTTTGCAGCATCCTTGTACAGGGCTGGAAGGTCCTTTGACTTGAAGGACACCAGAGACCACACGGTTCCGTCCTTTGCAGTCCATCGCTGCTCGACGACAACCTTATTCATGGCAAGGTCAACGGTCTGGACCATCACCTGCTCCATTGCCTCCATCGTACTTGCTCCAGATTCACTGTAATAGGAAGAGAGGTTCTCCTTGAGGTTGACGCGAATCTGACGAGCAAGATCCAGGCGAGCATTGGCATCTGCTGCCATCTGGGAGCTGCTCTCGCCCAGAAGCTTTGCCTTGCCGACACCATAAAGGTATCGGTTACTGGAAGGGATCTCGGTGGTCCAGATTGGAGAGCCATCTCTATTCTTCTGTGTGATGTCCGTACCTGTTGCACAGGAAACCAGTGCAAGCAGCATCAGTGCTGCAAGAAACGCCAAGACGAATCTTTTCATCCGAGGCCTCCTATCAGTTGAAATACTTGTCGATTGCAGACTGCATCATCTGGTTTGCCTGCTCCGCAGCCTCGGTCTTGGAGAAGGAAGAGGAGGCATTGTCCTTGAACTGCTGTGCAAGCACATCGGTTGGAAGAGCAGCAAGAACGTAGGTTGTTCCATCGTCCATGACCTTGAAGATGTAGGATACTCTGGAAAGGGTTGCTGTGGCGGTCTGCTTTGACTTGCTCTCAAAGGACTGGACAGCCTGCATGTAGTCGGAATTGATTTCGCCGGACTCGTTTGTGTAGGTTGTCACAATGGCCTCAATGGAGTTGTTGATATAAGCAGCAAGGTTCTGGTTGGCATTTGCCTTGGCCCATTCCCTAGAGATCTGGACGGTCTGTCCCTTTGCGACACCAACCTCGTAATGCATCTCAGCAGTATCCATTGGAGGATTGTTCCACCACTCACCTCTGACCTTTGTGCTCTTACAACCCACGAGGGTGAAAACCAACATAACAGAAACCAAAACGATAATGGATTTTCTCATTTTCTACTCCTATCGATAAATCTTATTGTTCAAAACCCGAATACAGCACCGAAATAGGCTCTGACGCTGTTCGGGGAATTCTCATATTCAATTCCAAGTTCCGGGACGAATCCATGCTTTTGCATGAATGGAAGCATGATGCGCATATAAGCCGATGCAAAGAAGGTTCTTCCAATGCCAAAGCGCACGCCAAGGGAAG
The DNA here is from genome assembly GCA_024405015.1 of Sphaerochaetaceae bacterium. Classification (GTDB taxonomy): domain Bacteria; phylum Spirochaetota; class Spirochaetia; order Sphaerochaetales; family Sphaerochaetaceae; genus UBA9732. Next base: position 1,272 of record JAKSPE010000006.1, read on the forward strand.
CGACATCCTCCAGGTAAAGGCCTGCATCCACTGCGACATGGAAGGTTGTGGACCTCTCTCCGTCGCTCAGACGAAGTGACACGGCAGGACTGATGCCAAGGTAGGTGAATCGCGTTGTGTAATAGACGAAATCCAGTGCTGCGGAAGCCTCCACATCAAAGATGTCCATCACATCATCGGTTTCATCAAGGACAAACCCAAAGCCGAAATCGGTTCGAAGTCCCAATTCCCAGTCTCCTGCGAAACCGCTGTATCCACCACCTACGGTGTATGCATACGGAATGGTTGAGATATCCTCATACTGGACCGTCTTCTTGCCGTAGATTGTGTCATAGGAACTCTCATACGGAATCAGCGGATAGGTGTATCGGCCAGAGGTCGAGGATGCAACCTCCGAGACCGATTTGACTTCATTTTTCACAAGCCATGTGTAGCCGTGATCACTGACCGCAAACGGGCTATCAAACCACTGGTTTGTGTAGACGTAGTCCTTCTCATCCATCACAATCTCCGAGGAGGCTGAAATGAATCGGATTCCATCAATCACATAAGCGTAACGGTCGTTCTTGGCATCCAGAACCAAGTGGTACTGGGCAATGAGGTCAAACAGTCTTGCACCGTCCTTAAGGGCAGCATCATAGGAAGCCTGAGCATTGACGTACTTGTAATACTCATCCCTGTTCTTCTTTCCGGCACTGTAGATGACAGGCTCCTGACCGGTAAGAAGTTCATAACCAACATGGATATCATGGATGGAAAAGTCTTCTGCCTGCAGTGAGACGTTCCAGTAGAAATCCTCACCATCATAAGAACCAATCACAAGAGAGGTTCTGTCATCACGGGAATCGAGGATGAACGACTGGCTCTGCACATCATCCAAAAGCTTTACACAGTGGTCATAGCGATCCTGAATGCTCTTTCGGAGGCTGTCCGACACAAGATTCTCCACACGGGTCTTCTGAAGATCCCTCTGCTGGACAAGCTCCTGCATCTCGTCGGCCCTGACTGCCAAGGCACTCTCGGTAGGAGTGCCATCCATCTTTAGCTCTGCAGTCTTGAAAGCCTTGTTCTCCAGTGCCGTGCGGTTCACCTCATATTCCAAATCGATTCTTTCAAACTCATCTGCCAAAAGCCCATCGTATAGCGCACACATGGCATCATAGTCAGCAATTGCCTGCAAAATTGCAGAAGTGCTTGAAGCAAAATCATTGTCAGAGACCTTTGCGGTGGTCTGCACAACCTTCTCAATCGCCTGCTGGATCTGCTCATTGATGCTGGCAAGATTCATGGCATTGGCCTGTGCCAAAGCGTTTTCCTTCTGAAGTGCAAGGCTCTTCTGCTCTGCCTCGTTCTGCTGCAAAAGGAACCTCAGCTCCATCTGGGCGGCATAGGTCGATGCACTGGAGGAGCTTTTGAGAAGAGAGTTCTCCTCTTCAATCAGAAGGCTTTCATATTCGGAATAGACGGACTGGAAGGTGATGGGAATGCCAAGCTCCGGAACACTTGCGGCATAGCCCATGCTGATGAGGACCTGTCTGCTGTTGTTGTACTCGGAAAGCGCATTCAGAAGATTGGAAAGCTTTGCCTTTCTCTGGTCCATGCCATCGGCATTCTGGGCATAGATGCTGCGAACCGATGTCATGCTGTCGCGAAGTCGAATCAGGTAGACATCATGGGCAGAATCCGGGATGGTTGCACAAACTTTGTAGGTACCAAGCTTTTTATCACCGCCAGAGGTCTTTTCCGCATTTGAATACTGCACCGATACGAGATTCCCATAACTTAGGGTCGATACCGACTGGGAGAAGGAAGATCCATCGCCCTGGGAATCCAGGGTCACAAGAGTTCCGGAAAAAACATTGGTACCGAATATGGTGCTTGTCAGGTTATGCAACGCATTTGCCTGGGCATCGGCAATGCTGTCGCCATAGCCGATTGCAGACACGTCGGATGCAAAGGCGCACACGCAGCAAAGCATCAGACAAACGGTGCTGATGATCATCTGAATAGGTCTGGCGAATCTTTTACTCATGGTACTCTCGTTTTATCACAATTGTTCACTAAATCAAACAATCCAAATCGCAAAACGTGACAAACAAATGGCTCATCCCTGCGGTCTGCGAATGATATCGGTCACATCCTGAAGCGAAATGAAAGCATCTGCATCGATTTCCTGGACCAAGGTCTTGAGTCTGTTGATCTGAAAACGGTTCACAATGAAGTAGAGAATCTGCTTCTCCTCCTTGGAGTACCCGCCAACGGCACTGACAATCGTGCCGCTTGCCTTGAACTTTTCCGAAAGGGCCTCTGAAAGTTCATTGGCCTTCGTCGTCACAATCATTGCGCATTTGGAGCTGTCAAAACCCTCAATGATGAAGTCCACCGTCTTGGAACCGACAAAATAGGTGACGATGGAATACAACGGAAGAATCCAGCTTCGGATGACAAGACCACAGACGATGTAAAGGATGGTGTTGAACACCAAAACAAAGGATCCTATGGAGATTCCTATCCTTTTTGAGAACGTCACCGAAAGGACATCGATGCCATCAATCGCACCTCCGTTTCGGATGGTGAGGCCACTTCCGACACCAGACACCACACCTCCAAAGATTGCACAAAGCAGAAGGTCAGAGCCTGCCAACGGGGACACAAATGAGACATCCACCGGAAGCACATACAGAATCAGGTAGGATGTAACAGAATAGACAGCCACCGCAAACACGGAGTACAAGGTAAAGGCCAAGCCTTGCCTGCGAAGTCCAAACAGGAAGATCGGAATGTTGATCACAACCAGAAACACAGACAAGCTAAGCGTTGGAGGTGTCACCTGATCCAGCAGCATGGAGAGCCCCGAAATTCCACTATCATAGAGTTTGACCGGAAACAGGAACATGGTCACACCAAAGGCATTGATCACACCTGCGACCAGAAGCCAGACAAAATTCTTGAACCGAAGTTCACTTCCTTTTTTTCTCATAGCATAATCCTCTTCCCTTCCAATATAACATAAAAAAGGAAAAACACACTTTCCCGTTCGTAGAAAGGTCGATTGATACCCATAGGATTTACCGTTAGAATGAAAGCCATGAAAGATTACAAGATGATCCTTTTCGATTTGGACGGCACCCTACTTCCTATGGAGCTGGAAACCTTCATGGGAGGTTATCTCAAGAGCATCGCAACCAAAATGGCCACGTACGGCTACGAGCCTAAAACCTTGGGAGCAGCCCTTTGGGACTCGATTGCAAAGATGATGGCAAACGATGGGGCAAAGACAAACGAAGAGGTCTTCTGGGACCGTTTCTGTGAAATCTACGGAAAAGATGCCATCAAGGACAAAAAGACGATTGATGGCTTCTATCGCAACGAATTCCAGAATGTGAAGAATTACTGTGGCTTCAATCCAAAAGCATCCGAGACCGTGTACAAACTCAAGGCGGCAGGATTTCGAGTCGCACTTGCCACAAACCCGTTCTTTCCGCAGTACGCCACCTTCAGCCGCATCCGCTGGGCAGGTCTTGAGCCTTCTGACTTTGAGCTTATCACAACCTACGAGAATTCCCATACCTGCAAACCGAACCTCTCTTATTACAAGGAAGTCCTGTCCTCACTCAACATCATGCCTTCCGAAACCTTAATGGTCGGGAACGATGCCCTGGAGGATATGATCGCCGAGGAACTCGGCATTGACGTGTTCCTTCTGACAGACTGTCTCATCAACACAAAGAACAGAGACATCTCCCAGTATCCGCAAGGAAGCTTTGACGAGCTTCTGACCTACATAGGATTGTAGTGGCTATGAGAAACAAGGATATGCCAAGAAGCACCCCGATGTGGCTTAGAGTCTCGATTCTGGTGCTTCTTTCTGCCATTTTGCTTTCTGCATTCATTGCTGCCGCTTTGGCATTGATTCACATCTGGGCCCAGACCCACATGTAAAGGTCATTTGGCGACAGAGACCTCGTAATCCCGTTTGGCACCGTGGGCGCCGAAGATCTGCCACTTGCCAGCACCAAGGCGCGCAAACAGAGCCTCTCGTTCCATGGCACACATCTTCGGATCCGTATCCACCGAGGTCATGAGAATCGGAGCACATCGGTTGTACTCAGCCTGCTCGGCTGTCATGCCCTTCATGTTCACATAGACATCGCCTGTGAATGCAACCTTGTTGCCATAATCCACAAGAAGGATCTCTCCAGGAAGATGTCCACCGGCACCTTCAAACACCTCAAAGGAAAGGTCTGCAAAGCGGAAATAGCCGATTGGTGTAATAGGATTCACACACTTGGCAGGACTCTGCCAGAGCACCTTGAGCTTTTCAGGCTTGGTTGCCTCATAGGATGTCAGGGTCTTGCAGATGCCGATGTATGGCTTATGCAGAGGGTTCTCCTCCCGAAAGCCGTTTCGGCTCTCGGCCTCAAGTCTCAGACACTGTGCAGTTCTCTCGTTCACAAGAACCTCATCAAACAGGTTCAGAAGTCCACAGTGGTCAACGTCGGCATGGGTCACAAGAACACTCTTACGAGCGGCATCGAAATCCGGGATGAGCTTTCGAAACAGCTGCAGCTGCTCCTCTTTGTAACAGGCATAGCCGGTATCGATGAAAAGATATGCGTCGCCGCTTTTCAGAATCGCCGTATTGCTTCCGCAAGGAGGCTCAATCAGAATCATGTCGACCTGCTCTGTGAGTTTGAGCTCTGTCACCCTTGCGTTGTACTGTGAGCCTTTGCTCTTGGCCAGAAGTCCTGCAAAACGGCTGATGTTGTCAAATGTTCGGTATGGGGAAAGGCCTCTCTCATCCAGAACCTGCATGGCAAGGTTCGCATCCACCAGAAGTGCGTTTCGGCTCTCCTGTGGAAGGTCCATGTTTTTCATGAGTTCTGAGACGAAGGAGTTGTAGAAGATGCTGTTGTCATAGATCTTCTCCGAGTGGTTGTAATCGATCACACGCACACTGCAAAGGTTGGATGACTCCAGGATGAAGTTCTGGATCTTCTGCTCATCGTCCACGAAAAGGCCCATCTTGAACAGCTGATACTCGGAGCCGTTCTCCTGGGAACTGATATAGGAGATGTTGAAGTTGTACTGCTGAATCAGCTGAAGCACCTTTTCGACACTGCCAGGAACATCCTCAAGCCGGAACTCGATGAGAACGACGCTCTTTTCCCGCTGGGCCTGTAGGTATCCGATCTCCTTGAGCATCTGGGCAGCCTTCTCATGCTGCTGCTCCGTTCCCTCGGCGTCAATGAACAGTGTGTTGCTGTCGATGGCCTTGTTGTAGCTGGTTCTTGTGATGTTCATCCCCAAGGAAGCGAAGCAGTGGCTTGCCTTGAGAAAAGCCCCAATGTAGTCAGGCATTGTCGTGACATAGGTCTTTTTCATGCAACCACCCCGTCAGATCTTCTTCTCGCTGAAGGCATCCTCAGGTGGTGCCTCAAACACAGGGATGTCGGCATAGATGTCCTTGCCATCCTTTGGAGGCAGGCTCTTCATGTAGTTGTCCATTGCCTCTGCAACCTTCTTGGCCATGGCAACCGCCTCTACGACGGTTCTGGCACCCTGAACAGCATCGCCACCAGCAAAGACGCCCGCTCGTGTGGTGCTTCCATCGGCATCGACTGTCAGAAGTCCCTTATGGTCCATATCGATTCCCTGGGTGGTCTTGATGAGAGTGCTTTCCGCAGCCTGTCCGATGGCAACGACGATTCCGCTATGTGGATAGAACTTCTCGCTACCCTCCACCACGGTCACGTTGCCGTTCTCGTCAGTGATGGTGTCGCAGCAGACCATACCGTTGGCACGAAGCTCGACCGGCTGCTTGTTGAAGCGGAAATGAACACCTTCCAACTTGGAATAGCTGTACTCATAGCTGGAAGCCTGAATGTTGTTGCGATCGCTTCTGGAGTAGCATGTGACATATCTGGCACCGTTTCGGACAGCGGTTCTTGCGCAGTCCATTGCAGAATTGCCGACACCGATGACCGCAATGTCATCACCCAGTCGGAAGCCTTTTGAGTTGGCAAGATAATCGATGGCAAAAGCGACATTTCCAAGGGACTCACCCTTGATGTGCATAGCACTTGGCTTTCTCAGGCCGCTTCCGATGAACACACTGTCATAGCCGTCGCGGAACAGGTCATCGATGGTGATGGTTCTACCGATTGAGGTGTGAGGACGGACCTTGATGTCTTTCAGAATCAGGTGGCGATATTCAAAGTCGTCCAGCACGCTGTCCGGAAGTCTGAAATTCGGGATCCCATAGCGCATGATGCCACCGATTTTGTCGCGAGCCTCGAAAATCGTCACATCATAACCCCAACGTGCAAGAAGCACGGCAATGGTAAGGCCTGCAGGGCCAGAGCCGACGATGGCAGTCTTCATGCCATTCTTAGGAGCTGGTCCCATGACCATCTTGTTTGCGAATGTTGTGGAGATGTAGTCCTCAATAATGGAGAAATGCACAGGGTCGTGGGTAGCCATTCTGTTTCGGATGCAATGGCCTTCACACTGCTTCTCGTGATTGCACACGATGCAGCACACTGTGGTAAGTGGATTGTTCTCAAAGAGCATGCGTCCGGCATCATCCAGTTTGCCGTCCTTCAGAAGTCGAATGACCTCCGGGATGTTCGTACCAATCGGACAACCCTTCTGACAAAGCGGATTCTTACAACCCAGACACTTGTTCGCCTCATCCAAAACATGCAAAGCCATAGCAGATCTCCTATCGTATCAAGTATAGCAAATCAAAAGCGATAAAAAAACCACACAATTGCTACGCAAATGCAAAATACTTTCTGCACTTCCCTGGTATATGGATGGTGAAGGCGTAAAACCCAAATCCCAATGCCTTACGTGAAGCCTGTCCGAAGCCCAGTCCCCAAGTCACAACAAAACGGACAGGCTTCCGCTTTTTTTTGGAGGTGTCATGGAATGTTGATTACATCTGATTATGTTACTAAAATGATGAGAGTCACTTCCCAAGAAGGAGCAAATCATGCCAATTGCAGTGAACCTGAAAAATGCATTCGTCCTTGTGTTCGTCATCGGAACAACACTTTCCTTCCTGCTGAACCATGTGCTGGAAGCCATCGACTACAAGTACAGAAAAACCAACGGCGGAATCCTGCCGGACGTTCTCAAGAAATATCCAGAAGCATCCCTGTTCGACCAGGAGAAACTCAAGCGAATCTGCGAATACGAAAACGCAAAGTACTTTCTGTGGATTCCACAGAGCATTGCAAGCTATCTGCTTGAAATGGGTCTTGTCCTGTTCGGCTTCTATGTTCTGGTCTTCAATGGCCTCGTCTCCTGGGTCGGCATGCCGACCACCGTGGGAAAGACCTTTGTGTGCTTCTTCCTGTTCATGCTGCTCACATCACTTCCATCCGACATCCTGTCCATCCCGTTCTCCCTGTATCGCGAGTTCAAACTTGAAAAGCGATTCGGTTTCAGCAACATGACACTTAAGATCTGGATCACAGACGGTATCAAGAACATCCTCGTCTCTATGGTGCTGAACGTCATGCTCACCGGCATTGCATCACCACTTCTTGTCAGCTGCCCAAACACTTGGTGGATCATCCTCTCCGCAGTTCTTGTCGTCCTCATCTTCCTGACCAACATCATCTACCCGAAGTTCATCGCACCGCTTTTCAACAAGTTCCAGATGCTTGAGGAAGGTGAACTCAAAACCAGACTGGAAAACATGCTGGCAAAAGCAGGATTCTCCTCTGACGGACTTTTCAGAATGGATGCCTCAAAGCGCAGCAACCACTCCAATGCCTATTTCACAGGATTCGGAAAAGCAAAGAGAATCGTTTTGTATGATACGCTGATCAACGCCATGACCGTCGATGAGATTGAGTCCGTCATGGCCCATGAAGTCGGTCACTACAAGCTCAAGCACATCACAAGACGCATGGTTCTCATGTTCCCTCTTGTCATTGTCGCAAGTTTTGTCATGTTCACACTGGCCCATGTCAGTGCTCTTTACACCGGTTTCGGATTTGAGGTTACAAACATCAATGCCATGCAGTTTGTCGGTCTTCAGCTTGCCATCATGGTGTTCTCAAGCATCTCCTTCCCGCTCAAACCGGTCACAAGCTACGCTTCCCGTAGACATGAATATGCCGCAGACCGATTCTCGGCAGAGCTTTGCCATACCGGAAAGCCTCTCGTTTCAGCGCTCATGAAGCTCAACAGTGAGAACCTTTCAGAGATTCTCCCGCCGAAGATCTACTCCTTCTACCACTACTCCCATCCGACACTGGTTGAAAGGACCATGGCACTGGAGGAACTCGAAAAGAGTCTTGAAAAATGATTGAAAATCAGGGGTTGTGACAGAAATCTGTTGCAACCCCTTTTTCATCTGTTTTGGATACACTCCGATCAGAATTTATAGATGCTCTTCAAAAGGGCTTTACCTGTTCTTGTCTTGAACAGGATCTCATCCATCTTGCGGATGTTCTCCAGACTAAGGGAGCTTTCATCGGCATTCACAAGAAAATCAGCTTCCAGCAGAATCTGGTAATCCAGACCCTGCACATCGGTGATGGTATGATGATGGCTGACCAGATAGACGATACGCTCAAGCTCGCTTGCATCCAGGTCACAATCCGAAAGAAAAGCCCGCACCAAAGCAGGGCTTTCCAGCTCCTGATACTTTCCATTGGTGTTGCCATACCTGATGCGGCATAGCGGACACGCAATGTCATGGACAATGGCAGCAATCTCCAGCGTATGGAGGGTCCTCTCATCAAGATGCTCCAGAAGTCCGATGGTATGTGCATACCCCCAAACCTTGAGAAGGTGCGCAACATCGTGTGTGGTATGGCCCTCATAACCGATCATCTTCTGTAGTATCTGCTCAATTGTCATAACAGTCCCTCTTGTCCAAATGATAGCGCCCTAGGACTGCAAGAACAAGCGCTCTACCATAAGTAGGTTGCCTTTTCGGCAAGCCATCCATATGATTTCAGCTGTAAACAGGAGACGACTATGGACCAGTATGTAACAGGTGCAACAATCAAAAGACTTCGAGAAAAGCAGAACATGACACAGGCAGATCTTGCAGCAAAACTCAATGTCAGCGACAAGGCAGTATCCAAATGGGAAACCGGCCGAGGATACCCTGACATCACATTCCTTGAGCCGCTTGCAAAGGTTCTTGGCATCTCCATCATCGAGCTTCTCAGCGGCAATGACATCGTGAACACAAACAAAGGTTCCAACATCAACAAGACGAACCTTTATGTGTGTCCGATCTGCGGCAACATCATCAGCAGTACCGGCGAAGCACTTGTCAGCTGCTGTGGCATCACCCTTCCAGCACTGGAAGCCGAAAAGGCCGACGAGGCACACATGATCCAGGTAGAGGAATCCGATGGCGAGTATTACGTAACCGTTGACCATGAGATGTCCAAGACGCACTACATCTCATTTCTTGCCTTCATGGGAGACGACTGCCTGAAGATGGTCAAGATGTACCCAGAGTGGAATTGCCAAGCACGTTTTCAGGTGCGCGGACGTGGAAGACTCTATGCCTTCTGCAACCACCATGGTCTGTACTACACAGATGTCAGACCAATGCGAAAAACTCCCGTGAGAAAAGTGGGAGAAATGCCTGTCTGAATCAGCCGATGAGGTTCTGCCAGAGTATGGTGATAGGAACCACGAGGAAAACCACCAGAACGGCATTCATCGGCTTTGCCTTGGAGACCTTGAACATGCGAAGTCCGCTTATGATGTTCAGAATGCCGCCTGCTGCCATGAAGTTGGCGTAGACGGCATCGGTCATGAGCGGCATGATCAGCTTCGCACAGAAGAAGAACGCAAACAGACTTACCGTGCAAGGAACAGCGGCGATGGAAGAGATTGTTCCAAGTGTGGTGGCAAACATGGTAACTGTAATCAGGTCCGCCACAGCACGAGCCAAAATGATGGAGGTATCGCCTGTCATGGACTCTGTCATGGCTCCCACGATGCCAGAGCCGCCAAACGTCATCAGAACAATCAGAACCGAAAGCGTATTGATGTCCAGCGCATCATTTCCCCTGAAAAGGCGCTTTGCCGCACCCAGAATCAAAGAGTTCACATGACCGTCAAAATCCAAAGCGTAGCCGATGATGTAACTCAGAGACAAAGACAGCATCACCGCTCCGAAAATCTGCATTCTAGGAACCAGTGCGATACCAAGTGACAGAGCCCACACGCCAATGACGTTGTTGAGTTCTGCCTTGAAGTTCTCGGAAAGGTGGTTTCCGATCAGGCCGCCAATGATACCACCAAGAAGAATGGCAACGATGTCCGTGATGATTCCGTATGGCATCAGCAGAATTCCTTCAGGCCTTCCATGGCATACACTCTGACAGGACAGGAGTCCAGGCCCTTGATGTACATAGGAGCAAAGGAGATGAAGAACGTCTCGTTCTGAAGCTGCTCAAGATTCTTCAACACCTCAAGGAATGTGATGTTCTGTGCCATGCAGATGTCATGGAACGGCTTTACGTCCTCATTGCAGTTCTCAATGGACACCCCATCACCAAAACCGACGCATTTGACCTTGTGGTCCACAAACCACTGGGCGGTCTCACCATTGACCAGAAGTCTCTTGTCGTTTGGACCATTGGTCTCTGGGGTAAATGGTGGGAATTTGTGGACAGAGTCCAAAATCACCACATCACCTGGTTTGACCTTGTTTCCGATGGCCTCTTCCAAATCCTTGGCACTGATATGCGTACGAGGAGAAAGGTCCTTGAACTCATGATAAAGACCCCTTCCCACAAAATTGGTCAATGGAAGATCCGCAACGCTTGCACCATCCTCGAAGTGATGGTATGGGCACTCACAGTGTGTGCCAAGATGCGTCATGATATCAACATTGGTGTGAAAATCAGGAATGGCTCCACCGGTGTTGAATCGATCGAGTTTGCATCGTCTGGTCTCTGTAGCCGGATCGATATACTTGGTCAGATCAATCACCCGAAGGCCGTTCAGTTCATATACGGTTTCCATTTTCATACTCCCCAATCCCAGATCATCCTCTGAGTCTTCTGATTACTCTTATCACCCTTCTGGCATTATGCGCAAGTTGTGTGCGTGAGATCCTTCCATCCTTGAGACCTGCAGCAAGGTCATCAATCTCAGCCTGGCTTCCAGGCATGAACATATCGTTTCCTGCATTTGCGACGTTGCATGCCACAGGAGCACCATACTTGGACTCCTTTCCTGGAGCCATCACAGAGACGACCCAGTCTGTCATCACAAAGCCGTCGAATCCGAAATCACATCGAAGGACATCCTCAACAAGAGCCCTGTTCTCCGATGTATGGACCCCGTTGAGCAGGTTGTAAGACGTCATGACAGCCATAGGATGGCTCTCGCGCACCACAATCTCAAAGGCTTTGAGATAGATGTCCCTCAAAGCACGCTCGGACACAACGCTGTTGTTGGCATAGCGGTTGGTCTCCTGACTGTTTGCCGCATAGTGCTTGATGGTAACACCACAGCCCTTGTGGGACTGCACCGCATTGGTGATACTGGCGGCGATCTTTCCGGTCAGAAGAGGATCTTCCGAATAGTACTCGAAGTTTCTTCCACACAGGATGCTTCTGTGAATATTGATGGCAGGTGCAAGCCACAGATGGACGCCGAAAATCTCCATCTCAGAGCCAATAATATCACCACAAAGCTTGGCGAAATCCACGTTGAAACTCTGTGCAATGGCGGTTCCGATTGGAATTGCAGTGCAGTACTGATGCAGAATCTGGCTATCCTTCTTTGGCTTTGGAGTGATGAGTTTCAAAGCAAAGCGAATCACTGGGCCTGCAAGCTCATCAAAACCCTCGAACAAGACCTTTCCAATGCTGTGATGGCCTTTCTCATCTCTGAAATAGTCCTTTGCCAGTCTAAGGCCGGCAGGACCATCTGCCATGACAAGTGTCGGAATTCCCTTGGCCTTGACGATGCTGGAGGTCTCTCCGGCCGCACCACAGACGCTGTCGCTGGCCTCGCCGATGACACTGGAAAGTCCTCCATCGGAGAACTGACCGACATTCAGGTGAATCAGTTCATCGTCTGTCAGGTTGTTTATCTCAGGACAGTCATCCTCTGCCTGCTCATAGGACACAAGCGTAGGCTCAAATGCCTTGGCATCGACTACAAAGACAGGAAGGCCTTCTGTGTTGGAAGGCTCTTTGGCAAAGACTGCGTCAGTGATGTCCATCTTTGGGCTGAATGCCTTCACCTTCTTCACCAGGACGCTCTGTTCCAGGCGAAGGACTGCCACATTTTCAACATCCATGCTGTTTTTACCCAGTTGCAGGATGTAATCACCCTTCTCCAAGATATAGGAAGACTGTGCTTCGCTGAAAGAGACAAGCTCTTTCAGGTCAAAGTGCAGGTGCAGCACATCACCGGTTCCGGCCTTCAGACGGGAGGTTTTGGCAAATGTGGCAAGTACATTGGCAGGCTGGTCAAGATTTCCGGAAGGAACGGAAACATAGAGTTGGATGGTCTCTTTGCCCGCCTCTTTACCGGTGTTTCGCACATGAACCGAAACGTTTACGATGCTGCCGTCTATGCGAACGTTCTCCACGCTCTGGCTGAATGTCGTGAAGGACAGTCCATAGCCGAATGGGAACAGTGGCTTGACCTTGGCACTGGCGAAGTAGCGGTATCCCACATAGAGGCCCTCGCGATAATAGGTGTCATCCCAAGCTCCGAAATCTCCGATGCTCTGATAGTCGTCAGCCTTAGCCCATGTGGTGGCAAGTCTTCCAGACGGATTTGCCTTACCCAGAACGATATCAACAAGAGCATCTGCGGTGTCCACACCAAGCTGAGACAGCACCAGGATGTTACTGACATCCATAACCGGAGACAGATCCACAGGTCCTCCGACATTCAGAACCAGAAGAAACTTGTCAAATCGTCTGTCCAGTTCATGGATGGCATCGATTTCGGACTGTGTCAGAAGAACATCGCCAGAGGTGAAATGTCTGTCATTACCCTCTCCGCTGACGCGGGTCAGAACATAAAGGGCAAGTTCCCCTTCTCCTTTGAGAGGTATGTCAAACTCAGGTTCCGGTCTTGTCATGCCCATGGAATAGAACAGATAGAACTTGTGGTGAGCCTTGGCCTCTTTCTTGGTATTGCGGACAAAAGCCTTCTTGGAGGCATCCAAAGCGGCATCATAAGCATCAAGCCATGCACCGGTTGTGATCTCAAAGCCACTTTCCTGAAAAGCCTTCTCCACCGTGTTCCAGCAGCGGGAATTGACCTCTCCAGATCCGGTTCCTCCTTTTCGGGTATGCCTAACACCGTTTCCGAACAGTGCCACCTTACCAGGTTGAGATACTCTGAAATCCTTCTCGTTTCTCAAAAGCACGGTACATTCCGGAAGGTACTCTCTTAGAGCCTCCACATGCTGCTTTTCATAATCGTTCATATCTTTTCTCCGCCCATTGTTTTAAAACAATCCTATCGCCTTCATAACCTCATTGGAGGTCATGAGGGTATTTTCATAACGCAATGCCTCATAGGCATACGGAAGCTTTACGCCATCGTCCATGGTAATCAATCGACGATTCCTTTCCAATCGTTCCACCCCTGAAGAAATGGCATCTCTCAGTCTCTGACGCTCAATCTCTTCAAGATTCAGGAGCATTGCATCAAGGTCCCCGAATCGACAGATCAGATTTGTCGCTGTCTTGGGACCTATGCCATCAATTCCCCTGATATTATCCGCAGTATCTCCCGTAAGGCACTTATGGTCTACATACTGACACCCTCGAATGCCATACTTTTCCATCAGGTACGCATCGTCCCAGAATGTGCTGTGATTGCCACGGTAACGAAGAACCCTCACTCCCGGCTCAATCAGTTGAAAGAAGTCGCTGTCAAACGAGCTGATCACAATGTCCGTCTCGCCTTTATGGGCTTTAACATAGGAGGCGATCATATCATCGGCCTCACAGGTCTGCGTCTCGCAATGCACAAGGCCCATCTGGTCTAAGGCTCGGTAGACATAATCAATCTGCGCAAATGGGTTCTCCGATTCATCGGCCTCGGACAAATCTGGACGATTTGCCTTGTAAGCCTCGTCGATCTGCGTTCGTGCATTCTCATGCTCACCATCGAAGATGACAATCACATGGGTCGGCTCTACCATTCTCATGATCTTGAGCGTTGCCGCCACAAAGCCAAGAACACCCTGAACAGGCTTTCCGTTTTTTCCGATGATGCGGGCCGGCATACCGAAGAACATCTGAAAAAGGAGGTTCATTCCATCAATGAGAAGAAGTCTGTCAGTCACCTTGGCCCTCCTTTGCTCCAGTGAGTGCCAGGCCTCTGGCATGCAGCTCAGCGACAAGAAGACTCATCGTCTTGTCCCGTTCGGCCTTATCCAACTGACACTCCCAGATGGTTATCACATTCCAGCCCTTCATGGTAAGAGCCTCAAAATCAGAAAGGTCGCGAGCACGGTTACGCGCAATCTTCTCTTGCCAGAATGCCGTGTTGCTCTTCGGAACCACATAATAGCGGCAACCTTCATGACCGTGCCAGAAACAGCCGTTCACAAAGACCATGGTACGGTACTTCGGAAGCACAATGTCAGGGTGCCCAGGATAGCGCTTGTCATTCTTGCGGAATCGGAAACCCTGCGAGAACAGATAGCTTCGCACAAGCATCTCTGGCTTGGTATCCTTTCCTCGAATGCGGCTCATTGTGAAATGTCTCTGCTGTGCTGTAATGCGGTCCACAAGCTGATTATAAACAAAATTCGCCGTCCTGTAATCTTGAAAAGCCATTTTTAGCCTCTTCAAGATGACTATGTAATCTTGGAAAGTCATTTTGGGGTCATCCAAGATGACCATGTAATCTTGGAAAGTCATTTTGGGGTTATCCAAGATGACTATGTAATCTTGAAAAGACATTTTTGACTTCTTCAAGATGATTTTTCAATGATGCCCCATTTCCACAAAATACTTTCGACACTTTTTTGGTATTGGGTAGTATGAAGGAAAATTTGATTTTTAAGGAAATTGAGACCTATATCTCAAATCTCAAGTTGTTAGTCGGAAAGCTTAACCCTATTGAAGGCAGAAAGAACAAGCTTATCATCAGAAATGACAAAGGAAAGGTCAGATACTATCTGAAGTGTATTAAAACAGGGAAGGAAAAGTATCTGTCCAGTTCAAAAGCGAATATCATCAAACAGTATGCAAGACTGGAATATGGTGATTGTCTCAGAAAAGAGGTTTCAACCCTGATACATGCCCTAGAAGGTTGTCTTAAACTCCTCAAGCCTTGCAAAGATCCAGACGATGTCTATGAAAGTCTTCCCAAAGCACGAAAGGATTATGCAGGAAAGAAAGTATCCTTTGTTGATGTCTCCCAATGGTTGAAACGACCACCTTTCTTGAGAAAAGGATTCAAAAAAGATGACTCGGAAATCTATGCCATAAACGGAATGAGAGTAAGATCGAAAAGCGAAGCATTAATCATTCGAGTTCTGATTGAATTTGATATTCCATTTCTCTATGAATATCCAATCCATATCGATGGACAAGACATTTACCCGGATTTTCATATCTTGAATACAAGAACAGGAGAAGAGTTCCTTTATGAACATTTCGGGCAAATGGATAATGCAGAATATGTTGAGAAGAGATTTCTTTGGAAACTCAAAGAATATTCAAAAGTTGGTATTGAACTTGGAAAGAATCTTGTTGCAACTTATGAGACTCAGCATTCCCCATTAAATGAAGCCGAGCTTCGCCAGTTCGTCGAGAAACATTTTCTATGAGAAGCCATGCCAGAAATACAGGATTGTACTCTTGTATGTTCCACTTTTTACCACTATTTTTTCACTATTTTTTCACTATTTACCATGAACACCAAAAGAAAAAGCCTTCCCCGCACTGCGAAGAAGGCTTGTTTGCAAAACCAAAGGGCTTACATCATGATTTCGCCATCCTTGGATACCTTGTTGAACAGAATCAGGGAGATGACTGTGAAGACGGAAACGACAGTGGCAAGAGCACAAGCTCTACCGTCTGTTGCGTTTGCGACAGCCTTGTAGACGGCGATGTTGAGGGTCTGTGTCTTTCTGGAATACAGCAGCATGGATGAGGAAAGCTCTGTAATCAGTGTGACCCAGCTCATGATGGCTCCAGCGAAGATACCGTTGAACATCATTGGGATGGTGACCTTGACCAAAGTCTTGAACTTGCCAGCTCCGAGAGACTCAGCAGCCTCATCGATTGACAATGGAATCTGGGACAGGATAGCAACAGATGATCGGATGGTGTATGGGATTCTTCGGACACACATGGCGATAACCATGATTGCTGCAGTACCTACCAGAGGCATGTACTTGTTGTTGAATGCGAGAATCATGGAGATACCGACAACAGCACCTGGGATGACGTAAGGAACCATGGAAAGAGTATCGATGGTTGCATTCAGAACGTTTCTGCGTCTTACGGTGAGGTAAGAGATCAGAATGGCAAGGACAATGATCAGAATCAGTGCAAGACCACAGATGGTGACGGTGTTCCAGATGGTGTTACCCATCTTCTTGAATACATGCTGATAGCTCTGCAGAGAGAAACCCTGCTGGAAGACCTCTCCACTGGAGTTTGTCTTTCGGAAGGAAAGGTAAACCAGATAGAGCTGTGGAAGAAGTGCGACAGCGACAAGACCATATCCATAGAGATGGATGAAGAAATTTGTCACAGGCTTTGCCTTCTTTCTCTCGACGTGGTTCATTGCACTCATGGAGAAGCTGTTCTTCTTTGTCAGATATCTCTGAACCAGGAAGAACATCAGTGTGATGAGAATAGCAATGACAGCGATGGCTGCTGCGAAGTTGTGGTTGGTTCCCATTTCACCGACATACTCCTTGTAGATGATGACAGGGAATGTTGTATAACCTTCTCCGATCATAAGAGGAGTTCCGAAGTCAGCAATGGATCTCATGAAGACCATGAGAGTTGCAGCAAGGATCGATGGCATACAAAGTGGAATGACGACGGTGAAGAATCTCTTGACGCCGCTGACACCCATGTTGGCTGAAGCCTCAAGAAGAGACTTGTCGACGTTCTTCATAGCACCGGAGACATACATGAACACCAATGGGAACAACTTCAGGGACAAGACCAGAAGGATTCCATTGAAACCGTAGATCGGCGGAATGGTAACACCTGTTAACGATTTTATCAGTTTGGTGATGACACCTGCTCGACCAAGAAGCTGGACCCATGCGTAGGCGCCGATGAACGGAGCGGACATGGACGACAGAATGATGAGCATCTGCAGAAGCTTTCGGCCCTTGATCTCGTACATGTTGTAGAAATAGGCCAAAGGAATGCCGAGCACCAGGGAGATAAGACAGGTGAACAGTGCAACCTTGAAGCTGTTGGTGAGCGTCCTGAAGTAATACGGCTGGCTGAAGAACTTGACGAAGTGCTTCATAGTAAGCTTTCCGGTCTTCTCATCAAGAACAGACTGGCTTACGATCTTCAGAAGCGGGTAAACCATGAAAAGCAGGTAAAGGACAAGCACTGCAAGACTTGCGATTACCCAGAAATCGAATTTTGCCTTCTTCTTCATCCTAACCTCACTTGACCAAAGTCTTCTCACCGTCTTCGGTGAATACGTTGATCTTCTCAGCCTTGACGACCATCTTGACCTCTGTGCCGTTCTCGATGATGTCATCGATCTGGGATTCCTGGATGATCTCGGCTCTTGTTCCATCGGAGAGTTCTACGACATAGTGGGTATTGAGTCCGAGGAATGTGCTGTACAGAACCTTACCTGTGAGGCTGCCGCCTTCAGATGTGGTATCGATGACAAGCTCTTCCGGTCTGACGGAAACACAGACCTTCTGGCCGTCGGTGACGTCTGTGAGGTTGTCCATCTTAACAGTGTAGCCGTTGTTGAAGACGATGCACTTCTCTGCTCCGCTAACCTTGACGATTGCATCCATGAGGTTTGTGCGACCGATGAAGGTTGCGACGAATCTGTTTGCTGGTCTCTGGTACAGAGCCTTAGGAGTTCCGATCTGCTGGATGACACCAAGGTTCATGACAGCGATTCTGTCGGAGACTGCCATAGCCTCTTCCTGGTCGTGTGTGACGTAGACAGTTGTGATGCCGAGTCTGTTCTGGATCTCCTTGATGGCAGTTCTCATCTCGACTCTGAGCTTTGCATCGAGGTTTGACAGTGGCTCGTCCATGAGAAGGACTTCCGGCTCAATGGCAAGGGCTCTGGCAAGAGCGACTCTCTGCTGCTGTCCACCAGAGAGCTTCTCTGGAAGGCGATCTGCATACTCATCAATCTTCATCAATGCCATGAACTCGTCTGTCTTGGCCTTTATCTGGTCTTTTGGAAGCTTCTTGTTCTTAAGTCCAAAAGCAACGTTCTTTCTTACAGTAAGGTGTGGAAAGATTGCATAGTTCTGGAACACCATACCGATGTTTCTCTTGGAAGGGTCCAGATCATTGATCAGACGCTCGCCGAAGTAGAACTTTCCACCTTCGATTGAGTTGAAGCCTGCAATCATTCTAAGCAGAGTTGTCTTTCCACAACCTGAAGGTCCCAAAAGTGTGAAGAACTCACCTGGCTGGATCTCCAAGGACAAATCTGGAATGGCGACAAAATCGCCGTATTTCTTTACTGCATCATTAATTGTAATTCTAACATCCATAATTGTTACAACTCCGCTGTTTTCTTAATAGTTTTTTTCAATGCCTAAAATGTGAAATAGTCAAAAGTGGCCCCAAAAAGCCTTGGGGCCACAAAACATCTCAAACGGGATTAGTTCTTGCCGTACTTTGCCCAGTACTCGTTCCACTTCTCCTTGATTTCTGCTGTGTGCTCAACGAAAGCCTCTGTGTCAGCAACCTTGACGACGATTGTGTCCATGTCAACCATGTACTTTGTAGCGTCTGCTTCAGAGACGAACTTGGAAGTTGAAGCTGGTCTAGCAGCTGCATCGAGGTAAGTCTGCTGTCCTTCGTCTGACTGGAGGAAGTCCATGAAGAGCTTTGCGTTCTCAAGGTTCTTAGCACCCTTGATGATTGCAGATGCGAAACCGACAGATGTTGTACCTTCCTCCCAGAAGACCATGTGAGAACCTGTGGAACCTGCTGCGAAGAGCTTAGCGATAGCTGGCTCATAGGAGAGACCGACTGTGTACTCACCAGCGATTGTTGACTTGCCAGGGATGGAAGATGAGCTGACGACTACGAGACCATTCTGCATGAGCTTAGCAATGTAGTCCCAAGCTGCTGGGCTATCCCAACCACCGAAGTCTGTAAGAAGGCACTGGAGGTTGTTCCATGCGGAAGAGGAAGCAGTTGGGTCAGCTGTGACGATCTTGCCATAGAGAGCTGGGTCGAGAAGAGAATTCCAACCTGTGACCTTGACGCCAGCCTCAGCCTCGAGAGCATCGTTGACGATGAGAACTGGGAGCTGAACATCGTGGAATGTGAGCTTACCAGTTGAGTTGTTGTAACCAGCCTGCATCTTTGCATCGTTAGCGGAAACATATGTCTCGAAGAGGTCACCCATTGTCTGGAGGTCAACCATCTGAAGTCCACCGAACATTGCGTCAGCCTGTGGGTTTGCTGCTTCAGCTGCGATTCTTGCCTTTGTCTCACCAGCACCAGCGTAGACATAGTCAACTGTGATGTTTGGATAAAGCTCATTGAACTTTGCGATAGCGACATCGTAGTGTGCCTGGCTTACTGTTGTGTAAAGGATGAGCTCACCGGATGGCTCGTTTGACTTTGCTGCCTCAGGGGCTGCCTGTGCGAAAATGGCTGTGATTGCAACCAAAGCGATAAGTGCGATACTTAATGCTTTCTTCATTTTTTACTCCTTTTTATCTACACATCGTGTAGTTATTCACGAATCATCTTCAGAACCGTCTCCCTTGTCGGGATTCCAGCTCTGCCACCAGGCATTGCACACTTACAGCATGCAGTTGCGCTGGCGAATCTGATGCATGTCTCAAGGTCCATGCCTGACACATAGGCGTTCAGGAACGAACCGTGGAACACATCGCCACATCCGGTGGTATCCACCACCTTCTGTGCCTTGTAGCTTGGGAAGTTCACGACCTTCCCGTCGATGACGAACTTGCTTCCCTTGTCGCCCAGGGTGCATCCGATGATGCTCTTATGTCCCCAGGTTGCCATTTCCAGCAAAGCCTCGTCATAGGTTTCCTTTCCGCTTACGCGCAAAGGATATTTGGCGTTCATGATCAGGATGTCAGCCAAGGTTGCCAGAGCCTTGTTCTTCTCGTTGTCCTTCTGCATGGAGCAGCCGTCCAGCGAAACCAAAGTTCCATACTCCTTGGCGATTCTTGCAGCATTGATGGCATTCTCATAATGGGTTCCATCAAGATGAAGAATCTTCGCATCTCTGATGACGTCCTTCAGTCCCTGGTCCCAGGTGATCGGTGGATTGAAGTCCCGCTGTGGGAACTTGGTCCTTGAACCGCTCTCCGGGTTGACCATCACGATGGACTCAAGTCCGTAACAGTCGTCTCTTCTGACCATGTAGTCAGTACAGACACCGTCTTCCTTGAACTGTCTGACAACCTCATCAGACATCATGTCGTTTCCGATGTTTCCGATGAAGGCGCATGGAACACCAAGCCTGGCCACTGCGACCAGTGCTGTTGCGACTGCACCTCCACCCTGAATCACTCTGGAGGTTATGTGAGTTGAACTGTCTTCCACCGGGAAGTCCTCAACCATGCAGATTTTATCCACACAGCCATATCCCACTCCCACAATCTGAAACTTATCCAAAACGACCTCTTACCTTCTGTAAAGTTCCATTGCCTTGGCGGCAATGTTCTCTTTTGTGATGCCATAAGCCTCAAGAAGCTCTGCTGTTGCACCTGACTGACCGAAGCGGTCCTCAATTGCGACATAGGACATCTTGATGCCATCCTCTTCCACCAATGAACTGGCAACAGCCTCTGTCAGGCCGCAAACCATGTTGGACTCTTCACAGACCAGGACCTTTCCACCGCATGCTCTGACTTCACGGATGATTCCGTCCTTGTCAAACGGCTTGATGGTATGGACATTGACAAGTGATGCATTTACGCCATTTGCCTTGAGAATCTCAAGAGCCTGGTTTGCAAGACATGTCATCATACCAGATGCCACAATGCAGAGATCCTTGCCCTCAGCGAGTGTCTGGATCTTGCCAAGCTCGATCTTGTCATCGAGACTTGTGATGTTCTCCATCGGCTCACGGGAGGTTCTGATATAGACAGGGCCTTTGTGCTCATATGCCATCTTTGCGATAAGTCTTGCCTGGTTTCCGTCACATGGCTGAAGAACAACCATGTTTGGCAGAGAACGCATGACACCGATATCCTCAACGCACTGGTGGCTTCCGCCATCACCGGCAGCTGTGATACCGCCATGGCTTCCGACGATCTTCACATTCAACTTGGAATAGGCAACGCCATTTCGGATGATCTCAAAAGCACGACCGGTTGCGAATACTGCCATAGAGGCACAGAAAGGAACGATTCCGACCTTGCTGAGTCCTGCAGAGATACCAACCATGTTCTGCTCTGCGATACCGACGTCGATGTATCTTTCAGGGATTGCCTTCTGGAAAGCGACGGAACCTGTTGTCTTTGCAAGGTCTGCATCCAGGGCATAAATGTCCTGATGCTCCTTGGCAAGTTCAACCAGACCTTCATAGAAACCGAATCTTGTAGCTTCCTTATTTGCCATATTCGACCCCCAGTTCCTTATAGGCTGCGGCAATCTCATCACCGGCAGGAAGTGCTCCATGCCATTTGATACCGTTCTCCATGAAG
This sequence comes from Sphaerochaetaceae bacterium, assembly GCA_024405015.1. Taxonomy (GTDB): domain Bacteria; phylum Spirochaetota; class Spirochaetia; order Sphaerochaetales; family Sphaerochaetaceae; genus UBA9732. The sequence goes on from JAKSPE010000006.1 coordinate 23,134, forward strand.
GAGACGCCCTTACCCTTGATTGTGTTTGCGACGATACAATGAGGCTTTCCTTCATAAGTCTTGTCCAATGCCTCAAAGATCTGTGCGAAATCATGACCATCGATGGAATCGACTGCAAAGTTAAAGCTCTTGAGCTTCTCCTCTACGCTATCCAGAGGGTTTGTGTTCTCTGTGAAGTCAGACAGCTGGAGTCTGTTACGGTCAATGATGACAGTCAGGTTATCAAGTCCAAATGCATTGGCAGCCATGAAAGCTTCCCAGCAGATTCCTTCCTGAAGCTCTCCGTCACCTGTGATGACATAGACCTTCTCACTTCTTCCCTGCTTCTTGAGACCAAGAGCAATACCTGTGGCGATGCTCAGTCCCTGACCGAGAGAACCGGAGCTGCTGTCCAGACCAGGACACTTGCTTGAATCAGGATGGCCCTGGAATGGGCTCTTATAGCGTCTGAGAGTATCCTTTGCCTCCTTTGGGGCAAAACCGATATCCATGAGAACTGCATAGAGAATTGGGTTTGCATGACCCTTTGAGAGAACGAATCGGTCTCTATTCGGATCATCCGCACCTGTTCCAAGATTCATCTTATCGTAGTAAAGGGCTGTCAGAAGCTCTGCAATGGAATAGGAACCGCCAACATGGCCGGAACCTGCCTTGAGAATCATATCCAAGGTATCCACTCTGAGCTGTCTTGCCTTTTCCTTAAGGAAATCAAAATCTCTCATCAGATTACTCCATTAGCCCAATCAAGCCTTTCCGATGCTTCCGAAAAGCTCCATCTTCTTGATGCACATTGCCTTTGTTGCCTCGAGACCAGGTGCCAGGACAGCTCTAGGTGTGAAGCCCTTGCTTTCCTTGTCCTTACCCTCTTCGAAGTACTTTCTTGTAGCCTCTGTGAATGCAATCTGGCATTCTGTGTTGACGTTGATCTTTGCAACGCCCTTGGAGATGGCTTCTCTGATCTGGTCAGCAGGAATGAGTGAACCACCATGGAGAACCAGTGGGAGATCACCAATCTGAGCCTTGATGTTTGCCAGAACGTCAAAATGCAGGCCTTCCCAGTCTGCAGGATACTTTCCGTGGATGTTACCGATACCAGCTGCAAGGAAATCGATTCCAAGATCAGCGATCATTCTGCACTGGTTAGGATCAGCACACTCACCTCTTGAGATGCGGCCGTCCTCCTCTCCACCGATTCCACCGACCTCAGCCTCAACGCTGATGCCCTTTGCATGTGCAAGTCTTACGACTTCCTTTGTCTTTTCGATATTCTCTGCGATAGGAAGAGATGAACCGTCGAACATAACAGATGAGAATCCGTTCTCGATTGCATCCAAGGCCTCTGAATATTTGCCGTGGTCGACATGAAGAGCGACAGGAACTGTGATGTCAAGGAAATTGACGAAACCCTGAACCATGTCAGTGATTGTGCGATAGCCGCCCATGTACTTGGCAGTTCCGCCAGAGACACCAAGGATAATTGGAGACTTGGTCTCCTGTGCAGCGAGAAGGAAAGCTCTTACGCTCTCCATGTTGTTGAGATTGAAATGTCCAACTGCATAATGTCCTCTGACGGCATCATCCAGCATTTCTTTTGCAGAAACAAGCTTCATAATATATAAGCCTCCTAGTTACCACCTTACAACGTGAATTTTCAGAAGTAAAGAATTATTTTTACATTTTTTTGATAAGTTTTTTTCTTATTTTTGCAAGTTTCAACCTATAATTTGCATATTTTATGATAATTTGCCTTTATTTCCCTGTAAAATGCCACTATAATCAGGCTATGGCACAACGATCACTCATCCAGGAAAGACGCAAACAGATTCTCGATTACATCACCCAGCACCAGAAGGCTGACATCCGCGAGTTGTCAGAACTGCTGAATGCCACCGAGATTACCATACGACGAGACCTCATCGAGCTCGAGAAGACCAAGATGCTCATCCGAACCCACGGAGGAGCTGTCGTCAGCGAGCAGAAGAAATCGGTCTGGCAGACGACATCGGTCTACAACAGACTGGAGCGAAACAAAGATCAGAAGGAACGGATCGCCAAGTTCGCCGCAACCCTTATCAATGACAGCGAAAGCCTTTTCATCGATGGAGGAAGCACAACACAGACGCTGGCACCACTGATCAAGGACAGACGTAACATGCTTTTTGTCACAAATTCGCCTGATATCGCCGATATTCTGCTGGAAAACGAGGAGAACCGAATCATCCAAATCGGTGGAGAACTGACACGAGACACACATCTGACCATTGGGCCAGATGCAGAGGACGGAATCCGCAAATACTATGTGGACAAGTTCGTCACAGGTGTTACCGGCATCGACCCTGACGAAGGCTGCTATGCGGCAATCCCTGGAGAAGCCAGCATGAAAAGGACATTTGTCGCCCACGCCAGAGAAACGATTCTTCTGGTAGACAGCAGCAAATTCAGCCGAAAGGCATTCTGCCTAGCCTTCCCGGTTTCCGGTGTCGGCACCATCATCACCGACTCGGATACGCCGAAGGAGATTGTGGAAAAACTCAGAGAACGCAACATCAAGGTGTATGTGGTCTGAGTCTCATCCATAGCTGAGAAACGTTCATTTTTTTGAAAGATTCACGAAACAGAAAAAGCCACCGGATTTCAATTCCGATGGCTTTTCTCTTCTGCATTGGCGTCAATCGAACCTTTTTGATTTCAGAGGTTCTTCACCATAAGTGCTCGAATTGCATTGAGAACCGCAATGATCATGACACCGACATCCGCAAAGATGGCAGCCCACATGTTGGCGATTCCAAAAGCTCCCAGTATGAGACAACCGAACTTGATCACAAGTGCAATGGCGATATTCTGATAGACGATGCCAATGCATTTGCGGGAGATTCTGATAGCCTTGGCAATCTTCAGCGGATCATCATCCATGAGAACTACGTCGGCAGCCTCAATGGCAGCATCCGAACCCATGGCACCCATGGCAATACCGATATCCGCTCTGGTTAGAACAGGTGCGTCGTTGATGCCGTCACCGACAAAGACAAGCTTGTCCTTCTCACTTCCCTTTTCGGACAGAAGCCTTTCGACCTGGCTCACTTTGTCAGCTGGCAAAAGCTCGCTGTGCACTTCATCAACACCAAGTTCAGAGGCGACCTTCTCGGCCACACGCTTTGCGTCACCGGTAAGCATGACAGTCTTTTCAACACCCGAGTTTTTCAGTTGTGCGATTGCCTGCTTGGAATTCGGTTTGACAACATCAGAGATGACAACATGGCCTGCATACGTTCCATCAACAGCGATATGGATGATGGTACCTGTGCTGTCACAGTCATTGCACTGTATGTTGAGTTTTCTCATCAACTTGATGTTTCCAGCTGCAACCTGATGGCCATCGACCTTACCGCAGACGCCGTGTCCGCTGATTTCCTCAATATCCGAGACTCGATTGCGGTCAATTTCTTTGCCATAGGCCTTCTGAAGGCTCTTGGAAATCGGATGGGAGGAAAAGCATTCCACCAATGCGGCATACTCAATGAGCTTTTCCTCTTCCATTGTGTTGTCATGTACACCAGTGACTTCGAACACACCCTGTGTCAGAGTTCCGGTCTTGTCAAACACAACGGTCTTTGCCTGGGACAATGTCTCAAGATAGTTGGAACCCTTGATCAGGATTCCCTCATGGCTGGCACCACCGATTCCAGCAAAGAAGCTCAGAGGGATACTGATGACAAGTGCGCATGGGCAACTGATAACAAGGAAAGTCAGAGCTCTGTAGATCCAGTTGCTCCACATAGCTGGCTGGCCAAGGATAAGCATTCTGAAAACAGGAGGCAGAATTGCAAGGGCCAAGGCACTGTAGACGACAGCCGGCGTATAGACTCTGGCAAACTTTGAGATAAACTCCTCAGACTTGGACTTTCTGGAGCTTGCGTTCTCAACCAGCTCCAGAATCTTGGAGACTGTGGATTCCCCGAACTCCTTGGTGGTCTGGATTCTAAGAACACCTGTCATGTTGATGCAACCGCTGATGATTTCATCGCCCTCTCTCACTTCACGAGGTACGCTTTCTCCGGTGAGGGCACTTGTGTTGAGACTGGAAGAGCCTTCTGTGACGATGCCGTCAATTGGGACCTTCTCTCCAGGCTGAACGGTAATGATGGTTCCGATTTCAACCTCATCAGGGTCAACCTGCTCAAGCTGTCCATCCACCTCGACATTTGCATAGTCAGGTCTGATATCCATGAGTTCGCTGATGTTTTTTCGGCTCTTTCCAACGGCATAGCTTTGGAAGAACTCACCAATCTGATAGAACAGAAGAACAGCGATTGCCTCGTTGTAGTCGCCGGTTCTCTCATAGATGGCGATGGCATAAGCACCGATGGTTGCAAAGGCCATGAGAAAGCATTCATCAAACGGTCTGCGATTGATGATGCCTTTGAAAGCCTTTCGAAGAATGTCGTAGCCTATCTCCACGTAGATAGCCGCATAGAGAATGCCATAGACCACAAGGTATGCAACCCCATCAAGTCCAAATGGATTTATCTTCTTTACAATATTGACCAGAACCAGCATCACAATGGCAATGCAGATTCTGATGAACATCTTCTTCTGTTTCCTGTTCATGTGTTCTTCCTTTCCCCAACCCTAAAACCAAAACTGAAAACAAAACCTCCCTTCCGGGAGGCCTATCGTGAGAATTCAGGCAGTCACCTCTGCCCTATGCTTCTCGGCAAATGCAAATCTGAAATCAGAGCTCAATCTCGCAATCCGGCTCAACCTTCTTGCATGCCTTGAGAACTGCCTGCATGACAGCCTTTGGATCTGCACCCTCTGCAAATTCAACGGACATCTTCTGTGTCATGAAATTCACTGTTGCACCAGCAACGCCAGCGACCTTCTTGGTGGTCTCTTCCATCAGATTTGCACAGTTTGCGCAATCAACTTCAATCTTGTATGTCTTCTTCATGGGTGTTTCCTCCGAAACTGAAAGTTCATTTAAACATTTTAGAATATGCTAATATGTTTACATGTGCAGAATAGTACGAAGGCTTCTGATTGTCAACCTCTTTTTGCAGAATTATGAAACCGATGAGTCCCATGGTGGCGATGAATGCCATGAGACCCATGAAAGCCATGAAAGACCATGAAATGTCGATTTCAGAAGAATTGTCACATCTTTTCTTTCAGAGCTCAAAATGGTTTCAGCAGTGCAATGGTATATAGGGGTGAGAACAATGCAAAGGAGAAACCCATGCCTATTACCTACAAAGACCTTCTATACTCGAAAAAGGATGAGATCTATGAGAAACATGTCGGCACAGCAAAGAGACACAATATTGATAAAACAGGAGTCTTTTATCATGTTGTTACGTCAACAAGAGCAAAGGAGAAGATCTACTACTCTGACGTGGCAAACTATCGGCACAATCTTCTGTGCAAGATCTGTGAGGATAAAGGCGTCAAGATCGTCTTTTCATTGACGATGACAAATCATACGCATGACGTCTTGCTCACTCCGAACTGGGAAGTGCTTCCGGAGATTCTGAGAATCGTCAATCTGAATGTGAACAAATACATCAAAAGGCACTACGCAGAAAAGATCCGAAGGGGCAGGAACATCTTCGCGGGAGATATCGCATACATACCAATTCGAGACATACGAACGCTTTTCTATATTGGGAAATACATACAATCAAACCCGGATTATATGGTTGAGGAGGGAAAGATCATCCCACATACATGCTTCTGGATGTTTGAAAGGAACTACTACCCGGCACCATATGATGGAACTCTTTACCAGAACCTCTTTGGAATGACAGGACATGAACTTTTTGAACTCTATACGAAGCTGACCAGAAATCAGGCTTATGAATACGCAAAAACGCATTTCAGGAATTGGACAGAGGAAAAGACGCATCTGATATTCTATAAATGATGATTCAGTTTGCCCTATTCTTTGCATTCATGGGCTCTCATGGGCTTCATGGCAACCATGGCATTCATAGCCCTCATGGCATTTATGACGTTCATAGGCGCAGAAATCCTGTGGGATAGTCAATTCCCAAGCTCATGTGCATAGACCGCGTATAGGCTGGTGCATGCTCCCATTCCGGGACGCGGCCGGTCTCGCCATACGCTTGGGCTATCCTGCCCGCTTGGCGGCCCTGGCCACTAGAATGCACAGCCTACACAGCAGCCTATTCACAATAGCAGATCGTCCATTATCCCGATTGTCCAGATGCGGTGCGATGCCTGTGCATTCCAGCCTCCATGAGGGCGAGCGGCCGAAAGAGGCCTGGCGAAGCCCTTGGATGGCGTGCCGCCAGGTGGCATGCATCAGGCCTTGCACGGTATATGGGCATGAGGGAAGGCATAGAAAACAAAAAACCGACAGGTCACCCCGTCGGTCTTTCTGAATATCCAGAAAAATGATCAGCCGATCATCTTTGTCAGATTCTCATCAATACTTGCAATCTTGAATCTCTGAACCTTAGCGGTTGAGGAAAGTGGGAACTTCTCAAGAGAGATTGCCAGCTTGTGGATCTTCTTGTAGCTAGGAAGTGTTGCATTGACTTCCTTGATGACCTTCTCGATGTTATCAAGCATGGCAGCATTGTCACCCTTGTACTTCTCAAGGAAAGCATCGGATGGATGTACGATTGCCATGATTCCCTCAACCTTCTTGGCTTCATCAGCGACATAGCCTCTTACGCAGATCTGGTCGATGTCATCATAGAGCTGGAAGCAATCCTCAATCTCCTCCGGGAAGACGTTCTTACCACCCTCTGTAACGATGATGTTCTTCTGTCTACCTGTGAGATAGAGGTAGTTTCTGGAATCGAGGTGACCGATATCACCTGTGTTGAGCCAGCCTTCCTCATCCAGGATCTCTCTGGTAGCCTCTTCGTTCTTGTAGTAGCCCTGCATGACCATTGGTCCGCGGACATAGATGAGACCATTACCCTCAGAATCCGGATCGACGATCTTCATCTCTGTGTGTGGAAGAACACGTCCGACAGATGTCTCAATGTAATCGAAGATAGGGTTCAGGTTGATGATTGGGCTTGTCTCGGTCAGGCCATAACCCTGGACGAAGTCAACACCAAGTTCGTTGAACTGTCTGAATGTGGATGCAGGAAGTGGTCCGCCACCGGAAATGCAGATTCGGATCTTGTCCAGTGAGAGATTCTTGAGCAGGAACTTGAACCAGTGCTTTCCAAGGTTGATGTTGAAGTGCTTCTTAAAGAAACCGCTGACGGCCATCATGGCGTGAATGAGCCCGTTGACAAAAGCACCCTTTTCCTTGACTCCCTTCATCAGACCTGCAATCAGCTTGTTGAAGAGCATTGGAACGGCAAGGAGCATTGTGACTTCGCCCTTCTTGAGCTCGGAGAGAAGCTGCTTGACAACAAGTTTCTTACCAAAGACGATTTTTGCACCGCTTCCGACACCCTCAAGGAGAACGGCCAGCATTGTGTAGGCATGGTGAATTGGAAGAATTGCATAGAAGACGTCTGTCGGATAGATGTTCATCCAACCCTGGGCAAGGAAGATATCGGATGTGTAGTTCTCATGGGAGAGCATGACACCCTTTGGAGTTCCTGTTGTTCCACTTGTGAACATGATGGCAGCAAGCTCATTGCTCTTTGGAAGCTCGATCTCGTGCTTCTCTGTGCTCTGGAAGTGAAGGATATAATCCTCCTTCTTTCCGTCGAGAGCGATCTTCGGAAGATCCATATCAATCTTTGCAAGCTTGTCGCTGTCTGCGAAAAGGACCTTGATCTCTGCGAAGGAGAAGAGGTTCTTCATGACATCGGCATCAAGTGTTGCGTCGACAGGAACGATGATTGCTCCAGCATTTGCGATTGCAAAATAGGCAAGAGCCCATTCCGGACTGTTCTTACCGGTAAGACCAACCTTGTCACCATGGCGAACACCAAGTTCGTAAAGCTTGTTTGCAAGAGCCTTGATGATGGTCTGGGCTTCCTTATAGGTGAAAAGGATGTGCTCTGGGTTGAAGCACTCAAAGCACTTGTTATCTGGGTATCTGTATGTTGTGATATCGAAGAGTTCATTGAGAGTCGGCCACTCAGAAGTGAAGAACTTGCCCTCTCCTACTCCTCTGAATTCATCCAAAAATTTCCATGGTTCAGGATTGTGAACTGTTTTTGACATTTTTCTCTCCTCTGTAAAAAAAGCGAATATCTAATTTATAGCCGAAAAAAATCCCCCTGTGTAGGGGGATAAATTAATCAATTTACTAATAATTGGATAGTAAGGTCTAACTATTTCAGCCTTTGCGTGCGTAGGCTCTTGCCAAACCACCCTCGGAGGTTTCGCGGTAACGCTGATTCATATCAAGACCTGTGTAATACATACTCTTGAGAACCATGTCATAGCTGATGTTTCGTGTACCAGTAAGGAAGAATGCAATGTTTGCGGCATTGAGTGCTCTCATGGCAGCAACGGCATTACGCTCGATACAAGGGATTTGGACAAGACCGCAGATTGGGTCACAGGTAAGACCGAGATGGTGCTCAAGGGCGATCTCAGCAGCGTACTCAATCTGGTCAAGGGAGTAGCCGAATGCCTGGCCTGCAGCAGCGGCTGCCATAGAGCATGCAACGCCGATTTCAGCCTGACAGCCGCACTCTGCACCGGAAACCGAAGCATTCTGCTTTGCCAGCTCTCCGAAAAGACCTGCGACACCAAGGCAATGCAGAATCTGTTCATCGGAAAGGTTTCTCTTGCTCTTGAGGTAATAGAGAACTGCAGGAAGAACACCACAGGAACCACAGGTTGGAGCGGTGACGATGGTACCGTTATCTGCATTCTGCTCACTTACCGCATAGGCATAGGAACACACGAGCTGAGATTCACGAAGTTCTGCATGGTTGTTCTCAGGAACCTGAGAGAGAAGGAACTTGGCCTTGCGCTTGACATGAAGTGGTCCTGGGAGCACCCCGTCTTTTGAAAGACCATCCTGAATAGCCTTCTGCATGGCTTCCCAGACAGTTGCAAGATAATCCCAGATCTCCTTTCCTTCGTTCAACTCGATGTACTGGACAAGATCAACATAGCGGAAAGAACAGAACTGTCGGATTTCAGCAAAGGAGTTCTCCATATAGATCTCCTCCTGTACACTTCGACTTTCACGTCCTTCTATGACGATATCCCCTCCACCGATGCTTTCAAAACGCTGACGGGCAATCTCTTCATCTTCCTTGTAGGCGATGAGGTCCATGGTGTTCGGATGCTTCATATCCTCAGGATCCTCTTTAGAGAAAACCACTGTACATGGAATTGGAGAAAGTGCATCCACGATTGCTCTGTCTGTACCATGACCCTTTCCGGTCTTGCACAGACTTCCGTAGAGAATGGCCGTGAAAGAATCAGCAGCGCTATGGTCCTGTTTGAAAATGTTTGCGGCAAATGCAGGTCCCATGGTATGGGAACTGGATGGGCCCGTTCCTATCTTATAGATATCTTTGATTGATCTCATATCATCCCTTCTTAAAAAGCCTGCCGGTTGAGACACCTCAGGCATAGATAATCTACAGTTAAGGGATTAACTTTTCAAGTTATCAGAGCTGAGACACTATCCTTTTCCAGTTTTAAGGAATACTATGGCATTATGGCCACAAGCACTGCACTCAAATCCAAAGACATCGACCTCCTGAACGGTCCAATACTGGGCAAGGTATTCGCGTTCGTTCTTCCTCTGATGATGACCAACGTTCTGCAGAATCTCTACAATGCCGCAGACATGGTTGTCGTAGGTCTTTCCAATGTGGAGGGTGCAATAGGTTCCATCGGAACCACCTCTGCCCTGGTGAACATGATTCTGAACATCTTCGCAGGTTTTGCAGTCGGTTCCAGCGTCATGGTCGCAAGGGCAATCGGAGAAGGAAGCCAGAAAAAGACGACAGAAGCAGTCCATACCGCCATGATGGTTGCCGTCATCTCCGGAGTTGCCTGTATGGCAGTAGGTCTTTTCATCTGCAAACCAGTTCTGAAGGCAATGGGTGATGAAGGCCATATCCTGGATCTTGCAACTCTGTACACACGTGTCTACTTCCTGGGCGTCCCATTTCTGGCCCTTACAAATTTCCTCATCTCCATTTTCCGTGCAAAGGGTGATACCAGAACACCTCTTTTCGTGCTGACAGCTACAGGACTTCTGAATGTCGCACTCAATCTATTCTTTGTCCTTGCATGCGGCATGTCCGTAGAGGGCGTTGCTCTTGCTACGACAATCGCCAACTTCACCTCCATGCTCGTGCTGGCCTACATTCTGCACAAGGACACAGGACTATGCCACTTCGAGATCAGAAAGATGTGCATTGAAAAGTACGCACTGAAGGGAATCTTCTACAACGGTCTTCCTGCAGGCATCCAGGGAGCCCTCTTCGCCTTGTCCAACATCATCATCCAAAGCAGCATCATCAGCATCAACAATGCTGTCTGCCCAGGTGGTTCTGACATCATCGACGGAAACGCTGCAGGACAGAGTGTGGAAAGCTTTGCCTACGTTGCCACAAACTCAGTCAGCCAGGCGGCAGTCACATTCACAAGCCAGCACTATGGAGCACGAAAGTTCAAGCGAATCGGCAAGGTCATGAGAGACTGCTATTTTGCAACCTTTCTGATTGCCACTGTGATTTCGCTTACCATCGTCGCCCTCCGAAAACAACTGGTGGGCATCTATGTGTCAAACCCTGCAGCCATCGAGGCAGGTTGTCTGAGAATCCTGATTCTCCTTACCGTCTACTTCCCTCTTGCTTTCATGGAAGTCGGTTCCGGAATCCTCAGAGGACTCAACAAATCAATCCTTTCAACAACCATCTCCCTCATTGGTTCCTGCGTTCTTAGAATCGTCTGGATTGCTACCGTGGTCTATGCCCTTCCAAAGCTTGAGGTCATCTATCTGTCATACCCTCTGTCATGGGCTGTCACAGCAGCGACTCACTTTACGGTGAGTGTCATCATTCGAAAAAGGCTTATGAAGGCATATCCGGAAGACTGATGGTAGCCATACGGACAAAAACTCACTATATTTTAATCTCCTAGGAGAAACTATGATCAAAGCAGTAATTCTTTTCGCAATCGGCCTCGTCCTTCTCATCAAGGGCGGTGATTGGTTTGTTGACGGTGCAGTCGGAATCGCACACAAGTACCACATTCCAGAGATTCTCATCGGTGCTACTGTCGTATCCATCGGAACCACAATTCCAGAGGTTATGGTATCGTCCATCGCAGCAGGTCTTGGCCAGAGCCAGACAGCATACGGAAACGCAATCGGATCCTGTATCTGTAACACAGCCCTGATTGCCGCCATCACCATGTGCGCAAAGTCCTATGCTGAGGTCAACACAAAGACTTTCCGAATCCCTATCCTGTTCTTCTTCCTTGCAGCTGCCATCTACGCAGGTGTCGCCTACACAACAGGAACTTTCTCCAGAATCGTCGGAATCATCCTGCTTCTGATCTTTGCCATCTACATGACAATCACAATCCGACAGGCTTTCAGCGGAAAGCTTGAGATGGATGAAGAGGAAGAGGAGGAAGGTGAAGAGAAGCCAATGTGGAAGAACATCGTTCTTCTCATCCTGGGCGCCGCAGTCATTGCAGTTGGTGCAGACCTTCTTGTTGACAATGGACAGGTCATCGCCTACGGCCTTGGTGTTCCAGAGTCTGTCATCGCCCTCACCTTCATTGCTCTTGGAACTTCCCTTCCAGAACTTGTCACAGCAATCACCTCACTGGTCAAAGGACACAGTTCACTGTCTCTTGGAAACATCGTCGGTGCAAACCTGTTCAACCTTGTTCTGGTAAGCGGCATGGCAGTGACAATCCATCCATTCAGCATTCCTGCAGACAAGGTGATCGGTGGTATGAACGCATCTCTGGTACTGGATATTCCGGTGATGCTGTTTGTCATGGCATTCATGACAGTCCCAGCTCTTCTCACAAAGAAGATCCGAAGGTATCAGGGAATCATCCTGCTTGCCATCTACTTCTGCTATATCGCATTCCAGTTCTTCTTCTGATAAAGACAGAGATAAAGACAACGAAAGCGGGCGTTTGTGCCCGCTTTTTTTGTCGATGTAGGGTATAGATAAACGTGTTTTCTGTTTTTCCGCGAAATTGTTAAAAATAAACGGAGATTTCATTTATTGAAAAAATAGTTTATTTCACGGGCCAGATCCAAAGGTGAAATCACTCCTTTGCTGTCAGTTCACTATCCTCAACCTTTGCGACAACCTTTGTGATCACAGGCATGAGACGGCGCTTGTTGCGAACCGACACGATGGCAGCAATACCAAAAGCCAATGCCATGCATCCAAGGCCACCAAGGGCATGGATCACCTCGTTCTGAAATGGCCAGATGGCTTTGCAAAGAAGATATCCGACAGGAAACAGAGCCAAAGGCAATGCGAACACCAGGACTGTGCTCATGATGGTCTTGGCTGGAGGCATGTAAAGCTCAACATAATCCCCCACACCGATGGATACCTTTTCAGGATTCAGAACCAGATAGTCGTTGTCATCCTTCGTGTTGCAAAAGAGGGAGGCCTTGCAGCCAGAGCATGCCGATGTCAGACATCCGACTTTCACGGTTCCATCTGCGTTCATGCATTTGACTTGGGAGACGGTATACATCAGGCATTCTCCTTGGCAGGAGGCATCTGTACATCCACATCAAGCTTGATGGTCTGGATTTCCGTGGTCTTTCCGGTCACTTCATCAATGGTGCAAAGAAGTCCCTGCATTTGAGGCTTCTCCCAGCTTTCGTGCGAGCGGGTCTGGACCTGTGTTCGGAACTTTCGGATCTCATGGTCCGGCTCGAAACCACCAACACTGACACTGGCTCCGCATCTGCCGAGGTCGGTGATGTAGGCAGTTCCACCATCAAGAATCTGAGCATCTGCCGTAAGAGCCTTGCAATGGGTTCCGACGACGGCACTCACCTTCCCTTTCAGAAGATGTCCCATGGTCAGCTTCTCAGCAGTTGCAGAAGCGTGGAACACATAAAGGACAATCGGAGTCTCAGCCTTTGCCTTCTCGCAGATGACCTCTGCAGAAAGGAACGGATTGTTCAGATGTGGGTTTGTGAAGTTGCACATGCCAAGAGTATTGATGATGCAGACCTTATGCTCTCCGACATTCAGGTATCTGAGACCTCGACCTGGAACGGTCTCCGGATAGTTGGCAGGTCTGAGGATGTTACCGCGCTTGGCGATTCCCTCGACCATATCAATCTTGAAGAAGGATTTTTCTCCCATGGTCAGGACATCAATGCCCATGTGCTGCAAAGCGATCGCATTCTGAAAACCAAGTCCGAATCCGCCTGTAGCACCCTCGCCGTTTGCGATGACCAGATCAATGTCGTTGTCACGTCGATAGCTTTTGAGGGCATTCTTGATGACCCCAATACCACAGCGACCTACAATCTCACCTAAGAAAAGTACCTTCATACCTGCAAATTTATCTATCTTTCTACTACTTTGCAATAGCAATCATTCATTGTATATTTAACGCATGAAAGCCAAACGCATGGCATACTTATTGCTAGTAGCTCTGATTCTGTCCGTCTCATGCAGCAGAAACGCAAGTTCAACGATACCAATCGGAGAACAGGAACTGCCTGACATGGTCATGGCAGATGCCCTTTATGTGCTGGGTCAGCCAGAGGAGAAACCTCTGTCTCTTAAAGCACAGAAGATCACCATCTGGTCATCGCAGCGGGGCACTATGCTTGAGAATGTAAGCTTTGAGCGGTCCGATGAGTTCAGCGGAAGCTGCACCAATGCCGTGATCCGAAGCGATTCCCGTCATGCGGTCCTTTCAGGCGATGTCCTCATTCACCAGAATGCCGATGACATCACCATAATGACCCAGAGCATTGTCTGGGACCAGGACACCGAATCCTTCACTTGTGACGGAGAGGTAACCATGCAGTATGGCCAGGGAACCACGCTTAAGGCTTTGGGTTTCTATGCCAAGTTTGATGAAGGACTTTATGAGTTCGCCCAGATTCTGGAAGGAAGGATGTCAGAATGAGAAGACTAATATCACTTATGGCCGTTTTGATGGTTTCCCTTCTCTTTGCCCTACAGGCTGTGGCTGCTGACATCAGCTTCTCAGGCGGATACACAAAGGTCAACCTCCAGGAAGGCAACAAAACTGTCACACTCTCAGGCGGAGCCAAGGTAAGCACCCCGGACATCGAGGTCCTTTCGGACGCAATTGAACTTTATGGCGACAACTACCGCTATGTTGACTGCACAGGCAATGTCAGGGCCTCACAGCCAAATGGAGGTATCAGCTTCTCCAGCCCAAGCCTCTTTTATGACAGGCAGTCGGGTCTTGTCTCCTCAGACAGCTGGATTGAGATCCAGGATACCGACAACCAGGCAGCCCTCAGTGCCGCATGGTTTGAATATGACATGGACAAAGGCATCATCCAACTCAAGATGATGGCAAAGATCGTCAAGGTCACCGAGGAAGGCCTTATGGTCTGTCGTGCAGATGTCATTGAATTTGACAGCAAAAGCAGAAAGATGACCATGAAGGGAAACTCCAACGTAAACTGGAACGGCGACAGCTACAGTGCTGCGATGATTGTCGTGGATCTTGATACCAACGCAATCTCCATGTACGGAAGCATATCAGGAGAAGTCAATGGCTAATACCCTTCAGATTGACCATCTTCGAAAGGTCTACGGAAAGCGCGAAGTCGTAAAGGACATCTCCTTCAAGATGCACGGCGGTGAGATCATCGGTCTCTTAGGCCCAAACGGTGCCGGAAAGACCACAACCTTCTACATGATCGTCGGATTCATAGAGAACAATGGTGGAACGATTTCCGTCAACGGCATGGACATTACTGGCATGCCGATGTACAAGCGCTCTCGCATGGGAATCTCCTACCTGCCGCAGGAGCCTTCCATTTTCCGAAAACTCAGTGTTGAGGACAACATCAGACTCGTCGTCGAGACACGAAACGACATCAATGCCGCACGCAAAGAGCAGATCACAAAGGGTCTTCTGAAATCATTCGGCCTTACAGAGCTTGCCAAGCAGAAGGGTTACACCCTCTCTGGTGGTGAGCGAAGAAGAACGGAGATTGCCCGCTGCATCGCAACAAGTCCGAAGTTTCTGCTTCTCGACGAGCCGTTTGCCGGAATCGACCCAAAGGCCGTCTATGAGATCAAGCAGATTGTCAGATCCCTTGCACGACTTGGAATCGGCGTTCTTCTGACCGACCACAATGTCCGCGACGCCCTGTCCATAACCACATGCTCACACATCATCAGTGAGGGCAAGATTCTCGTCTCTGGCGGTAAGGAAGAGCTTCTTGCCAATGAGATTGCACGGGACATCTATTTCGGAGAGTCATTCGAGGATCAGTGATGGATTTCGCAATTGGTCTCTCGCAGACGCTCAAACAGGAACAGACACTATCACCTCAGATGCTGCAGTCTCTTGCACTGCTGCCAATGCCGCTTTTGGAGCTGCAGGCACACATTCAGCAGGAGATTGAGAGCAACCCTGCCCTTGAGATTCCCGATTCTCAGTTTGACCTGTCGCTAGACAGTCCTGCCGAAAGATCTTTGGATGACCGCATGGACGATGCCGAAGGCTCTGACTATGAGGATATGGCCTATCAGGCAGGCTCTGCAGACCCAGAGGCATCCGATCGCAAGCAGATGATGATTGAAAACTCCTGTGCCAACGGAGAAACCCTAGCCCAGCATCTTCTCGTCCAGTTGGGAGAGACCCCTACCACTGAAGTTGTCAATGAGATTGCCCAGATGATCATCAGCAGCCTGGATGCCAACGGATTCTTCCAGATGCCTTTGGAGCAGCTGTTTCAGGAGAAGAACTTCAGCAAAGCGGATATCGATAGTGCCGTGGCACTGCTTCAGAGTTTTGACCCAGCCGGTGTCTGCGTTGCGGATTTCAGAGCGTCTCTGATTTTGCAGGCAAAGCTTTCCGGCATGGCACAGTCAGACCTTGAAATCTTCTCCCAAATGGTCAACACACACCTGGAAAAACTAAAAGCCGGAAAGTTCAAGGAAGTTGCAACCTCCCTGAAAATCCCGGAAGAGGATCTTCAGACCTTCTTCTCCATCCTCAAAGGCTTTACCCCTTATCCAGGTCAGAGTTTCTCTTCCGACAGCCTTGCAGGTGTGGAACCGGATTTCTCTGTTCATCAGAAAAACGGCGAGCTTGTTCTGGACATCAACCGCTCCATGCTTCCAGAGCTTTCCATATCGGCCGACTTCGAAGCCCTGGCCGATGACCTCTCAGGCGACCAGGCCAAGGAGGCCGGTTCCTACATACGCGAAAGCATAAGAAACGCAAGAACCCTGATTAACCAGGTGAATCTTCGCTTCAAGACCCTCTACAGCGCCGCTTTGGCCATTATGGAATTCCAGAGCGAGTTCTTCTTCAAGGGACCGCGCTACCTCAAGACCATGACGCTGAAGGACATCGCCGAGAAAATCGGTGTGCATGAGACCACCATGAGCCGCCTCGCCCAAAGCAAATGGGTCGAGACCGATTGGGGACTTCTGCAGCTCAAGTATCTGTTCTCACAGGGTGTTGCAAGCACATCAGACGAAGGGGCAAGCGTTTCACGAAACGCCGTCAAGGACATGATTGCCGAAATCATCCGAGAAAAGGGTGCCCTCTCCGACCAGAAGATTTCCGACCTTCTTCTAGAGAAGGGAATCAAATGTGCACGAAGAACCGTCGGAAAGTATCGTGCCGAGCTGAACATTGATTCTTCCTACTCCAGATGATTGCTGAAACCTAATCGGCAGTCATTTGTTATGATTTTGTAAACCAATCTTCCACATCCGGTTTTGGAGATAGAACATGAGAAAAGCACTACTTTTAGTCCTACTTTCAGCAGTCATGCTGATGGCTTTTGCACAGGCTCCGACCTTTATGGTCTCATCTTCGGCCTTTGCAGGTCTGAATATCGTTGAGTTTGATGCAGGCGCGCAATTGGAAGTCGGAGTCAGAATCTCCGACAGCTTTGTTCTGACAACTGGTGTGAATGCAAGAATCACAAAAAGCATTTTCACAGATCCGGATGCCGCACCATCCCCTTCCATTGGCCCTGTTGTCGGAATCCGACTCGGCAAATTTGAGTTTGGTGGAGGAATATTGAGCAACTGGACCATCAGCAGTGCAGAGCCTGCCTACCAGAACTGGATTCCTTTCATACACACGGGACTTATGTTTCCCATCATCACAGGCAGCGGCAGACTCAAATTGTGTCCAAGCTTAAACTGGTACATGAACAGTGCGGGAGAGAACCTTGAGGCCAAGACATTTGAAGGTATCTGGAACATCATCGTCCCGAAGGTGGACATTGGACTTACCTACGATTTCAGATAAATGGACAAAAAAAGAAGGTCATCGCTTTGCGGTGGCCTTCAACTTTTGTTCCCCTCGAGGACCTTTCAGCCCTCAATTACTTTCCCTTTTTCCTTTCTTGCCGCAGCCTCGATCTTATCGGCTATCAGCTCAATGCCCTCATAGAGTTCGTAGCAGTCGTAGCTCACGACTTTGACGGTTCCCCATGAGAAATGCAGTTTTGCATCTATATGAAACCCCTGACCAAGGGTCTCTCGCTTCATGGTAATATCCAGATCATGAAGATAGTCTGCTGCAAAATCCAGTTTTGCAAGTTTCTTGTCCAGGAACTCTCTTGTCTCTTCACTGACCTGATAATGGACACCTCTTACATTAAGATTCATATAGGACCTCCTTGAATCCAAGGTTTTCTATACTTAAATCATAAGTTGGGAAATTCCAAAAGTCAAAAAGAATTTGTCTTTGATGCAAAGACCAAAAAAGGACGCTGTAACACAATGCGGTTTTTGACTACGTGTTGCAGCCTCTTTTGCTGTGAAGGCTTTTTTGAACTGTGTTGTTGAGCTTTTCACTTGGGACAAGGCAGGAGTTTTTCTCTAATTTTTTCAAAAACTTAGCGTAAGGCAGAAGTTTTTCTCAATTTTTTCTTAAAACTCAGCACCCAGATAAAATGGGAGCCTGACAAGCCCCATCCAATGCCATTGTGTTTCTTCTTTGCTGTTATGCTTGAAAAAAAGGCTGCAACACCCTGGCCTCTGATGCAGACCTGTGTTGCAGCCTCTTTTGTTCAAGTTGTTTGAATCTCTCAGATCTTGAGGAATGCCTTGTAGCACTCATAGGCCTGCTCGACATCGTAGGAGCTTGTGATTTCCCATGGTGCGTGCATGCTAAGAACAGGAACACCGCAGTCAAGGACCTGCATGCCATACTCGGCAGCGAAGTGAGCGATAGTTCCGCCTCCACCAACATCGACCTTGGAAAGCTCTGCAGTCTGGAAATGGACATCGGCATCGTACAGTGTGCCACGGACCTTTGCAATGAACTCTGGGTTGGCATCGGAAGCACCGGACTTTCCACGAGAACCTGTGTACTTGGTGAATACGACACCCTTTCCAAGGAAAGAGGTGTTCTGTGCATCGTAGAGACCAGGATTGAGTGGGTCAAATGCAGTACTGACGTCACTGGAGAGCATAAGGGAATTCACCAGAGCGCGTCTTACAGTAAGTTCTGTGTTGTTGCCATCCAGTCTTGCGACGACCTCAGCCACAGCATTGTCAAGAAGATGTGAATTCATACCGGTAGCACCAGCGCTTCCGATCTCTTCCTTGTCAGCGAGGATGCAGCAGGTTGTTCTGCTTCCAGCTGGCACTTCCATCATGGCAGCAAGGCTTGTGAAGCCACATACTCTGTCGTCCTGGCCATAACCGAGAATCAGGGTCTTGTCGAATCCGAGGAAACGAGTCTTTCCGGCTGGGACCAGCTCAAGCTCTGCGGATGCAAAGTCATCTTCGGTAATGCCATACTTCTCGTTGATGATGGCAAGAATGCGCTTCTTGGCATCGCCTGGGGCATATTTCTTGAACTCAGGATCCTTGTAATCCTTAACGTTAGGGAAAACGCCCATGATGGCATCGAGCTTTTCACCTTCCACGAACTCAGCGGCAGTCTTTTTCATCTGATCCTGGGCGAGGTGTGGCAGAATGTCAGAGATGCAGAAGACAGGATCTTCTGGGTCATCACCGATTGCGATGTCAACCTTTGTGCCGTCTGCCTTGTAGACGACTCCGTAAAGGGCAAGCTGGAGTGCAAGCCACTGGTACTTCTTGATCCCACCATAGTAGTGGGTGTTCAGATAGACAAGACCAGTCTTGTAGACAGTGTCCTCATAGATTGGACTCTGCTTGATATCAAGTCTTGGGCTGTCTATGTGGGCACCAAGGATGTTCATACCCTTTGCGATGTCATCAGTTCCGATGTTAAACAGAACAACGCTCTTTCCCATCTTATCGAAATAGACCTTGTCACCAGCCTTGAGGCTTGTGACGTCTTCAATGTTCTTGTATCCGTGCTCGATGGCAATTCTGATGGCAGAGGAAGCGCAGCGACGCTCTGTCTTGTTGTCATCAAGGAAGTTCATATACTCTCTGATAAGGTTTTCCATATCCCCTCTCCTTGTTTTTCATTTACATAATGAATCTACCATAGATAGTTCCATGGTTCAACAGAGAGACGACACTGGATTGTCAGAGTGTTGCGAATTTGAGTTCTCTGGAATGTCTGCCTTTGTGGCAGATGACATCCACGATGCAGCGCTCCATCATGATGCTCTGCATGGCGGTTCCGATTTCCTTGATCTTGATGTCATACTCGGAAAGGATCACAAGGATGCGCTCCATATCCTTCTGGTTGTAGCGCATGCAGGCCTCGCGATAGATTTCCCTGTCCTTTGGCATAGAGATTGGTCGGTCACCTTCAAAGACCTTCTTGGTGAAGGCACTGTTATCCTCACCATAGCGAAGGCTCATACCCATTCCGGCTTTCACATTCAGCTGAACGGAAAGTGCTCGACGGAAATAGGAGGAAAGTCTTGAGGCACACATGGCGGTGACAGTTGCTGCGTCCTTTGTGCGAAGCAGTGTATGAAGGCACTCCAAGGCACTCTCGAGCTTTCCCTTTGCGATATAGGAGAACAGTGTGAACTCATTCTCCTCTCTGGTATGGGCAAGAAAGTCCTCTACATCATCGTAAGTAACGGTGGTCTTATCCGGAAGTGTCTTGAGATAGATGACCATCTGCGAACAGGTGTTCTCGAATTCCTGGACGTTGTTCTCCACCTTCTCGATGATTGCGGTGATGGCGCGATTCTCAATGGCAAGACCGTTTCTTCTGAAGTAGTTGGAAAGCCACTCGTTCTTCTTGCTCTCGAACATCTCATAGAACTTGACCACAAAGTCCTTGCCCTGCCCTTCGACGGCACCCATGATCGCTGCATTGACATACAGCTCGGTGCTTGTGAGAATCAGAGTGGAACAGTCCGAAGGGTTCTGGATGTACTCGACAAGAGGCTTTACCTTGTCCTGTGTCTTGATGTCCTGGGCTTCATCGAGGATGACAAGCTTGTGGTCGGCAAAGAGGTCATTATTGTTCAGCTGGGCATAAAGCTCTGCCTCGTAGTCATCAAAGGCATAGAACTTTGAGACATCACAAGGACTGACCTGAGACTTTATCTTGCTGATGAAATCTTCCTTCAGACCCTTCTCAGGACCCAGAAGAAGATAGGAATGACCCATGATTACCTCCCGTACTGACGGATGATCATCAAAAGTTTACCATGAATCTCACAATGTGTGGAGACGATTACCTTGTAGGCGGAGTTTGCCGGTCTGAGCTCATAGCGGTCACCAACGTGGTAGAAGTGCTTGAGAGTGATGCCATAGGTCTCGTTGTCGCCGATACTGGCAGCTACGATGTCACCGTTCTCTGCATACTTTGTCTTCTTGATGATGGCGATATCACCATCGTTGATACCATCCTCAATCATACTGTCGCCACGGATGTTCAGAGCATAGAGCTGGTCAGGATCGCTGTAGCCGACCATCTCCTGAGGAACGGAGATGAAACCGTCAAAGACCTGCTCGGACTCAATCGGTGCACCAGCTGCAGTGGTTCCAAGAAGAGGAACCTTGATGACACTTCCGCTTTCTGGGGTTGTTCTCTTGAGAAGAGCCATTCCACGAGGGAGGTTGTCGGCTGTCTTGATGATGTTCTTCTTCTCCAGTGCACGAAGGTGATCATAGGCTGCCTTTGGGGAGAATCCGAAATGGTTTCCGATATCTCTGAGGCTTGGGGCATAGCCGTTCTCATCAAAATAATGCTCGATGAAAAGTGCGATTTCCTGCTGTCTTTCTGTAAGTCCCTTCATGCGCAAACTCCTAAAGCGAAATAGTACTTAACTCATGGTAACACATTGCTTATCAAAAGTTAAGATACATTTTTCTTTTTTTTGCGCCTTTTCTCTTCAGACCTTAAGACGGGCCAGAAGATTCTCCGCAGTCTTGATTGGGATGCCTGCGCGCTGAGAGATCTCCTCTGGGCTGCACTGGACCACATCGTCCAAGGTGGTGAAGGCATTCATGATCTTGTCGCTTGAGACCTTTCCGATTCCCGGGACGCTCTGCAGCAGATGGAAGCTTGCCTCCTTGCTTCGCATGGCCTGGTTCGCACCGGTTGCAAAGCGGTGACATTCGTCTCGCACGGCAATCAGAACGCGAAGTGCGTCGTTGCTGTGGTCCAGGCGCAGATCCGGTCGGTCATCGTCAAAAACAATGGTCTCAAACTGCTTGGCAAGACCCACGACCGGCACATCGGCAAGACCAAGTTCGTCCAACACATCCCTGGCGACATTGACCTGTCCCTTACCACCATCGATGAGAATCAGCCCTGGCTTTTGGAGGTTCTCCTCAATGACTCTGCTGTATCGTCTGGTGATTGCCTCACGCATAGCGCCAAAGTCATCGATGGCACCATTGAGAGACCTGATGTTGAATCTTCGATATCCAGATGGATTTGGATTACCGTTTACGAAGGAGATGAGACTTGCGACAGTGTACTTACCATTGAGCTGGGCGATATCAAAACCTTCGATGAGCTCAGGTGGCTCCTCAAGTCCGCAGACTTCCTGAAGCAGTTCCAATGCCTTTGAGTTGTCTCTGCTTTTAAGACGCTTTTCGACATCACGCGAGGCATTCTCCGCAGCCATACGGAGGATTCGGAAGTCTCGGCCTTCCTTCGGGACAAACACCTTGACCTGCTTTTTCAGATACTCCTGGAAGTACCTTGAAATGAGATCGATATCAATCTCGTGCGAGACATAAAGTTCGTTTGGCATTTGCTGTCCATCTTCGTAATACTGGGTGAGGAAGTTCAGAAGCGTCTCGGATTCGTCACCAAAGGTCTGTGCGCGGTACAAGGCCCTTCCGATGAGCTTTCCGTCGCGGAACTGCATCAGAGAGACGGTACACAGCGGACTTCGCATCTCGATTGCGGCATAGTCTCGACTTTCGGTGTTTGAGTAGTCCTCAACCATCTGCACCTTGGACACGCTTTGCACAGCAAGAAGAAGGTCCCTCTTCTTGGCTGCAACCTCATACTGCATCTCTTTGGAGGCAGCCATCATCTCTTCGCGCAGCTGGTTCTGAAGGTCATCGTTCTTTCCGGAAAGGAAGGCACGGATGCGGTCAATGCTCTTTCCATACTCCGCTTTGGAGACCTTGCCGCAACATGGGGCCTGGCAACGGCCGATGTGATAGTAAAGGCAAGGCTGAGGTTTCTTGCGAAGCGGCGTTGAGCACTTGCGAAGCGAGAACAGCCTGTCAATCAGATCCAGATACTGGGACATCTTCGAAACGTCAGGATAAGGGCCGAAATAGTCGGAGCCATCCTTGATGATGCGTCGTGTCTTGTAGACCTTCGGAAAATCCTCCTTGGTGATGCGGATCATCGGATAGCTTTTGCCGTCCTTGAGAAGGATGTTGTAGTGCGGGTTGTATTTCTTGATGAGGTTGTTCTCAAGAATCAGAGCCTCATAGTCGTTTCCGGTGATGACATGGGAGATGTCACGGATCTTCTCGACCAAGGCCTGGGTCTTTCGGTCCCGGTTCGGGAGAAAGTACTGGCTGACACGTTTACGAAGACTCTTTGCCTTTCCGACATAGATGACCGTACCCGATGCATCACGCATCAGGTAGCACCCTGGGTTCAGAGGAAGCTCGTGAGCTTTTGCCCTGGCCTTCTCGAAGTTCTCCCTGCGGGCTTTGAGCTCCTCCTCTGTCATCTGTTTGTCGACCTGGTAACTGAGACCGGCCTCGAATGCTTCTTTGTCCACGTGTAAGTCCTTTCTTCGATTCTAAGCCTTTTGAGGCCGTTTTCCAAGCATCTGTCGTACTTGTTGAAACATCTCTTGTGGATTATCATTTCCCTATGGCCACAATCGATGATTTTGTTCAGGATATTCCGTTTCTCTCATTCCAGCAGCGACGAATGCTCAAGGAGCAGGCACAGGACCTGGTTCTCTGGGGACTTGATGGCAAGGACCACGACATCCAGAGCCTTTGGCCAGCGGAATATGACAAGACCTCAAAGAATGAGGTTCGCAAAATCTACAGTCAGGTCATGGCTCACATCGATGCCCTCAGACACACCGAGGTCGATTACAGCACCTTTCACCCAACCTTTGACTTCAAGGAAAAGGGAGCCAATATCGTAAAGGACTTCCTGGCACCAGAGAAGATCATGGGGAAATGCCCATGTCCTCGCGACGGCGAGCAGACCAGATGCTGCAACCTCAAAACCCTGGATGCCGTCCAGCAGTGCGCTTTCGCCTGTGCCTACTGCTCCATCCAAAGCTTCTATTCCAGCAATGAGGTGCGCATCGTCTCCGATCTCAAGCAGCATCTGGAGAATATGGTCCTGGAAGAGGGCACCTGGCACATCGGCACCGGTCAGAGTTCTGATTCCCTGCTTTTAGGTGACGATTACGGCACCCTCACTGCCCTCTTCTCCTTTGCCAGATTGCATCCTGAGGTGGTGATAGAGCTCAAGACAAAATGTGCAAGAACCGATTGGCTTTCCATGGACATTCCGGCGAACATCGTTTCCACATGGTCCCTCAACGCCCCTACCGCAGCAGCAAAGGAAGAGCACCTGGCAGCAACGCCACATGCCAGAATCAAGGCAGCAGCCGCCTGTGCACAGAAGGGAAACCTCGTAGGGTTCCACATTCACCCAATGGTCCATTTCTGCGGTTGGCAGAAGGAATATGCAGAGCTTGTGAAATTTCTCTGTGACAGCATTGACCCGAAGAATGCGGTGATGGTGGGCATGGGAACACTGACATTCACCAAGCAGAATCTCAGAACACTCAGAGAGTCTGAACGCCCAACTCGAGTCACCCAGATGCCTCTTTCACCAATTGCCGGAAAATTCTCCTATGACCTTCAGACCAAGCGACAGATGTTCTCCCATGTCTATTCCTGCTTTCCTCAGGACTGGAAGGAAAACGTGTTCTTCTACCTATGCATGGAGGACCCAAGCCTGTGGCAGCCGTGCCTTGGAAGGTCATATGCGTGCAACGCCGATTTTGAGAACGACATGAAAGAGCACTATCTGGCCAAGGTGAGAGGAAAGGCAAATTAACCAGATCATGTGTCACTTTTCAATGAAGTAGACAAAAATTGATTTATTGTCATATTAATGGTAGAATCACAAGCCATGAGACGAAATGACGCAAAACTGGTATACGATATACCTCTCTATAACAAGATCTTCCCGTACATGATGAAGAGAAGATGTGATGCTCTGGTCTACCACAAGCTTCAGATGGATGTCACAAAGACACTGGATTACATCCGAAAGTACAACGCAACAAAACCTGAGTTCCGACTCAAGTTCTTCTATGTGTTCTGTGCAGCTCTCATGCGAACCTTTGCCATGAGACCAGAACTCAACCGATTCATCGCCCGCTATCACTATTGGCAGAGAAACGAGCTTTCCATGAACTTCGTCGTCAAAGAGAAGTTCACCGAAGAGGCTCCTGAGACAAGTTCTCCGCTGATTTTCCGCCCGGACATGACACTCTTTGAATATGCCAAGGTCATGGACCAGTACATCAATGATGCAAGAAACGTCTCCGAGCAGTCCAACTTCACCGATGACACCATTGGTCTTCTGATGCACTTCCCGACATGGCTCATCGCCCTTGCCGTCAAGATTCTGGGTTCCATGGACAGACGTGGCTTTGCACCAGGATTCCTCAAGGAAGCCGATGGACTTCATACATCTGTCTTCGTCTCCAATCTCGGTTCCATCGGAATCGAGGGTGGAAGTCCAATGCATCACCTCTATGAATGGGGAACAACCAGTGTGTTTGTAACCATTGGTGCTTTGGACAGAAAACGAGAGTTTGATGACGACGGCAAGGTCATCTCCTGCAAGGAGACCGTTGAAATCGGCGCTACCGTTGATGAGAGAATCACATCGGGTTTCTACTTTGTGAAGAGCATGCACTATCTGCAGTATCTTCTTGACCATCCAGAGGAATTGGAGAAGGTTCCAGAGCTTCCACCTGCCCCTCTAACAAAGAAAGAGTACAAGCAAAAGCTCAAGGAGCAACAAAAGCTCATGAAAGAGAAAAAGAAAGCCAAGAAAAGCGAAAGCTGAGTTGAGAAAGAGTGCTGAAGACTATGGCACTCTTTTTTTTGTCCACCGACATCATTGCTTATCGATTCCAGCGTGCGCGGTGAGTACAGCGATCCCACTGATCCCGGCGATTGACATCAAGTACAGCGTTATAAGCGCCATTTATATGGATTTTGAGAAATCAGTGTTGTTCTGTGTAATCTGTGCAATCTGTTTTACATCCTGCACAGCATCCTTGTTCTGTTCAGAGTGCACCAAGCCTTGACAGCAGAACTGCAATACCACAGCTGCAGGCAGTCTCGGTTCGAAGGACGCGAGAGCCCAAAAGCATTGGTCGATAGCCGGCATCAGAGAAAGCCTTGCGCTCGCGATCTGACCATCCGCGCTCAGGTCCGATTGCCAAAACAGCGTTAGGAAGGACATCGGCCTGGCTTAGTGGAATGGCACCTACCACGTTATCCAGCATGATGAATGTCGTATCTTCACAAGACAGCTGCTTTGCCTTTTCGATGGCCGAATCCGCAGAGTATGTGAAGATAACTTCAGGCATCCCTGCATGACAGGCCTGCATGGCACCATCCAAAAGATATTCCTTGTACTCTCCTGTCTTGTAGAGATTGCTGGAAAGATAGGACTTCTCTCCGGTATCGGAGCCGCAAAGGATGATCCGCTGAACTCCAAGGCAGACGGCCTCACGCAAGATCCTTTTCATGCAGATCGGTCTCACCTGGGCACAGATGAGAGTGACAGGATAAAGGCTTGGCTTGATTTCCCCTTCATAGGAAATCTGAATACCCTCCTCGGAAAGGGATACTACTGTTGCAGTGCCTTCGCTTTCGTTGAGGATACCCATTTTAAAGGTGTCACCCACCTTGAGTTTCAGGACCTGGGAAATGTGCTTTGCCCTCTCATCGGAGGCTGGAATAAGTCCGCCTTGCGGCATCTGTTCAAAAAGGATCATGTTCATGAAAACAATCATAGCATAAAGCAAAAACCCTTTACAGTTGAAAACCCCTATCATTTGGAGTAAAATTCTCTTGCTCTACTTATGAAGAAACTGTTTGCTATCACCATTGCAATGCTTCTGGCTGTTGCATGCCTTCCGCTTTTCGCACAGTCACAAAGCGAGACTCTACGCATCATGATGGATCCGGGAAAGGATCAGATCATACTCAATCCGTACACCGCATCGGACAGCAACAGCATCATCCTCATGCTCAACATGTATGACGGACTCTTCCAGTACGACAAGGCCACAAGTGATCCGATTCCAGCCATTGCCACAGGTTACACCACATCAGAGGATGGACTTCAGTGGACGTTCTCCTTAAGGCATGCACGTTTTTCAGATGGAAGCGACATAACTGCAAACACCTTCATCGAGTCCTGGAACTACATGGTCAACGGACCTTTGGGAAGCAATCTGGATTTCGTGCAGAGAAATAAAAGTGGCAAGCTCAGCCTTGAGGCTCCAGATCCATATACACTTGTGATTAACCTCCGCTATCCGGTTCCCTACCTGCCAAGTCTGCTCTGCCAGCCTTGTCTTGCGGCAATCAAGGATACGGTGACCTACAGCGGCGCCTACAAGCTCATCAGCCAGTCCGACGAGCTGATCACGTTCCGAAGAAATGCCTATTACTGGGACACCGTTCAGACCGATTTCGTCGAAGTCATCTTAAGTGACCTCTACGGTCAGGCTTTCCTGGACGGAGACATCCAGTGGTCCATGGCAGCGATTGCCGATGCCTCCGAACACATGGTTCTCTCAAAGCTCTATGCAACCACCTTCTTCTATTTCAGCGCAAAGGATGGTGCCTATGCCAATGACAACATCCGCAAGGCCATGATTTCCATCATTCCATGGGATATCATCCGAAGCATCCAGGGAAGCCTTTTGGAGTCCACATCCATCGTTCCGGACAGTGGTGTCAGCGCACAGATCAACGAAGACATCATCAGTCTTCTGGCTGCAGGCGGATACCCATATGGCCAAAAGCCTCTTCCTATGATCCGCATGGCCGTGACAAGAGGTTCCCAGAACTCCGCTGTCGCAGAGCTAATTGCAGAACTTTGGTCCAGAACACTCGGTGTTACCGTCACAATCAGCACCGTACCTCTTACCGTCTATGCCTCTGTTCCAGAAGAGAACCCATATGACTTTTGCACCATCACCTGGATCGGTGACTACTCCGACCCTATGGCATTTCTGGGACTCTTCGAATCGGATGGGTCTTTCAATCTTGCAAACTTCTCCAACGCTGAATATGACAACCTTCTAGACAGTGCCAGAAACGCAGCCGATGCGCTGACACGACAGAGTCTTCTCAATCAGGCAGAACAGGTTCTTTTGAATTCAGGAGTTGTCATTCCAATGTCCACCGCATTTGCCACCAATTTTGTGCGCAAAGACCTGATCTCCGGTTGGGAGACCAATCCACTGGACATTCATCTTTTCAAGTACATTTCATTCTTTGCTGAGCAGACATGAGCTCTGGCAAACGACAGCATCACCTGCTCCAAGTTCGCCCAGCATATGCTCTGCCGTTTTGGCTTTGACAGTAAAGTCCTCAAATCCGATGTCAAGAGTAACAGACATGAACTGTCTGATATTATCCTTGTAAGGTCCAAGTTTCGGACTCTGGAGAATCACCGTGGTATCGACATTCACAATTGAGTAGCCCTTGCTGTGAATCATATCAACAACATCCTGAAGAAGAACAACAGAGCTGATTCCCTCGTAGTTTGGATCCGTATCCGGAAACAGCGTTCCGATGTCTTCCATGCCGGCGGCCCCCAAAAGAGAGTCGATTACCGCATGAATCAGGGCATCTCCATCGGAGTGTCCAAGACAGCCCTTGTCACTTTCGATCTCAATGCCGCCAAGAACAAGAGGTCTGTCTTTCACAAGCTTATGGATATCCCAACCGGTACCGATTCTTATCATGTCAGTGTCCCTCCTTAAGATCCTGGGCGTATGTGATTTTGCTGTTGCTCTTGCTCCCCTGCACAAAGGCCACCTTTTTGCCGAAGTCCATAAAGATCTCTGTGTCATCGGTATAGGCCTTACCCGCTATGGCCGCACAGTGTGCGTCATAGATGTCCGGGAAACGGAAAGACTGCGGCGTCTGGACGGTGCACACACCTTCGCGGCTGAGTCTTCCACATAAAAAGCCATCCTTATCAACCTGCACAAGAGTATCGGTCATACGGATGCAAGGACAGGCGCCACCATGCTGAAAAGCTGCATTGATACAGCTAGACACAAGAGCCTTGTCTACATAAGGTCTGGCACCATCATGGATGCTGACAATATCAATGGCAAGTTCTTGTGCCATATCATTTAAAGCAGAAAGTGCATGGAAGACTGAAGCCTGTCTGGTATCACCGCCTTTCACATACAGAACTTTGACATCCGACAGGTTTGTAAGGACTGCTGACTGATCGATCAGAGCCTTTACCGCCTCAAGGTCACCATCGCGGTAAGTCACCACGACTGCAACCAAACCAGGCACCTGAGTAAACGGAGCGATTGCCCTACATAATACAGGCATTTCACCGATAGTGAGAAATTCCTTTTTGACCGGATTCTTGGCGTCAGAGGACTCGTTGAATCTGCGAGACGATCCCGCAGCTGTCACAATCACTGCATGGCGCAATGGCATCATTTCTCCAAATGAGAGAAGATGGTCTTTTCAATCTCTTTCTTGTCCTTGTTCAGGGCATAGGAACATTCGTCAATGAGAAGGCTCAGAGCATTGTCATAGAGCTTTCTTTCCTGAACCGGAAGCTCCTTGACCTTGCTTCTGTGATAGAGACCCTGTACGACCTTGGCAATGGAATTGATGGAACCTTCCTTGATGAGGTCAACATTCATCTGGTAACGGGCCTTCCAATCAACGGAGACAGGCTCGTACTTGCTGGAGATGATATCAAGTGCCTTGAGGGCCTCGGCTTCAGATACGATGGCACGAACACCGGAATCCTCAACCTTCTCAACAGGGATGCTAACAGTCATGTCAGACATGTCAATGTAGATGACGTAATACAGGACTGGAACGTTGCGAACGGTGCGCTCTCTGATGTCCTTTACGACACCAACTCCCTGAAGAGGATAAACTACATGTTCACCGATTTTGAATTGAAGCTGCTTATCTGAAGTCATGGTCTCATTATACCCCAAAATTGGGCACTGAACAAGCAAGCAATATAGAAAAAAAGTACTCGTTACGTTATAGTAACGCGATGTCTCAACGCTTTTGGCGGGGCATCTGAGGAAAAAGACAAATGGCAAAGAAAACAGCAGGCGAAAACAAGCCGATTCTGAGCACCAGACGTTGTGGTGTTCTCATCCATCCGACATCATTTCCATCCCCTTTCGGCATCGGCGATCTGGGAATCGAGGCAAGAAAGACTCTCCGAATGCTGTCCCAGGCAAAGGTCTCCCTTTGGCAGATCCTTCCACTGGGACCTACCGGTTTCGGTGACAGCCCTTATGCCGCAAGATCCACATTCGCAGGAAACGAGCTTCTGATTGACCTCAGGTCTTTGGACATGCTCTGCGATTCAGAAGGTCTTGGAAAGAAATACGACGACTCTGAGAACCAGACCAAGGGCAGAGTCAGCTATCCGGATGTTTATGCCAACAAGATGGTCCTTCTAAAGGAGGCAGCCCAGCTTTTCATTGCCGGCAAGTTCCCAAAGACAGACTATGAGGCTTTCTGCAAGGAAAACACCTGGTGGCTGGATGATTATGCCCTGTTTCAAGCACTTGTGAACCACTTCAACGACTCTCGCTGGTTCCTTTGGGACGAGGACATCAAAACCCGCAAAAAGAGTGCCATCTCCAAGTGGACAAAGCAATTGTCCAATGAGATTGAAATCTACAAGGTCCTGCAGTACTTCTTCTTCAGCCAGTGGAATTCCCTTCACCGATTTGCCAATGAGCTTGGCATCAAGATCATCGGCGACATTCCAATCTACGTCGCGGGAGACAGCGTGGACGCCTGGACGAACTGGAGCCTTTTCAAAATCGATGCAAAAGGAAACCAGACAGCACTTGCAGGCTGCCCACCAGATGCCTTCACCGAAGATGGTCAGCTGTGGGGAAACCCGACCTACAATTGGCCAGAGCATGAGAAGGATGACTATGCCTGGTGGAGAAAGCGCATGGAAATGACCTTGAAGATGGTTGATGTCGTCAGAATCGACCATTTCAGAGGCTTTGAGTCCTATTGGGAAGTCCCTATGGGCGAAACCACTGCCAAGAACGGAAAATGGCTTCCAGGACCTGGCATGGACCTTCTGAAGCACTTCAAGAACATGAACGTCATCGGCGAGGACCTGGGATTCATCACACCAGAAGTCCTGGCCATGAAGAAAAAAAGCGGTTTCCCAGGCATGAAGGTCATCCAGTTCGCATGGGATGCAAAGGATGGCTTCTTCGACACCACAAACACAAGCCTTCCTCACAACTACGAGGACAGTAACTGCATCGCCTACACAGGAACCCACGACAACGAGACCACACGAGGCTGGTACGAGAACCAGAGTGACTTCATGAAGGATATTCTCCGACGCTATTTCCAGAGCCCAGATGAAGATATCGTATGGCAGATCATCAGAACCCTCATGGGAAGCGTTGCCAACACCGTGGTGATTCCAATGCAGGACATCATCGGCCTGGACAACAGCGCCAGAATGAACCTGCCGTCTTCTGTTGGTTCTGCCAACTGGTCATGGAGATTCGATCCAGACACCGTTCAGCCTTGGATGCTCGACAGACTCAGCGGCATGATTGAGATCTTCGGAAGAGACGTAAAATAATTCCGTTTTCGGAAAGGTAAACATAAACTTAAAGCGAAACGGCTGGTTTTCAGACGGAAAACAGCCGTTTTTTGTTTGCCATTACACCCACATCGAATGAAAGCTGCAGAAGGACAACTGTTGCTCAAAGTTGCACAAAAGCCTTTTTTCCCTGCCCTTTTATCGAAAACCGAATTGACACTAAATCATATAATTGAGATGCTATGGCATGGACGAACTCAAAGCACGTATCTTGTCGGAAGGCAAAGTCCTTCCGGGCAACATCATTAAGGTTGGCTCATTCTTGAATCACAAGATCGACACTGATCTCATGTCAAGAATGGCAGATGAATTCGGAAAACACTTTGATCTCTCAAAGGTTTCACTTATCCTGACAATCGAAGCCAGTGGAATTGCTCTTGCAAGCATCTGTTCCCTCAAGTGGGGAATTCCTATGGTATTCGCAAAGAAAGCCAAGAGCGACAACATTGAGAATGGAATCCTCCACAGCGAGATCTATTCCTATACTTATAAGAAGACCGTCAACGTCATGGTTGAAGCAGAGCACATCAAGCCTACCGACAATGTTCTCGTAATGGACGACTTCCTTGCCAACGGCGAGGCTGTCAGAGGACTTACCGATGTCGTCAAGGGTGCTGGTGCATCCCTTGCTGGTGTTGCCATTGCTGTTGAGAAGGGATTCCAGGGCGGCGGAGACAGACTCCGTGCAGCAGGAATCGACGTCTACAGCCTTGCAATCATCGACGACGCAAGCGACGGAACAATCAAATTCAGAGAGAACTAACATGAACGCAAACGAAGAGAAGGTTCTGATACTGGATTTTGGTAGCCAGTACAACCAGCTTATCGCAAGACGCGTGAGAGAGATCGGCATCTACTGCGAACTCAAGCCATTCTCAATGCCTTTTGAGAAGATCCAGGGGTTCGGACCTATGGCCATCATCCTCTCCGGAGGTCCTTCCAGCGTCTACGATGAGAAATCACCAAAGATTGACACACGCATTTTCGAGATGGGAATTCCAGTTCTCGGTATCTGCTATGGCGCTCAGCTCATGGCCTACACCCTTGGTGGAAAGGTCGTTCCAGCCGATAGCCTTGCCAACCGAGAGTATGGAAGAACGGAAACAGAGTTTGACACCAACTCTTCCCTTTTCGGCAATATATCTTCGAAAAGCATTACATGGATGAGCCATGGAGACAGTGTTGAGCGCATTCCTGACGGTTTCAAGGCCATTGCACACTCTGCAGGTTGCCCATTCGCAGGATTTGAGAACACTGCCAAAAACTTCTATGCAGTTCAGTTCCATCCAGAGGTCAAACACACAGAGGAAGGCTTTGAGATTCTCAGAACATTCCTTATGGATATCGCTGGAGCCAAGGCACAGTGGTCCATGGCCAACTACAAGCTCACTGCCATTGAGCAGATCAAAGCCAAGGTCGGCGACGGAAAGGCACTTTTGGCACTCTCTGGTGGAGTCGACAGCTCTGTTGCTGCAGCACTCATGTCCCAGGCCATTGGCGAAAAGCTCACTTGTGTCTTTGTTGACCACGGTCTTCTG
Source organism: Sphaerochaetaceae bacterium (assembly GCA_024405015.1). Classification (GTDB taxonomy): domain Bacteria; phylum Spirochaetota; class Spirochaetia; order Sphaerochaetales; family Sphaerochaetaceae; genus UBA9732. The sequence continues at coordinate 56,094 of JAKSPE010000006.1, forward strand.
AGAAAGGACGAAGGTGACCAGGTAGAAGAGATTTTCTCCAACTACCCAGTCAAGTTCGTCAGAGTCAATGCCCAGAAACATTTCATGGACAAGCTTGCCGGCGTCACAGAGCCAGAAAGAAAGAGAAAGATCATCGGCGAGGAGTTCATCCGCGTCTTCGAAGCGGAAGCAAAGAAGATCGGCGCTGTTGATTTCCTTGTTCAGGGTACCATCTATCCAGATGTCATCGAATCCGGTATGGGAAGCAACGCAGCGGTCATCAAGAGCCACCACAATGTTGGAGGCCTTCCAGACTATGTTGATTTCAAGGAGATCATCGAGCCACTGAGAAACCTCTTCAAAGATGAGGTTCGCCAGCTTGGCAGAGAGCTCGGTCTTCCTGAGTATCTTGTCAGTCGTCAGCCGTTCCCAGGTCCAGGACTTGCCATCCGCGTCATCGGAGAGATTACAGAAGAAAAGCTTGCCATCCTCAGAGATGCCGACTGGATTTTCCGCTCCGAGGTCGAGGCAGCCAAGGTTCCTGAGGCCAGCCAGTACTTCGCCGTTCTTACCAACACAAAGAGCGTCGGTGTCATGGGTGATGGAAGAACCTATGACTACACACTGGCTCTTCGATGCGTCAGCACAAGCGACTTCATGACAGCAACCTTCACACGCATCCCTTATGATGTACTGGAGAAGGTATCACACAGAATCGTCAATGAGGTCCCACACATCAACCGCATCGTCTACGACATCACAGCCAAACCACCAGCAACAGTGGAGTGGGAGTGACAAACAGAAAACTGACTCGAAAGGGTCAGTTTTTTTATCCCCAAGCCAGACGGAATCGGTTATCATGAAAGCCAGGCATGAAACGTTTAGGAGAACCACATGACAAAAGGTGCTTTTGGTAAAAGTAAGGAGAAACATACATTCGCCGGCAGAATCCTGCTGATCACGCTTTTGCTCTGTTTCATGCTCATCTCCTGCAACCAGGAGGAGAAACTGGATTCCATGGGCCGTCCGTCTTTCCTTCCACCGGCAGTCACGCTGGACGCCCTTGAAGGGACCTACGAGATCGTGACTTCAACCGGTTTTCTGCCTGAGAAGCATCTCTACAGCTTTTCAGGCGGTGTCATCACATCTGTCCCATGCGGGGATTACTCCTCCTATCTTGATGATCCGGTTGTAACCGGGTCCTACACATTGAGCGGAAATTCCATCACCATGAATTTCAATGGGCAGAACCGAAGTGGAAGTTTAGCCTTTGTCGAGGATGTAGGCATTGAACTTTCCTTGGCAGGAGAACAGACGATCAGGCTCAAGAAGTTCTCGGACGAGCAGATTGATACCAGCATCTACGGCAGCGGCAACATCGTGGGAACCTATATCGATGAGATGTTCGTATTCGACATCTATCCGAACAAGACGATGCTTGTCATGGATTTTGATCTGAACGAACTCTTTCACTATCGATACGACTTCCAGGGCAACAACAATACAATCATCCACCTCAAACGCTATCTGGAAAACAGAGACGATAGGGTCAACATCGTGAAAGTCGGAAAATACCTGCTGTTCGGCAGCAGTGTGCTGATGAAGCTGCAATAGAAACGGACAAGCCTTCAAATCTTTTCCAAACCTGCAGCTTTTTCATAATAGCCAAAGCATTTTCACTTACTGTTTTAATTTTCTTTTACTGTTCGTTACTGTTTATCAACCCCAAACCAAAGAAAAGGCCGCCTAGGAGAATTTCCCAAGCGGCCTTGTTTGTCTTTCAAATGTGTCAGCGGTTTTTCTTGTTGACGCTGAGGCTGTCATACTGGATGCCATCGCTTCCATAGACATCCAAAGTGATGGCCTGTGGTGTCACGGAGACAACGACGAATCCGGATCCCTTCTCACCAACGTAGAAAGCACAGCGATTTCCGGTCAGCTCAGGACGGTTCACAATGGCCTTCTCCTCCTGATACTCGGTGATCGGGCTTGTCATGTAAACGGTGCCATCCTCTGCAACCTGGTCACCATACAAGGTGTAGCTTCTGCTGTAGGTGTGGGTGTCTGATGCAAGAACAAGATCAACTCTGCACTTGTCCATGACCGGTGCCCAGAACTCATAGGCGCCAGTTCCGCTGTTTTCACCCTCGAGCATGGAGTAATGCTGGGAAACGATGATGTAGTCGTACTTGCCCTTGTTTGCCTCGACAACGGATTCAAGCCAGATGCGCTCCATCTCCAACGTCTCCCGATTGGCATAGTTCATGGTTCCGTCATCCTCACGTCCGATGGAATCCAGACAGATGAACAGAACGTTCTCATAAAGGAACCAGTAGTTGCTGTCGAGGACATCAGCGTCATCGTCAGGAACGGCAACCATATCAAGATAGTAGGCGCTGGTATCCATGTTCTTCTTACCAGCAGGATAGTACTCATGGTTTCCGACCAAGAAGGCGAACATGTTTCTGTGAAGTCTGTCACTGCTCTGCCAGTTGAACCAGTTGTTGTAGATCTGTCCCTTGTTGACCATGTCGCCGGAGAACAGGACAAAGTTGATATCCTGGCCAAGGATTGCATTGGCACGATCGATTGCGGTGTCGACATTGAAAATCAGTGGATTGTTGGCCTGTGTGTGGTTATCACTGAGCCACAGGAAATGGAAGGTTCCATCAGAGCCTGCAGTCTTGAAGGTTCCAGCTTCGGAGACGCTACCGTCCGCATTCTTGACTCTGTACTGGTAAGTGCTATCCGGCTCAAGGCCCTCGAGTTCGATGCGATAGCGGTAATAGCTTGTGCCGTCATTCCATTCCAGTGTGTTCTTGTTGCAGGCAACAGCGATTGTCTGCGTGAACTGCGTTGAGTTGGCATCTGTGAGCTCAAGCACACAATCTGGGTTCTGGCTATGCCATGAGATGGTCTGGCTGGTAGAGCTGTCATGACCCGGACCTGCCATGAGCCAGTTTGCCTGGCGGCTTGGGAATACGGTGATGACAGCAGAGGTCTTCTTGGTAGGGTCCTGGACCGATGAGACCTGGACCTGAACAGTCTCGGTCTTGTCGGAAGAATCAAGAAGATGGACGGTTCCATCTGGATCGATTGCGACGACATCCGGATTGCTGCTTTCAAAGACAACAGCCTTGTTTTCAGCAGTTCCATTGACGGTCACACCCAGTTTGATTGTATCAGGGGCATACAGATACATGGTGTATTTGTCAAGTTTGACGCCAGTTACAGTTCCCTGGTCCTTTGCGGTTGCACAGGAAACCAGAAGTGAAATCACCAAAACGGCACATGCCATGACGATACAGATTCTTCTCATTCTTTTCCTCCCAAAAACGGATCTTTACCCATTACTGTTGTATCATAGGTTTTGCCACCTGTGTGCTTTTTCTCCATATTTTTTATTTCGTTTAGTGATAGCCAAGGGACGCCAGTTCCCAATATAGTGAAACCATGTCAGATAAAAGCAAAGTCTATTTCACAGATCTCAGAACCGGTTTCAACAACACACTCATCGATAAGTTGAATCGCCTCATGAAAAGCGCAGGAATCGAGACCATCGACTTCAAGGACAAGTACTGTGCCATCAAGATGCACTTCGGAGAGCTTGGAAACCTGGCCTTCCTACGACCAAACTGGGCCAAGTGTGTTGCCGACGAAGTCAAGAGCCTTGGCGGAAAGCCATTTCTGACAGACTGCAACACGCTTTATGTCGGAAGCAGAAAAAACGGACTTGACCACCTGGATGCCGCCTATCAGAACGGATTCTCCCCGCTTTCCACAGGATGCCATGTGATCATCGCAGATGGAATCAAGGGAAATGACGAGGTCGAGGTTCCTGTTGACGGCAACTACGTGAAAAACGCAAAGATCGGCAGAGCCATCATGGACGCCGATGTCTTTATCAGTCTTGCCCATTTCAAGGGTCATGAAGCAACAGGTTTCGGAGGAGCACTCAAGAACGTGGGAATGGGATGCGGTTCCAGAGCCGGCAAGATGGAGCAGCACAGCCAGGGTAAGCCGACCGTCATTCAGGAGAACTGCATCGGATGCGGCATGTGTGCAAAGATCTGTGCCCATCAGGCACCAGTGATCAAGGACAGAAAGTGCACCATTGACCACACCAAGTGCGTCGGTTGCGGCCGCTGTATCGCCATTTGCCCAAAGGATGCCGTCGATGCCGACTACGGCAATGGCTCTGAGGCCCTCAACTGCAGAATGATGGAGTACACAAAGGCCGTCGTCCAGGGAAGACCAGCGTTTTACATCAACATCGCCATTGACATCTCCCCAAACTGTGACTGCCACTCCGAGAACGATCTTGCCATTGTTCCAAACGTAGGACTTTTCGCATCGTTTGACCCGGTAGCCATCGACCAGGCCTGTGCCGATGCCGTGAACCGCATGCCGATCGTTCCAGGTTCCGCCCTTGACCATGCCGAGCATCATCACCATGACCACATCATGGACAACCATCCGGACACAAACTACAAGCAGGGTCTGGAGTACGCACAGTCCATTGGTCTTGGAAGCAGAGATTATGAGCTGATTACCGTCAGATAATCGTAATCCGGAAATCTCAAAGGGAAACTGTAGCAATAATTACAGTTTCCTTTTTTTTGTCAAAAAAGACTTTATTTCCTACTGTATTCTTTGTTACACTTCATACCGTTGAAAAAGGAGAAAGACTATGTGGAAGACACCTAACCAGTATTTTGGAACACTTCACATCATTTCAATCGTTGTCATGCTCTGCTGTGCAGCATGTGGCGTTTATCTTGGCATCAAGTACAAGGATGCCAAATATGACAAGAAAAAAGACAAGGCAATGTCCATCCTCGGATTCACATTCGTCGCACTTGAAGCTTTCAAGATCATCTTCAGAGTTGCCAACAAGGCTGGTGCTAACGTAACACTGATTTCCTTCCAGATCTGTTCCATCCCACTTTGGCTCCTGCCATGGATTGCCTACATGAAGGAAGGCAAGCTCAAGAAGTCCTTCATCGGTTTCGTTTCCTTCCAGAGTTTCACAGCAGCATTCTTCTTCTTTGTAAAGCCAGCTGCCATCGTCATGCAGGAATCCAACTACGGCTACATCATCATGTCCATGCACTCCCTGCTCTGGCACTGCCTCATGGTCGCCAGCGGCCTGTTCGCCATGGTTGCCTACAGACTCCTTACCAAGGAAGGCTTCAAGACTCTGGTCTACAGCTACATCCTCTGGGTCATCTGTGCAGTCGTCGCCATGGTCCTGAACCTCATCATCGGTTACCCACTGGACCTCTTCTCCATCGCACCATCAACAAGTTTCTCCTACCCACTTCTTGGTGTGTTCTTCAAGAGTCCAAGTCCATATCCAGTGTACTTCATCAGCTTCCTGATCTACTACGGTCTGGGTGGACTGATCATCTACGGCCTTGGATTCGGAATCACAAAGCTTGCTACAAAGAAAAAGTAAATCACATAGAATTAAGAGAGTTAAAGGTCGCATCTTCGGGTGCGACCTTTTATTTTCTGCATGTGGCAGCAACCCCTTCTAGAGAAGCCCTGTTAACCGCTATACTACAGCCATGGGAACTGCAATCTCCTTTGTCCTTTTCTTCGCGACTCTTCTCTTTACCCTCATCCGAGGCATCTCTGTCGTCTGGGCAATTGGTGTTGCACTTCTTGCATTCTCCGTCTCCGCCATAGCCTCCGGCACCCCGACAAAGAAGGTTCTGGGCTATGCTTGGGCGGAAATCCCGAAAGCCATGATTGTCGTAAGGGTTCTCATCTGTGTCGGAATCCTCACAGGTCTTCTTCGTGGAAGCGGAACAATTGCAGCCTTCGTGTATGCTGGAACAAGTCTCATTCCCAAAAGGCTCTTCCTTCTGACCGTCTTTCTGATTTGCGTCGCCCTCTCCTACGTTCTAGGCTCATCCTTTGCCGTCACAGGAACCGCAGGTGTCATTTTCATGGCCTTTGCCCGAACAGGTGGTGTGAACCCAGCCATCGTTGCAGGAGCGGTGCTCTCCGGTGTCTATTTCGGAGACCGTGGAGCCCCAACGTCCTCATGCCTTAGCCTGGTTTCCGTCATTACCGGCACCGATACGCTACAGAACTCAAAGCGTATCCAGCGCATCTCCTTTCCCGCATACCTTGTCATCATTGCCCTGTATGCAGGGCTCTCCTTCGCAAACCCTCTTATGCAGGTCGATGAGAGCATTCTCCATGCAATGGAAAGCACCTTCCGCATCACATGGGTTACCGCGATTCCTGCACTGATTGTTGTGATTCTGCCGCTTTTCAAACTCAGAATCTGGAAATCCATGCTGCTGGGAGCCCTGGCAGCACTGGTCATTGCCGTAGGATATCAGCACTACACACTACTACAGTCCGTCGGTTTCATGCTCTGGGGCTTTGTCACAGAGACCGAACTCAGCAGCCTGAACGGAGGAGGCATCGTCTCCATGAAGACAGCCATCATCCTGGTGCCACTAGCTTCCATGCTTTCGGGAGTTCTGGAAGGAACAAAGGTCCTGGACAAGGCAACCGCAAAGGCATCAGAGCTTGCAAAGAGAATCGGAAAGCTTCCGGCCATGCTCGCAGTTTCGGTGCTCTCTGCCATGGTCTTCTGCAACCAGACCGTCTGCGTGATGCTTTCCCGCCAGATGCTTCAAAGTGCCTACACAGACGGCTCCGAGATGGCAATGGACATTTCCCATACCTCGTCTCTGATTGCCGCCATGGTTCCATGGTCCATCGCCTGCTCCATTCCACTTGCGCTGCTTGGTGTGGGCTACAGCGCCATGCTGTTTGCCTTTCTTGTGTACCTGGTTCCCATCTACTACACGCTTTTCAAGAAGAGACTTCTCAAAAGCAGATGATAAGCTAGAGCTGGCCAATTCAACAAAAAAGTGACAGAAGACTGAAAATGCAGTTTATGATATACGACTGTAAGGTGGGAGAAGAAGCATGGATAGAATGAGATTCATCATCGTGGGCTCCGGTTGGAGATCCCTTTACTTCGTCAGAATCGTCAAGGCACTGCCTGAGCGCTTTGAACTGTGTGCAATGTTGTGCAGAACACAGGAGAAAGCCGCTAAGATGGCCGCCGAATATGGCATTCACACCACAACATCCATTGACGAATGCGTTTCTCTAAACCCTGATTTCGTTGTCGTTGTTGTCACCAAGACAATGGGCCATGAAGTGGCCATGCAGTGGATGGACCTCGGTTTCTGCGTCCTTCTTGAGACTCCTGCAGGCCTTGATCTGCAGGCTCTCAACGAAACCTGGAAGCGCCACGAAAAAGGTCAGAAGATCGTCATCTGCGAGCAGTACAACCAGTATCCGCAACTTCATGCCTTGATTCAGGTTGCCAACAGCGGGCTATTGGGAAACCGACATTGTCTGAACATCTCCATTGCACATGAATACCATGGGGCAAGCATCATGCGGGAACTTCTGGATGTTCCGACAAACGAACAGTTCACACTGACAGCCAAGACCTATGAGTTTCCGACCACGCAGACCCTCACGCGCTACGATGATTTCAAGGATGGCCGCATCGCCAACAAGAAACGCACCATCGCAACCTTCGAGTTCGAAAACGGCAAGGTCGCCGTCTATGACTTTGACTCCGAGCAGTATCGCTCCCCGATTCGCAAGAACACTGTGAAACTGCAGGGAACCAGAGGGGAGATCATTGACGAGAAAGTCTATTATCTGGATGCCAAAAACGACGGCGTCGTCTCAGAAATCACCATTTCCGACCGCCTCGTAGAGACGCCATATGACAACCCCAATCTTAAGTTGGTTCGAGAAGTGATGGATGTCAGCTTCGAAGGAAAAAGCGTTTACAGCCCCGTTTTCGGGCCTTGTGGGCTCGCTCAGGACGAAACCGCCATTGCAACCATCATGCAAGGCACCTATCGATACGCCAAGGGACAGGCAGGCTCCCCTTACCCACTGGAAAAGGCACTGCAGGATGCCTACATCATGATTCTGATGCAGAAAGCCGACCAAAGCGGAGAAAAGGTCAAATCAGAGAGACAGATCTGGAACTGACAGAAATCAACCGACTGTTCCGTTGTAATGCTGATACAGTTCTTCCGTTGCCAAGGCGAACTTGGTGACGGAGAACTTTTCGGCTTCCGGATAGATGTAGAACGTGTCGTTTATGGTATTGAGATCCACACAATCTCCATACTTTCCTAGGTACTCATATTCAATGTGACAGGAGTACAGCTCCTTTGCACTCCACTTGACCTCATAGTCCTGGCCATCATGCTTACCGGTCAGTGTAAAGCCCTCCATATTGTGGACCAGCTTGGCTTTTCCGATGCTGATGTAGCGGTCCTTCGGAAGAATATCGACATGAGTCTCGGTCTCAAAGCTGTATGTGCCGTTTTCCACCTCGGCACGGACGTTGGAGCGCTCCCACTCATACCAGTCCGGGATGTGGGAGAACTCGGTCTCACCTTCCTTTGCCTTGAGCGTTCCATACTCATCCAGATCCCAGCTCTTCTTGCACGCTGTGCAGGTAAGGCTATGGTCCTTTGAGGTCATGGTGTATTCGGTCTTGCAGTTTGGGCACTGATAAAGGACCTTGTGAAGTCCTTCAGCACGCTTGGCATAGGTGACACGCTTATGGTTCTCCTTCTGCCACTGATAGTCATCGTATTCAAATTCCTTGCAGATGTTCTCATAGATTTCAGTCGGAGTAGCCGCAGCAAGTTCCTCTGCCGTATACAGGCATTTCATGGTAGCCTGCGTACCTTTGATTTTTCTGTCATGCAGGTTCCAGAACGGGGAATTGATGTGATGTCCATGACAGATCAATGTCACAACAGGCACCTTGAGGAACTTGGCAAGTTTGCCCAACGAAGCTGGAAGAACCGCATCAGTTCCGCACAGTGAATAGCGGGCCTCTGGATAGATGGCTGCGATATCACCCCGTTTGACACACTGCTTCAGCTGTTTGACCATGGTGATGTCACGTGTGAACTTGCGTTTGCAGATGCAGCCGATAAAACGCAAAAGCCACTCGCGCTTGAGATATCCGTCAATGGCAACGACGTAGTTCACACGATGTGGGAAAGTCGCCTTTGTAGCAACCTTGAAATCCATGAAGGCGTTGTGGTTGCAAAGCAGAAGGTATGGTGGTTTTATGCCTTCCATTCCAATCTTCTCAAGCTCGACCTTATGCTTGATCAGATCCGGTGCACACAGGACCCAAATCAGGGGTCTCAGATGCATTCTCTGGATTTTCTTTGACATGTCAAAATGCGGATACTGCTCAAACATGGTTTCCCTCCCCCCGTTGCGAGTATACCATAGCTTTTGCATAGGACAAAGAAAAACCCCACATTCGCATGTGGGGTTGTACATCCAGAATGTAGAGCTTATGCTCTGTCGTTTGCAGCCTTGAAGATGTTGTACATATCCTCCTGCTCGAGAACCTGAAAGTTACCGAGCTTGACGGTACCGTTGCGGCTTGCAGCCTTTGCAAGAGCTCTGACATCGTCATCTGTCAGTGTGAGGCCAAGACCCTTGATGCTTGTTGGCATACCCATGGCTGCGAATGCTGCTTCAACCGCCTCGATTGTCTGGTCACATGCCTTCTTTGCGCAGTGGTCACAGGTTCCTTCCATCTTGATTCCGAAAACCAGTTCACCAAGACGTGCGAAACGTCTGTAATCTGTCTTTGCGACATAGCGAGCCCAAGATCCCCAGATTGCTGCAAGTCCAGCACCGTGTGCGACATCATAGAATGCAGAAAGCTCGTGCTCCATTCTGTGGCAAGCCCAGTCGCCGATACTGTCATAACCAACGTTGTTGAATCCGTTGTGGGAAACGGAACCAGCCCACATGATGTTGGCTCTGGCTTCGTAGTCATTTGGATTCTCAAGTGCGACTGCTGTGTACTTGATGACAGTCTTGATGACGTTGGCGCAGCTGTTGTCTGTGAACTCAAATGCTGGACCATTGTGGAAGAATCTCTCGATGGTGTGCATCATGATGTCAGCACTGCCGCTTCCTGTCTGATACTTGGAGACTGTGTAAGTGAGCTCTGGGTTGAGGAATGCGACACGTGGACGACCATAGTTTGTGTTGCAACCAACCTTCTCGTTTGGCATGACCTCATCGTTTGTGATGACAGAGGAGTTGCTCATCTCACTACCTGTTGCAGAAAGTGTCAGGACACATCCGATAGGCATGCAAGCCTTTGGCATGACATGGCGACCATAAAGATCCCAGACATCACCATCGTAGCAGAGACCGTATCCGATTGCCTTTGCGCTATCCAGAGCAGAACCGCCACCGACAGAGAAGATCATATCAACGCCTTCTGCTTTGGCAAGTTCGATTCCCTTTCTGACAAGGGAAAGACGTGGGTTTGGCTGAACGCCACCAAGTTCCACGAACTCAACTCCACTTTCCTTGAGAGAAGCCTCAACAGTAGCGAGAAGTCCACTTCTTACGACGGAACCACTTCCATAATGAATAAGAATTTTCTTATATCCACAGCCCTTGAGAACTTTACCGACTTCGTTCTGGGCTCCCTTTCCGAAATAGACATGCGTAGGTGCATAGTATTCTGTCATAATTGAACTCCTGTCTCTTCTACTACTATCCAAATCCAAACAATTGTCAATCAACCCAGATGCAAAAAGGAGGCTTTCACCTCCTTTGCATCATTTTACCCATCTTGGGAAACTATATTCACCACGATAATTGGAGGAATTGTACTCTGGGTACTTATAAGGTACATAGGTTCCTCTCTCATCCTTGGCAGCTTCGCCGTCCTGGGTGTAGATGTACATGCTGTATCTGTCCCAGACGACAATCTCATCTCTGGCATCCCCTGTGAGGTTCAGAACCTCAGTACACATCTCAGGATGTCCATCGTCCGGAAGGACCAGAACCCTGTGTCCGTCTCCATCAAAACCACCCTCGTGAGCACTCATCCAAAGGATCTCCTTGCCGTTTCCGTCCCAGTTCAGAGGAGCAATGACATTACCGTTGCTCTTCATCTCCTGATGCCAGATCTCCTTGCCGTTGCAATCATGCAGATACACGATTCCGTTGTTTCCCCAGAAGGTCGTGGTTGCAATCTCAAAGCCTTCACGCTCTGGGCAATAATTGGCGGTGCTGATTCTCTGACCATGGCCGTTGATGTCTCGCAAGATGATCTCTCCACTCTTGGAAAGAATCATGAAACCCTCCCAACCGGAGACGATGGCAAGGCGCTCCTCCTGACCAGGTCCGAAGGTTCCGACGATAATCTCATCGGTGTGGTCGGTATCAATCGGAAGTGACCACTGGAGGTTTCCGTTGCTGTCAACCATGTTGTAGCAGGAGAAGATCTCCTCGCGGCCATCGCCGTTGTAGTCATAGGAATATGGGAAATGTCCGGTGTTGTACTTGGAGAACTCCCACTTGTAGTTCAGATCCTTGTCATAGATCCAGTATCTGGAATAGCGGTCCTTGATCAGAATCTCCTCAGGTCTCTCATTTCCTGAGACGTTGACGATTCGGATGGCATCCACATTCAGGCGTTTGAACGCATACTTTCCGAACTCAAGACCTGTAACGGTCTTCGGATCTGCCTCGTTCAGAGGGGTTGGGATGCTCTTTTTCACCTGCCCGGTTCTACCATCGAGAATCATGAGCTTGAAATCCCAGGAAGTGATGACCTCATCAAATCCATCGTTGTCAATGTCATAGATCTGGAACGGAAGGTCTGTTGTCAGCATCTCGATCTCTGGGCTGTCATATGGCTCGCCGATCTGCCACAGAACCTCTCCAGTCTCGACACTCACCGCAGTCATGCAGGAGATGACAGGGTATCGGTCCTTGTAGACCTTTCTCTGGTTCTGGCACATGACGAAGAACCACTCGTCAGTTCCGGTAAGATGTCCGAATCGGATCTGTCTTGCAGCTCCGAACTTGCCAAGGTCAATCTTCTTCAGAAGCTTTGCGCCAAAGTGCTTTGCTCTAGCAGCCTTCTCTTCCTTGTCCCAAGATTCTTTGCGTGCACAATAGTCGGCATACTGGGCATCTGTCATATCAACAGAAATGTCCTTGTAGCGGGCAGGTCTGCAGGCACTGAGGGCCATGCAGCCATAGGTGTAACGGGAATCGACAATGTCAATGACAAGTTTGTCGTTGAGATAGCAGCGGATTCTGTTGCCATCAAGCTGAACGCTCAATGTGTTGTACTCATCCTCATCCCACTGCACGTCTTCGTGTGCAATGACAGTTCTCTCAAGCTTTTCCACCCTGTGAACCTCAACGCCGCCTGGAACCAGAAAAAAACCATAGTGCATCATGCTGGTCTGATATCGGAAAAGGATTCCGGAGAAGTTGACGGCAATCATGGCACGGACCTTGGCGGTAATGGTGCAGTCTGTCCACATGGTGTCACCGGCTCTCAGAGTCGGAACCGCCTTCTTCTGCACAGGCTCTGTGAGTCTCATCTGCTCAATGCAGCGACTTCCATCCATATCGGCATCGGAAATCACCCATGTAGGGCCACGGAATGACCAGTCTGCAATCGGGTCAAACCACTGTCCACAGTAGCCTGGATTCGGATAGTAATGGTACTCGCCCATTGCGCTGTGTTCTCGATCGAATGGGAAAGGTCCCATTGGGAAGCTCTTGAAATCTTCTGTTAATACTCTCATATCTATATCCTTGCTGACAAGTGGCCTTCTGATAGGCCTCCGTTCGCCAAAGGGTCTTCATATGCTGTAAAATCTCTTTTTTTTTGCGATTTTACATCATTTTTCCTGTAAATACGCAAAAAACAATCCGTTTTACAGCACTGCAAACAAAAAGCAAAGACTCTTGGCCCAAAATGAAAGGCCATCGCGTAAGCGACAGCCTTGAAAACGCATCCATTACGTGATTGGTGCCGGATTGAACACCAGGAAGTCGTTGTAAAGGCAATACTTTTCAGCCGTGGTCTTCTTGATACCGCTTACGACATCAAGAATATCGTTGTAAAGTACATGTCCCATCTCTGCGATGGTCTTTTCGCCTGTGACGACATAGCCTGCGTCCATATCAAACAGGTCATCCCACTGAGCTTTCATGGAATGCTGTGTGCAGATCTTGTAGACAGGGATCTCCTGCAGTCCATAAGTGGTTCCGCGACCTGTGCTGAACAGCTGCATGACGATACCGGAAGCCAGCTGGCTTGGTCCGCACACAATGTCAGAAGCTGGAGTTGCAGCAAAAACAAGGCCGTGGCACTTTGGAAGCTCACCAGGGCCTACGACTTCAACAATTGGAGAGCTGCCGCTCTTGGCAATGGAGCCCATGGCCTTCTCGACGATGTTGCTCAGACCTCCCTTCTTGTTACCCGGAGTTGGGTTTGCGCTGCGGTCGACATGGCTTCGCTCCAGATACTTGTCATACCAGGAGATCTCAGACTTGAGCTTCTCAACGGTCTTCTCATCCTGACAGCGATCGGCAAGATAGTGAACACCATCTCTGACCTCTGTGACCTCAGAGAACAGGACCTGAGCGCCACCTGCTGCAAGCATGTCAAAAGCGTAGCCGATGGTTGGGTTTGCTGAAATTCCGCTGAAAGCATCAGAACCACCGCACTGGGCACCGATTCTGAGCTTCTCAAGAGGAAGCTCCACACGCTTTCTCTGGTTCAGAACAGCAAGCTTCTTCTCTGCAAGCTCACAGATTCTGTCAATCATTGCCTGGTAGCCCTTGCAATCCTGAAGAATCACAACGTTCTCGCTGTTGATTTCTTCCGGCTCGAGGATCATATCCATCTGAAGCTTCTCACAACCAAGACCGATGCAAAGGATCTGACCGCCGAAGTTCGGATGGTGAATCAGGTTCTTGACGCCACGGATTGGGATGAAAGCCTCATCTGCTGCAATGGCAACGCCGCAACCATATGGGTGTGTGACAGCCACAACATCGTCAACGTTCGGATACTTTGGAAGAATGGTCTTCTTGATGATATCAACGACGTTGCGCACGACACCGGCAACACACTGCACGGACATGGTGATGCCAAGGATGTTTCGGCTTCCGGCTGGGAGGTCTGGACCATTGTCGTAGCCCATCCAGGTCTTTCTCTCTGGAACATCGGTACAGACAGTACCCTGCTTTCCGGCCTTGAGAGATTCAACCGCTGGGGAAGTCGGCAGCTCAAGGTTGTGCTCGTTGATCCAAGCGCCAGCCTTGACGTCCTCTGTCAGATATCCAAGCAGGACGCCGTAACGGATGACGCTGTCACCTTTCTTGAGGTCCTTGAGTGCAATCTTGTGACCCTGTGGAATATCACATAAAGCTGTAAGGGACATGCCCTCAATCACATCGCCTGCCTTGGTTGGTGCGACGACGACTGCGACGTTGTCCTGTTCGGTGATCTTTACTACCTTCATATGCCGTCCTGTCTTATTTCTCGATTGTGACGCCGCTGACCTTCTCGTAGTACTTTGCGAGAGCGCTGTGGTCATCAGATCCGCAACCATCGTTCTTGAGAACCTGCATCATCTCCATGACCTGTCCTGTGAGTGGGACATAGCCGTTGATGGCATGAGCTGCGTTGAGTGCGTTTGTGAGGTCCTTGATGTGGAGTTCGATTCTGAAGCCAGGCTTGAAGTTTCTGGAAAGAACCATTGGAGCCTTTGCATCGAGAACTGTGGAACCTGCAAGACCGCCACGGATGGCCTTGTAGATGAGCTCTGGGTCAGAACCCATCTTTGTTGCGAAAGCAAGTGCCTCACTCATGGCTGCAATGTTACATGCGACGACGATCTGGTTTGCAAGCTTTGCGACGTTACCGGCACCGAGGTCACCACAACGTACGACAGAACCTGCCATTGTCATGAGAAGATCTCTGTACTTCTCGATGGTCTCTTCCTTTCCGCCACACATGACAGAAAGAGTTCCGTCGATAGCCTTTGGCTCTCCACCGGAAACTGGTGCATCAACCATCTCAATACCCTTTTCAGCAAGGGCAGCACCGATGCTTCTTGTCTCGACCGGGTCGATGGAGCTCATATCAATGACGACAAGACCTGGCTTTCCACCTTCTGCAAGTCCGTTCTTTCCAAGGGCAACCTCTCTGACCTGAGGGCTGTTTGGAACCATTGTGATGACGACTTCACTTGCTGCTGCGACTTCTGCCGCATTTGCCTTGGAAACTGCACCTAGGGCCTCAAGCTCTGCGGTAACGTCTGCATGTCTGCAGTAGAAAGACACTTCGTGTCCTGCCTTGATGATGTTCTTGCACATTGGCTTTCCCATGATGCCAAGTCCGACAAAACCTACTTTCATATTTTCACCTCGTGTTAATGTTTCTTTTGTACCGATCACAGAAGACCAGCAGCGACAAGCTGTGCCTTGAGGCCGTCCAGCTGTGCTGGAGTTGAGTTCTTGGTCGGAAGATATGGAGCTCCGAGCTCAAGACCCAGAAGGTTTGCATAGTCCTTTGTTGCTACAGGGAAGCTGGACTTGTCCATCTGAAGTCTGATCGGATTGAGTTTGTACTGGTTCTCAAGAGCCTGCTTGAGGTCTCCTGCCATGTATGCGTCATAGATGGAGCACACCATCTTAGGAACGAAGTTTGCCATGCAGCAGACAGCGCCAACAGCGCCTACGCACATTCCAGCATAGATAAGAGTGTCCTTTCCGCACATGACCTTGAAGTCCACATCGCGGTTTCTGCGGATGAACTCCTCGGTCTGGGTGATGTCACCGCTGCTGTCCTTCATTCCGACAACGTTCTGTGTCTCGTGTGCCAGCTTCTCGACAACAGTCTGAGAAATGCCGTAACCGGTTCTTCCAGGATTGTTGTAAAGCAGCATTGGAACACCAGGGATGTTCTCTGCAATGGTTGCAAAGTGTGTGTAAAGTTCATCCTCGGATGGCTTGAGGAACATTGGCTGGAGGACAGAAACCGCCTTTGCGCCATGCTCGATACCCATCTGAGCAAGACGGACGCACTTGGATGTGCGAATTGCACCGACGCCCATGAAGATTGGGACTCTTCCTGCAGTCTGGTCAACCATGACATCGAGGATGTCCTTCATCTCGGATTCCTCCTGCATGTAGAACTCACCGTTGGAACCGAATGCGAGAATGGCGCTCACACCGTTGTCGATGACAAAGTCAACATGCTTTCTGAGTCTCTTCTCATCAAAATTCTCATTGGCATCCAAAGGGATGGCAATTGGTGGAATGATTCCCTTGATGAATGATGTATCAATCTTTCCCATAATCAACCTCTAATTTCAGAACTTCTCAAAGAGAACTTCCGGATTTGCGTTTACCTTGACATCCTCGAAGGTTGCCTCGGCATTGACGACTCTGATTCCTCTGTAATCGGAATCTGGGATTCCTCTACACATCTCTGCTTCGATGCCAGGCTCGAGCTCTTCCTTGACGGAGAAAGTACAGTCTCTGACAACGACATTCTGGAGCTTGGACTCTGGAAGACCTGCAAGGAATGCTGCACTGTGTCTGCAGTTCTCTGCATTCACACGCTCAATCAGGACATCACGGATGACTGGAGTATCTTCGTCAACCGGCTGAGATTCAAGGGAGTAAAGGACAGGATCGTCGCTTCCACAGCGATAATACATATTGATGGAGATCGGGCAGATGACGTTGTCCATGTAGATATCGGAAGCAACGATGTCTGTCATATGACCGCCACGACCACGTCTTGTCTTGATGCGGATACCACGATCGGTTCCGAGGAAACGGCAGTTTCTCACATAGGCACCCTTGACGCCACTGGCTGTCTCACTTCCGACAACAAAGCCACCGTGGGCATTTCGGACGGTACAATCCTCAGCTGTGATGTTTTCAGATCTCTGGAAACCCATCATCTCCTTTCCGCTTCCGCACTTGACTGCGATGCCGTCATCTCCGACGTTTACGTCACATCCGCGAACATCAACGTTCACACAGGACTCAATGTCGATACCATCGGTATTTGGGGAGTCATACGGGTTCTGGATCTTCATCTCATTGAACAGCAGGTTTGTGCTGTTGATTGGGTGCAGTGTCCAGAATGGGCTGTTTGTCAGCGTAATGCCATCAATCTTGACGTTCTTGGAATCCAGAATCTGAAGAAGTGCTGGTCTGAGGAACTGGCAAGGTCTTCCACCGCCGCCACCTGGCTCGTTCATGTAGTTCGGGTTCAGTGCAGCAAGGCGCTTTTCAATCGGAAGATTGATGGCTGCAGGTCTTCCGCCGTTCTTCCAGGTGAGAATATAATCCCACCACTTCTTTCCGTGACCGTCGAGAGTTCCGTTACCTTCAATGACAACATCCTCAGCATCCTTGACCAAGAAGCATGGGTGCATTGCCCAGCAGTTGACACCTTCCCAACGTGTATAGACTGGTGGATAGGCCTCAAAGTCATCGATGAAATCAAGGACTGCACCGTTTTCGAAAATCAGGTGTGTATGGGCTGGAATATCTGTTGGACCTACCTGAAAGTGACCTTCTGGAATCACAACAGCGTTCTTGCCTGCATTCTCAGCGAGGACCTTGTTCAGGTCATCACCCTGCTTGAGTGTATATTTTGTCTTGTTGAGCTGAGCTGGGAACTCGAGCTCGATGGCTGCAGAGATGAATGGGGAGACACCGTGAAGGTTGTCTGTGACCCTTGGCTCACCTGTGCAATAGTATTCAAAGTCAGCTGGTCGGTATGGACCGTCGTCAGAGGCTCTTCCAAGGCCTGCGCTCTTACAGGTGTCATGGAGGAACAGCTCACCATTCTCGTCACATGTGACGGAATGCTTGCACATGCCGTCAAATGCTCTCTGTGCGCACTCGCGGTAAGAGGCATCAAAGAATCCGAGTCGGTTCATTTTGGCAAAGAAGTAGACGAACATGGATGTGGATGAGGTCTCAAGGTAGTTGGCACCTTGACCTGCCTTGTCCATGACCTGCCACCACATGCCGCTTTCCTTGTCCTGGAATCTCACAATGACTGGAGCAAGAGCGTTTCCAAGTGTCAGAAGTCTTGTTCGGTAGCCTGCATACTGGTCGGTGTCAGGGATGATCTCAAGAAGATCTGCGATGGCCATGACGTACCAACCGAGAGCACGTGCCCAGACCTCGGCACTCTGTCCTGTGACAGGATCGCACCAAGGCATTGTGTGGGATTCATCCCAGGCATGTCTGAGAAGGCCTGTACTCTTGTCCAGGGTCTTCTCGTAAACCAGTTCAAACTGGTAGATGATGTCGTCAAGGCATTCCTTGAGTCCACCAAACTCCTTGGTGTAGGTGGCAAAGAAAGGTCCCTGCATATAGAGGCCGTCAAGCCACATCTGGTTGACATATCTCTTCTTGTGATAGAAGCCACCGGACTTTGTCCTTGGCTGACCCTGGAGCTGCTTGTGGAACATGTCCAGAGCTGTCTTATATTTCTTCTGGCCAGTGAGTCTGTAGAACTCAATGATGATGTTACCCATTCTCACCTGGTCCATGCTGTATTCTTCGATACGATAGGTTCTTACGACACCGTCTTCTGGAACATAGTAATTGATCATATCGTTGACGTAATTGAAGATATCGTCATTTCCAAGGATGTTGGCGGCGCGATAGAGAGCTTCCAGCAAAATGGAAGACTTGTAGCTGTAAGGAGCATTCTCTGTATTGAATTTTCTGATAGCTGACAGACTCATGCGTTCTGTCATGGATTTTCTTGTATCAATCATGTTGTAAGGTTTTTGGTTTTCGAGGGTTCTAAAAAAGGGGCTGCAAGCGTGCTGCGTGCAACCCCTTTCTTACTTCAAACTGTAGATCAGTTATCCGATGGGATTACTGAAGGATTCCGTTTGCCTGTGCGTACTCAAGACCCTGAGCTTCCCATACGAGACCGCCGATAGCGTCGAACTGAGCAACGAATGCCTTCCAGTTAGCCTCTGTGAGAGCTCTTGTTCCGTTGAGGAACTCAGCAATACCCTGCTGATAGAATGTGGAGACGTCTGTGGTGTCTGGCTTTGGCATGCTGTTCTGGCCTGGTGTAGCTGTCCAAGTCTTCTTCTGCATCTCAAGGAGAACATCACCAGCGCTCATGTACTTCTGGGATACCTTTGTTGTGTATCCTGGGTATCTGAGAGCGATTTCCTGAGCATTGCTGTAGTTGAATGCGCAGTTTCTGAGCTGGATGTATGCCTGACCCTTGGACTGTGCATATCCGAGATCACCGAGGCTAGCATCGGACTGTGGGAGACCCTGTGCGTCGAGGACGTAGTTCTTTCCTTCCTCACCGTAACCGCAGAGGAGGTAACCTTCGCCGTAGCTCATCCAGTCGAACATCTCAACGATCTTTGCAGCCTTCTTAGCATCAACGTCAGCGTTGATTGCGTAAACTCTCATACCCTGGCAGAGAGGACCGACTGACTGGCCGTAAGGTCCGATAGGAGCATCAACAACAACGAAGCTTCCGTTTGGGAAGTTAGCGTCGAATGGAGCATAGTTGTTCTCACCAGCGTATGCGGAGTTCTGCTCTCTGAAGATACCGAACTTACCCTGCTTCCATGCAGCACGGAAGTCATCCTTCTTGTAGGACATCCAGTTTGGATCGATGACGCCGTTGTCGATACACTTCTTGAAGAAGACCATCCAGTCATAGTAGTGCTCGTCGTGGATTCTGAGACCGAACTCGGAAGCGTTCATGTTCCATGTACCCTCAACACCGAAAGCACCCATGAGAGGCTCGAATCTGCGGCCAGGATAGATCTCGTAAGAGAGTGTCTCTTCTACGAATGCGCCGTAACCGTATGTGTCGTTCTTGCCGTTTCCATCTGGGTCGTTGTATGTGAATGCATACATGACATCATAGAGCTCGTCGAGAGTTGTAGGAACAGCGAGTCCGAGGTTGTCGAGCCAGTCCTTTCTAACGAGGAGACCTTCGTTACCAGCGATAGCGGATGGTGTTGCGAAACCGTAGATTCTTCCCTCGTATGTGACGAAGTTCTTTGCGGCATCGTCGAACATGACTGCGCATCTGTTTGGCATATCCTTGTAGTAATCTGTTACATCAAGGACCTGACCGTTCTTTGCGAGGTCAGCCCAAACTTCTCTTGAACATGTGAAGAAGTCTGGAAGCTCGTCTGCTGCTGCCATAGCTCTGACCATGAGATCCTGGTCATTTGGGTTGGATGGGAGCATCTGGAGC
Source organism: Sphaerochaetaceae bacterium (assembly GCA_024405015.1). Classification (GTDB taxonomy): domain Bacteria; phylum Spirochaetota; class Spirochaetia; order Sphaerochaetales; family Sphaerochaetaceae; genus UBA9732. Next base: position 76,234 of record JAKSPE010000006.1, read on the forward strand.
TCAAGCTTGATTCCAAGCTCGTTCTCGAGAACTGCGTAACCTGCCCAGTCTGCTGGAAGTGCACCAGCCTCTGTCTGTGTTGCAGAATAGAGCATTGAGATGGTTACTGGACCATCATTTGCTGCAGCTGTCTCTGCGCCGCTCTGTGCAAATGCGAAACTTGCTGTGAGGAGAGCAACGAGAAGGACAATAATTGTTTTCTTCATTTAAAAATTCCCCCTTTAAATGATTACAAAAGTTATTAATTTGTGCAGCGACTCACAGTCGCCGCACATATTCACGGATTCGACCTCCGGGCTTTCACCCAAAGGACCTTGATTGAATTTCGATCAAAGACAAGGAGCAAACGAGAGACAGTACCTGTTGTACGGCTCGAGTGCTGCGACACAGTATTTGCTCGAAATCAACCCTTGACGGATCCAGCAAGAGTACCCTTTGTGAAGTACTTCTGGATGAATGGGTAAGCAGCGATCATTGGAATGGCACTGATGAAGACAGATGCTGCCTTGATTGCCTCAATTGGAGCGCTACCGAAAGCACTTGCTTCAAGGTTGTCGTTCATGGATGCACCAAGCAGGATGTCTCTGAGAAGCAGTGGAAGAGGCTTGAGAGCTGTCTTCTGGAGATACAGAAGGGATCTCATGTAGTCATTCCAGAATGCGACTGCGTAGTACAGTGCAATGGTCATGATGATTGCCTTGGAAAGTGGCAGGATGATCTTGAACATGATCTGGATGTCGTTACAGCCATCGATGAAGGCACTTTCTCTGAGGTCATTTGGAATTCCCTCGAAGAACTGTCTCATGATGATCATGTTGTAGGTGCTGATAGCAACCGGCATGAAGACCGATGCCAGATGGTTGACAAGACCGATCTTTGACATGAGCAGGTAGGTAGGAACAACACCAATGTTGAAGACATAAGGGATCATGACGAAAATGGTGATTCCCTTCTTTCCTGGAACACCCTTGACGGAAAGTGCGTAAGCCATTGGAACGGTGAGGAACAGAGCTGTTACAACACCCATGACAGTGATCTTGACACTGTTCCAGAAGGCATTCAAGAAGCCCTTGTTTCCAAGAAGTGCCTTATAGGCAAGTCCGGACCACTTCCAAGGAGCAAGGAACATACCCTCAAGGTAGGAACCGATGTAGTTGGCTGGTCTGAAGGAAAGAGTGATGGTACTCCAGATAGGAATGAAGATCACAACAAGCAGAATTGCAAGGAATGCACAGACACAGACCTGGAAAACCTTATCTGCAGCAGTTGGTCTGACAGCAACGTTTGTACTTGGTTTCTTTGACATTTGCAGACCTCCTTAGAACAGTGAATTCTCTGTGACTTTCTTGGAAGCCCAGTTGGAGATGAACAGGAGTGACATACCGATGACACCCTTGAAGATACCTGCAGCTGTTGCAAGGCTGAACTGACCGTTGATGGTTCCACGGTAAACCCATGTATCAATAATATCACCGACACTGTAGACGGCTGGGCTGTACAGCATGTAGAGCTGGTTGAAACCTGCATCAAGAATGGTACCGATCTTCATCAGGAGAACGACGACGATAACAGGCTTGATGGAAGGAAGTGTGATGTAACGGACTCTCTGCCAGCTGTTTGCACCTTCGACGGTTGCAGCCTCAAAGAGTGTTCCATCGATTCCCATGAGAGCGGCGATGAAGATGATGGCACTCCATCCCATCTCCTTCCAGGCATCGGAAAGGATAACGATGACTGGGAATGCGTGAACATCGGTCAGGAAGTTCTTTGGTGTACCGCCGAACAGCTTGATGATGTCATTGAGGATACCCTGGCTTGGTGAAAGCAGCGCAAGCAGAATACCATACATGATAACCCATGAAAGGAAGTGAGGCAGATAGGACAGTGTCTGAACGATCTTTCTCAGGTACTTTGCAGTACACTCATAGATGGCAATGGAAAGAAGGATGGACATTGGAAGGCTGACAAGGAGCTTTCCAAAGCTGTACATCAGTGTGTTTCTGATGAGGTCCCAGAAATAGTAGGAACCGATGAAGGTCTTGAAGTTCTCAAGGCCAACCCAAGTACCACCTGTGATACCGGTTCTCTTCAGAGAGATGAAGTTTCTAAAAGCGATCTGAGCATTCCAGATTGGGATGTACTTGAAGATGAAGTAGTAGACCAGTGGGATGATGAGCATGAAGTAGATGAACTTGTGTCGGTTCATCTCAGCGAAAAGGACCTGGTTCTCAGACTTGCTGAAAGCCCTCTTCTTCTCGGAGAGCTGTGCGGATACATCCTTGAGCTCCTCTGTCACACGCTGAATGTCACTTTCATTCTTCTGTGTCTTGGCTTCCTTGAGACGCAAGCAGACTTCCCTTTTCTGGGCCTTCAGCTGATCAATCTCAAGAGAGAGTGCGTAATTCTTTCCACTTCTCATAATGCGTTGGCCATCTGCGCAGTTGCCATTTGCAGACAGTTTCTCCTTTTTATAGGGTTGCTTCTAGTCTAGGGCAAATCCATTGAGACTTAAAATACTGATTTTTGTACAATTACGACTTTTTTCTAATATATCAGTCGCAGGTCCGCGTTCATTTTGAACCCTTTTTGCCACTTCTCAAGTGAATCGGACTATAGCCCTTCACCTTCTTGAAGACTCTGCAGAAATAGGCCTGGTCCTGGAATCCGGTGGCGATGGAGACCTCGTTCACCGTCATTCCGGTGTTTCTGAGAAGGCTTCCGGCAAGCCAGACGCGGTAACGGTTCAGGTAATCCCATGGAGACAGCCCAAGTTCCTTCTTGAACACACGGGTCAGATAGTCCTCAGAGGTATGGACCTCTTCTGCAACCTGCCATCGGCTGATCGGCAGTGTCGCATGCTCGCAAAGGTACAGCTGCGCCTTCTTGACAATGCTTCCGGTCTGCGGGGCAAGAAGTTCTGCTCCACCCAGGATGGCACGCACACGCATAGCAAACTCATCGCTTTCGACGATGCAGGCATTCACCACCATGATGTTCGGCATGAGGCTGAGATCCTCAACCAGCTTCGCATCGATGTAGTCAGTGCAGACGACAACTGGAGTCTGGTACTTGTGTCGGATGTTCTTCAGGCATACACGAAGGTTCTCCTCAGCCTGCTCCATACCCTCATAGTGCTCGAGGGTGATCATGACAAGCCTTGGTGTGTATCTGCGCATCATGGTGCTGACATTTGACATTTCACAGGTCACGATTTCAGGGTCCTGCAGCCATCGGTGGAGGTCTTCAGCCATAGGGCCGATCTGCAGCATCACCTTTCCCTTGGCCTCAACACTTGAACGGATGGCATCCTCAAAGGACCTGGATCTGGTACATTCCATGCAGATGAAAGGAAGATTTCGGTAGACATCATTGGAAATCAGTCCCATCAGGCCTGTCAGTGCATTGTAGCCCTTGAAGCCAGAATCCCAATAGATAGCTCCCACCTGCGACGGAAGGCGCTTCTTGGAAGCGAAACGATCCCCCTCCAGCAAGGTCTGTGACACCCCGTCAATCTCAAAATCCGCCATTGCGCTGATGCAAGCCACCACAGAGCCCTTCTCAATCGCATTGGACACAGACCCTGCCAATGTCGGATACGGGATGGTCATTGTGAGGCTGTGCGCCTCAAACTGGCATGTTCCGTTATGCAGAAGGACAATCTGCTGCACATAATCCATGGACGGATTTCGGGAAGGGTCCCACGTGTCCGCATGATCGTACAAACGGATCTGAACGCCGTTTCGCTTCATGCAGGCATCAATCTGAGCCGTCTCTCCAATGGAGGACACGACAATCTCAATAATTCTTCGAAATCGCTTCTCATCGAGCATCACACAGGCCAAAGGCCCCTTATCGTTGTAGCAGGCAAAAGTTCCAAGCACATCGGAGACGCTTGTGCTGTAACGCTCCAACTCAAGTTCACCCGTTGAAATCAATGAGAGATCAATGGTTCTCTTCACCTCAATGACCCTTTCATTGATGATGCGCCTTGCATCCTCATCCAGATGGGAATTGAGCACCATATCGGAGATTTCGGTCAGTGGGCTTCGAAGGTTCTCACTGACGTTTGCAAAGAAGTTCGTTCGTGCAAGTTCTGCGTTTTCTGCAGCCTGCTGGGCCTTTTTTGCAGTATCAAAGAGTCTTGCGTTCTTGACGGCACTTGAGACGACACTTCGGATCTCCTCACAGACAGAGCCGTCATAGTTTCTCGTCTTCATCAGAAGATAACCCATGTACTCAGTTTCAGAACACAGCGGAGCGGCGATCCAGACACCACTGTCCAACAGGTCGCTCTCGCTAGGAGGCACAAGCATCTCCTCTGGGAACTCGATGGCCTCATTTCCGATCAGAACAGACTTGGAGCCGTCATTGAACACCAGATGCAGCTTGGCATACCCAAGAGACAGCGCATTGCGGCTCAGGACATCGGCAATCTCCTGTATGTTGCTGGTTTCAAGCAACTGGTTGCTGAATGCATTGAACACCCTTCTCTTCTGCCTTTCATTGTAGCTCAGCTTTGACATTCTTCTGTCCAGAAGCGATGGAATAATCGAGGACGCAATCTCAGCAATCTGCGTCATCGTCTCTTCGGAAACGAACTTGGCAAAGCCCCTGATGACATTGATCAGCTCATGGTTATCGGCACCCTTGGAGAAGATCATGTCGATGAGAATCCTGAGGTTAGACTCCGTCGGTCCATTTGTGATTCGCTCAATGATTGTTCGCGCGTCATCCAAGCCGATCATGAAGTCGGTGGAAATGCGCATGGCGAACTCAGACATGGTTGAAACGGCAGACAGATGCGAAATGTTTCCACATCCGCAGCTCCTTCGGATGATCGGCATTGTAGGAAGTTCCTTGTCAAAGCAGCTACGTCCCTCTGCCAAGGCACGAAGCGACAGAACCGCGTTTTTGCCCATTCCCGAATATGGAAGCCTTACCGTTGTGGCTGGGACGTTGATGAGCCTAGATTCAATGGAGTCATTGAAGCCGCAGATGAATACGTTCTCGCCTACGACATAGCCATAGGACAGAAGCACCTGCTCGGCATCATACATCATGAGGTCACTGGCACAGAGAATCATGTCAAAGTCCTTGCCTGGAAGGATGTTCCGTCCTTCAATCATCTCCTGAAGGCTCTCGCCACCCTTGCTCCATCCAGACGGTTTGGAAACGAGTTTCGGGTCAAAATCAATATTGTTTTTCTCCAGCACATCCAGGTATGCCTGATAGCGTTTTCTGGAAGAGTTGTGGTTCAGCGGGCCACGAAGATAGACGATACGCCTGGCGTTATGGACATCGATGCAATGCTGCACCAGCGCACTGGACCCCTCATAGGCATTGAAACGGATATCTGGAATCTTCGGATATTTGTCGGTCTTTCCATCCATGGTGACCGTCGGCTTTGACAGCATATCCGCGAACCGGTTCAGGACATCCTCGGAATTTGCATCACCAGTCAATGAGGAGCTCCAAATGATGGAGCCGTCGACGTTGTGCTCATTCACAAGGCCATAGATCGAGTTCTTCATCTTGTCCAGTGGCTGCTTACTGTTCAATCTTCCACCAGGGAACACCACAAGGCAGTCCTTTCCGTTTTCAGGGAACATGGTGGCAACAGACGGCCACAGCGCAACAGAGGAACCAGTGAATATCTCAGCCAAAACAAAACCGACTCTCATAATTTGGATTATAAAGTACAAAATTCGGGATTACCAAGCAAAAAAGGTAGGAATTGTACAAAAACCATGTTTTCCCGCGTCAATCGAGAATCTATCTTTACAAAGACGTTTCCGCTATAATGGACAAGCAATGAAGAGCCTAGACAGGAAACCCAGCTACAGAATCAGATTCTCACTACTTGCCATCGCCTGTTTTGTCGTGTTTTTCCTGTCGTTCTTTCTGGGCCGCTACCCGGTAAACCCGTTTGTGGCGCTGCGCATCCTGTTTTCGAAGATAATCCCGGCAATCCCTAAAACGTGGACAAACCAGCAGGAGATTGTCGTAACCAGCATCCGCTTTCCAAGAATTGCCTGTGCAGCCCTTGTGGGAGCTGCCCTTTCTGTAGCAGGAGCCTGCTACCAGGGAATGTTCCGAAACCCGATGGTAAGTCCAGACCTCCTAGGTGCCAGTACCGGTGCAGGGTTTGGCGCGGCACTGGCCATTTTGCTTGGCGGAAGCTACCTGGCCATAACACTCTCCTCCTTCGCATTCGGCCTTGCTGCAGTGTTTCTTGCGCTTTTGGTTTCCAAAGCCTCCCGAATGCAGTCGGCATTGGCCTTGGTCCTGGCAGGAGTTATGATCGGTTCTCTGTTCTCAAGTGGCACAAGCTTTGTGAAACTGGTTGCCGACACGGAAAGCCAGCTTCCGGAGATCACCTACTGGCTCATGGGCTCCCTTTCCACAGCAAAAAACAAAGACCTGCTCTTTGCCCTCGTCCCTATTGTCGTCGGTCTGGTTCCTCTGGCTCTTCTGAGCTGGAGACTCAACCTTCTTACCGTCTCCGAGCAGGAAGCAAAAAGCATGGGCATTGAGACGGCAAAACTCCGAGCGGTTGTGATTCTGTGTTCTACACTCATGACTGCAGCAAGCGTCTCCATCTCTGGCATGATCGGTTGGGTAGGTCTTGTGATTCCGCACTTCTGTCGCATCCTTTTCGGCCAGGATTTCAGACGCCTGATTCCGGCATCGGCACTTCTTGGAGCTACATACCTTATGGTCGTCGATGACCTTGCCAGAGTCCTCACCGCTACCGAGATCCCTCTTGGAATCCTGACAGCGTTCGTGGGAGCTCCGGTCTTCCTGTATCTGATCATTTCAGGAGGTACCCAGCGTGAACATTGAAGCAAAGGACCTCCACTTCTCCTACTCCACTACCGAGATTCTCAAAGGCGTCAGCTTTCAGGCGGGAGAAGGCGAACTCATTGCCCTACTTGGCCCAAATGGCGCTGGAAAAAGCACCCTGTTCGGTTGCCTTCTTGGTTTTCTCAAGCCAAACAGCGGATGCGTCCTGCTGGATGGTACAGACATGGCAGGTCTTGGCAGGAAGCAGATTGCAACACAGATTGCCTACATTCCGCAAAACCAAAGCCCATCGTTCAACCATACCGTGTTGGATAGCGTTCTCATGGGAGCTGCAAACCGCATCGGAACCTTTGAAGCCCCTGGCAAACAGGAGATGCAAAAGGCCATGGAGGTTCTGAAGTCCTTGGGTATCCAAGACCTGGCCGCTCGTGGCTGCATGCAGATCTCCGGCGGTGAACGTCAGCTGATGCTACTTGCCAGAGCGATTTTCCAGGATGCCCACATTCTTGTCATGGACGAACCTACGGCCAATCTGGATTTCGGAAACAGCTACAAAGTCATGAAACGGATCTTGGAACTCAAACAGAAGGGCTACACCATCATCATGTCCACACACGACCCGAACCAGGTGATGTCCTTTGCCTCAAGAGTCATTGCACTCAAAGATGGAAAGGTCATCGCAGACGGCGATACCTCGGTTCTCACAGCCGATGTCATGGAGAGTCTTTACAATGTTCGGGTTTCCATCTGCGACGATTGTCGCTCAGTCAACATTCTTCAGTGAGGATTCCACACACACGCGACGTTTTCCCTCGGTCTTTGCCTTGTACAGGGCTCTGTCAGCGTGTTTGAAATACTCATCAAAATGCATATCCTCAGCTTTTGTGATGTAGAAACCACCACTGAGGCTCACATCGCGGTCTTGGAAGCGGATCATCAGAATCTCGTTGACCTTATTGAATGTCAGACGGACCTCCTGAGGATTCACAAACGAGGAAACGACAATGAACTCATCACCACCGAATCGGTACACGTCGTTGCCGAAATGGTTCTTCAGGGTCTTTCCGACAACCTTCAGGCAGTGGTCACCATAATCGTGGCCATGGTGGTCATTCAGCTGCTTGAAATCATCAATGTCAATGACACCAAAAGCAAAGGCATCCCCAAAGGAAGCATGCTCCTTCATCAGGGCATTTCGGTTCTTCAGTCCTGTCAGCGTATCGTGGTCCAGAAGATCCTCAAGTTTGTTCATGTCCACATACTCTCTTCGTGTCATGTTGTACTGCTTGAGTGTGATCATGATGGACATGGAGACGAAGACGAAATAGTTGAACAGATATCCGGTCGTATGCACCAATTCTGAATTCCAGACATAAGCGGAGATCAGAAGAGCGGCAGAAAGCGGTGTGACAAGACAGATATAGATTCTGGGATTGAGAACAGTCAGCGCACCAACTCCCATGATGACGGTCATGTAGACGATGAAAGTATGATGTCCGACCATATCCAGATAAGAGACGAGAGCGGCCCACACAATGAGAATCAGCGAGTATGCCGTTGTGATACGTGCAACCGATTCCATCGGCTTCCCTTTGCGCTTGGAGAGAATCAGAGCCAAAAGGGCTGGGACGGATGCCGACAGAAGAAGGATGTAACTCAGAAAGTATCCCAGATGTCTCCAATAGGTGAAATCAAAGACGAAGACTCCTCGGATTAGCATGACAAGTTCATAGAACATGATCAGACAGACGATTACGATGTAACCGTTGAGGAACTTGGAGATGAAGTAGTTCATGATCTCACGGTTGAGATTCCTTTCCTCGATTCGTCGATTGTCCTTTGCCATTTCTGCGCCCTTCATATTTGCCTGATTCTTAACTTAGCATAATCGACCATGTCATTCAACAGAATGCTTGCTGTCACATCAGACATAAATGTGCTATTCTCATGGCATGTCTGAACAGTTTTCAAGAATCGAATTGCTATTGGGAAACACTGCCATGGAAAAGCTCAAAGCCGCACATGTGGCAGTCTTTGGCGTCGGTGGCGTCGGTGGCTATGTGGTAGAGGCCCTCGCACGCAGCGGCATCGGCACAATCGACATCGTTGACAGCGATACCGTAGCACTTTCGAATCTCAACCGCCAGATCATCGCAACCCACTCCTCCGTGGGGCAGTACAAGGTCGATGTCATGGAGCGACGCATCCACGATATCAACCCAAAAGCAGTTGTGAATGTCCACAAATGCTTCTACCTTCCAGAGACCAAGGACCAGTTCGATTTTACCCAGTACGATTATGTGGTGGATGCCATTGATACGGTTACCGGCAAATTGCAACTGATCCAGCAGGCAAAGGAAGCCGGGACAAAGGTCATTTCCTGTATGGGTGCCGGAAACAAACTGGACCCTACCCGCTTTGAGGTAGCCGATATCTCCAAGACAAGCGTTTGCCCTCTTGCTCGCGTCATGCGACAGGAATGCAAAAAGCGTGGCATCAAGGACGTGAAAGTCGTCTACTCCAAAGAGGAGCCAATCAAACCGCGTTTCGCCGAAGATGCTGAGGTTGTTCCTGGAAGCACCGCATTCGTCCCATCGGTTGCAGGCCTGATCATCGCAAGCGAAGTCATCAAGGACCTCTGCAAATGAAAAAGCTGCGGCAGTCAGTGACACTGGCATACCGCAGCAGGCTCTTATCTTTTTTAGGGATTTCCTTTTTCAGCTGACCTTATCGGTTCTGATTGACAGAACCTTATAGCCAGTATCACAGATCACATTTCTGAGTTTCTGTTCATCGATTGGAAGTGCTGTAAGCACCACAGTCTGTCCCTGCCTGAACGATGATTTCACATTGACAATCAGAAAGTTCCTTCGGACAACGTCGTTGATATGCGTCTCACACATGGAGCATGACATCCCATCAACCTCCAACGTCAGTCGGGTAAGGCTGCTGTCAGACTTGCCACTGGCGTTACCTGCACAGCTGCAGGCATGTGAGCATCCGCTGCAGCCACCTGAGCAGGAGAACTCTCCTCTTCTCCGTCTTCGAACCATCGGAAGAACAATCGCGCTGACGATGGCAACCAGAACGGCAAGGACCAAAGCTGTACCAAGATTCATATCAGCCTCTCTTTGACTCTCTCTTTTCCTTACGGAAGATCAGCATGTAGAAGAAGAACACAACAATTGCCAATGCAACAAGGAACAGCAGGATGTTGCCACAGCCAGCAAACAGATTGCCGAACTGGGTGATGACAAAGGCAACCAAGTAGGCGAAACCGCACTGATAGCCGATTGCAGCCCAGAACCACTTCTTGCTGTTCATCTCCCTTCTGATGGCACCCATTGCCGCAAAGCATGGGGCACAAAGGAGATTGAACACCAGGAAGGAGAAACCTGTGACAGCTGTGAAGGCTGCTGCGATTCCAGCATAGGCACTACCGGATGCACCATAAAGGATTCCAAGTGTTCCGACAATGTTCTCCTTGGCAACAAGTCCTGTGATGGCAGCAACCGTTGCCTGCCAGTTACCCCAGCCAAGTGGAGCGAACAGCCATGCGAAAAGACTACCAATTCTGGCCAGGATGGAAAGCTCAATCTCCTCCTTTGCCAACATGCGGAAACCTTCTGATGTGAAACCGAAGAATGTTGTGAACCACACGATGATTGTGGAAAGCAAAATGATGGTTCCAGCCTTCTTGATGAAGGACCAACCCCTCTCCCACATGGATCTGAGAACATTCCCGACTGTAGGCATGTGGTAAGCAGGAAGCTCCATGACAAATGGGGCAGGATCTCCTTCAAAGAGCTTTGTCTTCTTCAGGATGATTCCGGAGCAGATGATTGCTGCCATACCGATGAAATAGGATGCAGGAGCAATCCATGCAGCACCTCCGAAAATGGCTCCAGAGATCATAGCTATGAATGGAAGCTTTGCACCACACGGGATGAAGGTGGTTGTCATGATTGTCATTCTTCGGTCCCTTTCATTCTCGATGGTACGGGATGCCATGATGCCAGGGACACCACAACCGGTTCCAATGAGAATCGGGATGAATGACTTTCCGCTAAGACCGAACTTTCGGAAGATACGGTCCATGATGAAAGCGATTCTGGCCATGTAGCCGCAGGCTTCCAGGAAAGCAAGGAAAATGAACAGGACAAGCATCTGAGGCACAAAACCAAGTACAGCACCGACACCAGCGACGATACCATCCAGAATCAGACCACTAAGCCAGTCAGCACAACCGATTGCATCAAGACCGCTTCCAATCAGAACAGGGATTCCAGGAACCCAGACACCATAATCGGCAGGATCTGGCTCTTCGAATCCATAGGATCTATAGACTTCAATCGATTCCATCAGATCCTCATAGGTCGCTTCAAACTCCTCTGTTGAGAGATCTTCGTCATTTTGGACTTCATAGAAAACTGTTGAACCTGGCTTGATGGATGTAGAGACCTTGGAAAGGGTTGTTTCATCACACTCCTCCATGTCAATTCCAGCCTCTTCGGCAAAGGCGTTTATGACATAGTCAGCTGTGGCGAACTCATCAGAGGCCTCCTCGTAGGCACCGCTTCCGATTCCAAAGAGATGCCAACCATCACCGAAGACTCCATCGTTTGCCCAATCGGTTGCCCATCCACCTACCGTTGTGACGGACACATAATAGACAAGGAACATGACAATCGCAAAAATCGGCAGGGCAAGCCATCTGTTTGTGACAACCTTATCAATCTTATCTGAAGTGGAAAGGCCCCTACTCTTCTTTTTGTAGCAGCCCTTCATCAGTTCTGCAATGTAGACATAGCGGTCATTGGTGATGATGGACTCGGCATCGTCATCAAGTTCCTTCTCCGCATTGACGATATCCTCCTCCACATGTGCAAGGATGTCCGCTCTGACTTTCAGCTTCTCAATGACCTTTGCGTCCCTTTCAAAGATCTTTATCGCATACCATCTCTGCTCACTTGGTGGGAAGCTGTGCACGACGGCCTCCTCAATGTGCGCAATGGCATGCTCAACCGCACCGGAGAAGATGTGCAGAGGGACCGTCTTTCCGGTCTTGGCCGCTTCAATGGCAAGTTCGGCAGCCTCCATCACACCGACGCCTTTCAGTGCGGATATCTCAACGACAGGTGTCCCAAGTTCACGAGAAAGCTCCTTGATGTTGATCTTGTCACCATTCTTTCTGACGATATCGCACATATTGATTGCAATGACCACAGGGATTCCAAGTTCCAGCAGCTGCGTAGTCAGATACAGGTTCCTTTCAAGATTCGTTCCATCGACGATGTTGAGAATCGCATTCGGTTTCTCATCTAGAATGTAGTTTCTGGCGACAACCTCCTCCAGCGTATATGGAGACAATGAATAGATGCCAGGAAGGTCAGTGATGGTCACATCATCGTGTCTCTTGAGTTTTCCTTCCTTCTTCTCCACCGTGACTCCTGGCCAGTTTCCGACGAACTGATTGGAACCGGTCAAAGCATTGAACAAAGTGGTCTTTCCCGCATTAGGGTTTCCAGCAAGTGCAATTCTGATCATATTCTATCTCCTTATCACTCGCAGAGAATGTTCTCTGCTTCACCTTTTCGGATGGAAAGTTCATAGTCTCTGACTGAAATCTCAATAGGATCGCCAAGAGGTGCGACCTTTCGGACAGTCACTTCAATACCTTTTGTGATTCCCATATCCATGATTCTACGCTTGATGGCACCTTCGCCTATCAGTTTTGAGACTCGGACGGTCTCTCCAACCTTTACCTCTTTCAGTGTTCTCATTTTCTATTCCTCTATTCTTTTGAATTCATCTTCAGACCATAATTTTCATGGCCATTTCATTGCTGATCGCAATTCTGGATTCCTTGACTTTTACAATCACATTCCCCGCGATTGCACTGACGACCGTCACGCTGGAGCCTGCGGAAAAGCCAATATCCTCCAGATGTTTTCTGACCTCAGGACTGCCACCCACCTTTCGGATGATCAATTCCTGTCCCAAATCTGCTATTGTCAAAGGCATCACTTTACTAAATCTCCCTTACTGCCCTATAGTTAAACACATCTAACTGTTAGAGTCAACTAACTGTAGTTAGATTTATTTAACTTTACCTAAAAAAAAACGGATGCCCTTTGTCCTGAGGCTCACCTGGTGGGAGCCCCCTATCGGGAACTACCAAAAACATAGAGTCTATTGGAATGTCATGAGATTCACTTAATCCTGGTCGTAATCCCCGCGGCTGCTCTTGAGCGCGCTCCAGTGCTCGGACTTTTCCTGAAGCATTTCGGCATCCTCCCGTCCGAAACTGCTGGTCCAAGTTCTATAATGGGAAGTCTTTTTTGGCTTCTCCCGGTCTCTGTTCTTTTCTCGAAGATCCTCTTCACCGTTTGCCATGGCAGTATTATACAACCAAACGAGAATATGCAGGAGAAAAAAGTGGATAAATCCGTTTTGCCGAGAATTGTTCGAAGTGAACTGGCACGAAATCGACGAAATACGATCATTTGTGCCACTGCTTTGGCACAATGCTGTCATTTTTTCGATTTTTTGTGCCACCTACGAACTTCAGCAAAAAAAGAATGGAGGTCCATCGCTGAACCTCCATGCATAATCTGTTTTCAGATCTGTGAAGCAGAAACTACTCCCACTCCTTGATACCCTTGAGAATCTTGGCCTGGGATCTTCTCTTTGGATCGATCTTGATGTTGATGCGCTTGACGATGTAAGTGAGAACAGTCTCAATCACAAAGTACATGATGGCAGTCATCATAAGAGCGAAGAATGCTTCATATGTTCGGCTTCTGACAAGGTCACTGATCTTGGTAAGGTCAAGAACAGCGATGTAACCGACAACAGAGGTCTCCTTGATCAAGGTGACAACCTCGTTCTTGAAGATCGGCAGAAAGTGCTGTGCTGCCTGAGGCAGAATGACCTTGAAGAATCTCTGGGTATCGGAGTAACCGAGTGCTGTGGAAGCCTCGAACTGGCCACGGCTGATTGCATTGTATCCGACGCGCAGCATATCAATGACTGAGCAGCCGAACATCAGAGCGAAACCGATGGCAGAAACCCACATGCCGGAGAGTCTGGACTTACCGAAGACGATGTAATACAGGATCATCAGAAGCAGGACAGTTGGCATGCCATGGATCAACCACAGGAAGAAGTCGGTGATCTTGTTACCGATCTTGTTGCCCTTGCGGATCAGCATGAAGATGCCGAAACCAAGCAGTGTACCGAAGACGATTGCAGTAAGAGTGATCAGGATTGTGACACCTGCACCCTCAACGAACATCTTCCAGCGGTTCTCACGAATGAATGTCTTGTAGAAGCTGTTTGCAAGGCCCTCGAAGAAACCTACGTCAACGAACTCCTCTCCAAGGACAACCATGACAACCGGACAAGTGTAGTAAGTATTGGTCAGAGTTCCTGTCTCGTTTCTCTCTTCGCTGACGACAATGTTCATACCGATGTCGTACTTACCGGTCTCAACACCAGGAGCGATGGATTCGAAAGGAATCTCATGGAACACTGGAGTGTAACCGTAGGCGCGGCAGAAGCGGCAGATGAAGTCAACGTCGTAACCTGCGAGCTTTCCGTTACTGACGAAGCTGAATGGCTCATAACCGCCCTCAACAGCAACTGTGATGGTACCGTTCTCGCCGGTGAAACCTGTAATGTCACAAGTATCGTTGATCGGATCGAAATCCTCAATCCAGTACTCATAGAGGTAAGCGGATGTTCCGTCTGCCTCACACAGTGCAATGAAGTTGTCCAGCTGAGTCAGAAGTGTTGTCTGCTTCTCATTGTTACCAATGATCATGGAAGCAGAGATGTAGCCAGGAATCTCATCCAGGACCTCAAGTTCAGGATGGTTTGCCTTGTGCACACCGAAGCCGACCTGCTCAATGAGGTAAGCGCTGATCTTTCCGGAAGTCAGAGCCTTGATCATGTCAGTAGGCATGGTGTAGTACTGGAAAGCTGTCTTTGGAACCTTGTCCATGATCAGCTCTTCGTAAAGGACAGCTGTCTGGACGCCGATTGGCTTTCCATCGAAGGAGGCGATGCTCTGAGCTGTGATGTCAGAAGCAAAGACGCCAAATGCCATGATGAGTGTCAGAATGACCAAAAGTGCTTTTTTCATGTTCACTCCTCCACCCAATTGAACTTCATGTCGATGCGATTCACATAGCCTTCCGGATCGTCGGCGACGGTAGACTCTGTGTAGACGGTTGTGGATTCGGCGAGAAGTGAAGCGAACAGTTTGCTGTCCATCTCACCCTTGACGTCGAAATACTTGCCTTTGTATTTGATGTGCAAAGCCAGGACGTCACCCTTCTCCGCATACTCGACGGTAGCGATGATATCCGGGTCTTCGGAATAGTCGGCGATTGTGTTGATACAGATCTCTTCCAATGCAAGACTGAGCTTGGCAAGACGCTCGGACTCGATGAGAAGTTTCTCACCATAACCCTGCAGTTCCTCATTCATTGCCTCGACGTCGAAATCGATGCCCTGGATGCGATAGCTCAGGCTGGAAAGTCTCTGGATGAACTTTCTTGTCTTCTCTCTCTGAGGATGCTCAAAGATCTGCTTTGGTGTACCTTCCTCATAGATTCCACCATCATCCATGAACAGGATGCGGTTTGCGACCTTTCTTGCGAAATCCATCTCATGCGTGACAATCATCATGGTTCTGCCAGTCTTGGCAAGCAGCTTGATGACGGACTGGACCTCACCGATCATACTTGGGTCCAATGCACTGGTTGGCTCATCGAACAGGATGATCTCAGGATCCATAGCCAAGGTACGGGCAATAGCGATTCTCTGCTGCTGTCCGCCGGAGAGCTCATCTGGATATGCGAAGACCTTTGCAGAAAGACCAACGGATGAAAGAAGCTCCATGGCTCTGTCATACGCAGCCTGTCTGGTCTTACCCAGAAGCGTGATCTGAGGATTCATGATGTTCTCGATTACTGTCAGATGACCGAAAAGATTGAAGGACTGGAAAACCATTCCCATCTTCTTTCTGACTTCATTGAGGTCACAGCCTCGTTCGGTGATATCTTCACCGTCAACGATGATATTGCCGCTAGTCGGCTCAGTAAGCATGTTGATGCATCTGAGGAGCGTAGATTTACCGGTACCAGAAGGTCCGATTACGGCAATAACGTCACCCTTGTTGATAACCAGGTTCACATCCTTAAGTGGAACCGTATTGTCATCAAACTCTTTTCTAAGATGCTTTATCTCAATCATCTTGGCACCCCCTAAAAGAATCTCTTGAAAATTCTCCTAAAGTGAAAAATTCTCGGGAAATGGCCCGAGCCAAAAGAGTCGTCAAGCAACGCACAGACGAAAAATAGTTTAAAAAACAGTAAGCCCCATTATGCCCATATTTGGGGTTTAGGCAAGCCTTTTACCCATTATTTTTCATTTATTTTTCCATCCGTTTTCATACACACATATTTTCATATGGCATATAAAAAAACTAAATATTCCAAATTTGCCGTTTCAATGGCCCAAATGGGGCTTGCTCGCAAGTTAAAGGCATGTTACTGCCAATATATGACCTTGTTGCCTGTTGTGGTTTTCAATATACTTCCAAGCAGCAGTCCAAACACAATGGGAGAGATTATGCCAGAAGAGAAGAAAAAGAGAGTCCTCACTCCTGCACAGATGGTAGAACGAAGCATCTTCGGCTCCTACCGTTCCAGGCTCTGGACCCCTTTCATCACAGCCATCAAAACCTATGAGCTCATAAAACCAGGCGACAAGATTGCCGTCTGCATCTCCGGTGGCAAGGACTCCATGCTTCTGGCAAAACTCATGCAGATGCTGCACCGCATCTCAGACTTCCCTTTCGAGCTTGTCTATCTTGTCATGGATCCTGGCTACAATCCGGCAAACCGCGCCATGATCGAACACAATGCCCAGCTCATGGACATTCCGGTCACCATCTTTGAGACCGACATCTTCGAAATCACAAGCACTGTCGAGAAATATCCCTGCTACCTGTGCGCCAGAATGCGTCGTGGCCATCTGTACAAAAAGGCCCAGGACCTTGGTTGCAACAAGATCGCCCTCGGCCACCATCTGAACGATGTCATTGAGACGGTTCTGATGGGCATGTTCTACTCTTCTCAGATCCAAACAATGCCTCCGAAGCTTCACAGCCAGAACTTCGAAGGCATGGAGCTGATTCGCCCTCTATACTGCGTCAAAGAGGATGACATCATCGCCTGGAAGAACTACAACCATCTGGAGTTCCTGCAGTGCGCCTGCCGTTTCACGGAAAGCAGCGAGCTCAGTGCCGACGGCATTGGAGAATCAAAGCGCAAAGAGGTCAAGATGCTGATCAAGGCACTTCGCAAGGATAATCCTCTAATTGAAGACTCCCTGTTCAACAGCGTCCATAACGTTACCATCAACACCTTCGCAGGCTACAAGATCGGCAAGGAAAAACACAGCTTCCTGGAAAACTACGACAAACTATCCGAAGAGTCAGAATAAACAGAGGTCAGAATTATCAAGTCATCTTGGAAAGGTCAAAATCAACATTTCAAGATTACAAAGTCATCTTGGGAAGACCAAAAACAGCATTTCAAGATTACAAAGTCATCTTGGGAAGACCAAAAACAGCATTCCAAGATTACTTTGGGCTTCTAAAGCCAAAAAATAAGACCACCCCGAGAGAGGTGGTCTGTTCATATTCCGGTTGGAACTTACTCTGAGATGAGCATTGTTGCAGGATCAAGAGCGACACCTGCAGCATGAGGCATTGACTTACCGTGGTCCTTGACAACTGTCATGATGACCTTGCTGTTCTCATCGTTGTAGTGCATACCAACGAGGACGTCGATCATTGAGAGATATGGATCCATTGTTACTGGAACGCCATGCTCTGTGAACTCAACATTCTGGCGAGCTGGTGAAACGCAGAACCAGACCTCGATGTTCATCTTCTGTGCGAACTCCTTGATCTTCTTGACATCTTCGTCAGAAGCGATTGTGAGCTTGTAACCATCGAAGAAGACTGCATCAGCCTTGAATGAACCCTGGTTGATCAGAGTCTCGAGGCTGTTGAGGATCTTGTCAACACCAACGCTCTCCTGGGAGAAGTTCATCATGACGCGGTTTGTTCTGATGCTCTCGTAAACATCAAAAGCGGCATCAAGGCTCTTGGAGTCTGTGATCTCCTTGAAGGCTTCCTTGTACCAGTTCATGATGTGCTCAACGTTTGTTCCGAAGGACACGTGTACGACACTCTCACCTCTGAGAATCTTATCGATTGCGAGGTGAACCATGCATGCTGTCTTTCCGACTCCGTGGCGAGAAGTGAAAACTCCAAGGTTACCGCGGCCGAGGCCACCGTCGATAGAATTCTCAAATACTCTAATTGGGCTTTTCTTAATCAGTTCTGAAACTTCCATGTGTTGTTCCTTATTTGTTCAAATCATAGCACGAAAAAACAGAAATCACTTCTTGTTTTTCTGTTTTTCTTCAGCAGCCTTCTTAAGGTCATCAGCGATTGACTGTGGAACCTTTGCATAGCGGCAGACTTCCATTGTGAACTCAGCCTTACCCTGTGTCATGGATCTGAGGACTGTGGAGTAACCGAACATCTCTGCAAGTGGAACCTCAGCCTCGACAGTACACATGTTGTTGTCTTCTGTGGAACTGACGATCATACCACGGCGCTGGTTGATTGTTCCGAAGATAGCTCCCTGGAACTCAGCTGGACCTTCAACCTCAACCTTCATGATAGGCTCGAGGATAGCTGGCTTGGCCTTGGTGAAAGCTTCCTTGAAAGCAGCAAGAGCAGCTGTCTGGAATGCCATATCGGAAGAGTCGACTGGGTGCCATGCACCATCGTTGACGCAAACGCGAACACCGACGATTGGGAAGTTGAGCTGTGGGCCCTTCTTCATAGCTGTCTGGAAACCCTTCTCACAAGATGGGATGTATTCTGTAGGAATTGCACCACCCTTGACCTCGTTGATGAAGTCGAACTCCTTTGGCTCCTCGTCTGATCCTGGGACCTGCTCGATTGGCTCGATGTAACCTGCAACACGTGCGTACTGACCGCTACCACCAGTCTGCTTCTTGTGGGTGTAGTTGAAGTCAGCTCTCTGGCTGATTGCCTCACGATATGCAACCTCTGGAGCACCGACTGTGACTTCACAGTTGTACTCACGTCTCATTCTCTCAACGTAGACATCGAGGTGAAGCTCACCCATACCCTTGATGATGGTCTGGTTGCTTTCTGGATCGACGTAGCACTGGAATGTTGGGTCTTCCTTCATGAAGCGGTTGACAGCCTTACTCATGTTGTCCTGGCTCTTCTTATCCTTTGGATAGATAGCAAGGGAGATAACTGGGTTTGGGACATACATGGATGTCATTGCATAGTTGAGACCAGCTCCGCAGAATGTATCACCACTTGCGCAGTCGATACCGAACAGAGCAGCGATCTCACCAGCTCCACACTCGTTGATATCCTCCATCTCAGATGCGTGCATCTTGATGAGTCTTCCGATTCTGAAGCGGCGACCTGTTCTTGTGTTTGTGAGCTCGTCACCCTTTCTGAGCTTACCCTGATAGACTCTGATGTATGTCAGCTGACCGTAGCGACCA
Source organism: Sphaerochaetaceae bacterium (assembly GCA_024405015.1). GTDB lineage: Bacteria > Spirochaetota > Spirochaetia > Sphaerochaetales > Sphaerochaetaceae > UBA9732. The sequence continues at coordinate 95,677 of JAKSPE010000006.1, forward strand.
TCCTCAAGCTTGAATGCGAGAACAACTGGAATTGCGCTGTCATCTGCATTGAGGACAACTTCCTTCTCGTTCTGGTCAAGGTCGAGAGCTCTGTTCTCAACGTCTCTTGGCTCAGGAAGATACTTTGTAACACCATCGAGAAGTGGCTGGATACCCTTGTTCTTGTGAGCGGAACCAACGAAGACTGGACACATCTTGAGAGCAAGTGTTCCCTTTCTGATAGCAGCCTCGATCATCTCTACTGGTGGCTCTTCACCCTCGAGAGCAATATTCATGAGCTCATCGTCAAAGTCAGAAGCAGCCTCGATGAGAGTCTCTCTCTTCTCCTGTGCCTCTTCGAGCATGGACTCTGGAATCTCCTCCTCACGAAGGATTGTTCCGCTAGGACCGTCGAAGTAGATTGCCTTCATTCTGACGAGGTCAACGACACCCTCAAGCTTATCCTCGAGTCCGATTGGGAGCTCAACGAGAACAGCATTGAGATTGAGCTTCTCTCTCATCTGCTTAACGACGTGAAGTGGATTTGCACCAACTCGGTCACACTTGTTGATGAATGCGATTCTTGGAACCTTGTAGCGGTCCATCTGCTTGTCAACTGTGATACTCTGGCTCTGAACTCCACCAACTGAGCAGAGGACAAGAATTGCACCGTCCAAGACTCTGAGGGATCTTTCTACCTCGATTGTGAAGTCAACGTGGCCCGGAGTGTCGATAACGTTGATTTCGTGGCCCTTCCAGTTAACGCTGGTTGCGGCACTTGCGATAGTGATTCCTCTTTCTCTCTCGAGCTCCATGCTGTCCATTGTTGCACCGACTCCGTCCTTACCGTGGACTTCGTGGATTGCATGAATCTTGTTGCAGTAGAAGAGAATTCTCTCACTGAGTGTTGTCTTTCCGGAGTCAATATGAGCACTGATTCCGATATTTCTCATCTTGGAAAGTTCTGTTGCCATTTTCTTAAAACCTCAACTTTCTATTCTAAAAATCCTTTGCTGTAAAAACCTTAGTACACTATCATATTTCGAAAAACGCTTCAACAACCTTTGATACGGTTATTTGAAAATAGTTGCTTTTCTTGAAACAACAATGCAACAGATGTTCGAAAAAATGGGCGCTGGCACCCTTTTCATTTTTCGCGCGTAAATATATGATATGGTCATTCTAGATTTATTCATGGTGGAATTATGGATATTGATGTAAAGAACTTCCATCCGTTGGAAGTCAAACTCCTCAGACACGTCTCCGAGGGTCAGGACATTACAGCAGACAGAATCGTAAAAGAACTCGATTACAAGATCGGTCAGTGCAACCAGGCATTCAGCTGGCTGACAGCTAAGGGTTGTCTTGTTGAGACAAACCGCAAGACCATCGTCACATATGAGCTCACAGAGCTTGGAAAGGCACAGGCAGAAGGTGGCACACCTGCTCAGAGAATCTTTGAATTGCTCAAGAGCGGAGAGCCTCTTGGACTTCCGGAGATCGCAGAGAAGCTCGGACTTGAGAAGAGCGATATCGGATCCGCATACGGCAGCCTCTCAAAGGCCGGCACCTGTGCAATGAACGCAGAGAACAAGGCATACGTCAAAAACGATGTTCTCCCTGCTGACGTCGCAGAGACAGCAGAGCTCCTGAAGAAGGGTCTCACAGGTCCTGTCGATGAAGCCACAATGAGCGACAGAGAGAAGGCACTCATGGGAAGAATCTCCAAAAAGCGTGGTGCTGCAGGTTCCCCATACAAGATGACAGAGCGCGAAGAGGTCACCTATCAGATCACAGAAGCAGGTGTCGAGGCAAAGCAGGCACTGCTCAATGCCAACATCACAGGTGAAGAGATCGGCGTTCTCACACCGCAGATTCTCGCTTCCGGCTCCTGGAAGACAGCAACCTTCAGACCTTATGGTCTTGATGCACCTGTCTCCAAACTCATCCCTGGAAGACACAACCCATATGCAAACTACATCCAGTGGGTTAAGGACAAGCTCACCTCCCTCGGTTTCGAGGAGTTCGACGGACCACTGGTAGAGAACGAGTTCTGGAACGGAGATGCTCTGTTCATGCCTCAGTTCCACAGCGCCAGAGACATCCACGATGTCTACTACGTCAAGGAGCCAAGACACTGCAAGGAAATCGAGGAGCCATGGCTCTCAAACGTCAGTGCAGCACACGAGAACGGTGGAAACACAGGTTCCCGCGGTTGGCAGTACAAGTTCGACCATGAGTTCACAAGACGCCAGGTTCTCAGAAGCCAGGGTACCGTCCTTTCCGCTCACCAGCTCACAAAGGCAAAGGTTCCTGGAAAGTACTTCGGAATCGTCCGCTGCTTCCGTTTCGATGAAGTCGATGCAAAGCACGGTGCTGACTTTTTCCAGACCGAAGGTATCGTCATCGGCAAGGAAGCAAACCTCAAGGACCTTCTCGGACTTCTCAAGATGTTCGCAACCGAGATTGCCGGTGCAACAGACTTCAAGTATGTCCCAGGCTACTTCCCATTCACAGAGCCTTCCATCGAGATTCACATCAAGCATCCTGTTCTCGGATGGTTCGAGATGGGTGGTTCCGGAATCTTCAGACCAGAGGTCACAAAGGCTCTCGGAATTGACGAGCCGGTTCTGGCATGGGGTCTTGGAATTGACAGAATGGCTATGATGCACCTCGGCATCAACGACATCAGAGACCTGTTCTCACCGAACATCGACAGTGTCAGAACAAGGAGGGGTAACTAATGCCTAAGTTTGAAACAAAGGAAAAGATGCTTTTCGACCTTCTTGGTCGTGAATATACAGATGATGAACTCGAGCAGGTCTTCCCAAGAGCAAAGGCCGAGCTCGATGAGCACGACAAGGAAAACGGCGTGTTCAAGATCGAGCTGAACGACACAAACCGTCCAGACCTCTGGTCCGCCATGGGTCTTGCAAGACTGCTCAAGAACTACGAGAACCCACAGGTCAAGACCTATGACTTCTTCTCCTCCAAGTGCTACACAGCCGACAGCCAGGGCAGAAAGCTCATCGTCGGAGACAGAGCAAAGGAAGTCAGAGAGTTCTCCTGCGGTTTCATCGCATCCGGAAAGGTCGTTGACGAGGATATCCTTCTCACTCTCATCCAGAGCCAGGAGAAGCTTTGCTTCAACTTCGGAAGAAAGAGAAAGACCATCGCCATGGGAATCTACAGAAACAATCTGATCCAGTACCCAATCCACTATGATGGCGCAGATCCTGACAAGACACACTTCGTTCCACTTCACATGGACGAGGACCTTTCCCTCAGAGAAATCCTTGAGAAGCATCCAAAGGGACAGGAGTATGGCTACATCATCAAGGACAAGCCTGTCTACCCTTACCTCTTCGATGACGCAGGAAAGACCCTTTCCATGCCACCTATCATCAACAGCGCCTATGTAGGAGCCGTTGAAGTCGGCGATGACAACCTCTTCGTCGAGATGTCAGGTCCTGGTCTCAGAGACATCCTGCTTTGCGCATCCATCATGGCAGTTGACATGGCAGACCTTGGTTTCAAGATCGAGCCTATCACCGTCGTCTATCCATATGAGACTGAGTTCGGCAAGGAGATCACAGTACCTTACTATTTCCAGGATTCCCAGAGCTGCACACTCGAGGACATCAGAAGAGTCCTTGGTGAGGACATCGATGCCGACGAGGCAAGAGATGCACTTCTCAGAATGGGTGTCTACAGCGTTGCAGAAGGTGACAAGATCCACATCACATGTCCTGAGTACCGAAACGACTTCCTCCATCCGGTCGATGTCGTCGAGGATGTCATGATCGGTTACGGTCTTGAGAACTTCGAGCCAACCATCCCACGCGACTTCACCGTCGGTCGTCTCACTCCAGCGGAAGAGCTTGGAAGAAAGGCAAAGGACATCATGGTCGGTATGGGATTCCAGGAGATGATCTACAACTACCTCGGAAGCAGACGCGAGTATGTCGACAACATGCACATCAAGGGCGAGAAGGTCATTATGATCGCAAACCCGATGAGCGAGAACTTCGAGGCTGTCAGACCATCCATCATCCCTTCCCTGCTGGAAAGTGAAAGCATGTCTGGACACGCAACCTATCCACACAACATCTTCGAGGTTGGAAAAGTTGCATTCCTCGAGCCAAGCGACAACAGCGGAACCGTCACAAGAAACAACCTCGGCTTCATGTCAGCAGACAGCACAGTCGGTTTCAATGAGGCAAACAGCTTCATCAATACACTCATGTACTTCCTCAGAGTGGAGTACACCATCGCAGCTCCAGAGGACGATCCAAGATTCATCCCTGGCCGCTGTGCAGAGATCATTGTTGGAGGAAAGAAGGTCGGCGTCTTCGGCGAAGTCCATCCTGCAGTTCTTGAGAGCTGGGGATGCGGCATGCCAGCCATCGTTGGTGAGATCGACCTTGATTGCTTGCTTTGATTGACAAGAACCTAAGCCTTGACGCATTGCGTCTGATGTTGAATTCACGTTACTTCGAAGAGAAGACAGAAGAGCTCTTCAAAGCCGGCCTGATTCATGGGACCACACACCTGGCCAACGGCCAGGAGGCCTCACAGGCCGGTCTGTGCATGGCTTTGGACGATGGAGACTGGATTGTTCCAACCCATCGTTGCCACGGCTTCACCATCTGTAACGGATCATGGCCTGTCGCCATGTTCAGCGAAATGTTCGGTTCAAGGCTTGGGCTTGCAAAAGGACTTGGTGGAAGCATGCACATGCCTGATAAACAGGTGTGCAACCTCGGCTCCTCCGCCGTTGTCGGTTCCGGTGTCCCATTGGCAACAGGAATCGCCTTCTACCAGAAGTTCCAGAGCACAGGAAGTGCCGCATTCGCCACTTCCACAACACAGAACCCACGAGAACTTGCCCCGCAGCCAGTAAAGAACATGAGCGTCGCCATTTTCGGTGACGGTGCATCCAGCCGTGGAAGCGTCCATGAGTCCATGAACCTTGCCAGCATCTGGAAACTCCCGGTTCTGTTCTATTGCGAAAACAACCATTATGGAATGTCCGCTTCCAGCGACAAGATGATCAGCATTGACCGCATTTCGGAAAGGGCTGCAGCCTACAACATGCCTGGAAAGCTTGTGGATGGAAACGACCTTGAGGCTGTCTACAACGCTGTCAAGGAAGCCTCTACATATATAAAGGAAGGAAATGGCCCTTATCTTCTTGAGGTCATGACCTATCGTTTCAAGGGACATTCCAAGAGCGACAGACGCCTTTACCGCACCTGCGACGAAGAGCAGATGTGGATGCTTCGCGACCCAATTCTTCTGTTTGAGCAGAAGATGATCGACTGCGGCTATGTCACAAAGCAGGAAGTTCTGGACATCGAGAAACAGTGTCACGAGTACATGGAAGTCCAGGCCAAGATCGCACTGGAGAAGAGCAACGACAAACTCTCTGCCCAAGAGGTGGAGAAAATGGTCTACGCCACACAGGAGGACAGAAAATGACTTTTAGGGAAGCAATCAGAAAAGCCATGTCCGACGAGATGGCAGCAGACAGAAACGTCGTTCTCTTTGGTGAGGACATCGGTGTCTATGGCGGATGTTTCAAGGTCACCGAAGGACTTTGGAAAGAGCATCCGAACCAGGTTGTCGACACCCCGGTCTCTGAGGAAGGCTTTACCGGAATGGCAGTAGGTGCTGCCATGATGGGACTTAGGCCAATCATTGAGATCATGTATGCCGATTTCTACACCCTCATCTTTGACCCGATCGTCAACCATGCCGCGAAGACACACTTCATGAGTGGTGGTCAGTTCTGCTGTCCAATTACCGTCCGACTTCCGGAAGGAAGCGGTACCGGTCATGGTGCACAGCACACCCAGAGTCCAGAAGCCCTATTCATGAACGGTGTTGGACTAAAGATCGTCGCTCCTTCAAACCCATCCGATGCCTATCATCTTCTCCGGGCATCGATTCGTGACAACAATCCGGTTCTCTTTTTCGAGCACAAGCTCCTTTACCCGATGGAGGGTGAGATTGCATCATCGCCAATTGAAATCGGAAAGGCAAAAGTCGTACGAGACGGACTGGATATCACCATCATCGCCTATTCCCATGCCGTGATTACAGCCCTCAAAACCGCAGAAATTCTGGAGGAGCATGGCATCCGAGCAACCGTCGTTGACCTTTGCACACTGAATCCGCTGGATAAGAACACCATTTGGCAACAGGTCCGAAAGACAGGACGCGTGGCCCTCATCCAGGACCCAAACGGAATCGGCGGAATCGAGGCTCAGGTCTGCGCCGCAATCTGCCAGGATAAGGAGACCTTCAACTCCCTCAAGTGCCAGATTCTCCAGTTCAGCGGAAAGGACACTCCAATTCCATTCTCAAAAGATCTTGAGAAGGCAACCATCCCTCAGCCAGAGGACTGTGCTATTGAGATTCTCAAGCTGTTTGAGAACTGACCATCCTACAAAAACCATCCAGGAAGGATTTCAGAGCCTCTTTGTCGTTGCAGTCTGCCACACCCTGATACACAGGTGGCCTTCCGCCACCCTTTGCATTGATCTTTGACAGAAGATTTGCCCTCACATCGTTGAAGTTCACTTGCTCATATCGACCTTTGAGAGCAATCAGCCATTTGGTTCGGTTTCCGTCTGGGCACAGAATACACATGGCAAGGTCCTCATATTCCGTGACAGCCTGTGCATAATTCTGAAGGTCACTACCCTGCTGTGCCCAGAAACTACAAAGACCTCCATCTTCCAGATGATCTTTCACCTCGTAGGCAGCAAGTGCCTTGAGCGCTGCGTTTTTTGCACTTTTGGCCTCTGTCAACGCTGCATTCATGGAAGTCACCTTCTGCACAATCTCAGATGGCTTGCAGCTGAGCATGCTGTCCAGTTCAAGCACAACCTTGGAATTGCAGATGCTGTTATCGATAGCCTCCTGGCCACAGTGGAAATAGAGTCTGACATGGCCGCGAATCTGCTCCTGACCGGCAAACACCACAAGACGCAGCTCTGAAGTATTGCCTGCATGGACGCCACCACAGGCAATGCGGTCCACACCCACAATCTCGACGATACGCACATCGCCTTCGACCTTGATGGATCTGCGCATACCAAGGTCCTCGGCCGCCTGGTGGCTCATCTCATGGTAAATCACAGGATGGGCTTCCTGGATTCTCTGGTTGAGGTGTTTCACAAGGGCATCAATCGTATCAGAAGAAATCGAACTCTGGTCCGTCTCAACTGTCAGATAGGACTCTCCCAGATGCACTGCAACAGTGCCGATGCCAAACAGGCTGAAAAGAGTTCCTGAAATCAGATGCTGACAGGTGTGCATGACCATGTATTTGTAGCGATGCTCCCAGTTCAGGGAAAGCTCAAGACTCTCACCCTCGGCCACAGGGCAAGCCTTGTCCAGAATCAGGATGGAGTCCCCATCCTCGGCCTTTTTGGTGTCAAGAACATCGTACGGACCAAGTTTCCCGCAATCGCCTGGCTGGCCTCCGCATTCTGGATAGAAGACGGTACGGTCGGTCAGGACCTCGGTTGCCTTGTCGGTATGACGTACGCTTGTGACGGTACACATGGTGCTTTTCAGGTAGGTATCAACGTAATAGAGCTTTTCCATACGATTATGATACACCCAAAGGCTTAAGTTGTCTAAGGCGTCAAAAACGAGTATCTTATACGCAGAAACGGAGAACAGACATGGCAAGAATCAAATCCGCATGGGAAATCGCACTGGAAAAGACACAGGACATCGAAATCGACGAGAACAAGTACCGTTCCGACAAGCTTGAGAAGGAAGGAAAGGCCCTTGCCGGCAGCTATCTGAACAACACAGACAAGAGCCTGGATGAGGTTGTCGCAAAATATGCAGACTACAGCGATGAAGATCGAGATTGCGTGAGAAGAGGCATGCTCAGCACCGTGTTCTCCAACGTCAGCCTCCCAACCGACGAAATGTACGAGCTCCGATTCAACAGAACCTGCGACCTGATGAACGTCATCACCCAGGGAGATGCTCAGGCAATGGACCTGATGCAGCAGATCGGCGGATTCTTCAAGCAGTACATCGACTGCAAGAAGGACTTCATCACACGCATGGAGGCCCAGATCCGACAGGCCATCGAGAACAATCCAGAGGGTGTGAACAAGCAGCAGTACACCCAGATCATTGACCAGAACATCAAGAAGATGGACAGTCAGTATTCCGGAGCCCTTGAGAACACAAAAGAAGCCCTGAAGCAGCTGCTCGGTCTCTGATAGTCATTTTTTTACTTAAACTTTTCGACTCTGTACTCTTTTTGGCAATTGTATTTACATATTAATATGGTATATTATTTCATCTAGGCATTATCCAGGAATTCAGCGTCTTCTGCTGCAGGCGGTCGCATTGCAGCGGAAATGACTAACCGGATTGCAATAAAAAACACTTAAGGAGAAACGAAAATGAAAAAAGCTTTTGCTATTCTTCTCGTACTCGTCGTTGCTTGCTCCCTCTTCGCTCAGGGCGCAAACGAGGCTGCAGCTCCAAAGGCTGAGCCAGTAATGACACATGATGAACTCGTTGCCGCAGCTCAGGCTGAAGGCACACTCACAATCTACTCCTATTCTTCAAGAATGGCTAAGATTGGTGAGGCTTTCCAGAACCTCTATGGCATCAAGGTTGAGTGCACACAGCTCAAGGATGCTGAGATGATCGAGAAGGTTTCCACTGAAGCAGCAGCTGGCCTCGATGCAGCAGACCTCATCTACTGCCAGGACGGTTCCAGAGTTTACCCAGAGCTCATCCTCGCTGGCTATGTCACAACATATGTTCCAGAGGATTACAAGGCTCTCATCCCAGAGACATACCAGGATCCACTCGTATTCGAGTTCTGCAACAAGCTCTTCATGTACAACAACGAGAATGGTGCTTCTGACCTGACAAACATCTGGCAGCTCACAGAGCCACAGTGGAAGAACAAGGTCCAGACAAAGGACGGCTTCCAGGAAGGTGTCAACCTCAACTTCTTCACAATGATCACAAGAGACGACTGGGCACAGAAGATCGCTGATGCTTACAAGGCTCTCTATGGCAAGGACATCGTTCTCGATGCTGACTGCAAGAACGCTGGTTACCAGTGGATCAAGGGTCTGTATGCTAACGTCGTTCTTGGCAAGTCTGATACAACCATTCACGAGCAGGTTGGTGCTGCTGGTGTTGGCGACTACTATGGTCTGTACACATACAACAAGTCCAGAAACTCTGCAGCTAAGGGCCTCCACACAGCTCCAAACACAGCTATGCAGCCATTTGCAGGTTTCATGTATCCTGTCTACACATTCATCACAAAGAATGCAAAGTCCGTCAACGCAGCTAAGCTCTTCATCGAGTATGCATCATCCAACGAAGGATTCGAAGTCTACAAGGTCCTTGGTGACTACTCTCCAAAGGCTGACCTCGTAAACCCAGAGGACCCAATCTCATTCTCACAGTGGGAGCAGATCCTTGTTGTTGAGGATCCAGCATGGTGTGCTGAAGCACGTCCAGACGTAGAAGAGTTCATTTCCAGAATTATGTAATCTTCTGCAGATTGCCCACTACATTCACGTGTAGTGGGCATTTCATATTTTTAACCAAGGAATAAGAAATGAAAGTATCATTCAAACTTCGCTCATTCCTCAAAAAGCCACAGAACATCATCCTTTGTATCATGTTCCTTTTTTTGGCTTACCTGACACTCATCCCAATGATCATCATGATCAAGGATACAGTTACAGTCCACGCAAGTGAGGCAATGAGATTAAAGAAGCCGATTGGCTCCTTCACCCTGAACCACTGGTTCAAGGTCCTTTTCGACAAAGAAAACTCATGGTCTATCTTCTATAAGCCATTTATCAATTCGTTAATTACAAGTTTGGGCGCATGTCTGATCTCACTGGTCGTCGGTGGTGTCTATGCATGGCTCATAACAAGAACAAATATCAAGTACAAGAAGGCTCTGTCCACACTGTTCATCTTCCCGTACATCATGCCATCCTGGACATTGGCCCTCGCATGGTTCAACATCTTCAAGAACTCTCTTGTTGGTGGTACACCAGGTATGTTCGCTTCCCTGACAGGAATTGAACCAGCCAACTGGTTCGCATACGGTGCCTTCCCGATCGCTCTTGTCACAGGACTCCACTATGCACCATTTGCATACATCAACATTGGTGGAATCCTCAGAAACATGGATGCCAACCTCGAAGAGGCTGCTCTCATGCTCAAGTCAACAAGATCCAGAATTGTCAGAAAGATCACCATCCCAATGGTCCTTCCTGCAATTCTCTCCACCTTCCTGTTGGTCTTCTCCTCAGCCATGTCATCCTTCGCAGTTCCAACCTTCCTTGGTCTGCCAGTACGTTACCAGGTTCTCACAACCCAGTTGTATCGAACCATGAACGGTAGCCAGAAGGGTCAGGGTTACGCCATGGCACTGATCATGATCATCATCGGTGTTGGAATCCTTGCATTCAACCAGAGAATGACAGGTGTCAGAAAGAACTACACAACCATCACAGGAAAGAGTTCAAACATCGCACTTGTGAACCTCAAGAAAGCAAGAAGCGTCATCTCCATCATCGCAATCATCCTGGTCCTGATCGTTTCCGTCTTCCCTCTGATCTCCTTCGCACTGGAGTCCATCATCCTCAGACCAGGTAACTACTCACCAAGCAACTTCACACTGCAGTTCTGGATCGGAACCTCTGAGCAGAACAAGATTGCAAACTCCGAGCCTGGAATTCTGTTGAACCCTGGACTTTGGCGAGCACTTTGGAACTCCATCAAGCTTTCTGTGGTTTGTGCATTCTCTGCAGGTACACTCGGATTCCTTGTCGGTTACGCTATCGTCAGAGCAAGAGGAACCAAGCTTTCAACTGCTGTTGATAACCTCGCCTTCTTCCCTTACCTGATGCCGGCAATGGCCTTCTCCGCCATTTACCTTTCCATGTTCTCCGTCAGACGAGGTATCATCCCGTCCCTGTACGGATCCTTCTTCATCCTGGTACTCATCGGTACGGTCAAATACATGCCGTTCGCATCCCGTGCCGGAATCAACTCCATGATGCAGTTGTCCAACCAGATTGAGGAAGCTGGTGAGATCATCGGCGTCAGCTGGTGGAAGAGAATGACAAAGCTTGTCGTACCTATCCAGAAGACTTCCGTCATTTCCGGATACCTTCTTCCATTCATCTCATGTATGAGAGAGCTCTCTCTCTTCGTACTTCTTGTCACACCACAGAACAGAGTTCTCACAACACTTCTGTTCCAGTACAACGAAAAGGGTTGGAGCCAGTTCTCTAACGGTATCAACCTTCTCATTGTTATCATCGTCATTTTCGTAAATACACTTGTCAACAAGCTCACAGGAGCATCCATCGACAAGGGAATTGGAGGCTGATATGGCCAAGATTGAACTTAGAAACATCACAAAGAAATTCGGCGGCTTCGTAGCCGTAGACAACCTTTCCATCGATATCGAGGAAGGAGACTTCATTACACTCCTCGGACCTTCCGGTTGTGGAAAGACAACAACACTTCGCCAGATTGCCGGTCTTGAGACCCCAACCACTGGTGAGATTCTCATCGACGGTCAGGTCGTTTTCTCCTCTGAAAAGGGAATTGACGTCTCTCCTGCAAAGAGAAACTGTGGCTTCCTCTTCCAGAACTATGCTCTGTGGCCACACATGACCGTTTACCAGAACATCGCCTTCGGCCTTGAGAACATGAAATGGCCAAAGGACAAGATCGATGCAAGAGTCAAGGAGATGCTGGCTCTTCTGAAGATCGAAGAGTTCCCAGATCGCTATCCTGCAGAGCTTTCCGGTGGTCAGCAGCAGAGAGTTGCCATCGCAAGAACACTCGCTCCAAGTCCTTCCATCCTTCTCATGGATGAGCCTCTTTCAAACCTCGATGCAAAGCTCAGACTTGAGATGAGAACAGAGCTCAAGAGACTTCACCACGAAACTGGTGCAACATTCGTCTATGTTACACATGACCAGCTCGAGGCTATGACTCTTGCAACAAAGATCTGTCTGCTCAAGAACGGCCTTCTCCAGCAGTATGCTCCACCACTTACCGTCTACAACACACCAAACAACACCTTCGTTGCAGACTTCGTCGGAAACCCATCCATCAACCTCATCGAGTGTGAGGCAAAGGTTCTCGGTTCCAACAAGGTTGAGCTCAAGCATGGCAGCATGGACGTCACCGTCACAACAGATGCTCCAGTACCAGAGGGAGCACAGAAGTTCATCCTCGGTATCCGACCAGAGCACATTGCAATCGCTGAAACAGGAATTCCTGTCACAGTTGCATCTTCCCTGCCATCCGGTATGGAGACTAACCTCAGACTCTCCATCGGTGATAGAGAGCTCAACTCCGTCGTCTTCGGTTCCATCGACTACAAGATCGGCGAGAAGCTCAACATCGCCTTCACTTCCAAGTCTCTCAACCTCTTTGGTGAGAACGGTGAGTTCCTCACAACATGTGGCGTTGAAGGCTAAGTACACCAACAATCGCAAATGCAAGAATCCCGTGCTTTCGAGCATGGGATTCTTTTTTTCGGCTGCAATTTGAATCGATTTTGATTGTGAATCGTCGGACTCCACATTTTTCATCTTTTTTTTGCTTTTCCGTGGTAAAACACCACGCAATCGAAAAATTTGAGGTTCTTCCGATTTTGTGTTGGTCAAGAGGTTCCCAAGAAATCCTGAAAAATACTTGCAAACAGGCATGCTGCCCTGGCCTGGCGGCCATTCCTTGCCAAGTCCGGGTTCCGCCCTCGGCGGGAACGCCGGACTTACCGAGAAAAAGGAATTGAAGACTGACTCTTGAAAAGAAAGGCATGTGCGCCCCAAAATTCAAACTACCACATTCAAAACCAAGGGGCCATGCACATGCCGAAACTATGTCCACAGAATATTCAAATTCTCCTGCCTTGTGAACCGTTCATGGTGACGAAATCCGAGATAATCGGGGAAGAATGCCACATCCACTTCGATTTCGTGGGTCAGCATGAGGACTGCCCTGACTGCGGACAGCAGTACAGAATCCACCAGTGGCGGGAGGTGGCGCTTCTGGGTCCACCGGTCGGACTCCACAAAAAGTCGATCTGGCATGTGAGACGATGCGTGTACGAGTGCCGGTGCTGCGGATGCTTCAGGACGCAGAGCATCCCGTTCAGGCTCGGGAGCACATCATGCACCACCTACCTGGCGAAGGCGGTCTGCGAGGACCTCGAGGTCCAGAACGAGTCTGTCAAGAACGTCGCGAGGAGGTACGGCATCAAATGGGACATGGTCAAGAGCATCCACAAGACGTTCCTGAGGATGCTGGCACAGAGGATCCCCGAACCTGAGGGTCCGAGGATAGCGGCGGTTGACGAGTTCTCGATAGAGAAGCACCACAGGTACGCCACGTTCGTGATAGATGCGGAGAACAAGTACCCGCTCTACCTGCACAGAGGAAACTCCGCGGATGACTTCAGGCCGTTCTTCGAGATGTACGACGAGACCTTCTACGCGAGGATCGAGGCCTTCGCCATGGACCAGAACGCGAGCTACTCGAGCGTGGTCAGGGAATGCCTGCCGGGCTGCGCCGTGGTGTGCGACTACTTCCACATGATCAAGAACTACAACGATGACGTGATCGAGAGGATCAGGACCAGGATGGTCAGGATGGCGAAGATCCGCAGGGACCCCCTGCTCGCGAGGATGTTCAAGGGCTCGAAGCGGCTTCTGATGAAACGGCTGGAACCCGACGACTGGGAGGCGCGCCTGGCGCTGCAGGACCTCATGTCTGAGAACGCGGACCTGGACATGGCCATACACATGAGGGAGCTGCTGCAGAAGCTGTACGACGGATGCAGGGACGAGGAGCTGATGAGGGGAAGATGGGAGCGGTGGTGCGCGATGGCGCGAGAGTCAGGGATCCCCGAGCTCATGAGATATGCGGAGAGCAAGCGCAGGAGGACGCCCGAGATCATAAGCCATGCGCGGTTCGCAATCAGCTCAGGGGTCATCGAGGGCTGCATGAACAAGATAAAGGTCCTCAAGCGCGTGGCCTGCGGCTTCCGGGACTGGGAGTACTTCTTCCTGAGGATCTGGCACATGTTCCTGCCGGAAGCGCTGAAGAGATTGCACACGGCAAGGATCTGGGTGGAGTTGGACCCGGCGCTGACCGGGAAAGGAGAGAATCGGACATGGACATACAGATGTTGCTGAAGGAACTTGAATACCTGGATGAGGTGGTCAGGAAGGCGACGAGGTTCCTGGAGGATGCTCCGGAGGGAGGTCTGTGGATCCAAAGACATGAAAATCACATCGATTTCGTCCGAAGCACGGACGGCAAGTACCTGTCGAAGAAGCGAGACATGCAACTGATCAGGACTCTTGCGCAGAAGTCCTACGAGAGGAAGGCTCTCAGGACGGCCATGGAGCAGAAGGAGGTCATCGAGAGATTCCTCTCAGGCTACAGGCCCACCGCCTTCTCCGACATCGTGGAGAACTGGCTCCCAGAGAGGTCCTCACTGATTGCACGGCATGGGGACTTCCACATGTCCCAGGACGAGATTGCGGTTGAAGTCGTGAAGAAATCAGAGGATGAGGTTGACCTTGCAAGGAATCTGATCGGAATCTGCGAGGCATTTCTGGAAGCAAAGGCCAAAAAGCCTTGAGCTTTCAGGGGCCTCAGACAGGTTCATCCAAAGCTGTTTTCACCATCTTGACCAACAGATTTTCGGAAGAACC
>JAKSPE010000007.1 GCA_024405015.1 Sphaerochaetaceae bacterium
TCAAGAAAAAGACCGGAAATGCCAATGACAACAATTTCGTCAACGGTTTTCTTACTGCATCCCTGACCGTCAGCATCGGCGCCATGGCAATTGTCGGCTCCATCCAGGACGGCATTTTGGGTGATTACAGCATTCTTGCCACAAAGGGTCTGATTGACCTCATCATTATCATGGTCATGACCTGCTCGTTGGGAAAAGGTTGTGTGTTCTCCGCAATTCCTGTGTTCGTCATCCAGGGAAGCATGACGCTGTTGGCCTCTCTTCTGAAGCCGATTATGACGGACCTTGCCATGGCATACCTTTCCATGGTGGGCTCCATCCTGATTTTCTGTGTGGGAATGAATCTTGTGTTCGGCAAGAAGGTCCGCGTTGCGAACATGCTGCCGGCAATCGTTTTCTGCGTCATCGCAGCCTTCATCTGATTTCCATTGAATTGCAATCAGTGCAGTTTGCTCAAACCGTTTCTCTTTGTCTTGTTAAGCCATGCCAGGTAGGTCAGAGCCAACACCAGCGATGACAGCACCCATGCGGCAGGGTCTGCGATGCAGACGCCAATGTAGCCGAAGGCCTTTGTGAGAGGTCCTGTGAGAAGGGCGCGGGTGCCAAGCTCGATACCACCACCCAGCATTGGGACAAAGGCGTTTCCCAGGCCCTGAAGGGCGTTTCGGTACAATACCAGGATATGCAAAAGAGGGTAGCACACCGAGGCTATCTTGATGTAGACGTAGGCATACTCGATCAGCTCGTCCGTCACATCGGTGACGAACAGCGCAATCAGCTGCTTTCCGAAAATCCAGAGCGTTGCGGCAGAGACCACACACAGAATCAGACCCATCCAAAGGACCTTGAAGACACCTTTGCGGATTCTATCCAGCTGTCCTGCGCCAAGGTTCTGGCCACAGAAGGTGGAAAGGGAAACTCCAAAGTCGAAGAAGCCTGAGTTCATGATGCTCTGGATTCTGCTGGATGCGGTAAATCCTGCAATGGCCACAGGGCCAAAGCCATTGAGATAGCGCTGCATGATCATGACGCCAATGGCTGTGATGGAGAACTGAAGTGCCATAGGAAAGCCGGTTTTGAGGTGTCTGATGCAGTCCTTGAGATTTGTGCGGATTTGGGTGACCTTGTACTTGAGCAGGTTGAATACCTTTACGCTGTAGATGTGACAGCCGACTGCGCTGATCAGCTGTGCCAAAACTGTGGCATAGGCAGCGCCGTCCACACCCATGTGGAATGCGGCAATGAACAGGATGTCCAAAACGATATTGAGCACAGAGGATACAATCAGGAACACCAGTGGCGTTCGGCTATCGCCAAGAGCTCGAAGTCTTGCTGCCATGATGTTGAAGTACATGGTGGCGAAGATTCCGCCGAAGATGATGGAAAGGTAAAGGTTGGAGTCAGCAATGATGTCTTTCGGGGTGTTCATGATGCGCAGCATCGGAAGGCATAAAGCCAGGCTGATTGCCGTGAGGATGACTGTGATGATCACGCCCAAAACCGAAGAGGTCCAGATGCTCTGGCGAATGTGGGATTCGTCAGAAAGGCCTGCGCTGTAGGCTCCAAACTCCTGGCTTGTGATGATGGAGAATCCCGTGGCGATTCCCTGCACAAATCCGATGACCATGAAAGTAAGAGATCCGGTGGCGCCAACGGCGGCGAGGGCATTCACTCCAAGAAGTCTTCCGACGATGATGGTGTCCACGATGCTGTACATCTGCTGGAACAGGTCGCCGATGAGAATCGGAAGCGCAAACATAAGCAGGGCTTTCGTGATGCCGCCCTTCGTCATATCTCTTGTCTTGCCGTTTGCCATTTCCCCAAAACCCCATCTGATGCGTGTCTGCGCATGCCATCATACACAGATAACCGGAAAAAACCAATATGCAGGGATGTTCTGGGCCTTTTCGCAAAGAGTGAAATCGCATTTTCCATGGGATATCTTGAAAAAACGTTGCGATGTAAATATCATAGGCGCAAGAAACTAACATATGGAGAAAGACGGGTATCGGAAAAACAGGACCCGTTTCCTTTAGAATGAAGACCATCACATTAAAATTCGGCGGAAGTTCACTTGCAGATGCAAAGCAGTTCATCAAGGTCAGTAAGATCATCGCAGACCACGAAGGAAGGACATTTGTCGTCGCTTCAGCTCCTGGAAAGAGATTCAAGGAAGACACCAAGGTCACCGATATGCTGTATGCCTGCTACAATCTTGCCGCAGCAAAGCAGAACTTCTCCGAGCAGCTCGAGGCCATCAAGAAGAGATACAGCGACATCGCAGAGGAACTTGAGGTCAAGTTCGATTTCGATGCTGAATTCGATGTCATTGCCGAGCACCTTGCAACCGATCCTCAGAGAGACTACATGGCAAGTAGAGGCGAATACCTCAACTCCAAGTTCCTTGCCGCATACATGGGTTACGATTTCATCGATCCTGCCACCTGCATCTTCTTTGACAAGCAGGGCCAGCTCAATGCAGAAATGACAAACTCAACGCTCGGTGCCATCCTGGCAACCAAGCAGAAGGCAGTTGTTGCTGGTTTCTATGGCCATGGCGCCGATGGAAACATCAAGACCTTCTCCCGTGGTGGTTCTGACGTCACTGGTGCAATCGTCGCACGTGCTGCCAATGCTGATGTCTATGAGAACTGGACAGACGTTTCCGGAATGCTTTCCGCAGACCCAAGAATCGTCAAAGATCCAGCTCCAATCAAGGAAATCAGCTACAAGGAGCTCCGAGAGCTTTCCTACATGGGTGCCTCTGTTCTCCATGAGGATGCTGTCTTCCCAGTCAGACTTGCCGGTATCCCAATCAACATCAGAAACACAAACCGTCCACAGGACGATGGCACATGGATCGTCCCATCCAAGAAGAACGATCGTGACACAGTCGTTACAGGAATCTCCGGAAAGAAGGGCTTCAGCTCCATTCTCATCGAGAAGGCCATGATGAACAACGAAATTGGTTTCGGTGAGAAGCTCCTTTCCATCATCGCTTCCCACGGTATGTCCTTCGAGCACATCCCATCTGGAATCGATACCATGTCCGCAATCCTGGATTCTGACCAGTTCCGCCACGTCAAGAGTCAGCTGATTGAGAACATCAAGACCATCCTCAAGCCAGACACCGTTGTGGTGGAAAGCGGCATTGCTCTTGTTGCTGTCGTCGGTACCGGAATGGTTTACACAAAGGGTGTCGCTGCCAAGGTCTTCTCCGCTCTTGCACAGGCTGACATCAACATCCGCATGATTGACCAGGGTTCCAGTGAGATCAACATCATCATCGGTGTTGACGAAGATGACTACGAGAAGGCCATCGAGGTCCTTTACAACGCCTTCTTCCACTGATTGGAATTTTTGGACAAATGCAGAGGCTGCGGCTCGTCGTTATGACGGATTTGCAGCCTTTTTCTTTTTTTTCACACGTCCAACGTCGGATAATTTGTGTTTTTTTGGGTTTCGATTTTTCTGTTGAAATTGCAGAAAAGGTGAAATAAAGTAAGGTGGAAGTATAGTTGCTTCAATAAGGAGAAATCGCAATGAAAAAGATTACAGTCGCTCTCATTTCAGTTCTCGTCGTCCTTTTGCTTGCATCATGTGCAACAATGGGAAAGGCAAAGAACGTCATTCACGTAACAACTTTTGACGAGCTCACAGCAGCTTTCAAGGCAGCTAAGGCAGATCCTGAGAAGGATACCGTCATGCTCGATAATGATATCGCTTGGGATGCTATTCAGTATGCTGGTGATGCTTATGTCTTCAACGCAGACGCAACAGGCCTCACATTTGACCTCAACGGTTATGCCATCACAGGTGTTCCTAAGAACGCTTTCAACCTCACAGGTGACAGCTTCACCATCAAGAACGGTTCCATCCTCGCTGCAGAGGGTAACAACAGATACAGCATCAACATCAACTATGATGGAACAAACGGAATCAAGGAGCTTGCTCTGCCAAAGGTTCCAGGTGCTTATGACGACAGCGATCCAGTCTGGGCAAAGAGAGTCGTCGTAGAGAATCTCACAGCTACCGGAATGCTCATCGGTTATTCCACAGCTGAAGTCAAGAACAGCCAGTTCATCGGCGGTACTTACAGAGGACTCGTCTTCCAGGGTTCCAGCGGTATTGTTGAAAACGTCACAGTCGCTTGTGCAGACGGTGCAGGTTCCGCAGGTTTCGTCGCTCACAGCTATGGTGTTGTCACAGTCAAGGGTGAGTGTAACTTCGCTTCCAAGTTCGGTATCTACACAGCTTTCTGCGGAAAGTGCATCATCGATCCAGCTGCTAAGGTCACAGTCAGAGCCTATGAGACAGTCGGTATCTACGCAGAGACTCAGGGAACATCTGAGATCTACGGAACAATCGACATCACTCCAGCTCCTAGCAAGAAGGCTTACATTGTCAGAACAGGTGCAAGCAGCACAATCGAGAAGGGTGCCAAGTTCATCGTCAACGGTGCTGAGCCAGCTGTTGGTGCTATCGTTGCAGAAGACGGCAATGCTTATGTCGACTTCAAGACAGGCGCTGGCGACAAGGACAAGAATTATGAAGGTTACGGCGTAGACGGATTCATCACAGATCTTCGCTAAACCGCTATTGATTCTGATATCAGAGGGATCACGCTTCGGTGTGATCCCTTATTGCTTTCTAGAGGTTTTGTATGGACATCAGCAAACTCAACTTCCTCATCGATTCCCTGTATCCGCACTATGTCAAGGTCTGGGAGGACCTTTGTAACATCGAAAGTCCGACTTCCTACAAGGCCGGGGTGGATGCCGTGGGCTTGTACTGCATCGCCATCGCCAAGAACCATGGTTGGCAGGTGGAGGTTCACAAGGAGCCTGTGTCCGGCAATGCGGTGTGCATCACCATGAATCCTGAGGCCAAGGGGTCTCCGATTGCGCTTTCAGGCCATATGGATACCGTCCATCCGCTGGGATCTTTCGGCTCTCCTGCTGTGAGGATTGAAGGGAATGTGATGTATGGTCCTGGGGTCACCGATTGTAAGGGTGGTATCGTGGCGTGCCTTCTTGCCATGGAGGCTCTGTCGAAATCTGGCTTTGACAAAAGGCCTGTGATGCTTCTTCTTCAGAGCGATGAGGAGAACAGCAGTTACACCTCCGAAAAGCGCACAATCGGGTGGATCTGTGAAAAGGCAAAGGATTGCATAGCCTTTTTCAATGCGGAGCGACATACAGAAGGCTGGACCGTAACCAGACGTAAAGGCATCGTCACCTATCGCATGACGGTCCACGGGGTTGGAACACATGCGATGTACTGCTATGACGGTGCCTCTGCCATTCGGGAGATGTCCCACAAGATCCTCGAGCTTGAGAGGCTTCAGGATCGGGACGGAATCACGGTGAACGTAGGTCTTGTCAATGGCGGTAGCGCCGTCAACAGCGTACCGGAACTGTGCACGGCAGCAATTGATGTACGATTCAACACGCAGGAAGAACGATGTAGGGCGGATGCGTATGTGCGCGAGATTGCGGCAAAGACCTTTATCGAAGGCACTCGTACTGAGGTGGAGGCCGTCAAGTTCCGAGCTGCGATGGAGGAGAGTGAACGCAACCATGAACTGCTGCGTAAGGTCAATTCCATCCTTGGACAGCATGGCATGCAGACGCTTAGGACCAAGAGCTCTGGAGGCGGATCCGACGCTGCAGATGTCTCTTCCTATGGCATTCCGGTCATTGATGACTTCGGTACAGAAGGGGACAAATTCCACACAAGGGATGAATATGCTGACATTCCATCCCTTGCAAGGGCAGCAAAGAGAATCGCTGTCGTTGTGTCAGAACTTTGATCGTCGATTACTTGAGGCCAAGTTGAGCCATAAGCTCCTTGGCCGCTTTTTTTGCATCCTGTGCCATGGATACGGTCAGGTCGCAGATGTCCTCGTTTCGGTACTCGGACTCGAGACTCAGGATGCGAAGAACCTTCTCGTTCTCTGGGCACTGCTTTGACAGAATGTTGCCGATGACATCGTTACGGCTTCTGTGTGTGAAGGCGATGACGCAGTTTTTCGGATATTTTGCCTTCAGTGTAATTGCTCCACAGAAGTCTACCGGAATGACGGCAATCTTCATTGCCTTCACATACTTGTCAATCTCCTGTAGGGATGTTCCATAGTACTCGCCACCATAGACGGTACTTTCCAGGAAAAGTCCCTTGTCCTGGCCATTTTCGAAGTCCTCACGGGAAATGAAGTTGTATTCATCACCCTCATTGGATCTTTTGGCTCGTGTGGTTGTGGTGACAGGACGAGCAAAGCGACTGTCCTTGAGAAGCTGCTGGACTAGTTCTGCCTTTCCGCTTCCGGATGGTCCTACCAGACACACAACTCCACCCTCTGAAAGGTCGAAGTTCGCCATTCTCTGGTTGTTGATCTGATCGACAAGCTGCAGAAAGGCACTGTAACTGTTCACTGAAAGAAGGCCTGTGATGTTGTTGTTCCAGGGTCTTCGGAACAGGACAGGGTAGGTGGCGCTGGAGCCGAGGATGTTATGGGCACCGTCATCCAGAAGAATGTCCAGGTTCATCAGGTCTTTTCTGGCGCCGATCATGATGTTGCGCTCCGGAATCATCGGAAAGTCTTTGACAAGGCGCTCAGCTCTTGCGCTCATGCAGTTTGCACCAACGGCGGTAATGAAAATGACATCACCTTTCTTGGAAAGCTGCTCAATGAAACGCTTGGCACCTGGGATGATCGGCTGGTTTTCGACAAAGTCTACCTTGGAGAAGTATGCGATTCTCTCGTCCAAAAGGGCATTCTTGCTGGTGGCGCCCCATCCGCTGATATCGTTGATGTTCAGAGGAAGGTAGTTCTTGTCTTTGCAAAGCATGTCGATGGCATGCTGGTTACAGACATACAAAACGTCATCGACGTCAACTCCGATTCTAAGCCTTCCATGTCTCATGCGATACCTCCCAGCGTGTGGTTAGATTATCGTGTCCAACGGCCAAAAAGACAAGATGGCACATGTAGTGTAGCCCCTGTAGGTGAAACGCTAAAGTGTGTCTGAGAAGTAGGAAAGGGATAAAAAAGCCTCCGGAAAACTCCGGAGGCAATCCATTCATCCGTTGGCGGATTATGCCAGGACGTATGAGAAGGAAGATGCTGTGTTTGCAACTGTCATGATTGTGAACAGAAGAGCGTTGATGAAAGCACCAAGCCAGACTGTTCCAGTCTTCTTGTAAAGAAGTCTTGTGATGATAGCTGCTGTGATGAGGATTGGTACGATTGGGAACAGAACGATGTAACCAAGTGCCATACCACTCTGCCAGAGGACACCAGTGGACTTGAATGTACCATACTGGATACCCATGACGAGGCAGATACCTGCAACGTTGAAGAATGCGTTGATTGCGATTGTTGCCCACTCTGGGATGTTCTTTGCGCTGTAGCTCTGGTTTGTGAAACCGTTGATGAGGTAGAAGATAGCAAAGATCTTTGTGTAGCGGAGCATTGTTGGCAGCATCTTAGGAATGTCGAAGACCTTCATGTTGAGTGTCCAGATTCTGAAGTCAACAACGAAGATTGACCATGTGCAGAAGAGAACTGCATACATGCCTGTGACGACGATCAGAGCGAGGAAAGCAGTCTTGACGAATCCAAGGAGACCTTCCTTCATGTAACCGACTTCAAATGGGTTAACTGTATTCTCTTCCTTCTTTGTGGCCTTGTTGATGATGTAGCTGACAAGCCAGAAGACAAGTGTGACACCGAGTGCGAAGAGACCGCAGACAACTGCCCACATGCTGACCCAACCTGTTGTATCCTGTGGATAGAGGTTGTTCTTTGGGAACCACTGGCCACCGATGCTGTTCATCTTCTGGATGGAGAAACCGGAGAAGAGAGTACAGATGATAGCTGGAGCAAGGTAGAGAATCCAGCTGATTGGTCCCTTGACCTCTCTCTTTGTAAGTGGGAGGCTCTCGTCTCTCTTGAGGCTCTGGAAGACAGGCAGCTCGAGGAGCAGGGAAACTGCTGGGAAGATGCAGTAGAAGATAGCGATCAGGCCGATGAAGGAGAATGCTTCCTTGATCCACCATGTCTGATGTGTGCTCTTGATGTACTTAGCACCCTCTGGTACTCCAAATGCTGTGTAGAAGAAGTTTACGACATCTCCAGCAGCCTTGATTGAGAAGTGGTTGAGTGGGTGAATCTGGTTGTTCTCGTAGACAACTCTGAATGGAGCAGATGATCTTGTTCCCTCTGGGATGTCTGTGAGGACGCCATTGACGTACTTAGCCTTGTTGACAACGTTGATAGGTCCGTCGAACTTTGCGCCAACGAAGCTAGCAGCTGCCTGAGAGATGAGGTACTGGCGAGAGATTGTTCTGTTGCCTTCATAGTCCTTGCTTGTGTAGAAGAACTCGTCATCATTAGCCTTGAGGTTTCCGACAGAGACGTTCTCTCCTGCGCCGGAGAATGAGCTGTAACCCTGAAGCAGACCTGCGCTGATGATGTGCAGTCCGTTACCTGTTGCCTTGCCGTTAGCATCGAATGCTGCGTTCTTGTCGGCTGCGAGGACGGAACCTGTTGTCATACCACCCATGGAGTGACCTGTGATACCGATTCTGGACTGGTCAACATATGGCAGATTGTAGACATACTTTGTGCTGTCGTAGAGACCATTTGTAGCCATCATAGCGTTCTGTGTTCCAGAGTTTGGATAGTTACCATGACCTTCTCTATCGATTGTCAGGACAACGAATCCACGGCGTGCGAGCTCGATTGCGTTCTGGAGCTGATGCTCTCTTGTGTTGAGGTAACCGTGAGTCATGACGACTGCTGGCTTCTTGTTTGTCTCACTTGCTCCCTTTGGAACAAAGAGGATGCCGCTGACGACTTTACCGGAGACTGTGACCTTCTGGCCATCAATCTCGACAGATCCTGTGTTTGTGACGTTTCTCAGGTCAGTTACCTTGACTGAGAAGCCGGCACTCTGGATCATACTTGCGAAGAAACTGCTGCAAAGGACTACACAGAGACCGATGCAGAGGCAAATCAGATTCTTTTTGACTTTTGCATTCATGATGATATGCTCTCCTTTTTCATTTGTATGTTCAGTTTGTTTCAGATAGTGCCTTTTGGCAAGTGGGAAAAATGAATTTGGCAGGTCGAAATACGATGTTTTTGAGAAAAAGACACTGATATTTCAATAATTTACACAAATTCCGTAAAAAAAACTTACGAAATGCAAAAAAATGGATAATCAAATATTAGTGCGGCAATGATTTTACTAAAATTTTAAAGACACTTTGTCGCTAAAATACGGACACTTTTTTGATAAAATCCTATGAAATTACTTATAATTTATGCCTTGCATCAGAGCGGGGGACTTGCCTTACGTGCTCCTGGTTGTCCGCACTACAGGCCGGCTTTGCTTCGGACGCAATGCACCTGCGTCCTCTTACCGCAAAGCTTCAAGTCCCCATGAGAGCCCATCAAAAACAAAAGCCCCGGGCTTTTTGCCCAGGGCTTTGTTTTTGCGGGCGGGGGGACTTGAACCCCCACGGTTGCCCATAGGAACCTAAATCCTACGTGTCTGCCAGTTCCACCACGCCCGCGGTCCTTATGACTTATAGCACAAATCCATCACGTAATCAACGTTCCTATAACTTTTAAGGCTTGGAAGGTCTCTGATTTTGTGCTAGCCTAAGGTCACTATGAAAAAGTTTAGTAAAAAATCAAGAATCATCATAATCGTCATCGCATGTGTCCTTGTTGCTCTTGCTGTCGCGTGCGTTCTTTATATCAATGACTACTACAGGGCAACTTGCAATGTGGAGAACACCCAGACGGTGAAGGTCTTGCAAATCAAGGAAGGATACTTCTTTGACGGACCTGGTTCCACAAATGCTCTTGTGTTCTACCCAGGCGGAAAGGTTCAGGATATTGCCTATGCAGAACTTTTGAAGGAAATCGCAGACAGGGGAGTGGACTGCTTTCTTGTGAGTATGCCTGCAAACCTTGCCATGTTCGGCTACAAGAAGGCGGGTGCTATCTTAGAAAGATACTCTTACGAGAACTGGTATCTTGGCGGACACTCTCTAGGCGGCGCCTTTGGCTGCTACTATGTTGCAGACCATGTGGATGAGTTTGACGGCATTGTCCTGTTTGCCTCCTATTCCACAAAGGATTTCTCCAATTCTGATATTCGGGTTCTTTCCATGTATGGATCGGAGGACAGGGTCTTGAATCATGCCAATTTCGAGAAGTCCAGAGCGAACATGCCAACCTCCTATTTGGAGGTCGAGATTCCAGGAGGAAACCACGGCCAGTTTGGAGATTATGGCATGCAGAAGGGCGATGGGGAGGCCTTTATCGACTCCTCTGAGCAGAAGACGATTGCGGCAGAGCTGGTATCCCAATTCATTTTGGGGAAATAAACGTTTTTGACGATATCAAAACATTTGTCTAATTAAGCCTCTTTATGCTAGTATTTCCCAAACTGATTTAGGGGGAGACTGGAAATGAACATTCTTGCAACTCTCAACAGCGCACCTCTGTATCTGATCTGTGGAGGCATCATTGCCTTCGTTGCAGCGGTTTGCGTTGTTTTCATGATCCGTGCATACAAGGCTGGAATCGCCATTGGCATGGACAAGACAAAGATGAAGCGCGTGATCACATCAAGTGCAACATTCACAATTCTTCCAAGCGTTGGAATCCTTCTTGGCGTTATCGCCCTTTCCGGAAGTCTGGGACTTCCATGGCCATGGCTCAGACTGAGCGTCATTGGTGCACTGCACTATGAGACACAGGTTGCTCAGGCTGCTGCAGAGCAGGTTGGACTTTCCGGTCTTTCCGCTGCAGAGATGACCGTTCAGGCTTTCACCACAATTGCTCTTCTGATGAGCGTATGTATCATGTGGGGAATGGTTCTTGGCTTGTTCTTCAACAAGAGATACACAAAGAAGCTCGGATCCGGTTCTTCTTCCAAAAAGAGTGGTCCAAGTTTCGCAGACACCGCAATGACCGCCATGTTCATCGGTCTTGTCAGCGCCTATGTCGCAAGCTATGTCGGAGGATTCATTTCCGGTACCGCCGAGGCAAAGGTCTACAAACTGTTCGGCTTCCAGGGTGATTGGATTCCTCTTATTGTCGTTGTCGTCTCCGCTGCTGCAATGTCTTTCTTCCTGTGGCTTTCTGAAAAGAAAAAGAAGGCTTGGGTTGAGAGCTTCTCCATTGCAGGAAGTATGCTCTTGGGTATGGCTGCCGCCGTACTTGTGAATCTGTTCTAAGGAGGTCTCAAATGGATAGTCAGCAGTATTTTGAAAACTACAACAAAAAGACCCATGTCATCGGACGTATCGTCACAATCATCGTTCTGGTGATGCTTCTCGGATCTCCTTTCCTCATCGGTGCCATCCTTGGTGCTATGCCAAGCATGGGTGCTTTCGCAAAGGGATTCCTGGCTGTCGGTCTCATCTGGACCGTCAGCAGCATCGTTGAGTTCTTGGTCTACACACCAATGCTCGGAGCAGGTGGAAGCTATCTTGCCTTCATCACAGGTAACCTCATCAACATGAAGATCCCTTGCGCTGTCAATGCCAGAGACCTTGTTGGTGCCAAGACCGGTAGCGCAGAGAATGAGATCATCTCAACACTCTCCATTGCAACATCCTCACTTGTCACAATCGTGGTTCTTGCAATCGGTGTCCTTCTGCTTCAGCCACTTCAGCCATTCTTGCAGAGTGAAGTGCTTCAGCCAGCATTCAACAATGTCGTTGCGGCTCTCTTTGGTGCCATGGCATACAAGTACTTCAGAGGGAACATGAAAATCGCAGCCATTCCACTTACATTCATGTGTCTGCTTTTTGTCCTTGTTCCATCTCTCACAGGTTCAACAAGCTTCATGATCATCCCAAGTGGTGGAATCGCAATTCTCATCGCATGGCTCAGATTCAAGAAGAACAAGGCTTGAAACTGAAAACTGCAAATAGATAGGGTGACTTCTGGTAGGGGTCACCCTTTGTTTATCTTGTCCGGTATTCTACGGATTTTTCTGCAGCGATGGCATTGTCCCAACTGTAGCTGTCTTCCTCCGTTGTATATTCTGTTCCAGGTTTTCCATATTCTCTTAGCATTGCCTGTGCAGAAATGATCCATTGCTTCCCGTATTTGCAGCAGTCCCTTCCTGCAATCAGCTTGCCATAGGAAAGGGCCTTTCGAAGGGTACTTTCATTCAGATTCCAGATCCTGCAAGCATCACTGAAAGACATCAGGTTGTCAAAAGGGGAGATGATGCTTCTTCCACTTGCCCATATCTCGTTTGATGAAAGGTCGAGTTCCTCATTCCAGATAACACCGTAGCCTCCAACATCGACAGTGACTTTTGAAAAGAGATTGTTCTCATTCAGCGCTGAAAACTGTGGATATCGGACAAGCAGTTGCTTTACGTCATATGTTTTGATTGTTCCATCATCGAATTGTGCAATAAGCGTCAGATTTGGAAGTGTTCCGATGCTTCTGATCAAATGAAATTCATATTTTGTCATTTTGGTTCCTTCTCTTCAATTCTATGAAATTCCTCACTGTGGGGTTATGTATCACGGTATCATGATATCACAATATCGTGATGTGTCAAGACTCGGAGCTTTGTTTCCATTCATTTTCAATTTTTTTATCGATTCCTATTGCCAAAGATTCGTTAAAATGGTATACATTACCTCGCATCGGGCGGATAGCTCAGCTGGTAGAGCAACAGACTCTTAATCTGTGGGTCCAGGGTTCGATCCCCTGTCCGCTCAAAGGAACTTCGAAAGAAGTTCCTTTTTTTTGTCCTTTGGGTATGTTCTAACCGCATCCGAGGCTTTTCGGTTTCAGTTAGAACTTTCACTAACCTAATATCGAGAAATCCCAGTTTCAGTTGGAACCTTTATGCCATCGTAGTGAAAAACAACATTACGGTAACAGAATCTACAAAATCGTAGTCAAAACCCTGCAAAATGCTGCAGGGTCTTTGGAAACTGAGACTAATAGAATCGATATGCTGTTGGAATTTAGAATTCAGCCTCTATGCCAAGGACGAACTGGTGGTCAACTTTCTTTGCGCAAACCACAGCATCGTACTGGCCAAAAACCTTGAGTCCCGGCTTGAGATAGTAATCTCCATAAAGCTCTGCATAGGAAGTGAAGGTGACATCTTTGGAAAGAAGACCTGTTTCTGCTCCCAGTACAAACAGGGAATCAAAGTTTTTGCTGCCATGAAGCATCACAAACAGCTCTGCTCCAATGTCCCATTTGTCCAAAATGCTGTAGGAGGCTTTCAAGTCTCCCACCAGGGCATCGCCGCCGTAGGTGTAGCCAAGAAACAGAGGAATGTTTCGCACATAGTCCAGGGCCCGATAATAGCCGATATAGCTTAGGCCCCAATCGCCGACGCTCTGTGCATTGCCGTCCTTGGAACGCAGGTACAGAAATGGGAATGTGTATGCGCCTTCCAAAGAGGTCTTGAGAACACCGCTACCGACAAGATGCGATCCCTTGATTCCCAGAAGAATTCCCATGGCAGTTGGTGTGCTGTCGCCATCGCTGCTTTCGACAGGGCTTGAGATGTCATCGATGGCCAGCTGCAGGTAGGCATTAAAGTGCTTGAAGATTCCATAGGAGGCCTCAATGCCGGCAATGGAGTTGGCGCTGGATTTGATGAAGTAGTTGTGAAAGAAGGCCATCGGATTCACGAAGCGAAGGTCCAGAAAGCCGGTTTCCGACTGGTAGACAATGGCATCAGTCAGAGCAATGGAGAGCCTGTCATTGAGAAAACGGGCTTCAATCTTATGTCCCATGTAGTAGAAAAGGCCATCGCGTGAGCCGCCCTTTGCCTCAATCGGATGTGGCAGAAAGCTCATGTGGAAGGTGTACTTGAAACGGCTCCCGAAGGCGGAGAAGCGAAGCATGTTGTGAAAGCGGAAGGTGTCGCTGAGCATGAGGTTTCCCGTTTCGCCCGAGCCGGATACCAGGCGGTCCCGTCCGAACTGCAGGTTCCAGTCATCGGTACCAAAGGAGACAAAGGCCCTAAGCGGTGGATTTTGGGAAATCACCTGATGAAAGCCTTCTGGGCAAAACCATGCCAAATCAAAATTGAATGGATAGGAATCGAAGGTCCTTCCTTTCAGACGCTTTTCGTTCTCCAGCTGATAGGAAAAGTAGCCGTAGAGGTTTTGTCCCACCCAGGACTCCCAGCCAAGATCCAATGTCGGCTTTGCGTTTTGGGTGCGAAAGATGTAGTTTTCAACGTAGTCGTAAGGGAATGTGAAGTCCGTGTTCGTATGGGCGTAAGCCGTAAAGGCTGCAGATCCTGTAAGACTCATTCCAAAGGCCTCATCCACAGCGATCTCTGGCTCTTTTCCAAGGCTTTGTGCAACGTGGTCGTAAAGTTCTGGATAGGTGTCTCTATTCACCTTACTAAGCATTCTGGCAAGTTCTGCCGTACTCCAAGGACCCGTTGACGATGGAAGGGACCTTCCTTCCAGGAGGTAGAGGGTCTCGATTTGCGAAAAGATAGGGTCCTGGGTGCTCCAGACCTTCTGGGCATTGGCGGCCAGAAGGCTGGAGAGAAGCAGTGTCAGTAGAAGTAGTGTGGTGAGAAGGCGCTTCATATCACATGAAAGAGTACTTTCCGCCAAGGACCATCTGAACGTCCATGGCATCGGAGCCACTGTGGTTGAAGACTCCCTTCATAGCCACGAGGTCAAAGGCCATGTTCAGGCTAAGGGCGTCTGTAAACTCATAGCTGCAACGTGCGCCGAAGTCCATGGTGATCCATCTGGTGTTTCGAAGGGCCACTTCGGATGCTGGGTAGCGGTAGTTTTCGGTGTTTGCTGCGCTGGATGTTGGAGCGGAGAACTGGTTCTTGAAATCCTCTTCTGAGGTGTGGGCTGGAACCTTGCGCCACTTGGTCCAGATGTCATTGGTTCCATGTGCCATGAAAAGTGCATTGGCGCCAAGGGACAGCTTCTCGTTTTCCCAACTCAGGTCCAGATTTGCCACAACGCAGTCAGGGCCATACTGGTAGCCGATGACGAACTCGTCGTAGGCGATGTCACTTGTGCTGATGTCCTCAAAGGCATAGAGACGGGACTTGACGGCTCCGACATAATCCAGGCCATGGCCTTTCTTGCCGTCGCGGATGTAGGTGTAGGCACCCACATAGACGAACTCCGGATTGATCTCAAGGATTCCGCCCTTGAGGCCTGTGGTGTACTTGGCACCCAGCATAGCGGCAAAGCCGTTTGGCTCGGTATTTTCTCCCTTGTCTGGCCCTGGAGCTGTCTCAAAGCCTGGGAAGGCGAACTGGTCAAGAAGAATCTGGGCATAGAGGCTGACCTTCTTGATTGGGGTGTAGTTCAGCTCAAAGGCGAGTGTGGAGTTTGAGTTGTTCGGCATGTAGGCATTGTGCATAAAGTACATTGGGCTAAGGGCTGCAAACTGAATGCTGTTGGTCTCTGATTCATAGACCAGAGCCTCTGTGATTGCCAAGGACAGCTTGTCCTTCAGAAGTCTGCCCTCAAAGCGATGTGCTGTATAGAAGAAGGTTCCATCCAGGATTCTTGCCGAGGAGTTGTGGGCAAGGGCCAGATACTGGGAAGTCTCTTTGTCATAGTAGTTGCCCTTGTATGGGAAGAAGGCCAGAAGATAGGTGTACTTGTATTTCTCGCCATAGGCTGTGAATCGCACATTGTCGTAGTAAGGGAAATTGTCGGCCAATACCAAGTTTCCGGTAGAGCCGCTTCCCCAATTGAGTCTGTCGCGGCCGATCTCGACGGTCCAGCCGTTTCCTCCGACTGCGGCGAAGGCGATCTGTGGGAAGTTGACATCAACAAGTCTTACGTTGAGCTGGAAGTCGTTCTGCAGGGCAAAGATGTTGGAATTGATTTTTGTGCTGCCGATTTCCTTGTCACCGTGATAGCCGTTCTGAAGGCCGAAATCCACATAGGAGTAGAAGAATCCGCGAAGCCATGCCTCCCAGGAGACATCAAGAAGCGGAACGTTCTTGGAAAGGTCCTTGCCGAACCAGAAGTCTCTTCCTTCAAAGGCATGCTGTGTGTAAGCGCCGCTGTCGGTTCGGACGATGCTGGAGTTCTGGGCATCGTAGGAGTGGATGTAAAAGTCCAGATTGATGTTTCCGTCAAACTCCATGCCTCCATTGGAAAACACGATGGATGGTTCGGCGTTGAGCTCGGAAAGGACTTTATCATACGTGGAGAGAAGCTCCTCCGGTACGTCTGAACGGTCAATGACGTCGAGCATGGACAGAAGCTCATCACCGCTCCATGGGCCTGTTGTGGATGGGACCGCGTGGCCTGTCATGACATAGATGCGGGAAATGCTTTTGTAAAGACTACTATCCACAGAATAGATTTTCTGTGAGTTGACGGCAAAGGCTGCACAGAGGCAGACGATCAGTACGGTTACAGTGGCAAGAAGTTTCTTCATGTTGGATTCTCCCTAAAAATAGTAAGATGACTATAGCATTCTTAGGTACTTAAGGGAATCGACCAAAGCCGTTTGTCGCTTGGAAAGGGACTTACGCATGCGCTTTGGTTATGATAGGAACATTTTTGGGAATTTTTGCCGATAGTCTTTAAAATGCGGACAATTGTCGTTGTTTTGCGAACAAAAGTACTTTACATTCTCCCATCAAATCACTATTCTTTGGGAAAATTGAATGTGAGACAAAGGCGTCTGACTGAATCTGCAGAAACTCTGTGGACTTGGTCAGGCGTCTTTTTCGTTAGGATGTGACGTATGGAAAAGAAGACCTTATATGAGCCTGTATTCGAACACGACAACTGCGGAATCGGTGCCGTTGCCAATATCGATGGCCATCAGAGCCGCGACATCGTCTCCGATGCGCTGACCATTGTGGAGCGCCTGGAGCATCGAGCAGGAAAGGATGCCTCAGGGGAGACCGGTGATGGTGTCGGAATTCTGGTGCAGATCTGCCACAGCTTCTTCTCCAAGGTAGCATCCGAGCAGGGAATCAGCCTAAGAGGACCGCGCGACTATGCAGTGGGTATGTTCTTCTTCCCATCGGATGTGCGTCAGTATGCCATGGAAAAGAGTCGCTTTGAGCGTGTCGTCGATTCCCAGGGCCTGAGGCTCATGGGATGGCGCGCTGTGCCGACAAGTCCTGAGGTATTGGGCAAGAAGGCCCATGACTGCATGCCGATTATCGAGCAGTGTTTCATCGAACGACCGCTGGATGCCGCATCCGACCTTGATTTTGAGCGCAAGCTGTTTCAGGTTCGCCGCCTGTTTGAGAAGAACGGCAAAACCGGCTCGGACAACGCCGGTGGCATTACCTACATCTGCTCACTTTCCTGCAAAACCATCGTCTACAAGGGCATGTTCCTGGTCAAACAGCTTCGAACCTTCTACCGCGATTTGCAGAGCGAGGACTATCTGAGTGCCATTGCCATCGTCCATTCACGCTTCAGCACCAACACCGAGCCGAGCTGGCGCCGTGCCCATCCATATCGCTACATCGCACACAACGGAGAAATCAATACCATCCGCGGTAACGTCGACAGAATGATTGCCCGAGAGGGCGAAATCGACACCACAGGCTCTGACTCCGCCATGTTGGACAACACGCTGGAGCATCTGGTGATGAAGGGTATGCCATTTCCTTTGGCAGTCATGGTCTGTATCCCAGAGCCTTGGAACCACGATGACTCGATTCCGGAAAAGAGCAAGGACTTTTACCACTATTGGGCTACCATGATGGAGCCTTGGGATGGTCCTGCCGCCGTGCTGTTCAGCGATGGAGACATCTTGGGTGCCACACTGGACCGCAACGGTCTGAGACCTGTTCGTTACTACACCACCGATGATGGAAGACTCATCATCTCCAGCGAAGTCGGTGTGTTGGACATCCCACAAAAGAGCATCGTCCGTAAATCCAGACTCAAGCCTGGCAAGATGATCTTGGTGGACACCACCCGAAAATGTCTTCTGGAAGATGATGAGCTGAAGGAATTCTATGCCAGCCAGTATCCATATGGTGAGTGGCTGGACCTCAACCTTGTGGCACTTTCCAGCCTCAAGGTCCCAAACCGCAAGATCCCGGTTGCCACAGGCGATGAGAAAAAGCGCCTGTATAAGGCCTTTGGCTACAGCTATGAAGATATGATGGAGATGATTCTCCCAATGGCCAAGAACGGCAGCGAGCCGACGGCCTCCATGGGAATCGACACACCGCTTGCGGTCATGTCCGAAAAGCATCAGAGCCTGTACTCCTATTTCAAGCAGCTGTTCGCACAGGTCACAAACCCACCGATTGACTCCCTTCGTGAGAAGATTGTCACCGATACCACTGTCTATGTGGGAACCGATGGCGATTTGTATACCCAGAAGGGACGTAACTGCAACATTCTGGAGATCCGTAACCCGATTCTCACTGGTGTTGACCTGTTGAAGATCTCCGTTTTGGACCAGAAGGGCCTTCGTAGTACCAAGGTGTCGCTGCTTCTTCCGGTCCAGGCACTGGATCTGCAGAAAGGCCTGGATGACCTGTTGCAGGCCATCGA
The DNA here is from genome assembly GCA_024405015.1 of Sphaerochaetaceae bacterium. Lineage (GTDB taxonomy): Bacteria > Spirochaetota > Spirochaetia > Sphaerochaetales > Sphaerochaetaceae > UBA9732. Next base: position 18,553 of record JAKSPE010000007.1, read on the forward strand.
CAATGCCTATAACGATGGGTACAACATTGTGATTCTCTCCGACCGTGGTGTCGACAAGGATCATGTGGCCATTCCATCGCTTCTTGCCGTTTCAGCGGTTGAGCAGTATCTGATTCGCACCCACCGACGAACCAAGGTTTCCATCATTCTGGAAACCGGTGAGATTCGCGATGTGCATCAGGCCGCCGTAGCCCTGGGCTATGGTGCTCGTGCCATCAACCCATATCTTGCCCACGAGGCAATTTTTGAACTCATTGACCAGAAGATTCTGGACAAGGACTCCCATATCGCCATCGATGATTTCAACAAGGGAATCCTGGATGGTATCGTCAAAATCGCCGCCAAGATGGGAATCTCGGCTATCCAATCCTACCAGAGTGCCCAGATCTTTGAGGCTGTTGGCATTTCCACCGAGGTCATTGACCGCTATTTCACAAATACCGTCAGCCGTGTGGAGGGCATCGGACTCAAGGAGATCCAGGAGGACATTTTGTTCCACCACAACAACGCCTGGGACCCAAACGGACTTTCGGAGGACCTTCAGCTGGATTCTGTCGGAAACCATAAGATGCGTCGCGGTCCAAATGCCGAGGACCATCTCTATAACCCAGAAATCATCATTGCTCTGCAGGAAGCCTCCCGAAGCGGTGACTACCGCAAGTTCAAGGAGTACACACAGCTGGTGGATGACAATTCCCATCCTCATACCTTGCGCGCCATGCTGGATTTCAATTTCTCTGCCGTCAAGCCGATTCCAATCGATGACGTTGAGTCCGTGGACAGCATCGTTCGTCGTTTCAAGACCGGTGCCATGTCCTACGGCTCCATTTCCGAAGAGGCTCACAAGTGCATGGCCGAGGCCATGAATACCCTGCATGGCAAGTCCAACAGCGGTGAGGGTGGTGAGAAGCCTGAGCGTCTTGGCACCATCTACAACTCTGCTATCAAGCAGGTTGCCTCCGGTCGTTTTGGTGTCACCGAGGAGTATCTTCTCAGTGCCCAGGAGATCCAGATTAAGATGGCACAGGGCGCCAAACCAGGCGAGGGTGGACACCTTCCAGGCAAGAAGGTCTATCCATGGATTGCCAAGACAAGACTGGCAACCCCTGGAGTTTCCCTGATTTCTCCACCGCCACATCATGACATCTACTCCATCGAGGACCTTGCCCAGCTCATCTATGACCTGAAGAACGCAAACCGCAAGGCGCGCATCTCTGTCAAACTTGTTTCAGAGGCTGGTGTCGGAACCATCGCAGCCGGTGTTGCCAAGGCTGGAGCCCAGGTCATTCTGATCAGTGGCCATGATGGTGGAACCGGAGCCGCTCCGATTTCCTCCATTCACCATGCAGGACTTCCTTGGGAACTTGGCCTTGCCGAGACCCATCAGACACTGCTGAGAAACGGACTGAGAGACATGGTCATCATCGAGACTGACGGAAAGCTCATGAGCGGCCGTGATGTCGCCATTGCCTGTATCCTTGGTGCCGAGGAGTTCGGTTTCGCAACCGCTCCTCTTGTAACCATGGGCTGTGCCATGATGCGCGTCTGTAACCTGGATACCTGTCCGTTCGGTGTTGCCACACAGAACGAGAAGCTCAGAGCCCGCTTTGCCGGAAAGCCAGAGTACATCGTCAACTTCATGCGCTTCATTGCCCAGGAGCTTCGCGAGTACATGGCCATGCTCGGTGTCAAAACCATTGATGAACTTTGCGGAAGGGTGGATCTGATCCGTCTCAAGAGCCGCCAGGGCTTCAAGAGAGCCAATCTGGTTGACATGGGAAGAATCATCGCCTCGGCCCAGGGTAACATCGGCAAAGTGGGAACCAAGAAGCTCTATGATTTCAAATTGGCCCGCACGATTGATGAAAAGACCCTGATTCCTAGTCTTGATAACAATAAGATTGCCGAACTTGGCACAATTGATATCACTTGTACCGACAGAACTGCTGCAACCATTTTGGGTAGTGAGATCCAGAGCCGCTATGGTTCAAGCCTAAAGGAGGACACCTTTGTGGTCCATTTCAAGGGTGGAGCCGGCCAGTCATTTGGTGCCTTCATTCCAAAGGGTCTGACCCTACGTCTGGAAGGCGATGCCAACGACGCTGTCGGTAAGGGCCTTAGCGGTGGAAAGATTGTTGTTCGCCCAGATCGCCAGTTCAAGGGTCTTGCCGATGAGAACATCATCATCGGTAACGTTGCTTTCTTCGGTGCCACAAGCGGACAGGCCTTCATCAATGGCATTGCCAGCGAGCGCTTCTGTGTCCGAAACTCCGGAGCTACTGTGGTCTGTGAAGGCTGTGGTGACCATGGCCTTGAGTACATGACAGGCGGTACCGCGGTGATTCTGGGCGACACCGGAAAGAACCTGTGTGCCGGTATGAGCGGTGGTGTGGCCTACGTGTTGGATGAGCGTCATGACCTTTACAAGAGACTGAACCACAACTTGGTGAGTATGTATGAGCTGGACGATGAGGTGACCACCTGTCCACGTACAACCGATGATGTAGCGGTTCTGAAGGCTCTGATTGAAAAGCATGTGAAGGAGACCGGTTCAGAGAAGGGAAAGAGAATCCTTTCGGACTGGGAGGCCAACATTCCGAAATTCAAGAAAATCATTCCGAACGATTATCTGAGGATGATGCGTGAGATCTACAAGGGTGAAAGTCAGGGTCTTTGTCATGACGATGCTGTCATGAGCGCATTTGAGAAGATCACAGGCTAAGGGGGACGACATGGGTAAGACAACAGGATTTCTGGATTATGAGAGAATGGAGAATGCCAGCATTGAGCCTCTGAAAAGAATCTGTGACTTCAAGGAGTTCCATCCTGTATTGGATGATGAGAAGCGACGTGAGCAGGCAGCCCGCTGCATGAACTGTGGTGTGCCGATGTGCCAAAGTGCCATCCGCCTTGCCGGTATGGTCACAGGCTGTCCGCTTCACAACTTCATTCCAGAGTGGAACGATGCCCTTTACAACGGTCATTACGACATGGCGGCCCAGAGGCTTCTCAAGACCTCGAGTTTCCCGGAATTCACAGGTCGTGTGTGCCCGGCCTTGTGCGAGAAGGCCTGCAACTGCGGCAACCCTCTTTATGGAGACAAACCTGTCACGGTCCATGACAATGAGCTTTATATCATTGAGAAGGCTTTTGAGTCCGGCTACATGGTACCGCGTCCTCCAAAGCACCGCTCAGGCAAGAAAGTTGCCGTTGTCGGCTCCGGACCTTCGGGTCTTGCCGTTGCCGACTATCTGAACCGCAGAGGCCATAGCGTTACCGTCTATGAGCGCGAGGACAGGGCCGGTGGACTATTGATGTACGGCATTCCGAACATGAAACTGGACAAGCACATTGTCCAACGAAGAATCGACCTCATGGAGGCCGAAGGTGTGAAGTTCATCTACAACGCAGACGTTGGACGCAACTTCGCCGAGGATGGCATTCGGGAGAACTACGATGCGGTTGCTCTGTGCTGTGGTGCAAAGCGTGCAAGAGCCCTGTCGGCCGTCGGATGTGACAGACTTCTTCCGGGTGCCGAAGGTGGCTTGATGTATGCTGTGGATTTTCTGACCATGGTCACCAAGTCCGTCATCGCTTTGGACAAGGCCCAGGAAGCCTTCAGCGACGAGCTTGTCATCACCAACCGCAACATCGGATTCTCCCTTTCCAAGAAAGGTTTGGATCTGGAGGGGAAGGATGTGATTGTCGTCGGCGGTGGTGATACCGGAAACGACTGTACCGGAACCAGCATTCGCCTTGGCTGCAAGTCCATCACCCAGATTGAGATGATGCCTTGTCCACCAACAGAGCGTGCAAAGAACAATCCATGGCCACAGTGGCCAAAGGTTCTGAAGACCGATTACGGTGCAGAGGAGGCCATTGCCAAGTTCGGCCACGACCCAAGAGTCTATGAGACGACCATCAAGGAGGTCTTCTCCAAGGACGGTCACATCACCGGTGTGAAGACGGTTGAGGTGGAGTTCAAGATGGTGGATGGAAAGCGCATGATGGTTGAGCGCGAGGGCTCAGAAAAGACCCTCCCTGCTGACCTTGTTCTGGTTGCCGCAGGTTTTGTTGGCTGTGAGGATTACACGGCAAGAGCCTTTGGTGTTGGCCTTACGCCAAGAAACACTGTAGCCTGTCCTGGTGTGGAGTCCTACCAGACCGGACGTGACAAGATCTTCACTGCAGGTGACATGCACCGCGGACAGTCCCTTGTCGTTTGGGCCATCGCAGAAGGCCGTGAGTGTGCCAAGGAGATTGACCACTATCTGGAGTTCGGTCCGAACCCAGACCGATTCGGAGGAGCAGTCTAAGTCAGCTTTTTTCTGGATTGTCAGACGATTTTGTTCTCGCCATCGTAGCGGACGCCGTTTACCACAATGTTGGAGATGGTGTCCGCTCTGCCTGTAATCGGCTGTATGAGAAGCTTTGTCTTCTGTCCCAGAAAGTGCATGTTCTGCATGTCGATGTCGCAAAAGAACGGAATGTCCTCCTCGTTGTCCATCTGCGGAAGCTCGTCGTTGTTGATGCGATTGAGCACATAGGCCATGGTCAGGATGATGGATTCACCCTTGATGTCTACCATGGTGATGTCGCGAATGTCGATGTCCTTGACCACGCCGCCACGACCGAGGGCACTTTTGAAACGCACGCCGACATCGGTTCCGATGAACGAGCAGCGCTCCACCAGAATGTTAAAGACGCCACGTGACATTTCGCTTCCAACGACAAAGCCTCCATGGCCCTGATAGACGGTGCAGTCATGTACGTGGATGTCGCAGCTTGGACCTTCGAAGGTGCGGGCTTCGGCGTTCTTGCCGGATTTGATGCAGATGGCATCATCGCCTGTTTCAAAGGTGCTTGCTTTGATCTCGACTCTCTTACAGGACTCCACGTCAATGCCGTCGCCGTTTTGGGCGTGGTACGGGTTCTTGACGGTGATGCCGTCCACCGTAAGGTCTTCGCAGAAGAACGGGTGGATGTTCCAGGCAGGGGAGTTGGAGAAGGTCACACCCTGAAGCAAAACGCGCTTACAGTGGCGAAGACTTACCATGACCGGGCGGTAGAAGTCCCAGTAAGGGGCAGCCTTGGCAAGGGTCTTTTCATCGGTTCCCTGGATGTTCAGAAGAAGGCCTTCGTAGGCAGAGTCTGACTCGATCCAGGCAAGATCGCGAGCCTGGATGATGTGTCCACCTTTGGCAAGAAGAGCGTCCCACTGCTTTTCGGTGAGCTTGAAACGCTTGATTGGTCGCCAGAGGTCGCCGCTGCCATCGATGATTCCATTTCCAGTGATGGCGATGTTTTCAGCCCCATCAGCGGTAATTGGTGATATTGTTCGGATGGCTTTCTCACCTTCGTAGTTGGTGACGAAAATCGGATAGTCCTCTTTGCTTTTGGTGAATTTCAGAACCGCACCATGCTCAAGATGAAGATCCACATTGCTTTTCAGCTGAATCGGAGACGTGGCAAAGAATCCGCTTGGAACCACGACATGAGCACCACCAATGCTTGAGGCTTTGTCGATGGCCGCCTGGATGGCTTTGGCATTTGTGCGTGAAGTCTCTACATCGTAGGCGTTTGGCTTTGCGCCGAAATCGGTGATGCATAGCTGGGTGGAAGAAAAGGATGTCTGTGCTGTCTCAAATGGTCTGAACATGGGCTCTCCTGTTTTATTGGGTATATATTACCATAAAGTTGTATCTATGCTAGTATCATTACTGCTATGGACCGAATTGAAAGGCGAAAAAGCCTCAGGACACTCATTGTCCTTTCCCTTCCCATCATACTCGAGGAGATGCTTTCTGTGCTGTTGCAGTACGTGGATACGGCAATGGTGGGGCGTCTGGGAGAGGAGGCTACCGCTTCGGTCAACCTTACGGCAACGGTGAACTGGCTCATTGGAAGCTGCCTTTCGGCCATTGGCGTTGCTGCCGTTGCCATGATCTCCACCGCCTATGGTGCCAAGGACGAAAAGAAGATTCAGAAAGTCTCCTCCCAGATTCTCCTTTACAGCATCATCGGAGGTCTTCTGATTACCGCAATTGCCGTGGGATTAAGTCCGTTCATCCCGATCTGGATGCAGGCTGATGTGCGCATTCAGGCCCAGGCCGGTGAGTATTTTCGCATCATCTCGATGCCGCTTCTGTTTCGCGCTTTCTGGATCATCCTCGCCAATTCCCTGCGTGCCATCAAGGACACAAAGACTCCGATGGTCATCAGCATCGCCGCAAATGTTCTGAATGTGATTCTGAATTACCTGTTCATCTATGTGTTTGGTTTGGGTGTGCGTGGGGCAGCCATCGCAAGTGCCATCTCTTTCACCTCAGCCGGTGTTGCCATGCTGGTTGTGACACTTCGAAATGGCATTCTGCATTGTACCCTCAGGGGTTTTCACTTTGACCGCAACATCCATCGAGAGGCTGTTCGCATTGGTTTTCCAGCCTTTGCCACTAGTTTTGCCTCCTGCATGGGGCATGTGGTCTTCGCCTCTTTGGTGTCCTCGATGGGAACCACGATTTTCGCAGCCCATTCCATAGCGCTTTCCGCCGAGGAGATGTTCTATGTTCCAGGCTATGGCCTTCGGGGCGCCACATCCACGCTCATCGGCATCTCGGTTGGAGAAAACGACAAGGACAAGTTCCGGGTGGTGGAATGGCAGTCTGTCATCATGACTGTTCTCATGATGACCTTCACAGGTCTTGCGCTGTTCTTTCTGGCACGTCCTCTGATGATGTTCTTCACACCAAGTGAGCCTGTCATCGCACTGGGAACCAGGGTTCTGAAGCTGATTGCCGTTTCAGAGCCGATTTTCGGTCTCATGATCGTTTGTGAGGGTATCTACTTCGGTCTTGGCAGAACCCGGAACACCTTTGTGGTCTCTGCAGTGGGCTCCTGGGGAATCCGCATCCTATCTACGGTGATTCTTCTTCGGTTCACACATGCCACGCTGTTTCAGATCTGGATCTGCATGTTCGCCGACAACACCTTCCGCGCTTTGGCTCTGGCATTACCGCTGTTTGCAGGAAAGGACATCTCCTATTTTGAGGACCGAAAGGCCAGCGTCTGAGGTAGGGTGTAGCCATGTCAGGGAGAAATGAAGTAGAATAGATATCCTAGAACCGAAAGGGTATTGTATGGTTCTGAAATGGAAGGGGAGAAACATGAAAAACATCATTCTTAGTGCATTGACCATCATCGTTGTCATCGTTGGATGTGTCCTTGGTCTTTCACAGGGAATCGTCCTTGATGAGCTTCAGCTGGAGACCATGAAGGTTCTGCTGATCATGGTGTCATGTAGCGCCTCCTATTGTTTTCTTGTTGGTGAGATCTCGCGCAACAATTCCCAGATGGATAAGCTTTGGAGTCTCCTGCCGATTGCCTATGCCTGGGTCATCGCAGCAAAGGGTGGCATGAAGGTCCGTCTTGTGGTTATGGCTCTGATCATTACCCTTTGGGGCGGAAGACTTACCTACAATTTCGCCAAGAAGGGTGCCTACACCATTAGATTCTGGGAAGGCGAGGAGGACTACCGCTGGCCGATTCTCAGAAAGCACAAGCTTCTGAAGAACAAGCTTGTCTGGGCCCTGTTTGACCTGATCTTCATCAGCATCTACCAGAACGCCCTTGTTCTTGCCATCTGCTTTCCGATGGTTGCCGTCATGTCCTCAGCCAAGGCTTTCTCCTTAATGGATTGCATTGCAGCTCTTCTCATGATTGGTGCTGTCGTGTACGAGACCATCGCCGACAAGCAGCAGATGGCTTTTCAGACAGAGAAGTGGAGAATGATCGGCGAGGGTAAGAAGCTGGAAGAACTTCCACAGCCTTATTGCAAGGGCTTTAACACAACTGGCCTTTGGGCAAGAAGCCGCCATCCGAACTATTTTGCCGAGCAGTCCACATGGGTCTTTTTGTACCTGTTCTGCATCGGAGCGGGTGTGACACACCATGGCGTTTTCCACTGGTCCATCTTCGGCTGCCTCATGCTGATTCTTCTGTTCATGGGAAGCTCCATGTTCGGCGAGTACATCTCATCCAAGAAGTATCCGCTGTATGCGCAGTACCAGAAGACCACTCCAAAGTATTTCCCGAAGATGTTCTGAGACCTTAGGTCTTCAAATAAAAGGATGGGACTGTTGCGTATACTGACGTAATGGTCCCTTCTTTGTTTTACAAGAGTATTCAAGTATACGTGGTAAACTTAGATGGACAGAAAATGGTTCTTCAAGTTTACAAAGTCATCTTGGATGATCGAAAATTGGCATTCCAAGATTACAAAGTCATCTTGATGGATCAGAAATGGCTCTTTCAAGATGACGCTGTACCTGATGTCAATCGCTGGTACCGCTGTATCCGATAGGCAATGCTGTCATATAGACAAAGAAAAGGCGCATCGCAAACTCTGCAACGCGCCTTCTTGTGTATGTAAGCCGTACTTATGCTGTTGGCTGCTCTTTCGGGAACTTGATCTCGTAGAAGATCTGCTCCAGCTCAAGTCCGATGTTGATGTTGTGGACAACCGGCATGGAGCCGTCCTTGGTCGGCATAGCTTTGAGTGTGACAGGTGAGAAGTTCAGAATGCCCTTGATGTTGCAGTCCAGAAGGTGCTGGTAGGTGTCCTGTGCAGCAGACTCCGGAACGGTGATGATGGCGACATGCACATCGAGGTCCTTGCAGACCTCACCGATCTTGGATGGTGTGTAGACTGGAACGCCGATGCTCTTGTCGACCAGCTGTGGGTTGTTGTCAAAACCTGCGACGATCTTGATGCCGTCGTTCTCAAAGCCGGTGTAGTGCATCAGTGCCATACCGATTCTACCGCAACCGATGACGATGACGCTTTCTGGAGCTCCCTTGCCGAGGATCTTTCCCAGTGAGTTTGCAAGCTCGACGATGTCATAGCCACCGCGCTTCTGACCATAGATGCCAAGTTGTGAGAAATCCTTTCTGACGATGGCAGCTGATACTCCGGCTGCATCTGCCAGGTTGTGGGCAAAAACCTTCTCAAGACCGATGGTGCGGAGCTTTGTGAGGGCTCTGTAGTAGCGGGTGATTCGAATCAGCATTTCATTGTTCATAGCATTTCTCCCTTTTTGTTGTGATTAGTGTAATATAAACTTGGACGGAATGCAAATGTTAAAGTTGGTTTTCCGATTAAATATGTCAAAAAGAAGGTACAATCTTCGCTTGGTTGCAATATGTGAAGTTGTAGCCATTACAATTCCGACCGGTCTTGTTGAAAGCGATACAGTATTACAATAACATGGATATGGGGTGTGAATATGAAAAAGATTCTTGTACTTGCCATTCTCGTGGCTCTTGTTCTGACAAGCTGCTCCTCCACAAAGGGGCTCAATGCCGACTCCTCCGAGGAAAAATACATTTTCGTTCATGGACTTTCCGGATGGGGAAGCTACGATGCGGTGGACAAGTTTCTGCCATACTGGGGCATGCGAACCGGTTCTCTGATGAAATACCTCCGAGGCCAAGGCTTTGACACCTATGCCGCATCGGTGGCTCCAGAGGGTAGTGCCTGGGACCGCTCCTGTGAACTGTATGCCCAGCTGACCGGAAGCGTTGTCGACTATGGCGTAGCCCATAGCAAGGCAGCAGGGCACGAGCGTTTTGGTAAGGATTTCTCCAAAGACCCTCTCATCCAGGATTTTGACAAGTCAAGGCTTGTGCTTCTGGGACACTCCTTCGGAGGAATCACCATCCGTGTGTTCTCGGATATCCTTGCAAACGGAAGTGCAGAGGAGATTGCCGCAACGCCAGAAAGTGAAATCTCCCCATTTTTCTTGGGCGGACAGGCGGACAAGGTGCTTGCCCTTGTGACCTTGGCAACCCCAAACAGCGGAACCACTGCCTACGATCTGTATCAGGATCCGAGCTTTGACATTGATGCAGTTGAGATTCCGAAAAAGTATGAGAAATCTTCCAAGACCATGAGCCGTGGCACTGCGGCAAAGCAGGATGGTCGAGCATCTTGGGATTTTGCCTCCTATGACATGCATATCGACAATGCCCTTGCCTGGAGCCAGAGCCATGAGATGCTTGAGAACGTCTATTACTTCGCCGTTCCTTGCGTTGCGACAAAAACGGAAAACGGCAAGGTCGTTACAGATTCCAAGGCAATCCCATCCATGTTCATGCGATCTTCCATTCTCATGTCTGCCTACACAGGAACGACAAAAGGTGGCTATGTCATCGATGCCTCCTGGCAGCCAAATGACGGCCTTGTGAACACCATCTCCGCCAAGGCTCCGATCGGACAGCCTTCACAGGATTACAATGGCCAGAGCCTGGTTCCTGGCATCTGGTACAACATGCCGGTGGTGGAAGGGGAGCACATGTGCCTGCAGGGAGGACTGTTCATCAAACACAAGGTCCGCCCATTCTACCTGGAACTTCTTGGCATGATCCAAGATCTTGTGAACTGAGGTGTTTCAAGCGTTTTCCTTAAATAGCATTTGACTCCTATATGCTTGTGTGCATTATAATGTGCTCGAGCACAAATATGACCATAGCAGAAATTGCAGCACTTGCAGGAGTGTCTAGGGGAACCGTGGACCGGGTTGTGAACAACCGTGGCTCTGTGGATCCTGAAAAGCAGAAGCGCATCCTCGAGATCATAGAGCAAAGCGGCTTTGTTCCAAACAAGGCCGGAAAGACTTTGGCCGTGCGAAAGAAGAATCTCAAGTTCGGGTTTGTGCTGTTCAACTCCACCAACAACCCATTCTTTCTGGATGTGGAAAGGGGAATCGACAGCTTTGTGCGCGACTATGGGGCCTACGGCATCCAGGTTCTTCGTGAATATTCCAGCATCTCCGATTCCCAATCTCAGATTTCTGCCATTGACCGTCTTGTGGCAAACGGCATCTGTGCCTTGGCCATTACGCCAATGGACGATGCCAAGGTCAAAGACCGTCTTTTAGCTTTGCAGAAGGAAGGCATTCCGGTGGTGACGGTGAATTCGGACCTTCCGGAAAGTGGCCGCATGGCCTATGTGGGAAGCGACTATTACCGCTCCGGGCAGACGGCAGCTGGCATCATGGGACTAGCAACCGGATCTCAGGGAAACATCGCAATTGTCATTGGCTCGGATTCGATTCTGTGTCACACCGAGCGAGAACGCGGTTTTCGTGAGCGTGTCAAAATGGCTTTCCCAAACATGAGCATCCTGACAACGATGCAGAACCGCGACGATGATAGGTACTCCTACCGCGTTGTGAAAGAGCTTTTGAAGCAAAGCGAAATCACTGCCATCTACCTGGCTGCGGCTGGAACCGAAGGTTCGCTGAAGGCCATAAAGGAATCCCAAAGGGCGGTGACTGTGATTTCGCACGACAGCAACCCGGTTGTCGCCTCTGCCATGGAGGAGGGCCTGATTGTGGCCTCCATTTTCCAAAGTCCGTTTGAGCAGGGCCGAAAGCCGTTGAAGATTCTGTATGAGAAGCTTGGTTTTGGAACCGAGCCGGAAAAAGTGCTGAACTACACAAAAAGTGAAATCATCATCAGGGAGAACCTCGAACAGTTCCTTGAGAAGGAGATTCAGAAAGACGATGAATAGATACATTGGAATTGATCTTGGAACCTCATCGGTCAAGGTCATGCTTGTCGATGAGAACGGAGCCATCTTGGGTTCTGAGAGTGCAAAGTATCCTCTTTCCTTTCCACATCCAGGTTGGAGTGAACAAAATCCTGAGGATTGGTGGAATGCAACCAAGGAGTGTCTGACAAAGCTCTTTGCCCTGCATGATCCAAGTGCGGTGAAGGGCATCGGTGTCGGCGGTCAGATGCATGGTCTTGTCGTGCTTGACGAGGCCGATCGGGTGATTCGCCCTGCCATCCTGTGGAATGACGGAAGAACCGAAAAAGAGGTGGAGTACCTGAACCAGGTCATCGGAAAGGACAAGATCTCTGCATATACCGCAAACATCGCCTTTGCCGGTTTCACCGCGCCGAAGATCCTTTGGATGAAGGCCAACGAACCGAAGAACTACAGCAGAATCCGTAAGGTGATGCTTCCGAAGGATTATATCAACTACTGCCTGACAGGGGTTCATGCCTGCGACTATTCCGATGCAAGCGGCATGCTTTTGCTGGATGTGGAAAACAGATGCTGGTCAAAGCCGATGCTTGAGCTCTGTGGACTGTCCGAGAGCGTGATGCCAAAGCTTGTGGAAAGTTTTGAGTCCATTGGAAGTGTTTCAGAGCATTGCTCTAAGGAATTTGGTCTTCCGACTTCCGTTGTCGTGGCAGGCGGCGCCGGCGATAATGCTGCAGCGGCTGTCGGCACAGGTGTTGTGGGCGAAGGTGGTTGTAATATCTCACTGGGAACCAGCGGAACCGTGTTCATCTCCTCGGAGAAGTTCAAGGTCGATCCGAACAACGCCCTGCATGCCTTTGCCCATGCCGATGGTGGTTACCATCTGATGGGATGCATGCTTTCGGCTGCCTCCTGCAACCAGTGGTTCTATGAGCAGATTCTCAAGACAACCGACTACAAGGGCATATGGGATGGCATCCAGGATGAGCGTCTTGGAGAGAACCGCGTGTTCTTTTTGCCATACCTGATGGGTGAGCGAAGCCCGATCAATGATGTGAACGCTCGTGGAACCTTTGTGGGCCTTTCCATGGACTGTAGCCGTGAGGATATGGCACAGGCTGTGATGGAGGGTGTCGCATTCGCCATCCGTGACAGCTTTGAGGTAGCATGGAGCCTTGGCATCAAGGTCCAGCGCAGCTTCATCTGCGGAGGCGGAGCCCGCTCCGAGCTTTGGAGAAAGATCCTGGCTAATGTTCTTGGCATCACACTGGTGCTGCCAAAGAGCGAGGAGGGCCCTGGTATGGGTGGAGCCATGCTTGCCATGGTTGCCTCAAAAGCCTATCCGACCGTAAGTGCATGTGTAGATGCTTTGTGCTGTGAAAACGGTGTGGTTACACCAGATGCACAGCTTACCGCAAAATATGAAGAAAGATATCAGGTCTTTAGGAAGATCTATCCGACCATGAAGAACCTTTTCAAGGAGATGACAAGATGAGAAACATTCCACAGATCAAGCTTGGAATCATTGCAGTATCAAGAGACTGCTTTCCAATTCAGCTTTCCACAGAAAGACGCAACGCAATTGCCAAGGTCTATGGAGACGACCTTTACAACTGCCCAATCACTGTCGAGAACGAACTCGATGCCCTGAAGGCAGTCGAGGATGTTCAGGCTCACGATGTGAATGCCCTGTGTGTGTTCCTCGGAAACTTCGGACCTGAGACTCCTGAGACCCTGATTGCCCAGAAGTTTGACGGACCTGTCATGTACACTTCTGCCGCAGAGGGTGATGGCGATATGATCAACGGCAGAGGCGATGCCTACTGCGGTATGCTCAACTGTTCCTACAACCTTGGCATGAGACACCTCAATGCCTACATCCCAGACTATCCTTGCGCAACCGCAGAGGAGGCGGCCCAGCAGATTCGTGACTTTGCTCCAATCGCACGTGCCATCCTGGGTGTCAGAAACCTCAAGATCATCACATTCGGACCAAGACCTCAGGACTTCTTCGCCTGCAATGCCCCAATCAAGGGCCTGTACGAGCTTGGTGTTGAGGTGGAGGAGAACTCCGAACTTGACCTTCTGGTCTCCTACAAAGCACATAAGGATGATCCTAGAATCGCTGATGTCTGCAGGGACATGGCCGATGAACTTGGACTGGGCGGAAACAACTATCCGGAGCTTTTGCCAAGAATGGCTCAGTTTGAGCTGACACTTCTGGATTGGGCTGAAAGCCACAAGGGCGCCAGAAAGTATGTCGCATTTGCTGACAAGTGCTGGCCGGCATTCCCAGAGACCTTCGGTTTTGAGCCATGCTATGTGAACTCCCGCCTTGCAAGCAAGGGAATCCCTGTTGCCTGCGAAGTTGATATCTACGGAGCACTTTCCGAGTATATCGGCAGCTGCGTAACAGAGGATGCTGTGACACTTCTTGATATCAACAACTCCGTACCAAAGTACATCTATGAAGAGGACATCAAGGGTAAGTATGACTATAAGCTCACAGACACCTTTATGGGCTTCCACTGCGGAAACACCCCATCCTGCAAGATGTGTTCTGACAGAGCCGTCAAGTATCAGCTCATCCAGCACAGACTTCTGGAGCCGGCAGGTTCTGAGCCTGACTTCACACGCGGAACCCTTGAGGGTGACATCGCAGCATCTGACATTACCTTCTATCGTCTGCAGTGCGACAGCGAAGGTGTTGTGAGAAGCTACATCGCACAGGGCGAGGTCCTGGATGTGAAGACAAGATCCTTCGGTGGTATCGGTGTGTTCGCCATCCCTGAGATGGGCCGCTTCTATCGCCATGTTTTGATCCAGAAGCGCTATCCACACCATGGTGCTGTGGCATTCGCCCATTGCGGCAAGACCCTCTTTGAGGTCTTCAAGATGCTGGGCATCAAGGACATTGCCTATAATCAGCCGGCAAGCCTGCCATATCCAACCGAGAATCCTTGGGCATAATGGATTTGGACAAACACGAGGGAGACTTTCAGGTCTCCCTTTTTGTCGCAGGATGAGTCTTTCTGTGAAAGATGGGAGTTCATCCATTGCAAAATCCATGCTATTCTTACGATAACGACAAATAGGGAGTTTCATGATGAGAAAATTCGTTTTGTGTATTCTGTCTGTGCTGATGGTTCTTGCACTGGTCTCCTGTGATCAGGCCAAGGATCCTAAATATGAAGTGGGTGAAACCGGCCCAGCTGGAGGCATCATCTTCTATGTCGATGCTTCCAAGAAAGGCATTACTTACTATGAGGCTGCACCAAAGTCTGCAGAACAGGCCGATGTCTATTTCGGAAACTTCTATGATGGAAGTGACTTCATCCATAATCTGATTGACGGTGCCGATACCGCATCCGTTGGAACAGGTAAGACCAACACGGCAGCAATCATGGCAGTTTCTAAGCAGGCAGGCATCAAGATCTATCGTGACCAGTTCCCTGAGAATGAAATTACAGATTTTGCAGCAAAGGTTGCAACTTCCTGCACCGCAGGTGGCAAGAATGACTGGTATCTTCCATCCCTCGATGAGTTGAATCTGATGTATAACAATCTCAAGAAGAATGGTCTTGGACAGTTCGAGAATGCAAACTACTGGACAAGTACACAGTCTGAGATGCAGTCCGCGGTTATCAACTTTGTGAATGGTGAACTGCTGGGTGGAAAAAATTACGAATATCAGAACTATGTAAGACCGATCCGATCATTCAACTGATTTGAAAATCTAGGTTTTGAAAGGGGAATCCTCAAGTGGGATTCCTCTTTTTTTTGCTGTAAAGGATTACTTTGCAATCTATTCTTGACATATTGAAAAAATCTGTCAAAATGACATTTGGCATTGTTAACGAAAACTGTGGAGGATCAGATGGATCTTTTTGAAAAGGTAAGAAACTACACCGTCGTTGACGAGTACAAGGCCAAGAATGTCTACCCTTATTTCCATTGTCTTGAGAGCAAGCAGGCTCCGATTGTGACAATGGAAGGCAAGCGCATGATCATGCTCGGCTCCAACAACTATCTGGGACTTACCGCCAATGAACAGATGATGGAAGCCGGAATCAAGGCCATCGAGAAATATGGAACAGGATGCTCCGGTTCCCGATTCCTCAACGGAACACTAGATCTTCATCTGGAGCTTGAAGCAGAGCTTTCCAAGTTCCTTCATAAGTCAATCTGCACCTTCTCCACAGGCTTTCAGTCAAACCTCGGAATCATCAGTGCCATCGTTGGCAGAAATGACTATATCATCTGTGACCGAGAGAACCATGCCAGCATCTATGACGGCTGTAGGCTCTCCTACGGCACCATGCTTCGCTATCATCACAACGACATGGCCGAGCTTGAGAAGATGCTCCAGAAGGTCCCTGAGACTGCAGGCTGCCTGATCATCACAGACGGAGTCTTCAGCATGTCTGGTGATATCGCAAAGCTTCCTGAAATCGTTGCTGTTGCCAAGAAGTATGGTGCAAGAGTCATGGTGGACGATGCCCACGCTCTTGGTGTCATTGGTGAGGGTGGTCGTGGTACCGCAAGCTACTTTGGCCTTGAGGACGACGTGGACATCTATATGGGAACCTTCAGCAAGAGCCTTGCCAGCCTTGGCGGTTACATGGCAGCTTCCGAAGAGGTGATCTCCTATGTGAAGCACCATTCAAGACCATTCATCTTCTCTGCCAGCATCACACCTTCCAGCACAGCGGTTGCCCTTGCAAGTCTGCGCCACCTGAAAGAGCATCCGGAGCTTCCTGAGAGACTTCGCGCCATCGCGACCTATGCAGCCAAGGGAATGGACGATAGGGGAATCCGCCACGGTGGAAATCCTGAGATTCCAATCATACCGATTTACACATCCACATTGGAGAAGACCCTTCTCATCGGAAGAACTCTGTTTGACAGGGGTGTCTACGTGAATCCTGTTCTTCCTCCAGCAACTCCACCAGAGGATTGCCTGCTTCGAACAAGCTACATGGCAACACACAGCGAGGCCGAGATTGATGAGGCCTTGGATGTGATCAAGAATGTCCTTGACGAACTCCTGTAAGGTAAAGGCTGGGGAAACCCAGCCTTTATGTTTATCAACTTTTATCAACATCTATCAACAATTGTGAATTTTATCAATTTTGAGTTCTGCTATAGATGCCATTAGAGTGCGTGCTATTCATCTTCAATCTCTTGTCTATGTCGATTCTTGAACTGGGACGAACGTGAATCGTCTTTTATCCAGGATTGCATTGTGGAGAGTGGTCGCTTTGCGATTTTTGTTGACACCTGTCTTTTCGTGATTCTATAATTTGAGAAAAAGAGTAACCATTTAGTTACTTTTTCAATGGAGACGGCCTATGCAAGATCGCGCTGAAAAGACAAAGGCAAAGATACTTTCCATTGCGGAAGAGGAGTTTTCCGCAATGGGGTACTATGGCGCCCGCATCGATGCAATCAGTGAGAAGGCCGGTGTCAACAAGGCTCTCATTTACAAGTATTTCAACAGCAAAGAAGAGTTGTATAAGACTGTGCTCTTTTCCGTTTATGACCGTTTTTCCTTTGAGGAGTCTGAACTGCTTGCCATCCAAGACATGGATTACAAAGAGAAGATCCGACGCTATGTCGAGATGGAGTTCCGATATTGCTTTGACAATCCGAACTATGTCCGCATGCTTATGTGGGAGAACTTGAACTTCGCCAAATACTTCAAGGAGCGAGAGCTTCGTAATTCCAAGGATACCATTCTCCAGGGTGTGGAGGGCATCGTGAAGGCGGCCCATGAGAAAGGGACACTTGATCAGCATGTTGACGCCACACAGTTCCTGCTGACGCTCTATGGTCTTTGCTTCAGCTATTTCACGAACATGAATACCCTTTCCGAGACAATCGGAATCAATATGCATGACAGGGAAGAAATGGAGAGGAGAATCGAAATTGTCTCCAATCTTCTCATCACCTTTGTTGATGGAGGTATGCGATGATGGATTTGATCAATTCCGCCATTGAGGAGAACAGGGATCTGATCCTTTCTCTCATAAAGGACCTTAAGGAGAATCCTGAACTTGGATTCTTCGAGACCAAAAGTTCGTCTTTCATGATGCAAGCCTTTAAGAGTCTTGGTCTTGTTGTCGAGGGACCTTTTGCCCGTACTGGACTCAAAGTGACAATCCGAGGTTCCCAACCAGGCCCTACCGTTGCCCTGATCGGGGAACTGGATGCTGTGGGAAGTCCCCAGAATCCAATGGCGAACGAGAACGGTGTTGCCCATGCTTGTGGCCATTACCTGCAGTGCGCACAGGTCTTAGCTGCCGCATGCGCCCTGTGCAAGATCAAGGAAAGCCTTTGCGGCAACGTTGTCATCCTTGCTGCTCCAGCGGAGGAGTTCCTTGAGATTGAGAAACGTCTTGCGCTGAAGAAGGCCGGTGAAATCCGCTACCTTTCCGGGAAGCCGGAACTGTTGGGACTTGGGGTTCTGGATGGCATTGATATGGCTGCGATGATTCATGCAAACCCGGATACTCCGGACTACCGACTGTTCCTGGAGGGGACTAATCTGGGTTTCACTGCCAAGAACATATTCTTCAAAGGACGGGCTGCACATGGTTCGGAACCGTTTGAAGGCAGAAACGCTCTTCAGGCTGCAATGCTGTTTCTCAGTGGTGTGAATGCCAATAGGGAGACTTTCCGGGATTCGGAAAGCATTCGAATCCATCCAATCATCACAAAGGGCGGGTCTGTGGTGAATAGTGTGCCGGATGATGTCCGAGTGGAGACCTATGTGCGTGGTTCCTCCAGACAGGCAATAGAGAAAGGTTGCCTCATTGTGGATAGATGTGCTCAGGCTGCGGCCATGATGATGGAATGCGAGGTTGAAGTTCAGACCATCCCAGGCTATCTGCCAATCCTCCAAGACCACAACCTGAGCGATGTCATGAAGCAGGTTGCTGTGGAGGTTCTTGGTCCTGACAGTATCGGTTATGGTGTGCCATGCGTAGGTTCCACCGATATGGGTGATCTGAGTCAGATCATGCCCGTGATCCAGCCGACCATGGGAGGATTTGAAGGCGGTCTTCACAGTGCATCTTTCCGATGTGTGGATGAGTGGTCGGTTAGTTCGAAGGGCGGCGCGCTTCTTGCAGGACTTGCCTACAGGCTTCTATGCGAGGATGCGAAAGTCGCAAAACAGGTCCTTGAAGGGTTCAAGGCGAATATGACAAAAGATGAATATTTCAGATATATGAATGGATAAAGGAGATTCAGTAGATGTGGACAAAGGAAAAACTAGAAGAGGTTCTTTGTGAACCTTCCGACAGATTGATTGAAGACCTCAAACGAATCGAAGGTGACATCATGATTCTTGGCGCTGGTGGAAAGATGGGGCCTTCTATGAGCATGCTGGCTGCCAATGCCATTACAAAGGGTGGCATTGATAAAAAGATCTATGCCGTTTCCAGATTCTCAGATGCAAGAGCTCGTAAGGTGATGGAGGACAAGGGTGTCATCTGTCTCAGTGCCGACCTGCAGAATGCTGATGAAATCGCAAAACTTCCGGATTGCCCGAACATCATCTTCATGGCCGGAAGAAAGTTCGGAACAGACGGAGGCGAGGCCCTTACTTGGGGAATGAACGCTGTTGTTCCTGTCCTGGTTCTTGAGCGTTACCGCAATTCCCGTTTCGTCGTCTTCTCATCTGGCAATGTCTATGACCTTGTCGAGCCTAGTTCAGGTGGTTCCCTTGAGTCCGACAAGGTCAGACCGATCGGTGAGTACACCCAGTCCGTCCTTGCTCGTGAAAGGGTGTTCGAATATTATGCCAAGACCTATGGCACAAAGGTTCTGATGTTCCGTCTCAGCTATGCAATTGCGTTGGAGTACGGTGTCATCTCAGACATTGCCAAGAAAGTCGTGGAGGAGACTCCTATTGAGCTTGGAAACGCATGCTTTAACTGCGTGTGGCAGGGAGATGCGAATGAGTATGCTATCAGAAGCCTTCTATATGCAGACAATCCTGTCAAGATTCTCAACGTCACAGGACCAGAGATCGCAGGTGTCCGCTCCACAGCCATTAAGCTTGCGAAACTGCTGGACAAGCAGGTCTCATTCGTCGGTGAGCCAGCAAAGAACTCCTATCTTGAGAACTCCTCGGAAGCAATGTCTCTGATGGGTTATCCAAGGGTCAGTTTCGAGACGATGGTCAACTGGCAGGCACAGTGGATCAAGGACGGTGGCGCATACATCAACAAGCCAACACACTTTGAGGAAAGGAAGGGAAGTTACTGATGCACGACCATAATAAAGCTCTGGAGGTTTTCCGCAACGGAACGGCCATACCAGCAACCCCTCTTGCCCTTACGGAGGACAGGAAATTTGATGAGGCTACTCAGCGACTGCTCATGCGCTATTATCTGAATGCAGGGGCCGGTGGAATCGCCACTGCCGTGCACAGCACGCAGTTCGCAATCCGGGACTGCGGTCTGTTCGAGCCTGTCATCTCAATCGTCAGTGAAGAGGTCGACAAGTATGAGCAGTCATCAGGAAGATCTGTGATCAAGGTCTGTGGTGCATGTGGTCGGATTGAACAGGCTGTCAGAGAAGCAGAGATTGCAAAGCTCTATGGCTTTGATGCGGTTCTTCTCAGTCCTGGTGGTCTTGGCGATGTGGATGAGGCTTACATGATTGAGAGGACGAAGGCGGTCGCCAAGGTCCTTCCTGTCATCGGTTTTTATCTGCAGTCCGCATGTGGTGGAAGGGTCTTTTCCTATGATTACTGGAGACAGGTTGCCGATACGGATAATGTCATAGGAATCAAGTGTGCATCGTTCAATCGCTATACGACAAATGAGGTTGTCCGAGCTGTGTGCAACAGCCCGAGAAGGGACCAGATCTCCCTCTATACCGGAAACGATGACAATATCGTCAGCGATCTGGTATCAACTTTCACCTTCCAAACGGAATCCGGTGTCGTATCAAAGGGATTCGTCGGTGGTCTTCTTGGCCATTGGTGCATCTGGACCAAATGTGCAGTGGAGCTTCTGCAGATGGCAAAGGAGGCAAAGGCCTCTGGTGACTACAGCAGAATCCTTGCTCTTGGACCTCAGATTACGGATATGAACGAAGCAGCATTCGATCCGAAGAACGGTTTCAAGGGATGCATACCTGGCATCCATGAGGTTTTGAGAAGACAGGGGTTGATGAAGAACATCTACTGTCTTGATGAGAAGGAAGTGCTCTCTGTCGGTCAGTCCGAGGAGTTGACACGCGTCATAGCAAGTTATCCGCATCTTATCGATGATGATTTCATTGCGGCTAATATAGAAACTTGGAAAAGACAGGCTTGACCTGATCTAAGGAGGAAAAGATGAAGAAAACTATTTCTTGTCTTCTGGTTCTTCTTGTTGCTTTTGCCGTTTTTGCCAACGGAGCTCAGGAAGTAAAGAGTGATGGACCTATCAAAATCGGTAGCATCCAGGATCTGAGCGGATCTGCTTCAAATGCAGGCCAGCCTAACGCTTGGGGTGCTGAGTATGCTGTCAAGGTCATCAACGAAAATGGCGGTATCAACGGCAGAATGATTGAGATCTACACACAGGACTGCAAGAACGATGTCACTGAAGGTCTCAATGCATATCACAAGCTCGTTGACGAGATCAACGTCTGTGCAATCATCGGACCAGCTCTCTCCAACCCAGCATCCGCATGGGTCGAGCTCGCTGGTGAGGATCAGGTCCCTATCGTTGGACACTTCATGGATGAAATCTGCACAACAAATCCAGACAACGGTGCTACCTATGAGTACATGTTCCTCTGTGAGCCTTCCTGTGCACAGCAGGCAGAAGACCTCGCAGAGTATGCAATCAAGGAACTCGGCAGCAAGAAGTTCGCTGTTCTCTACAATCCTAGCAACGCTTTCGCAAAGGCCCAGACAGACCCATTCGTCAAGTATGTCGTAGCACAGGGCCTCGAGGTTTCTGCCAACGAGACATTCGGTTGGGCTGACAAGGACTATAGCGCACAGGCTCTCAAGATCGTCGCATCCGGTGCTGATACCGTATTCCTCAGCGACTACCTTGCTCAGATGGTCATTGCATATGATGCTCTGCGCGATGCAGGTTTCACAGGAAAGGTCGTTGGTGCAAACACAATGGCTCCTCCATTCGCAAATCAGGTCAAGAACACAGTCTATGACTGCTACTTCCTCCAGAACTACGATATGCTGAACCCAAGCGTCGGTAACATCAACGAACTGGTCACAGCCCACATGCAGGCAACCGGCACAACATCCCCACAGGTCAACGTAGGTTTCGGATGGGATGCAGTTCTGGTTCTCACAGAGGCTATGAAGAAGGCCAAGGATCCTACAGACGGTGCAGAGCTTGCTTCTCTCATCGCCCAGACAAAGGATCTCGAACTCTCTGGTGGCGTAAAGATCACAATGAACGCCAGCCACAGAACAGATACCATGGGTATGTACATTGCAACTTATGATGCAGACAAGAACATGGTCATCGTCGGTTACGAAAAGGTCGAGTAAATCGACATGCGGTCCGGAGGAGGGTGACTTCCTCCGGACTTTCATCCCATCAACATAAGATCAATATGTGGTTACAGCTATTAATCAACGGAATTTGTCTCGGTGCGGTCTACGCTCTCATAGCGGTTGGATTCGCCATCGTCTTCAGTGTCCTGAAGTTCAGTAACTTCGCCCATGGCGGAATGATCAGCGCATGTGCATTCATGGGCTATTTCTTTCAGGCACGTTTCAAAACAGCCCCTCCCATCTGGGTTACGATCATCGTCACAGCACTCTGTGGTGTCGTTTTCGCCCTGTTTCTGGACATGATCGCCTACAAGAGCATCCGAAAGCATAAGAGTCCGAACATCTATTACTTTCTGGCATCTCTTACAATCTCGATCATCATCACGTCAATCCTGAACGTGTTCTTCAGCAAGAATCCTCTTGCCTTCCCGATGATCTTCAAGACCACGACATTCAGTGTGGGTTCCCTGAAGGTCTCCAAGATGGACACCATGATTCTTGTCATATCTGTAGTAATCCTTGTGGCACTCATGTTCCTCATCAACAAGACCAAAATCGGTCTTGCCATGAGAGCGGTTGCCATCAACCCTGATACCAGTAAACTCATGGGAATCAACTCAAGCCTGATTCTTGTCATGATCTTCTCGATTGCGGGAAGTCTTGCAGGAGTCTCCGGTGTGCTTCTTGGATGCAAGTACGGTGTCTACCCTGACCTTGGCCAGACCATGATGGTAAAAGGATTCATCGCTTCTGTCATCGGTGGCCTCGGAAGTCTTGGCGGAGCAATCGCTGCTGCGTTTCTCCTTGGCATCATCGAGATGTTCTGGACGTTCCTGTTCGGTTCTCTTTCCACTCCAGTCATGACATTCGTCGTCATGCTGCTCTTCCTGTTTGTCCGCCCTCAGGGAATCTCTGGCAAATTCGCGAAGGAAAAGGTCTAAGGGGGCTCTTATGAACAACTATCAGTTAGGTCTTATCATGAACAGTTGCATATCCGTCATCGGGGTGACTGGTGTCTTTATCATCACGTCCCTTGCCGGAATGTTCAGCCTTGGGCAGGCTGCCTACATGGCCATCAGCGCCTATATCACCTTTGTCGTCGCCAAGATGTTCGGAATCCCTCTGATTCTGACTGCAATCCTCGGCCTTGCGGTCAGTGGATTGTGTGCCTACATCATCGCAGTTCCGACTCTCAAACTCCGAAAAGACTACTTCGCACTCATCACCATGGGTTTCGGCGAGATGATGGCTTCTATCATCGTCATGCTGGACAAGTACACAAATGGCTCCATCGGATTCTCCAGAATCCCTAAGGTCAAGAACGTATTCTGGATCGTCGTTGGCCTTACGGTCTTCGTGCTTTTCTTCGCATGGGCTCTCAAGAGATCGCGTTTCGGTCGAATGTGCATCGCTCTGAAGACCGATGAGACTGCCGCGAAGAGCTTTGGAGTGGATACCTATCGCATGAAGATCACCGTCTATGTCATCGGTTCCGTCATCTGCGGTCTTGCAGGTATCCTGTACGGTCTGAAGAATAGAGTCATCACTCCGGATGGATTCTCCTGGAATCTCTCTGCGGAGATGCAGATCTTCCTGTTCTTCGGTGGTACGAACTCCCTTACCGGTTCCGCTCTGTCCGCCTTCTTCCTCAAACTCATCCCAGAGACTCTTCGAACCGTCAGGATCTTCGGTATCAGCCTTCAGGAGTTCCGTACCGTCAGCTATGGTCTGATGATTTTGCTTGTCATCAATTTCCGCCCGAACGGTATTCTCGGAACCAAAGAATTCACATGGAAGGGTCTTGTCGCTTTCTTCCGTAGACTATTCGCAAAGAAGGAGGCCAAGAAATGAGCGCCAATGATTCAATCTTGAGCTGCAACAATCTCTGTATGTACTTCGGAGGCGTCAAGGCTGTCGATGCATTCTCCATGGATGTGAAGGAGGGTGTTACCTACGGCATCATCGGTCCGAATGGAGCAGGAAAGACAACCATCTACAATGTCTTCACCCGTATCTATGCCCAGACTTCTGGCACCATTTCCTTCTGTGGCCAGTGCATTGATTCCAAGGACCAGGTCGCCGTTGCCCGTATGGGAATGTCTCGAACCTTCCAGAACATCCGACTCTTTTCTGGTCTGTCTGTTCTGGACAACGTCAAAGTCGCTCTGGATTACAGTGGCAAATACACGATTGCGGAGGCCATTCTCCATCTGCCACGCAGACAGAAGGCGGAGAAGGAAATCGCACAGAAGGCCATGGATACTCTGAAGCTTCTGAAACTCGACCAGTATGCCTACCATTCTGCCACAAGTCTCCCTTATGGAATCCAGCGTCGCGTCGAGATCGCCAGAGCACTGGTCTCCCAGCCGAAGGTCCTTCTGCTCGATGAGCCTGCTGCCGGACTGAACCCAGAGGAGGTTCTCCAACTTGTGGACTTCTTGAAGGAGATCAAATCCCTCTATCCGAAACTCGCTTTGCTGGTCATTGAGCACAGGATGGATCTTGTCATGAATCTCTGTGACTATTTGTATGTCCAGAATTTCGGTAGGACGATCGCACAGGGTGTCCCTGCGGAGATTCAGACGAATCCGGTTGTCCTGTCTGCCTATCTGGGTGAGGAGGAATAGTATGGCTCTGTTGGAAGTTAAGGACCTTTATGTTTCCTATGGGTATATCGAAGCCCTGCATGGTGCATCGATGAATGTCGAGGAAGGCAAGATTACAGCCCTCATCGGTTCCAATGGTGCCGGTAAGACGACCCTTATCAATGCAATCAGCGGACTGCTGAAAAGCAAAGGTTCCATTGTCTTCAATGGAGAGCCCCTGCCTACCTCAAGCAATCAGATTGTAAAAAAGGGAGTCATCCAGGTTCCGGAAGGAAGAAGGATTTTCGCTGGACTAACCGTTGAGGAGAATCTGAGGCTTGGAGCCTTCTCCGTGAAGGGAGGAGACGTCAAGGCTGATATTCAGAGACAGTATGAGATCTTCCCTCGCTTGGGTGAAAGAAAGTTCCAGGATGCCGGAACCCTATCCGGTGGAGAGCAACAAATGCTTGCCATCAGTAGGGCCCTCATGTCCAGACCGAAACTTCTCATGCTTGATGAGCCTTCTCTTGGTCTTGCCCCTATCGTCGTCAATGATGTGTTCCAGATTATCCGAAACATCAAAGAGCAGGGGACTACCGTGCTTCTTGTCGAGCAGAATGCAAACAAGTCACTGGCAATCTGCGATTACTGCTATGTCCTGGAGAACGGCAACATTGTCAAGGAAGGCACGGGAAAGGATCTTCTCTCTGATCCTGACATCTCATCTGCCTACCTTGGAAAACGAAAGGAATAGCCCCCTTGTGGCAAACAAGAACAGAATCCCTTTTGGATTGACCCCGAGGATGAATTCCTTGGGGTCTTCTTGTTTGAGGACTTCTGCCAATGAACAGAAGATGGGAGCCGGAATCAGGGCGATTGAAAAATATGCAGCCAAGGGGATGGACGATAGGGGAATCCGCCACGGTGGAAATCCTGAGATTCCAATCATCCCGATCTACACATCCACATTGGAGAAGACCCTTCTCATCGGAAGAACTCTGTTTGACAGGGGTGTCTACGTGAATCCTGTTCTTCCTCCAGCAACTCCACCAGAGGATTGCCTGCTTCGAACAAGCTACATGGCAACACACAGCGAGGCCGAGATTGATGAGGCCTTGGATGTAATCAAGGATGTCCTTGACGAACTCCTGTAAGTGAAAGACGACAATTCCTATGAAAAAAGCCACAGTCAAATCCTGTGGCTTTTTGTATCAGGAAGGAACTGATGTCAGTTCTTCTCCTCTGGTGGGAATGGTCCTTCCGGATAGACTTTGAGGAAGTCTTCGGCCTGAACATAGAGTTCGTAGTAGACGTAATCGAGATGTCCACCCTCAGGGACGATGGAACCATGTGGAAGACCTGCCTTGACGTAGCAGAGATCTCCAGCCTTCTGCGGGAACTGGTGACCGTCAACTTCCATGATGAAGTTGCAGTTTCCATGGCAGATGTTGTACTGGGCGACTGCTGCATGTCCATACTCGAAGAAGCCGGAGCCTGCTTCTGCATGGTTGGAACCCATGACGATACGAATCATCTGCTTGCCGGCAACGACTGTTCTCTGAAGAGTTCCATTCTCTGTCTTCTTGACGTTCTGTGTGTAGACGAGACAGTCGGATTCCTTGCGAAACAGTGGCAGAGCAAGGTGGGTCTGATCATAGAGCTTCATATCATAGTCGGAAAGGGTGAGGTCGAACTTTGTGTATGTGATATCTGTGAAGGCAGTCATTGTGAAAGCCTCGTCAAGGCTGGCGAAGAAGAATGAGAGTTCCTTGATCTCGTTGACCTGCTGGGAAGTGGCGATGAAACCTCTTCCATCCTGGATGATATAGGAAGAGAGAACTCTTGGATGAACTTCTGGTGCAAGGGTAGATCCTGCCTTGAGAACTCCACGATAGGTCTTGACGTTTGGAAGTGCTCCCGAGATGACTTCGGTCTCTGCGACTCCATTGACAAAAGAAAGCTCAATATCCTCTTTCTTAACATAAGCGTAATCCATTTTAATCCTCCGAATAGAAAAATGAAAATCGTTTTCATTTTTGTTAGAACATAGCTATATTACAGCACTGTTTGTGCGCATAGTCAAATAAAAAATGAAATCAATTTTCATTTTTGTGAAAAATGCCTTCGGATTACGGCTTTGAGACGTGAATGGATAAAAGTTTAACCTATGCAGAAGACGATCAGTAATTGCGCTCGGAAGCAGGAACATAGCCCATGATCTTGGAGATTGACAGGGCTGCTTCCCTAAGTTTCTCGAGATAGGTGTCTCGATTGTCTTCCGAATTGCGGAACAGAGGCCAGTTGACGCTTATGGAGGCGATGATCTGCTTGTTCGCATCAAAGACAGGATAGGCAAGGGAATGGACATCCTGTTCGTATTCACTGACAACCTCTGAGAATCCCTGAAGCCGAATCTGCTGTAGCTGCTGCTTGAGTACGACTGGAGATGTGACGGTATTGATGGTGTAGGGAATCAGACGGGTCTTGCTGAGGTAATGGTCCAGCTGCTCGTCATTCATACCTGCAAGGAGAATCTTGCCCATGGCAGTGCAGTACAGCGGACAACGTTTTCCGATTCTCTCATAGAATCGGGCTGAGAACTTGGATTCGATTCTCTGCAGATGAAGCTCCTCATCCTCATCAAGTATGCCAAGGATGGTGGTCTCTCCGGTATAGTAGCTCAGATCCTCGATATAGGGCTTTGCCAATCTGGACAGTTCGACATCTTCCACGCTTCTGGATGCCAGCATGAAGATCTTTGAAGAAAGACGGTATCGTCCGAAAGTGTCCTTGTCTACATAACCTGTCTTCTGCAGAACCTGCAGGAAGCGGAACAGTGTCGGTCTGGATAGATTCACGATGGAGGCAAGATCCTCGAGAATGATTCCATTGTGGAAAGAAAGAGACTCCAGGATGTTCAGCGTTCGATAAGCGGCGTTCTTTGACAGATCCTCTGTCTCCATTCCATTCTCAAAAGATGAATTGCTTTCCTTCACTTGGATACCCCTGATTCTGCAGATATCCTATTTTATACTTTTCCAACATTGAAATACAAGGATTAACTTTCATACACCTGACAGGGACCGCCCTACGGCGCTTTCAGGGAAGGGCGCGCCTACGGGCCGGCTTTGCTTCGGATGATTCTCAATCATCCTCCTATCGCAAAGCTTCGATCCCCTCATGTGAGGACAATAAAAAACGGAGAACCCCAGTTGGGATTCTCCGTTTCTTACGCCTGGCAGGGATCGAACCTGTAACCTGCGGATTCGAAGTCCGACGCTCTATCCAATTGAGCTACAGGCGCAACTGCTAATGATAGTAATGGTTCTTACTGATAACGTCAATAAATGTGGACAAATATGCACGTCAACAGAAGAACAAAAAAAATCCAGCATTTCTGCTGGACCCTTTGTTAGGGTGGATGAAGGGGCTCGAACCCTCAACAACCAGATCCACAATCTGGCGCTCTACCATTGAACTACATCCACCATGATGTCAATCGACTTGCTAAATATGACTTAAGAGCAAAAAAAAGTCAACCTTATTTTTCAAGTTCAACCTTAGTTGTTCTCAGTGTCTGCATTTAAGTGTGACGATCACACAGCTTGTGTTCCACATAAGAGGGGCAGCACAAAGCAGGGTGATGAGCTCCTTCTCCAGTTTCTCGGCCTCGGTCTGTGTGAGTTCTGGAAGGGCAGGGATATAACTTGCCCTGACCCAACGTGAGACATCGGACTCCCGGGCACTTCTGGATTCTGTGAAGCGGAAGTCGGAGACCTCCACGTCATCGAATTTGCTTTTGAGCATGGTGATGAGGTCTTCTCTTGTGGCAACCTTACTGTAGATCTTCTTTTCGGCCTTCAGAAGGGTGTCCTGAAGTGGACCCATATGGATGAACTCGGAAAGTCTTGAGGCTTCTGAAATGATGGTTTCACACAGCACGATATCACCGTTTGGAGCAAGACGACCCTTTGCCTTATCGAGGATGATCGAACCCTTTCTGAGGTCTGTCAGAACGTTTCTGCCTACGACATGCTCAAAGCGGATATCCTTTTCGACACTGTCATCAAGGCCCTCGATGAGCTTTGCGTTATCGGCATTACAGACGAGCTTTGGAGCACTGACGCTGTCCAGTGTGGAGATGTAGTGCTGGATATGGGCAGTCTCTTCCGAGTTCTTCACGCCTGCGACAACCAGGCCCTCCGGGGTGCGTCGGAAAGCTTCCCAGACCAGAAGGCCATGACCTGCATTCAGAACAAGGATTCTGTCCGACCTTGTGATCTCAAGCTGAGAGAACACGCGTGTTCGGATTTCTTCCAGGGCTTTGCTGCGACCGCTCATGGTTCTGCGGAGCCAGAGGTCTCTTCCTTTGTCATCCGGTGAATAGGTGAGGTTTTCAGGAAATGCGTTGACATCAACACTTTCCAACTGGATCTCTCGTCTGCGGTTGACCAAGTCTGCAATCTGCTTTTCGTAACCAATCTGTCCCACATGGTAGTAGACCTTTCCCTGAAGCTCATTTGGCAGGTACTGCTGAGCCACCCAGTGATCCTGGTAGGCATGTGGATACATGTAACCCTCTCCATGGCCAAAGCCTTTGGAATCTCGGCTGGCATCGCGAAGATGGTTTGGAACCTCGGCCTTGGCAGCTTCCTCCTGCACACTCTTAAGCGCATCGAAGAAGCCCATGGCACTGTTGCTCTTTGGAGCGGTTGCCAGATACAAGCAGGCATGGGTGAGGTGATAGCGGCCTTCCGGCATGCCGATCATGTTGAATGCTGCGGCATCGGACTGGACCACGACAATGGCGTTCGGATCTGCAAGACCTACGTCTTCACAGGCGCTGATCATCATGCGGCGGAAGATGAAACGAGGATCCTCTCCGGCATAGACCATCTTGGCAAGCCAGTAGAGGGCTGCGTCTGGGTCACTTCCGCGAAGGGATTTGATGAAGGCACTGATGACATCGAAATGGTAATCGCCTTCCTTGTCGTAGAGAACGGCTTTTCTCTGGATGCTTTCTTCTGCAGTCTCCTTGGTGATAAAGACCTTGTCGCCCTCTCTTGGTGTGGTGACGACAGCCAGTTCCAGTGCGTTGAGGATACTTCTGGCATCGCCGTTTGCGACATCGACAAGGTGCTCGAGAGCACCCTCTTCAAAACTGACATCGAGCTTTCCGTAGCCGCGCTCCTTGTCATGGATGGCCTGCCAGGCGATCTTGGTAAGATCCTCCGATGTCAGTGGCTTGAGCTGGAAGATGCGGGATCTGCTGACCAAAGCGGCATTGACCTCAAAGAACGGATTTTCTGTGGTGGCTCCGATGAGGATGAAGGTTCCGTTTTCGACCCAAGGCAGAAGGGCGTCCTGCTGGCTTTTGTTCCAACGGTGAACCTCATCGACAAACAGGATGGTTCTACGACCATAGAGGTCAAGGCGCTGCTTTGCTGCATCGATTTCTTCTCGTAGCTCCTTGACACCGGAAAGGACGGCATTGATGGTTGAGAAATGGCTTTTTGTTGTGTTGGCAATGACGCGTGCCAGTGTTGTCTTTCCGGTTCCTGGAGGACCGTAGAAGATGACGCTGGAAAGCTGGTCGGCCTGAATGGATCGTCTGAGAAGTCTTCCAGGTCCGATGATGTGGTCCTGCCCGATGTACTCGTTGAGTGTCCTTGGACGCATGCGGTATGCCAGTGGCTGGGATTTCATATCAACTCTGCTGCTGTCAAACAGTTCCATTCATGCCTCCTATCTGTCCAGACCAAGCACGCGTGCTGCTGTTGGGTCCATGTCAGGATTTGGTGTGGTCCTGATGAGAGTCTCTTTCTGGGTGAAATATGTGAAATATAGGTCGGCAACAAGTTTTGAGACCTTTGATGCAATGTCGCTTTCGCTGATTGGCTTTCCGCTGCCATTGCCCAAAAGCTCCTGTGTCGCGACCCATGCATTGTACTGTGTCACCATGGCGTTCCAGTTCTCAAGGTTAAGCTCGTGAAGCCTTTCGTGGATTGCCTTCTCAATGATGGAGAAGTACAGCTGTCTGTAAAGCTCTGCGATGGAGGAGTCGGATGTTTCGACCATCTGCTGCGGATTTTCAAACTCAATTGTGTCGAGGACCTCATTGCTGAGGTTTGTGAGATAGTTGAAATTCGAAAGAAGAAAGTCCGCAACCTGTGTTGACCAGGATTGGATCAGCCTTCCCATACCAGGGATGGATGGGCTTTCCGTTTCCAGAAATGCATATTCGTTTGGAATCAGTGTGTGTCGGTAAGAGGTCAGAGCCATGAACATTTCGGTGACTGCCTGCTCTTGGGTCTGGTCTTTGACAAGCTGTAGGGTGTAGTCATACTCGAACTCAAAGTTCTCGCTGCCTGGTGTCATTGTCATGCAGGAAGAGAGAAGAATAAGTGCTGTAGTGAGGAGTATTGTCGTGAGAAGGACCTTGTGTCCAAGCTTGTTTCCCATGTCTTGTATCCTAGCATTTATAAAGTGAATCTGAAAGCCCTTGCTCCCCAAAGTGGAAACTGTATGCCGGTGCAGGTAAGATCCAGTTCGGTATCCCCGCCTAGGCCGTAGAGAGAGTCTCCGACAATCGGGTAGCCAAGCCATGCAAGGTGAGCTCGGATCTGGTGCCGAAAGCCTCGTGTGATGGTGCATTCAAACACATGCTCCTTGGCATCGATCAAGGTGATTTCTGTTGTGTAGAGGGTCTTGGAATCGGCTCGTTTGATGTCCAGTGTTGGACGCACCTCTTTGGCTCCAGGACCATAGGAGCGGAAAAAGGAGGTGACCGAAAGACGTCCGTTTTCTGAAAGTGTAGGGGAATCCTTTGTCACAAGTCTGTCATCACAAACGGTCCTTGCCCGATAGGTCTTGCAAAAGAGATCGCGGCTTTGGATGTCGGATAGGTAGTCATAGAACTTTTGGGTCTTCGCAAAGACGACAAGACCTGCGGTTGCCGTATCCAGGCGATGCATGGTGCCATATTCCCAGCTGTTCTTTCCGCTGACGCTCAGAACTTCAGGGCACTCGGATGCCACCTCGCCCAAAAGGGTCCCTTCCATAGGCTGGCCTTTCAGTGGAACGGTAGGCATTCCGTGAGGCTTGTTGGCAATAGCCAGATCTGAATTCTGATAAAGTACGAACGACATGCTAAGAGAATACACTTTATGTGTGTGCTTTGTGAAGTTTTGTGTCAAAACATCCCTGTTTTGCATTAGTGGCTTGACGGTTTGCAAGTTTTGGATGAAATTTGGGGTATGGATAGAGAATCAGTATTTTCAACCCCTATGGCCAGGGAGAATGGCCTTCTGAAAAATGTTTACCTTTGGATGACTGCAGGTCTGACACTGACAGCTGTGGTCGCCTATGCCATCGGATCAAATCCGGCTTTGCTTTCCAGAATCTACTCTTCCGGAATGTATCTGCTTCTTGTCATTGCACAGCTTGCCGTTGTGTTCATCCTGTCTGCAAGACTTCATAGGATGTCAGCAAGATCTGCTGTCATCTCCTTTGCCTTGTACTCTGTCATCACAGGTGCCATGCTCAGTTCCATCGTTGCAATCTACACTGGAGCAATGGTTTCCAGGGCCTTCTTCACCACTGCACTGATGTTTGGAGGAATGAGCCTTTATGCCATGACCACAAAGAGAAATCTCTCCAACTGGTCTTCCATCTTCGTGATGGCTCTTTGGGGTATGATTGCAGCTTCGATCCTGAATCTGATTTTCCATTCGGAAGGACTTTACTACATCATGAGCTTCATCGGAGTCGTCCTGTTCTGCGGCATCACTGCATGGGATACCCAGAAGATCATCAGCCTCAACAACAGCTATGGTTATAATGTTGACGAAGAGACCTATGTGAAGCTTTCCATCCTGTGTGCTCTTGAGCTTTACTTGGATTTCATCAACATCTTTTTGTATCTGATTCGAATCTTCGGAAACAACAGAAGAAACTAGTTTCAGACTTGTTCTGGGTATGAAAAAGGGACTCCGCGGAGTCCCTTTTTTCATGTTCGGCTAGTGCATTTCAGCCTTCATAAGGCTCGGTGATGACACCCTCTGCGCTCTCGCCAGGTCTGCTTGTGACAATCTCGATTCTGCGCTCGATCTTGGAAAGCTCGGTGTCCACTTCGTTGGCAAGCTTCATGCCGTCCTCATAGAGGGATACTGCCTTCTGGAGGTCTGTTGCAGGGTCAGAGAGGATTCTGGAAATCTCCTCCATGCGTGCGAGTTTCTGCTCGAAATCCATTGTCTGATTCTCATCTTTCTTTGCCATTGAAAACCTCCTTGACGCCAGCTGTGATGCGTCCGTTTGAAAGTGTCACCTGTATGTCATCGCCAGGGGTGACCTGTGCTATGTCTTTCAGTGTGTTTCCGTCCTTGTCGGTGATGATGCTGTAGCCTCTGTCAAGGACCGCCAGAGGGGACAGTGCCTGCATCTTATGCCTCAGAAGCTCTGCCTTTGACTTACGTGCGGTTAGAAGCCCTTTGATGGCATAATTCATTTCTGAGACCTCAGAATCCAAAGCCATGCGAAGCTTTGAGACTCTGTTATCTAGTTGCGCTCTTGCGCTTTCCGGTGAGAATGCTGCAAGTCTGAGCTTGATGGCATTGACCTTGGAAAGCATAGTCTCTGTCATGGTGGATCGAAGTTTGTTGACCTTCTCAAGCTGGTCCATGCTGCTTTCACAGACAAGCTCTGCAGCAGCAGATGGCGTTGGTGCTCGAAGGTCTGCCACAAAGTCACTGATGGCCCAGTCGATCTCATGTCCGACGGCTGAGATGACAGGAATCTCCGATTCGTGAATGGCCTGTATGACACAGTCTTCAGAGAAGGGAAGAAGGTCCTCGATGCTTCCACCACCACGGCCGACAATCATGACATCGGCTAGGAGAAAATCGTTGACTTCTCGGATTCTTTTGGCGATGGTTGGAGCGGCTTCCGGTCCTTGTACAACAGCCGGAAGGATGATGATATCCATGCCGCTATTACGTCGTCCGGTGATCTGCAGAATATCCTGAAGGGCCGCACCTGTTGGGCTTGTGATGACCGCAACTTTGTTTGGTCGTTTTGGAATCGGCTTTTTGATGCTTTCGTCGAAATAGCCAAGGGCAGCATACTGGCGCTTTCTCTCTTCGAGCATTGCCAGAATGTCTCCTTCACCTGCAAGTCGGATGGAGGTGCAGACGATCTGATAGGTTCCTCGAGGCTCATAGACGCTGATGTTTCCGGTGACGATGACCTTCTGGCCGTCACGTGGTCGGAACATCACTCTGGCTGCTGTGGTTCGCCACATGCAGGCACTGATGACAGCTCCCTGATCTTTGAGGGAGAAGTACCAGTGTCCGGTTGAGGCTGGCTTGAAGCCGGAGATTTCGCCCTCGATGGTGAGGTTGAAGAAGGAGCCTTCTAGAGTCTGCTTGATGAGTGATGTCAGCTCACTTACGGTAAGCTTTGGGACCTGGTCCCTGAACATGCTTGGTGTCATGTCTATAGGATAGCAGATGTTTGGATTCTTCAAAATAGAATTCCGCGAAGTTTCATGTGTCATAAGACTGATAACTCTCCTGAACCAGGTCTTTGCTGTCTTTCCACTGTAGTTTCGGATTTACTTTGAAAAGCTGGTTTTCCGTGTTCTGTGAAAGTCGTGCAACATGGCCCTCAATTGTTTCTCGGTATTCCTGCAAAGGCTTTGATAGCAACTTCACAACTTGAGCAGGATATAGCCCTCCATAGAGGTCATAAAACAGCCGAAGATCCCTTTTGTCGAATTCTCCTTTATACCACTCCATGAATGTTGATTTTTCATATCTGAGACCAATCGCATTGCTATTGTGATGCCGAGGGTTGTCGAACAGGTATTTTGTGTCAATGAGAAGGGGAATGTAGCCTTCCACGGGAAAGAGCCTTTCTGTGGAACTGAAAAGCCTGAATGGGTTTGTTTCAGAGAAAAGGTTTTCGTATTGGGTTCCTTTGATAATCCTATTCCAAATGAAGGGACTAAACCCAGAATTCAAGCGATGAAACGTCCTCTGAATATTTGAGCAATCATCCGAGTAGAGAAGAACATGATAATGCGTAGGCATCAGAATTGCGCCCAGTAAGATTGTTCCTTCTTCTTTGCAACATGATTTGAGATGAAATATCCAATAGTCATAGGCGATTTTGTTCTCAAATAAAGGAAGCTTTAGGGTTGTTCTCTGTACAACATGAAAAACTTTGGCATTCCGCTCAACGTTTCCTCTTTTGCCTAATCCTGGTTTTCTGGTCATATAAGTGTTCTCCTGGTAATTCTTTTGGCGGGATATCCTATTTCCCTGACGCTATTCATATACCAATAAACTGTCGAAAACATTTTGCGGAATTATAGGTCGACCGGTCTGCAGGCCAGTAGGTGTGTATTTCTAAATGTAAATTATTGATGTGTAAACAATTATATAAAGGTATTAAAGGTGCGGAGGTTGTGAGGTGTGTGCGGAAAAGTCAGACCTTCGTGCCAACGCACCTAATGACCTATATGTAAGTTGTTGTAGTGTAATAAATTGTAAACGAAAATACGGACCTGCGGACCTTCGAACCGGTTGACCTATAGGTTTGTGGGCTAGGTTCCTCATGTGCATAGGCCGTTCAAGGCCTGATGCATGCCCCTTGGCAGGACGCCATGCCATGGCCGGCGCTAGGGCTTGGGGCCCGCTTGCCACGTGGCAGGCTGGAATGCACAGGCATCGAACCGCCGATGACACAATCGGACAGAACCTGGAAGGGTAAAAAAATAGGACAGCCTTTCGACTGTCCTCCAACATCTAGGAAGATGTTAATTACTCTTCAACAATAGCTCCAACTGGGCAAACTGAAGCACATGTTCCGCACTGTGCGCACTTGTCCTGATCGATAACGTAGATGCTTCCCTCGTTGATTGCTTCAACTGGGCACTCACCAGCACATGTTCCACATGCTGCACATGAATCTGTAATTCTATAAGCCATTTGTTTTTTCTCCTTTACACAAAGTGTAGACTATATCAGCCACTAAAATACTAATAAGCAAAACAAGGGTGGTCAAGGGAAAAAGCTAAAAAAGTGGGCAAAACGTTTGGTTGTGAGAAGTTAGATATATTTAACCGTTATGCTTTTTGAAACTGGTTCCTCTGCATCTGCAAGATCGATTTCACCTTGTTGAAAAGGGCGTCTTGCGATATGATTCAACGCTATGAAGCAACTGGTTCTGGCTGAAAAGCCAAGTGTAGGAAAAGAGCTTGGACGCGTACTTGGATGTTACAATCGCGGCAAGTATCTTGAAAATGATGACTATATCGTTACCTGGGCCCTCGGGCACCTCGTCACCCTCTGTCCACCAGATTACTACGGTCCTGAATACAGACGTTGGACCTTAAGCAATCTTCCGATGCTTCCACCGACCTTGGAGACCATGGTTATTGAGAAGAGCAAAGAGCAGTATGACACCGTTGAGTACCTTCTCAAGAGAGAGGATGTGGAAGGTGTCATCATTGCAACCGATGCCGGACGTGAGGGAGAACTTGTCGCACGTTGGATCCTGAAGCAGGCAAAGTGCACAAAGCCTGCAAAGAGACTTTGGATCAGCAGCCAGACAGACCTTGCCATCAAGCAGGGCTTTGCAAACCTCAAGCCAGCCAGTGACTATGATAACCTCTATGCCGCAGCAGAGAGCCGTTCCTATGCGGACTGGTATGTCGGATACAATGTATCCCGTGCCATGAGCTGCCACTTTGACACAAGACTTTCCGCAGGTCGTGTTCAGACTCCGACTCTTGCTCTGATCACAAGCCGAGAGGATGAGATTGAGGATTTTGCAGGTCGCTTCTACTGGACCATCAAGGCGGACTTCGGTTCCTTCAAGGCTTCCTGGTATTCGGCTGACAACACCATCAAGATCAATGAGGAGGCAAAGGCCAATGAGCTGGTTGCAAAGCTCACCAATGCCAAGGGTAAAGTCACAAGTGTCAGAGAGGTTCCAAAGAGCGAGAAGCCACCTTTGGCCTATGACCTGACAGAACTGCAGAGAGATGCAAACACCATTTTGGGATTCTCCGCAAAAGAGACTCTTGATACCCTGCAGAGACTCTATGAGGTCTATAAAATCGTTACCTACCCAAGAACAGACAGCCGTTACATCACCGCTGACATTGTGCCAACCATTCCAGACAGACTGCTTGCCCTCAGTGCAACAGGCTTCGGAATGCGCGCAGCCAAGTACCTCAGAACCGGTATCCGAACAGACCTCTCAAGGCTTGTCAACGATGAGCTTGTCAGCGATCACCATGCACTGCTTCCAACCGAGCAGAAGGTTGACATCTCCAAGCTCAGCTCTTCCGAAAAGGCCCTTTGGGAACTGATCATCACCAGATTCCTCGAGACCCTTTCTGAGGATTATGAGTACAAGACCACAACCGTTGAGGCTGAGGTGGAAGGCGAGAGATTCGTTGCCCGCATCACACTTCCTGTGAAGCAGGGATGGCGTGATGTCGCCCGTGATATCGGACGAAGAAGTGCTGTGTCTGTTGACGATGATTCTGATGATGACGTTGGTCTTCTTTCCCTGAAGGAAGGCACAGAACTTCAGATCAAGGACATTGCCCTCAAGAGAGGCGCCACACTTCCACCAGACCGATACACAGAGGCTGACCTTCTGTTTGCCATGGAGCACGCAGGTAAGTTCGTTGAGGATGCTGAACTCAAGAGCCATCTCGGAAATGGTCTTGGAACACCGGCAACCCGTGCCGATATCATTGAGAAACTCATCCAGAACAACTGCATTGAGCGCCAGGGTAAGGAACTTGTTCCAACTGCCAAGGGACGCGAGCTTGTGCGCCTTGTTCCAGTTCAGCTCAAGAGCGCAGAGCTTACCGGGAAGTGGGAGCAGAGACTTTCTGCCATTTCAAGTGGTAAGGAGAATGAGATTCCATTCATTGAGGATATCAAGAAGAACTCCACTGAACTGGTCAAGCAGGTCATTGCCAACCGCGAGAAGTTCGACCCGAACCTCATGGGTGACAAGACAAGACTCTGTCCTTCCTGCGGATGGCCGATGATGAACGTTCTTGACGAGTATGATAGAACCCACCATGTCTGTCAGAGATTCTCCTGCGGCTATGAGGAGATGGAGGTGAAAAAGAGAGTTGAGGTAAAATCCGAGGCTCCTGCTGAAGTGACTTTGACCCATGCCCATGCCACCGCAACTCCGGTCAAGAGAGTCATTGCCTCTGCAGCTCCAAGCGGTAGCGGCAAAAAGACGATCGTCATCAAAAAGAGTGCTGTCAAGGCAGTTGTCGCAAAGGCTGCAGCCCCTAAGGTTGAGTACAAGTGGGAGACTGTCATTGAGGTGGTAAAGCCAAGCCACTACCGACCAAAGACAGATCGCTTTGAAAGCAGAAGCACCATCAGCGAAAGACCTCGATTTGAAAACCGCGATGACAGACGCCGAGACGATTTCAGAAGACGTGACGACTTTAAGAAGGATTATGGTACATACGAGGCAAAAAGCTCTTCATCAAGTGGTGGTGGAACCTTTGCAGACTTCCTCAAGGCTACGGAAGAGCGAAAGAAGCGCGACGAGGAAAAGAGAAAGAAGAAGTAATCTCCAAAAGGGATTTGCACAAAGACAGATGGGACCGAGGAATCGGTCCCATTTTTTTGATAATGGATCTGATGTTGCGTTCTCCTATCAGATGTGATATGATAATTGATATAATAAATAACAAAGGGAGTTTGTGGATATGGAGCGGCGGGAATCAGAGAGCATCGAATTCAAGAAAAGCACTTTGGAACTGCATCAGGCTTTGATTTCACTTGTGTCTATGCTGAATAAGAATGGGCATGGAACCGTTTATTTTGGCGTTCTCAACAATGGCGACATTGTTGGTCAGCAGATTGGCAAAGATACAACACATGATATTTCGGTTGAAATCAAGAACCATATCCGACCGTTCATAGTCCCTTCCATTGAAATTCTGACAGAAGGATCCCGAGAGGTTATCAAGGTTTGTGTCTCAGGTGATGATAAGCCATATAGTGCATATTCCAGATTCTACATAAGAAGTGACGATGAGGATCTTGTCATGACCAATGAGGAACTTCAGGGTGTTTTTGAATCCAAGTCCTTTGACTATTCAAAATGGGAGAATGCGCTCTCTGGCCATAAGATCGATGATGTGGATGAAAACCGCCTTGTCTCTTATTTTACCGATGCTCTTGAGTGTGGCAGGCTGCAGTATGTCTATCGTGATCCCGAGGATGCGTTGTCCAGACTATCGTTGGTGGTTGGAGATGAACTGAACAACTCCGGGTATTATCTCTTTTCGAAGAGCAAACCCGTAAAGCTGAAACTTGCGGTC
Source organism: Sphaerochaetaceae bacterium (assembly GCA_024405015.1). Taxonomy (GTDB): domain Bacteria; phylum Spirochaetota; class Spirochaetia; order Sphaerochaetales; family Sphaerochaetaceae; genus UBA9732. The sequence goes on from JAKSPE010000007.1 coordinate 57,591, forward strand.
TTCAATTCTGATGACAGAATCTCCTTTTCTGATATCCGAATGTACGAAGGAAATATCTTTGATTGTATTGAAACTGGAATCCGATACATATCCGACAATATCAGATGGTCCGGTACCATTTCCGGCTATCGTAGAGTAGAGGAGCCTGAAATCCCGATTGAGGCAATCCGTGAGATTGTGGTAAACAGTTTTGCACATATGAAAGCCTCTGCCTCTATCCTGAATGAAATCTATGTGACGCCATCCTTCGTCCGAATCATTAACTCCGGCTCGATTGCAGGAGGACTTGACCCAAAGGACTTCGCCAGTGGGAAGGAAGGTCCAATCCTCAGAAATCCATTGATTGCAATGGCTCTATACAGAAACGGAATGATTGACTCCTTTGCGACAGGATTTGAAAGGGTGTTCCGACTATGTGATGAAAAGGGAATCGGCTATGAGTATGCTGACAATGGATTCTCCTTCTCCTTTACCTTTATAAGAAAGTTGCGACGTCAGGACCATTCTGTTTATGACCTTTCCGTTTCAGAGTCCAGTTCTTCCTATGGGGTTTCTGGTGAAAAGACCACAGCAGGAAGACGACAAGCTCTTCTGGAGTTGATCCGCAAGAACTCCTCGTTGACGACAGAAGACCTTTCCAAGCAACTTGGTGTTTCGGTTCCGACTGTGGCAAGGGATCTGAAATGTCTGCAGACTCTGGGTGTCCTTAAACGGGTAGGAGCGAACAAGAACGGCTATTGGAAGGTCATAAAAGCTTTCTGACACTTCATTTGAAATTGCAAAATTCCCGCCTTTTGTGATAACCTTTTTGCCAAAAGGTAAATCCATGTTCATTCTTAGACTTGTTCTAGATATTCTATATACATTTCTTGGCCTTGTCGGACTGTGGGCTGTTGTGAGCATTATCTACAGCTTCACCGTGACGGAGAAGGTCTATAAGAAAAGTTCCTGGCTTGCCAGGATCATTGCCGTGGTGACCACATGGGGCTCCATGTTCTTCACTCGCTCCAAAGTCACTGTATTGGGAAAGGAGAAGATTCCTACCGATACCAGATTCGTCTACGTTGCCAACCATGTCTCACGTTTTGACCCGATGGTTGTCATGTATAAGCTTGCACGCAGCAGAGTCGCCTTCATCTCAAAGCCGAGCAACTTCAAGATTCCGTTCTTCGGAAAGATCATCCGAAAACTCTGTTTTCTTGAGATCAACCGTGAAGATCCGAGAGAGGCGATGGGGACCTTGAAGGATGCTGCAGATATTCTGAAGTTCCAGGAGGCTTCCATCGGCTTCTACCCAGAGGGAACCAGAAGCAAAGATGGAAAGCTTGGACCATTTCACAACTTCATGTTCCGCATTCCTGTCATGGCACAGGTGCCTGTTGTTGTGGCGGTGACCACTGGAACCGATGAGGTTGCCAAGCGCTTTCCATTCCCAGGTGGAGCACAGATTACCATCAAGATCCTTGGCGTTCTTGATGTCGACTATATCAATAGCCACAGACCTGTAGAAATCGGACAGAGGGTAGAGGCTATGATGCGCGAAGAACTTGGTCAGGTCATCGAGGCCGAGGCCAAGGCTGAATGAGAAAACAATAAGGAGAGTTATCGATGTATTACGTTCTTTACAACCCAAAAGCTGGAAGCAACACAGGAGAGGCTACAGCCAAGAAGCTGGATGCTATTCTCAAAGGTGAAGAGATTAAGTACCAGAGTGTCCTTGAAATCAAAGATTATGCAAAGTTCTTTTCCGAAATCGGAACAGAATCAAAGGTTGTTCTCGTAGGTGGTGACGGATCTCTTTGCCACTTTGCCAATGATATCCATGATCTTGCAGTGAAGAACGACATCTTCTTCTATGCCGGTGGAACCGGCAATGACTTCCTCAATGACCTTGAGGTCAAATCCGACAATGGCCCGATTCAGATCAACAAGTACCTTGTTGACCTTCCACATGTCATCATCAATGGAGAGAAGACATACTTCGTCAATGGTATCGGTTATGGTATCGACGGTTACTGCTGTGAGGTTGCTGACCAGATCCATGCTACAAGCGATAAGCCTGTCAACTATACCGCTATCGCCATCAAGGGCCTTCTCGGAAAGTTCAAGCCAAGAAACGCTACTGTTACCGTTGACGGCAAGACACAGTCCTTCAAGAAGGTCTGGCTGGCTCCAACCATGAATGGTCGCTACTACGGTGGTGGTATGAACTGTGCCCCTGGTCAGGACAGACTGAACAAGGACAGAAAACTTTCCTGTGTTGTCATGCACAATGCCCTTAAGCTGTATACCCTGATGGTCTTCCCAAGCATCTTCAAGGGTGAGCATATCAAGCATACAAAGATGGTTCATGTCTTTGAGGGCTATGACATCAAGGTTGAGTTCGACAAGCCATGTGCTCTTCAGATCGACGGTGAGACCGTTCTGAACGTCAAGAGCTATGAGGCCAGAAGCTGCAAGCTTGAGAAGTGAGACAACAGTATTGTTGCAAACAAGCAAAAAGGGGCAGAACTTATCTGCTCCTTCTTTTTTTATGCAATTTGACGAGCGATGTAAACTAAAATATCAATAATTGTCAAATAGAATTGACAGAATGTGAATTGAGACTATACACTTTTCCTATGAAAGAGACAATTAAGAATCTTAGAGAGTATTATGATTTTTCTCAAACGCAGATTGCATCAAGAATCGGAGTTTCTCGCCAGATGTACATCAGATATGAGAACGGTGAAACCGAACCTAATCTGAAGACCATTTCTGCCTTATGCCGAATCTACAAAGTTCCTTATCATGTCATCATCGATAACGAGTATTCCAAAGGACTTCCTGAACAATGGGAATCAAAGACTGAGTCCTGGGAGACTTCAAGTGTTTTTTTTAATGACCTTTCTGGAGTATCTGCTTCAGAGTCTGCTCCATCCTATGGCTTTGAAGGTTCTAGAGCAGTAAAGGCGAATGTCGCTCTTTCTGAAATTGTTACATTAATCAGACAGTTGAATCTGTCTGAGAGGCTTCAGTTGATTTCATTTCTCGCGGATAGTACCAGACTGGATCAGGAGAGTGGTGTCCTCAAGAAAGCCAGTGCTTGTGCAAAGATGAAAGGCCTGAAAAAAGAAGAGACTTGTGCTCTTTTTGAGAAATATGCGGGATGTATTGATTCTGACAGTATTGATTACAGGGAAGAGCTTCTTTCTCCCTAATGGGATTGCTGAAGTGATCCAGATATAGCAATCACTCCGGATTCTTCCAACTTTCGCAAAGGTTCTCAAAGTCGGTCTTGTAGATGCCCAGTCGTGGGCGGACTTCGTCGTTGATGACCTTGCCGATCATCTTTGGACCCTTCTTGATGAAGTTTCGGCCCTTGACCTGGTGCACGGACAGAGCCTTGGAGTAGAAGCGCTGGAAACCCTGCTGCTCGGAGCGGTCCTCGATGAGAAACTGCTTGGCATAGAACAGAACGGCTGTGTCATTTGTGGTGTAGATCGGATAACCGTAGAGCCAGCAGCGAGTACCGAAGTCCAAGGCCTGCCAGTAGGCTCCGGAGATCTCCTCATCGTAGCCGCGAAGGCGCTGGAAGAGAGCGCGGTCATACAAGCCGATACCCAAGAACGGGTAGAGGTTGGAGTCGCACGGAGAGTTTGGCATGAAGGAAAGAGGGTCAACTTCCTTGCCGCTGATACGAGGGGCTCGGATGGTAGGAATCTTTTCCTTGCTCTTGTTGAAGATCCATGGACACAGGACGGCAGGATGCTCGTCTGCCTTCATTTTGGCTTCCATCGGTTTCCAGTCAAAAGCCATGAGGTTTGTGTCGCTGCGGGTTGCGAAGAAGTAGGTGGTCATACACACATCGGCAAGTGCGTTGATGCGCTCGGCCAGTGATGGAGCATTCGGAAACACGATGAAGGTGACGTCGGAGTAGCGGCTCTGCATCTCCTCGACCGTGAGTCTGTCAGCCTGGGTCACCACATGAAGACAATAGTTGAAGTTGGCGGTAAACCAATCAAGGCTCTCGCGAAGGTCCTCGATGTTTGCCGTATCCATAATGCCGACGGCGAGGAACTCCTCTCGGTGGAGCTGGTTGATGAGTCTTCCTATGTCCTGTTTTCTGCTGATGACCTGATACTTCTGATTCACGTCTTAAATAGTAATGACAAACGAAAGGTTTGGCAACAACGCGAAGGCCATTTTCAAAGGTCGATTCGGATTGTCAGCGTCTGCTCATCTACCACGTAATTTAGGCTCTGAAGGTCCTGTCCTGTGACGGATTTGAGAAGCTCGAAGATTCCCTGGTTGGTGAAAAGGTCCTCGATGGCTGCGCTGAAAGCGCGGTATGAGGAAAAGCGTACAACCGGCTTTCTTCCAATGGCTATGGCATTGGAGAAGGCTCTGGCAACCTCGTCGCGAGTATAGGTTGCAACCTTGAGATTGTAGTGGTTGAAGAAGTTCAGATCGGTGTTGTCACACTGTGGAATCGGAACAATGTTTGCAATGGTGTGGGAGCCCAGAATCTCTTCGGTGGTGGCACAAAGGAACGTGTAATCGATCTCGTTGCTGCCGGCTGTCATGGAAAGTCCGCTTGTGACATCCACGTGGTACCACGATCCGTCAATGTTCACGATGTTCCATTCGTGGCCGAGTGTGCTTCCCAGAATGTTGTAGCGCTGGTCGATTCTGCCGTTGACTACCGTGCATGGGATGCCCAGGCACTGCAAGATGAACTGGAATGCCTTGGAGAACGAGGCACATACTCCACTATGGTTTACCATGACCGAGTACATGCTCTGGTCCAGGTTCAGCTCGTCGTAGGTGCAGTTGGTGACCATCCAGTCATAGACGGCCTTGACCGTCTCGTAGCCAGGCTCAAGGCTTGGCAAGGTGAGGGCAATCTCTATCAGGGCGTTTTCCAACTGTGCATTGCGCTCCTGGATTTGAGGAAGGTCCATGTTGAAGTCAAACTCGACATGATGGCCGCTGACGGTGTTGTTCACATAGCTTGTCACATAGGTGTAGCCGTCAGACCAGTAGACCTCCGGATGATCCATGAGAAAGCAGTTGTAGGCCTTCTGGATGGTGGCCTGGGAGAAGGAGCCGCTGTTCCAGCTTCGGATCAGGTGGGTCAGACAGTCGGAGATGGCTTCGTAGGCCATCTGCTCACCCATGGTGAGGTTGTCGTAGCAGTAGCTGTCTACGCCAGAGGCAAAGAGAAGGCTGCACAGACAAAGAAGAGAAAAGACAACACATAAAACCTTACGCATCGCTCTCGCTCCAAGTGTGCTCATTCAGCTGTCCCTGTGTTCTAAGGCCTTCAAAACCACATTGTCTTAGTATATCGTAAACTGCTATGGCAACAGCATTTGAAAGGTTCAGAGAGCGCTTTCCCTCCAGCATGGGAATGCGCACGCAGGTGTCGGCGTTCTTCAGAAGAAGTTCTTCATCTAAGCCCTGGCTTTCACGTCCGAAGGCAAGCCAGATTTCGTCCTTTCCAGAAGCTTTGAGTTCACCTACCGGAATGTCCCAGAAGTTGGTACGACCTTTTTGGGAGAAGTAGAAGATCTTCTGCTCCCCGTGCTGGGAGAAGAAATCTTCGTCGTTTTCGTACTGGTGAATCTCAAGACCTTCCCAGTAGTCCAGTCCGGCACGGCGCAGATGCTTTTCGTCCAGCGAGAAACCCAGCGGATGCACAAGGTGCAGTGCGGCTCCTGTGGCGCTGCAGGTACGGGAAATGTTACCCGTGTTCTGAGGAATCTCCGGCTGGAAAAGGACAATGTTGATCTTCACAGCGCCAAGAATAGCACAATCGGCGGCAAAAGGTGAACAAGGCCCGTGTGCCCATGTTGAAAGCCTTTTCACTTTGTATTATAGTCTACGCAAGTGCGCATACGAAATTTGCACTTTTAGAGGTATACAAAAAATGATTGATTACAGAGAGCTTAAGGCCAGACGTGACGAAATCGCAAAGAACATCGTAGACCGTAACATGAAGGTCGATGTGGATGAAGCCATCAGACTTCAGGATAAGAGAGCAGAGCTTATGAAGATCGCTGAGGATCTCAGAGCCGCCAGAAATGAGAACGCTTCCAAGATGAAGGGTAAGATGGACAATGAGACTCGCCAGGCTCTCATCGCTGAAGGCCGTGAGGTCAAGGAGAAGATCGCCGCAACAGAGGCAGAGCTCGAGACCGTTGACAAGGACTTCAACGCAATCATCAGACAGATTCCAAACTATGCTCATCCAAAAGCACCAGTTGGAAAGGAAGACAAGGACAACACCGCCATCAAGTATGTCGGAAAGCCACCAGTATTCAACTTCAAGCCACTGGATCACGTTCAGATCGGTGAGAAGATGGACCTCATTGACTTTGAGACCGGTACAAAGGTCAGCGGACCTAAGTTCTACTATCTGAAGAACGAGGCAGTTCTTCTTCAGATGGCTCTTGAGAACTATGCCATGAACATTGTCATCAAGCACGGTTTCACACCTTTCATCACTCCAGACGTTGCCAAGGAAGAGATTCTTGAAGGTATCGGATTCAACCCACGTGGTGCAGAGTCCAACATCTATACTGTCGAAGGCACAGGTACAGCACTTGTCGGTACAGCTGAGATCACACTCGGTGGTTACTACAGCGGCGAGACACTGGACAAGAGCAAGCTCCCAATCAGAATGACAGGTCTTTCCCACTGCTTCAGAAGAGAGGCCGGTGGTGCAGGTCAGTACTCCAAGGGACTTTACAGAGTCCACCAGTTCTCCAAGCTCGAGATGTTCGTCATCTGTGAGCCATCCCAGTCAGACGCTTTCCACGATGAACTTCTTGCCATCGAGGAGGAGATCTTCTCCGGTCTCGGACTTGCTTACCGTGTCGTAGACACCTGCACAGGTGACCTCGGCGCTCCAGCATACAGAAAGTTCGACATCGAGGCTTGGATGCCAGGCCGTGGTGAGGCAGGTGAGTACGGTGAGGTCACTTCCACATCCAACTGTACCGACTACCAGAGCCGCAACCTCAACGTCCGCTACAAGGACGATGACGGCAAGAGCAAGTTCGTCCACATGCTCAACGGTACAGCCGTTGCCCTTTCCAGAGCAGTTGTCGCAGTTCTCGAGAACTACCAGAGAGAGGATGGCAGCATTGAGATTCCTGCAGCTCTTGTTCCATACATGGGCGGACGCACCGAGATCAGAAGATAAAAAGGCAGATGCTTTGGGGCAATTCCGTTGTCGCTGCGCTTAGGCCGTACACAAAGTACTGTCCTGCGCTGGCTTCTAGGACTTGCCTCCAAATCGTAAATGCCGAACAAGGCAGATGCTTTGGGGCAAATGCCAAACAGAGTAAATCAATGCTTTGGGACGAATGGGGAAGTTGGATAAGGTTCCAAGGCATTGATGCTTAATTACTTACATTGAAAAGAAAAAGAGAAAAATACCATGGTTGTTGATACTTCCGCACTTATTACAGATTTCTATGAACTGACGATGATGCAGGGTTACTTTCTGAACAACGAGAACCCGGATGTCGTCTTTGATATGTTCTACCGAACAAACCCATTCGGTGGTGGTTATGCTGTTTTCGCAGGTCTTGGTGAACTGCTTCCTCAGCTTGAGAGCCTGAACTTCAGCGCAAACGACATTGCCTACCTCAAGAGTCTGAACATGTTCGATGAAAGGTTCCTTGAGTACCTTTCCACCTACCGCTTCCATGGTGATATCTATGCCATGAAGGAGGGAACAACGGTCTTCCCTGGTGAGCCATTGGTGAGAATCCATACCTCTCTCATCGATGCCCAGCTGATCGAGAGCCTTCTTCTGAACACCATCAATTTCCAGACGCTCATTGCCACAAAGTCCATGAGAGTCTGTACTGCCGCAAAGGACGGCGTTGTCATGGAGTTCGGTCTCAGACGCGCCCAGGGAATTGACGGAGGACTTTCCGCAAGCCGTGCCGCCTACATCGGCGGCTGTAAGCTGACCAGTAACACACTGGCCGGTAAGGTTTTCGGCATTCCAGTCGGCGGCACCATGGCTCACAGCTGGGTCATGGCCTATGACAACGAGCTTGAGGCTTTCCGTGAGTTCGCCAAGATCTATCCGAACAACTGCATTCTTCTGATTGATACCTATGATGTTCTTGGTAGCGGTATCGAGAACGCCATCATCGTCGGAAAGGAGCAGAAGGCCAAGGGTCTGAAGATGGGTGTTCGAATCGACTCCGGTGACCTTTCCTATTTGGCTCGTGAAGTGCGTCAGCGCCTTGACGATGCAGGTCTGACCGACGCTACCATCTGCGTCTCCAACGACCTGACCGAGCAGATCATCAACACACTCGTCTCCGATGGAGTTCCTATCAACTCCTGGGGCGTTGGTACCAACCTTGTCACAGGTGGTGACCAGGCTGCTCTCGGTGGTGTGTACAAGCTTGCTGCCAAACAGCGCAAGGACGGCACTTTCCAGCCGACCATGAAGATCAGTAACTCCTATGCCAAGACCACAAACCCTGGCATCAAGCAGGTTTACCGCTTCTATGGAAACGACGGTGTGGCACTGGCTGACCTCATTACACTGGACGAGGAAAAGATCAAGATGGGCGATGACATTCTGTTCTACCATCCGTTCGCTGACGGCGATCTGTTCCTTCTGAGAAACGGAAAGTACTCCAGATTCGAGAAACTTCTCAACTGCGTCATGAAGGACGGAAAGAGCCTTGTTGAAAAGCAGCCTCTGAAAGAGATCCAGACTTTTGCCAAGGAAAGCCAGAACCAGATTCACAGAAGCCACAAGCGCCACATGAATCCACATATCTACAAGGTCTCCCTTTCCAAGAAGCTCAAGGACCTCAAGCATGAACTCATGCTCGAGGCTAGGGGAATCAACTGATTATGGCAGATCGACGGGCAGCTTTCATCCGAACACTGATGCTTTCATTGTTTCTGCTGTTGGCCTTTGGCGCTTTCACAGCCGCAGTGATGGTCTTTGATGTGCAGCCGGTGGGCTATGAAGGGAGCAACATCGGCTTTGCCTCTGTGAACACCTGGTTTCACAATGCATTTCCAATGGACCATGAGTTGTATCAGCTTTCTGAGTACATCGGCTACTTCGCCTTGGGTCTTGCAGGAGTCAACGGCCTTGCCGCTCTGATTGACCTGATTCAAAGCCGTGGTTTTGGAAAGATGAAAAAGAGAAATCTCATCGTCTGCCTGTACTATGCTGTGGTGGTTGGCTTTTATGTGCTGTTTGAGCTTTTTGCGGTCAACCTGAGACCAATCGAAGCCGAGGCTTCCTATCCGTCCAGCCACACACTTTTGGCCCTGACGGTACTTTACAGCCAAATGCTGCTGTTTCGTTTCAGTGCAAAGAGCAAGAGATTTCTTGCAAGGATTTTCTCCGTCTGTATGGTGATTATCATGATCGTGATGGTGTTCAGCCGTCTTCTGTGCGGTGTGCACTGGCTGACAGACATCGCAGGTGGAGTTCTTCTTTCCCTTGCCCTGATGGCAGGACTGAAGGCTTTCATCTATCGTTTTGATCCACCAAGTGCAAATTACTGATCGCCTTTTTTGCGATCCTTGACAGGGCCAGCGAGTTCGCTGGCCTTCATCATTCTTACGCCCTTGACGCCAAGCTTGTGAACCACCTTATCCAGGTCTCGTCTCTTATGTTCCTCTTCGGAGAACAGGCTGTCCTGAAGCGGTTTGTCTCCACTATATAACTGATACAGTCCCAGACCGATCAGGCGAATGCCTTGGCCGCTTTTCCATTTGGAGGCCAAAAGACGCTTGGCGATGTTGTAGATCTGATTGGCATTCAGAATCGGGTCCTCCGGCGTCTCCTGGACGCTGATGGTATGAAAGTCTGCGCCCCAGCGAAGCTTCATGCCTACGGTGCGAGCCATGCAGTTCTCCTCAAAGGAGCGTTCCATGATTTCCTTGCTCATGCCCAATAGTACCTGATGCAGCGCTTCCTCTGTGGTCAGGTCCTCCACAAAGGTGGACTCGGTGGAGATGGAATGGGTCTTGGACGGCTGGTACATCAGGCCGATGTCCTGGCCACGGCAGGCATGGTAAAGGTAGGTGCTGAAGGAGTTTCCGAACTTCTCGCGTAGGATGCTCATGTCGATCTGGCGCACTTGAGCTGGAGTGGTGATGCGGTTGGCGTTGAGCATGGCAAGGCCGCTTTTTCCAAGGCCCCAGAGCTTTTCCAATCCTATGGCATCGATGAAAACCTGCTCCTTTCCCGGAGATACCAGACAAAGGCCGTCCGGCTTGTTGTAGTCACTGGCCATTTTGGCGATGAAAGGGGAGCTTGCGATGCCGATGCTGAGGGTAATGCCCACTTCGTCTTTGATGCGCTGCTTGATTTTCATGGCAAGCTGGCGCGGTGGTCCGAAGAGCCTTTGGGTTCCTGTCATGTCTAGGCTTGCCTCGTCGATGGAGACCTGGTGCATGCTTGGCGCATACTCGCGGATGATGTCCATGACCTGGTGGCTGACGCGCGCATATTTTGCCATGTCTCCTGGAATGTAGATGCCGTTTGGACACAGGCGATAGGCCTGCAGTGTTGGCATGGCGCTGTGAACGCCATACTTTCTGGCTTCGTAGGAGCATGTGGAGACCACAGACCTCGGTCCGACCAGGCCTATGATCAGAGGCTTTCCTCTGTACTGTGGATTGTCGCGCTGCTCGACCGATGCGAAGAAGGCATCCAGGTCGACATGGAAATAGACGCTATGCTCTGCCATGGCCCTATTTTATCAGCATTATTTATGGATATCCATCTGCTTTTCTGCTATATTCATCACTATGAGAGAAATCAATTTCACACCATCAGGAATTTGTGCCAGACACATCACAATTGTGCTGGATGACAACAATGTAGTACAGGATCTCGCATTCATGGGCGGATGTGACGGAAACCACAAGGGCCTTACCGCTCTGATCAAGGGAATGACTGCTGACGAAGCAATCCAGCGCCTGAGCGGCATCTGCTGCGGCCCAAGAAGAACCTCCTGTCCAGATCAGGTTGCTGTTGCCCTCAAGGAGGCACTGGCAAAGTGAAAGGGCTGAAGGCTTTCATGGCTTCAGTACTTTGTCTCCTTGCCATGGCACCGGCTGTGGCACGTAACGTTGGCCCAAGGCTTGCAGCCATGGGTGGAGTAGGGGTGGCGGTCATTGACGACAGCCAGACCTATTCCAACCCGGCCAGCGTGTATTTCTATGACGGTGAGTACTCCTTTTTGTTGGGCACTTACCTTTCCGACTATATCGGAGTCGCCTCCTGGCCTTACGTTCCAAGCACCACCATCAAGGGTGCCTTCACAGGCCAGCGCATGGCCCTGGACTTCTCCGTGTCCTTTGACAGTGAGAACCCTAGGGAAAGCGGGAACGTAGACGTCTATCAGACCACCACCATCGATGTCAATCTCAGTGCAGGCTACGGTCCTGTCAGCGTGGGTCTTGGAATCTCCGGAGGCTCGGTGCGTCAGCGTCTGGATGTGCCGATGAATCATATGGGCGATTATCTGATGCAACTGTTTCTGGCCCAGTATGACCGCGTGGTCAACTCAGAGTTCCTGCAGGTCAAGGCCGGCCTTATGGTCAAGCGCAATCAGCTGTCGCTGGGCGTGCTGTTTGACAACATCCTGGACAAGGATGGAGCCAAGACCACCTTCAATTTCCGCACGCTTTTTGCCCATACCGGCATAGGCTTTTACTGGAGCCGTGACGAGTACTCCAAGCGCGGTCAGATGAACCACCTCGTCTACAGTCTTGCAGGTGAGATCGACAACCTGTTCACGTCCTCTTCGCGTTGCATGAACCTGGGAGGTGAGCTGGTGTTCCGTCTGGTGCGTGACTTCAGCATCAGCGCTAGAGCCGGCTATAGCCATGTGTTTTCCCATACCGAGCAAAGCCGCTATACCTTCGGCGTAGGGCTTTACACGGGAAATCTGAAGGCTTCAACGTACCTGGAGTTCCCAAATGATGGTCCAATCTCCATTTCCATGAACGGAACGCTTGAGTTCTGAGGAGTATCCGAAGAAGTTTATTGACATACCAAATGTCTAAATACTATTATTTACAAAGAAATTCTAACTAGGAGTAACATTATGTCAAAGGCACATAGAGGTACAGGTTTGAAGGAAGTTCCAATGGGTGGACGCGGAACATGTCCAGTCTGCAAGAGAGAAGCCATCAAGGTTATCTACGAAGCAACTGTCGACGGTGAGACAAAGAAGATTTGCAAGCAGTGCAAGGCAAAGCTTTCTAAGTAAGTCTGTCCGAATAACCGGTTATGGGGCTCCTTATATGGAGCCCAAACTTTTATGGAGGTCGTACCATGAGAAGCATGACAGCCTACGGCTATGCTGAGTTCCAGAATGAGAACTATCTGATGACCATGGAGCTCAAGAGCTACAACAACCGTTATCTTGAGATCAGCTACAATGCACCATCCTACCTCTCTTCCTACGAGAACACCGTCAACGAGATCATCAAGACCCACGCACAGCGCGGTCATATCGATTTCTCCATCAAGGTGAAGAACATCAAGGGAAATGTTGAGGTCAATCTGGACGAGGATGCCGCAGAAGCCTATCTGCAGGCAATCCGCAAGATCCGTGACAAAGCCTTGCAGCAGGGTATGAACCTGGAGGCAAGACTTGCCGATGTCCTGGACCGTGATGGCGTTCTCACTTCTGTCAGAACCGATGGCATTGAAGCCTACCAGGCTGGTCTTGACCAGTGCATGGCTTGTGTCATGGAGCAGTTTGATGCTTCCAAGGCTCGTGAGGGTCTTGTGACACAGAAGGACCTGACCGAGATGATCGACAGCATCGCTGCTTCTTTGGAGAACGTGAAGAGCCACGTCGCAGAGCTGGACAAGATGATCAAGGACAACCTGACAAGCCGCATCCATGAGATGCTGGGCGACCAGAACTACGACGAGAACCGCATCCTCACCGAGGTTGCCGTCATGTTGAACCGCTACACCATCAATGAGGAGGTGGTTCGCCTTGGTGCCCATATCGCTGAGTTCAGAAAGCTTCTCAAGTCAACAGAGGCTGTCGGTAAGCGCATGGACTTCCTCTCCCAGGAGATGAACCGCGAGATCAACACAATCGGCTCCAAGAGCCAGATGGTCGAGATCAACTTCGAGGTTGTGAACATGAAAGATCGCCTGGAGAACATTCGCGAGCAGATTCGTAATATTGAATAAGAAGTCGTAGAGATCGAACACACTCAAGTAAGAAGGGATAATTGAGATGAGAATTGCAGTATCAGGAAAGAGCGGTTGTGGCAACACAACAGTCAGCACACTACTTGCCCAGAAGCTGGGCTACCCGATGATCAATTTCACGTTCCGCCAGATGGCACAGGAAAGGGGAATGGACTTCTGGGATTTCTGCGCACTGGCAAACAAGGACGACAGCATTGACAAGGAACTTGACAAGCGCCAGGTCGAGATGGCAATGGCCCTAGACAACTGCGTTCTCGGTTCTCGTCTTGCCATCTGGATGCTCAAACAGGCAGACTTCAAGGTCTACCTGTTGGCTTCTGATGAAGAGAGAGCCAGAAGAATCACAAGACGCGAAGGTGGCACACTGGAAGAGCGCCTGGCTCAGACACAGAATCGTGATGCCCATGACAGCGAGCGCTATCAGAGAATCTACAGCATCGACAATGCGGACACTTCCATCGCCGATCTTGTTGTTGATACCCAGGGCAAGACCCCGGATGAGATTGTTGATATCATCGTAGCGGCAATTGCGTCTATACAAAAAGACTGAAAACAGTTATACTCTTACCTTGCATTTAGATAATAAGGAGAACGACCTTGAGCATCCCACTTGATAAACTTTTGGACAAAGACGTCAACGTATACGAAATGACCTGTGTGGCCATCAAGGAAGCTGCAATCATGGCAGCCAGAAAGGACACAGAAGAGGAGATGGAGAAGACCCACGATAAGGTCGTCTCAAATGTCCTCGCAAAGGTTCTCAACGACGAGATCGAGTATACACCAGCTGAGCAGTGAGAACTTCCTGTCCAGGTAATAGAGCAATATTTCTCTTCGGTCCGACAGCAGTGGGCAAGACCCAACTGCTGTTTGATTTTTTTTCCGAGACAGGCGAAGTCGTCAATGCCGACTCCGTCCAGGTGTACCGCAAACTGGACATCGGTTCTGCCAAGGCCGATGACGAGACCCGAAAGCGAATTCCACACCATCTGATTGATATCCTGGACCCTTGGGAGACCTTCAATGTCGCGGATTTCATCCGCTATGCTGATGCGGCATGTAGTGATATCTGGAGCCGCGGTAAGCTTCCAGTGATCTCCGGCGGTACCGCTTTTTATTTCAAACATTTCATGTTCGGTCTCTCCGAAGCTCCTCAGGCAGACCCTGAGATCCGAAAGACCGTCGACCTTTACATGCGCGACCAGGGCCTTGCCAAGGCACATGACTATCTGAAGATCGTCGACCCTGTGTCTGCCGCCCGTATCAATCCAAACGATGCCTATCGCATCTCCCGCGCCATTGAGGTGTTCCGCCAGAGTGGGCGTCCGCTTTCCAGCTTTGCACTTCCGACCACTCCTAGAAATGACATGAAGATCCTTGCCATAGGACTTTGTCGTGACAAGGCCATCTTGGATGAGCGCATCCGTCTTCGTGTCTCCATCATGTTCCAACAGGGCATTGTCGATGAGATCCGCTCTCTTCTGGAGCTTGGCGCAAATCCGCAGTGGCAGAGCATGCAGGGCATTGGCTATCACGAGTTCATGGACCGTGTATGGATAGGCGAGAAGGCCTCTTCCATCCGTGCCTTGGACAGCCTTTCCAAACTCGATTATGAGGATATCACACAGCAGATTGTCATGAACTCCATCCATTACGCAAAGCGACAGATGACCTTCTTCAAGAGCTTTGCCGATGTCCATTGGATCAGCCCTGAGAACACAACAGAGCTGAAGGCCCTGATGGACGAGTTTCTGAAAGACTGATGATAATTGTTGCCCGCTAGGGGCTTTCAATCCTGAATGGGATAATGTATGATGAACTCAGTTTCGAAACTTTAAAAAAAATGAAGTTTTGAAACTGGGGATCTATGAAGCACATACAAAGAGTTGATTACCTAAGACGCCTGGAAGGGCTCGTAGGCACGCCTGATATCAAGATAATCACGGGAATAAGAAGATCTGGAAAATCTCAGCTATTGAAGGATTTTATGGATCTTTTGCGATCTTCAGACAACAAGCGGAATATCATTTCCATTGATCTTCTGGATCTCGATAATGAGGAACTTAAGGATTATAGAAAGCTGCATTCTTTCATCAAAGACCATCTGAAGGAGAAAGAGGACAACTTCCTTTTCATTGATGAAGTTCAGATGTGTCCGAAATTCGAGCTTGCCGTTAACAGTATCCACGCCAAGGGAAATGTGGATATCTATTTGACCGGCTCCAATGCATTTCTTCTCAGTTCTGATTTGGCGACACTTTTTACCGGTAGGTTTCTTGAGATCAAGGTTTTTCCTTTCAGCTTCAAGGAATATCTCGAATATTGGGATTTCTCTGGAAATCGAGACCAGATGCTTGATTCCTATATGTTAAAGGGTGGACTTGCAGGTTCCTTTGCATACGAGAACGAAGTGGATAGGGTTTCCTACATCCGCGATGTTTTTGAGACAATTGTGACACGAGATCTTGTCCAGAAATATGAAATCAAAGATACCGATGTACTGATGCATCTTGCACAGTATCTGATGGACAACATATCCAATCTGTCTTCGCCAAACAGAATCGGCAATATCCTTCGAGAGACGATTCCTACTGCGAATCATGTGACAATCGGTCGCTATTGCGACTATTTGTGTAGGGCTTTCGTTTTCTACGATATCGCACGCTATGATATTCGTGGAAGCAAATATCTGGAGTCTTTAAGTAAACTGTATCTTGCTGATACAGGGATACGATATGCAATGTTGGGTACAAGGAACATTGATTTCGGTCGAGCCTATGAGAACATTGTCTGCATAGAACTTCTTAGAAGAGGCTATGAGATATATGTCGGAATGTTGTACCAGAAAGAAGTTGATTTTGTCGCCATGAGAGGCGATGAGAAGATGTACATCCAAGTCTCTGATGACATTTCCAGTGAAACGACACTTGAGCGAGAACTGGCACCTCTTAGACGAATCAAAGATAACTACCCAAAGTTTGTGATTGCGAAAACTGGGCATCCGTCCTATTCGATTGAAGGGATTCGAATTCTGAATCTTGCCGATTGGCTGTGTGACAAAGAGACTGTAGTTTCGAAACTTTAAATTTTTTAAAGTTTCGAAACCGGATAAATGTCTCGTATCTTTTTTATGTCTCAAAACTGCGATTGTGGGCAGGCTGTGAAATGCCTGTGTGTTCTAGCCTGCAGGGCGGCAAGTGGGCCGCAAAGCCAAACGCAGCCGCGCGCATGGTGGGTCCAGTGGACAGCACACATCAGGCCTTGCACGGTCTGTACACATGAGCGGAAGCCTTATCAAACCCTCAGTTTCACTCGATCAATGATGGATCCCTGATTTTCGCATTTTTTCAGGAAAGTATGGTATGCACTACATGAAATACAATGGTTTCGACAGTTTTCAGGTATTTGTTTGAATGAAGAAACCAGATTTACTTGCATTAATGTCATCATTTGAGAACACCTTGAGAGGGTTTGGCCAAAAAAATTTCAATTTGGCCAAAATGTGTTATGATAATGGTGAGATTCTTCATATACATGGGAGGTACTGCCATGCCAAAAACTGAAATAGAGGATTTTGCGACGTTGTCCGTCTCCGTAGGGGAGCTTAAGGATAACCTTTCCCGTTACCTTCGCTATGTGGAAGAGGATGATGCCAGAATTGAAATCACACGACACTCAAAGGTTGTTGCTGTTCTGGTGAATCCGAAATCCAATGAGGCCAAAACGGCAGGGAAAAGGTTTCTTGAAGATCTTGATGCATTCAAGGCCCAATTCAACTATGCCCTTACCAATGAGGATGTGGATGCGATGTTTGTCAGAGACAAGACACCATGTACGTCCTTGCGCCATCCAGAGGATTTTGAGGACTGATGATGAAAATGTATTTGCTCGATACCAACATGGTGTCCGAAACCACTAAGCCGTTTCCAGATCCGAAGGTCCTCAAACGGATTGCCGACAGAATCGGCTTATGCTGTCTCAGCTCCATCACATTATCGGAGATTGTCCGTGGCTATCAGGAGAAAAGTGAAGGGAAAAAGAAAGGTGAACTGTTTACCTTTGCCGTGGATTATCTTCAGCAAAACTACGAGATTGTCCCATTTGGCGTTCATGAAGGCTGGATCTATGCGGATCTCACGGTACGGCTCAAGGAAAAGGGAAGACCTGTACCGATTTTGGACTGCATGATTGCAGCGACAGCGATTGCGAACAACCTGGTTCTGGTCACAAGAAACATAAAGGATTTTGAGCCGATTTCAGAGGTTTCGTCGCTGATGCTGGAGAACTGGTTTGAATGACATGTAGGGCTGTATCAGATTCCGACTTTCTAAACGTCTTGGTTTCTTACCCATTCACCAGCCACAGTGCAATATCCCAGATGGCAATTCCTTCGTACTGGAATTTGGGATGCCTTGTTCTCGCAATTATCAACTTTGGATATGCGTCTTTAATGCTTAAAAGTGGAGAGGACTCTCTCTCCATTGTCTCCTTGCTGGAAATGTTATCGCTTACTTGGATGTAGAGTTTTTCATTCCTCTTTATGGCTACAAAATCAATTTCCTTCTGGTAGAGAACCCCTGTGTAAACCTCATAACCACGGCGTAGAAGCTCTATGCATACAATATTCTCGTAAACTTTGCCATAGTCGTAGTTCTTGGTTCCATGTTTTGAGTATTTGAAAGAATGGTCTGCAAGGTAATATTTATCCTGACTTGCCAGATATCTTTTCCCTTTTATATCGTATCGACGGATTTTATAGTACGCATAAGATGCACAAAGATACTTGATATATGAGGAGACTGTCTTGTCGTCAGTTTTGCTTCCCTTGGAAGTTAATGTATTGGCAATAGATCTTGCTGAGACTTCAGAAGAGATATTATCAACAAGGAAATCATTTAAAGAATCCAGAAGTGAATCATTTCTGATTCTGTATTTTTGCTGAATGTCTCGAACAATCAGAGTTTCAAAAACCTCATTCAAATAATTGTACTTGTCTTCAATGGAACCATACAAATAGGAGCCTGACATCCCACCTTCCATTTCAAAGCGGTCAAAGGCTTGCTGTATATCCGAATCTGCAAAATAGGAAAGGAATTCTTTAAAGCTAAAAGGAAAAACTTCAACAGAATAGGTTCTGCCTGTAAATAAAGTTGCAAGATCATTTGAGAGAAGAAATGCATTTGAGCCGGTAATATAGATATGATATTTTTCTGAAGCATGAAAAGAATTGATTGCTTGTTCAAAATCTTTACAGAGCTGGACTTCGTCTATCAGAAGAAAGTTTTCTTTTGTTTGCGCGAACTGCTTCTCAACATATTCATTTAGAGCTTCAGCATGTTTTATGGAAGAGAACTGAAAGAGATTGTAATTGATGTGAATGATATTTGCATCCGGGATGGTTTTGTTCAGATAACCAATGAACATTTCAAGAAGTTTTGATTTTCCACTTCTACGGATTCCTGTAATTACTTTTATATCCGGAGTATGAATGGTATTTTTCAGTTTGTCCAAATAATCAGTTCTCTCTATTAGTTTCATATTCTAATTTTGCAATATCTATTCCGCAAAATCAAGATTTTTTTAAAAATGCGGAATAGGAGATTCGCCGTACCATTGTTAGGCCCTATTATTCCTGTGTCATTGACATCATGGATTTCGAGCCTATCGCTGAGGTTTCGTCGCTGATGCTGGAGAACTGGTTTGAATGAAAAAAGAGACGGCCTTGGTTTTCCCAAGGCCGTTGTCCTATCTGTTTCAGAATGTTGTCTGATCCGGATCTCTGAGGGCTGTGATCTTAAGGCCCTCGATGTTAAGCTCCTTGAGGCTTTTGACATCGCATTCATCCAGCTCGAAGTCAAACACCTGCATGTTCTCCTGAATCCTTTCTGGTGTGACGCTCTTTGGAAGTGGAAGGTAGCCGCACTGGAGGCTGAAGCGGATGCAGATCTGGGCGATGCTGCGGTTGTACTTTCTGGAAAGCTCCTGCACAAAGGCGTTTTCGAAGATGCCACCGGTTCCCATCGGGGAGTAGGCCTCAACGACCATACCAAGGCTTCTGGAGTACTTCACAACCTCGTCCTGGCTGATGCCTGGGCACAGCTTGAGCTGGTTGACCATCGGCTTGACGGTTGCCACTTCCAAGATGGCATCGATGTGGTGCTTCCAGAAGTTGGAAAGGCCCAGTGCCTTGAGCTTTCCTGCGTTGTAGGCTTCTTCCATAGCCTTCCAGCTTCCGGCATCGGCTTCTTTCCAGCTATCGCGATACTGAATCGGATTTGGCCAGTGGATGAGATAAAGGTCAATGTAAGAGAGTCCCAGCTTCTGAAGGGAAGTCTCAATGGCCTTCACGGTGTTCTCATAGCCATGGTCCGGGTTGTTGAGCTTGGTGGTGATGAAGATCTCTTCTCGCTTGACGCCGCTTTCGTTCATGAAGTCGTTGATGGCTTTTCCGACACTTGCCTCATTGCCGTAACCGGCTGCGGTGTCGATGTGACGGTAGCCTGCCTTGAGAGCTGCCATGGTGGCGTTGTAGGCAGTCTCACCGTCTGGTGACTGCCAGGTGCCGAATCCCACGCAAGGGATTTGATAGCCGTTGGAAAGGGTGTAGGTGTCTGTGACTTTTGTCAGGTTCTGCATCATCGCCTCCATTAGAATGTCTGGAACATGGTCAGAACCGATGTGGAAAGCTTGGCGTCTGTGTTGTCGTTGGCAACATAAGGGACATCAATGACATCCGTCAGCTGAATATCAAGGAGCTTGATGTCTGTGATCTCACGCCATGTCTTTCTGGTACGGAAGGTGAACTGGACGACCTCGCGGTACTTGTAGATCAGCACGTGGTCGGTCTCAAGGAATCGCATGTCCTCGTCATCCAAAGCTCTGTCGAAGTAGTCATCTGGGGCATAGAGCTCAATGGTGGCCTCAAAGACATCTTCGCTGATCTGTCGGACCTGGATGTCGGTGACACCGAAAACGCTATAGTTCTGCTTGATGGCAGGCATGCCGTCAGCGATCCACTTGCGGGCATCCACGCTCTGAGAGCCGCCTTCATAGGCCTGCTGCATGGTGGAAGTGACATACTTTGCGGCAATCTCGTTGAGATCCGGTCCATCATAGCCGTACTTCAGAGGCTCGCCAAGACCTGAAACATCAAGTCTTGTGTATGCATCGTAGTAGTACTCGATCATCTGCACTTCGTTCAGGTCCTTCGTCTCAGGAGCCTTTACAGCAAGGTGGATGTAGTAGGCTGCAATGTAGATGACAGCGGCAACGGCAAGTGTGATGACAGAGACGAGAACGCCTCTCTTTCTCCAGAAGGTACGCCTTTGTGCCTTTTTGTCACGAGCTTCAATGTAGGTGCCGATGCGAGGGTTCTCGCCGCCTTGCATGTCTTCAAGACTAAGGTCGGCTGTGCTTCTTTCAATCGCCTCGCGGAAATAGTCATAAGGCTTTCGGGTCTGGTACATGAACTTCTTGTTGTTGGAGAAAGCCTTGTTGACCTCCTGGCACAGTGGCAGGATCTTGGTGTTCTCTGGAGCAAAGTAGAGCTCCATCGGAAGAGCCTGGAAACCGGTCAGGCGAATGGCGTCTGATTCAAACGGTGCGACGCCTGTGAGCGCGAAGTGCACCAGCTGGAACAGAAAGTGTGCCTTGCCAAAATCGTTGACGCAGTTGTGTGCGTACCACTTCTCCTTGTCGTCAAAACGCTGGGCGTCGAACTCGAAGCGGTCGATGATGTCGGCAATCTGTGCGCTCATCAGAAGCACATCGCCGTTTTCAAAGAAGTAGAAGCTGCTGGTCGGAATGGCGCCAAAACCCCAGTCAAGGCGCTTTTCAGCCATCTCGATGGCGTAGGAGAGCTTGACGATGAACTCCAGTGCGCGTGGCTTGAGAACGGTTGCAAGCTCGTTGACGGTGTATGGGATTTCGTGAAAGAGATCTGTCGGCCAGAAGGAAAGGCTGCTGTCGCCGTTGATGACAGAGACGCTTTGCCAGTTCACATCAATGAGCTCTCCGTTTCGGTACAGCATGGCAGGAACCTTGTTCTGCGGAGCCTCGTAACCCTTAAGGGCACGGCCTCCCTCGGCAAGTCTGATGCAAAGTCTATCGTTGTCATAGAAAAGGTTGTCTCTTGTCTTCATGGGGCGATTGCCTCCTTCCACATATTGGCGCAGCATTTGCTACTATTATTACTAATGAAAATCAGAGCATTCGGAAAGGATTTTCCCAGAATCTTCATAAAAGTTCGGATTTTGTCGTCCTTCTCTGGTGCAAGGACATAGGTCACTGGGACATCTGGATAGAGAAGGGCAAGATATGGGGCAATGACCTCAAGGCTGTGCTCCTCCGAGCAGATGTCGTCGTTTTGGGTGATAAAGGATGAAAGTTCTGTCGGAACCGATAATTTCAAACTCCAATCCGATCCACAAAGCTCTCCGTCTTCTGGACTGTAGAGGGTAAAGGCATCGTCATAGCCGATCTTGCCCTTATGAAGAGGTCCCAGCACAAAGACTCTGTCATAACCTTGGCCAAGCTTGGAAAACAGAGCGTCATATTGCTCTTTCGCCACCTGCCAGGAGGCATGTGGCACCTCGATGATGTTCTTTTCACAAGCACAAGCCGAAGAAGAAAAGGAAGCTTTGAGAACGTTGAGGGCGTCTACTGGATAGAGGATGCCTTCACAGGAAGTCTTCATTGTTCCTCCTTTGGCAGAAGCCTTGCGATGCGCGTTGGATCTGGTTTGATGGTCAGGTTCTTCTCCTGGGTTGGAAGGACAAGGCCGGTCTTTCCATCCTTGGCACGGCGTAGGTATTTGACTTGTGTGTAGTAAAGGTCTACTGAGGATGCGTTTCTTCCCTTGGAGTAAAGCACGGCGATGTTTGCGGCATCCAGAAGCACTTCAAGCGGAATGGTCTTATCTCGTCGGAACTTGATGAACACGTAGCCGCCTGGAAAGTCTCTGGTATGAAGCCACATGTCGTTGCCTTTGGCATAGTGACGAAGAAGGTCGTCGTTCTCTTTGGCGTTTCGACCGGCCAGGATCTGAAAACCACCGCTGACCGCTCGCACTCCAGGTCCTTCCTGGACCTGTGGGGCAGGGGCCGTCTTGTCCAAGATGGCTTTGAGATGTCGGATGTTGGCAAGCTCGTCTCCGCAGTCTTCCAGGGCTTTCAGAAAGCGAGATCGGGTGCTGTCATAGTCGGCTTGCAGCCTGTCACGTTCTTCAATGGCGTTCTCGTAGGTTCCCTTTGCCTTCTGGTAGCGGTCATAGTAGGCCTGCACGTTGGCACCCGGGGTAAGACTCTTGTCTAGTGTAACAGTGACGCTTGCGCCTCCATTTGCCCAGTCGGTGAGGGTGACGCGGTCCTGACCGCGCTTGATCTGGTAGGAATTGGCCGAAAGCAGGTCTGCCACAAGGCGAAGCTCCTCAAAGCCCTTGTTTGCCTCAATGGACTTTTCGGCACTGCGAAGCGATGAGCTGATTCTTCCAAGCTCATGCTCCATACGGGCCTGCACCTGTTTGTAAAGCTGCTGGTACGTGTCGTCTGCCTGCTCCTGGGCGCAGGTCTTTTCAATGAAGGCATTGAAGGAGTCTCCGTCCCAGTCTCGTACGGTAAAGACTCTGTCACTTTGGCTTCGCTCTTCGACCACCAGGGTCTCGGAGCTCATTTCGTCACGGCCAGGGCGGCGTAGGAGCA
This sequence comes from Sphaerochaetaceae bacterium, assembly GCA_024405015.1. Taxonomy (GTDB): domain Bacteria; phylum Spirochaetota; class Spirochaetia; order Sphaerochaetales; family Sphaerochaetaceae; genus UBA9732. Next base: position 80,517 of record JAKSPE010000007.1, read on the forward strand.
GGTCCTGGATGACATTGTTCTCGTCGGTGACAATGATGTTTGCACCAGGTCCGCTGTAGAAGCGAAAGTAGACTTTAAGCTTTCTGTCATGGTTCACAAGGTCCCAGACCACAGCTCTATCAAACGGCAGCTGATGGCAGGCCACGATTACAGAGCCTTCGAGGTTCTTTCTGGCATACTGCTCAAAGCGCTGAAGCTTCTTGGTCTTGGCGATCTTGGTGTTCGGTGATAGCAGATGGAGGCGGCTTTGCAAGGTTCCGATTTCCGTGTAGAAGGCAAAGCGACCGCGCTCGCGGTCATAGAGCTCCCAGGTGACGGAGTGGAACGAGCTTTGCACCACGGCCTGGATCTTGGCACCTTCCAGGTGGGCTTCGTCGATAATCAGTTCAATCTCTTTGTAGTTCAGTGACATAGGGCCTCTTTGATGACACCAGCCAGGTAGAATGAGCCGCAGGCAAGAACAGGCTCATCGGTCTCTGTGTGGGAAAGACAATAGGAAAGGGCGTCGGCAGCATCCTCGCGGTAGACGACACACTGATTTGGACCCTTTTTTGCCAGAAGCATCTGATAAAGGGCTTCTGGATCGCTTTTCTTGAAGGTGCCTGGCCTACAGACGACAATGCTGTCAAAAGTACTAAGTACCAGGTCTGTCATGGCTTCGTGGTTCTTCCCGGCTACGGCGCCGAAGATGCAGATGCCGCGCTTTGTCGGATACATTTTTCGGAAGGTCTCTAGAAGGTGCGCCATGCTGTTTTGGGTGTGTGCACCGTCTAGATAAAGGGTTCTATCCCAAGAGACGCGCTCCATTCTTCCTGGAAGGGCATTCTTCATGAGGGCGCACTCTGTGACCTGTGGAACATAAAGGCCAAGAGTACGGAGAACCAGAAGGGCAAGGGCACAGTTTTGTGCCTGCACAAGACCTGCCATGGCAAGGTCCAGGTCTGTCTCGTAGCCGTCGGTGAAGGTCACATGGGTATCGGTGATGCTGGAGGTCTCATTAGAGAGACTGTAAAGAGGGCTTCCTTTTTCGTTTGCCTCGGCCTGGAACACCGCAAGTGCCTCTGGGTTTTGAAGAGCGCAGAAGACCGGTCTTCCAGCTTTGATGATCTTTGCTTTTTCGCCTGCGATCTTGGCGATGGTGTCTCCCAGAATATCGGTGTGCTCCAACTCAATCGGGGTGAGAACAGAGGCTTCACTTTTCAGGATGTTTGTGGCATCCAGGCGTCCGCCAAGGCCGGTTTCGATGACCGCCCACTGACAGCCGATTTCCTTGAACAGCATGAAGGCAAAGGCTGTGTAAAGCTCGAAGGTGGTCGGCTCGTTTTCGCCATACTGGTCGCAGAAGTGAAAGCCCTCGATCATACAGGCGAGCTTGTTTCCTGTGGCAATCAGAATGGCATCGTCGATGAAAGCGCCGCATCGGGTGAAGCGCTCACGGTAATCGGAGACATGAGGGGACATGTAAAGGCCTGTCACAAAGCCTGCTGCCTCAAGGCCGCTTGCGATGTAGCTGGCGGTAGAACCTTTGCCTTTGCTTCCTGCCACATGGATGGTCTTGTAGCTTTCCTGTGGGTTTCCTAGGCGCTCCATGAGAGCCTGCATACGGTCCAGACGGTAGGTTCTGACTGTGTATTTGTCTGTTTTCTTCTCGAGGTTTGTGAAACTCTCCATGTAGTGCACAACCTGGTCAAATGTCTCAAATTCCATGGCTTGGATTCTACAGTATCTATGACCATGTGTCCACACGTGTGCGCACGCGAGAGGAGCCATTGCTGCGATTATTATGACAAAATACCTAGAACTGTCAAAAATAAAGGGCAAAGTATTGCATACTGTGCATTTCTTTGCTATTCTCGAGGGAAACTAGAGTGGAATAACCATAGATAGTTAGTCATAACTATTGGCCATTCTGCAGCGTAAATGCGAGGTTTTCATGAGAAAGAAAGATATTGATCCAATGCCATGGAGATATTTGGACGAGTATAGAGGAAAGGACTTCGAAGGCGAGTGGCCAACCCTGCCACAGATGTTTGACATCAGTACAAAGCGCTTTGCGGACAACCGCTGTTTTGAGGTGTTCAGCCCAAAGCACGAGATCTTCACTTACCGCGAGTGTCAGGCTTGGTTCAACAGAATCGCCAATTGGCTCTATTCCCAGGGCGTCAGAAAGGGTGACAGAGTCGCTGTCACCGGTAAGAACAGCCCACAGTGGGGTATTGCCTACATGGGAATCGTCTATATGGGAGCCGTTGTCGTTCCTGTAGATGCCTCCCTCACCGATGCAGAGATTGAGAAGCTCATTGACTTTGTTGAGGTCAAGGGAATCTTCCTGGATGCGGACAAGTACGACAGAATCGGTCTTGATAACAAGTATGGTTTCAAGGTCAGCCTGGAGGAGAAGAAGCACGAGGACAGCTACATCCTGAACCTTCCGGATGTCGGAACTCAGCCAGTGGAAAGACCTGCAGCTGACGATTTGGCAGCCTTCCTGTTCACTTCCGGAACCACCGGAACTCCAAAGGCCGTCATGCTGTGCCATGAGAACCTTACCTTCGACGCCTACGCTGTCCAGTGCTACATGAACGTCAGATCGACCGATGTCTTCTATGCCATTTTGCCGATCCACCATGCCTACACCATGCTGGCTGTCTTCATTGAGTCCATGACAAACGGCTCCAACATCGTCTTTGGTAAGAAGCTTGTCGTCTCCACACTGCTGAAGGAGATGAAGGAAGGACATGTCAACATGCTCTTGGCTGTTCCAATGCTTTACAACAAGATCTTCAGCGCCATCATGAAGGGCATCAAGGACAAGGGTCCTATCGTCTACGGTCTGGTCAAGGCCATGATGAAGGTCTGTGGTTTCATCAAGCAGACAACTGGCTTCAATCCTGGAAGAGTCATCTTCCGTGGAATCCGAGACAAGGTCAGCCTTGCTGACAACCGCATCTGTATCTCCGGTGCCGGTCCACTTCCAGCTGAGACCTTCAAGGGCTTCAACGAGCTTGGTGTTGACTTCATCCAGGGTTATGGTCTGACAGAGACAAGCCCGATTGTCACACTGAACCCAGCTTACAGCTACCAGTACAACTCCATCGGAAAGCCTTTCTATGGTGTTGAGGTTGACTTCATCAACAAGGACGAGAACGGAAACGGAGAGATTGTCACTCGTGGAAAGCATGTCATGAAGGGTTATTACCAGAACCCAGAGGCAACCGCAGAGACCATTGATGAGAACGGTTGGCTCAGAACCGGTGACGTCGGTTACCAGGATAAGGAAGGTTTTGTCTACCTCACAGGTAGAGCCAAGAACATCATCGTCACAGACGGTGGTAAGAACGTCTTCCCAGAGGAGATCGAGGATCACTTCCAGCTGTACTATGATATAGAACAAATCTGTGTTGTCGGCTATACTGAGGACGAGAAGATGAAGATTGAGGGTGTCGCCGTTCTGATCTATCCTTCTGCTGACGCAAAGGGTAAGTATCCTGACGAGGGTGCCATGAAGATGCACATGGAGCAGATTGTCGCAACCGTCAACCGTGAGCTTCTCCCATACAAGAGAATAAGGAAAGTATTTGTTGTCGACGAGCCGCTTGAGATGACATCCACTAAGAAGATCAAGCGTTTTGCCGTTGCCAAGAAGTACAAGGACATGATCAATGCCTAAGAAACAGGTTGTAACAAGTAAGTTCAGAGCCCAGCTCAGAGGCGAGGCTCAGACACTTTCACCTTATGTCATGGTCGGCCATGAGGGAATTACAGAGGGCGTCGTAAGCGCTCTTGTCGAGGCTCTTGAGTGCCACGAGCTTGTGAAGGTTCGCTTCCAGGATTTCAAGGACATGACACGAGACCTTGCAAACGAACTTGCAGAAAAGAGCCAGAGCCTTCTGGTGGCCACAACAGGATTCACCGCTGTGTTCTACAAGGAGAACCCTGAGATCCGCAAGTATGCAAGATGGAATTGAGTCGATAAGAACCCAACGTAGAGGACTTCAGTTTGAATGACTGAGGTCCTTTTTTTGTCTGCTTTGTTTACATTCTTTTTGACAAATAAACGAAATAGTATTATATTAATTTCGTAAAATGCGAAATTAATTTGAGGTTTTGACTATGGTCCTTATGGCGGTAACTCTTGATAATATATATGGTTTCAATGAATTCAGAATCAATTTCAGCTATCCGAGAAAACTGAGAAATTCAACGATTAAAGAGGAATTTCTGAAGTTAAGACCAAATTTCAAGTATAAGAAGGCCGTTGTGTTTATGGGTGCGAATGCTACGGGAAAGACAACATTTGGAAAGGCTCTGAATGCAATTTTCGGTTATATGAATACCGGAAATGCTAGTGCTGTAATTGGTTCAATAAGCAATCCGGAAAAAGAGGCCTCGTTCACGATTGATTTCGTCAATACCAACAAGCTGGAACTGATACGTTTCCAGACACTCATTTCTCCGTCTACTGTCGCAGGAAATCCCATCCATGTGGAAAGCCTCTATTCATGCTCAGAAATCCGAGAGAATGACTCCTACGAATCCTGTTCCAAGATTCTAGATGACAAGCCTCTTAATATGATTTTGCCTGCAGCCTTTTCGACCGTTCTTGGTGTTGTGGGATTCCGATTCAATTTCTCAACAGAGCAGAACCGCTTTGATCTTGCTGTTATTCGTGGTGAAAAGTATTTTCTGGATTCTCTTAGGGCCGTTATCGGAACTCTGGATCCCTCTTTGTCAAAAATCGAGAAATCGGAGGAGTTCGATGACTCCTTTATCATCACAAGAGGCAATTCCCAGATTCTGATTCAGAAGGGGGAACTTCAGGATAGCCGAAATCTGCTTTCAACCGGAACGAAAGAAGGTATTCATGTTGCAATACTCTTGGCTGCAATCAAACAGCATCTGAATGGATTTTACTATTGTGATGAGCAGTTCTCCCATATTCAGACGGATGTTGAAAAACGTCTGTTCTCAATGATGATAGAAAGTCTCTCGGATGGGGAACAGCTTTTCTTTACAACCCACAATTCAGACATGCAGGATCTGAACATCCCAAAGCATTCGTTTGCATACCTCAACAAGAAGGAAGTGGATGGAGCATTCAAGATTTCGGTGACGTTTGCTTCTGACAAACTGAAAAGAGATACAGATTCCATAAAATGCGCTGCTGAAAATGATGTATTCGATTCCTTGCCGGATGAATCATTGCTGGATAGATTTGAAGAGGAGTATGAAGACAAGTAAGACAAGACCTACCATCTACTTTGTAGAAGATGAGCTAGTCCGATCTACAGATTTGAAGCGAATTGAAGATTTGACAAACAGCCAAAGCCGAAAGGATTTCAAACGTGCTTTCCTGTCGATGAACAATTGCCGAGATGTGCTGGAGCAGCATGGTTTTGATATTACTCAGATGTGGTGCACAAAAGCTTTGGGAGTCTTCTCGAAACTGGAAAGCAAAGGAATCGAGGATATCATTATTGCTTGAAGGCTTTTGACCATTCTCATGTGTATGGGTCGTTCAAAGCCTGATGCATGCTTCCTTCGGACCGCCTGGCCCGGTTGCGCGTTGGCTTAGGGGCCCGCTTACCGGCTGCCGGCTAGAATGCACAGGCGTTGAGACAACCAATACACAATCGAAAAGCTTATGGTTTATTACTTGGAGACAATGGCTTTGAAAACCCGAATCACATAGTCCAGGATATCGTCGGGAACCGTTTCCTCAACCCTGTATTTTCTGCTTTGAAGATCCACCATCCTTGCCTGATTGCAAAGAATGCAACCTTGGGTTTCTGTTCTTTTCTCTTCCGGTCGGATGATCATCTGATGTCATATTGAAAATCAAGGGCACAATGTCCCCGAATTGTCAAAATAATGGTTGAAGTATCGATTGTTTGACAGTATTATAATGAAAAATAAGGGCACAATATCCTTAAATTGTCAAAGAGGTTCGATATGGAAATCAAGAGAGACCTTTATCTTCAGAAGCTGATCGATAGAATGCACAATGGGCTGATCAAGGTTGTGACCGGAATAAGGCGTGTCGGAAAGTCCTATCTGCTTTTTACGCTATTCAGAGACTATCTTCTGTCTCACGGTACTTCGGATGACCATATCATCGCAATTGAGCTGGACAGGTTTGAAAGCAGAAAGTATCGGGACCCTTCCGTCCTTCTGGAATACATCAAGGGTAGGATGGTGGATGATGGCGTTTACTACATCTTTCTGGATGAGGTCCAGTTCCTGGACCAGTTTGTGGATGTGCTCAATTCACTTCTTCATGTCAGAAATGCGGATGTCTATGTGACCGGAAGCAATTCCAGGTTCCTTTCAAAGGACATCATCACCGAGTTCAGGGGCCGTGGAGACGAAATCCATGTCTATCCTTTGAGTTTCCGTGAATATATGAGTGTCTTTGACGGTGACCGATATGAAGGCTGGAGCTCCTATGTCAATTTTGGAGGACTTCCACTGTCCGTCTCAATGAAGGGCGACGAGCAGCGGATCGAATACCTTGGACGGCTTTTCGAAGAGACCTATATCAAGGACATCATCGATAGGAACCATATCGAAAAGGTCCAGGAACTCAATGACCTCATCAATGTTCTTGCTTCAGGAATCGGATCTCTCACAAATGCCTCGAGGATCGAATCTACCTTCAGAAGTGTGATCCATTCTGACATAAGCCTGAACACCATAAGAAGCTACATCGACTGCCTTAAGGATGCCTATGTCATAAGCGAGGCCAACCGATATGATGTCAAAGGTCGAAAATACATCGGGACTCCACTCAAATACTACTTTGAGGACTTGGGGCTCAGAAACGCACGACTGGGATTCCGTCAGGTTGAGGAGACCCATATCATGGAGAACATCATCTACAACGAACTGAAGGTCCGTGGTTTCAATGTTGATGTCGGTGTTGTGGAAAGAAGGGTAAGGACCGAATCCGGAGTGCAGGAGAAGCATCAACTTGAGATCGACTTTGTCGCAAACAAGGGCAGCCGACGCTATTACATCCAGTCTGCATTCAGCCTGGCGGAGGAAGGGAAGCGGGAGCAGGAGCATACACCACTGAAATGTGTGAATGACTCCTTCAAGAAGATCATTGTCGTAAAGGATGTGATCAAGCCTTGGTACGATGAGGATGGCATTCTGACGATCGGAATCTACGATTTCCTTCTGAAGCAAGACAGTCTTGACCTGTGATATGTCTGATATCCAGCCAAGACTGTCTAAGACTTATTTTCCGATTATTGCTTTGAACACCCTCAGCGTGTAGTCAAGGATGTCGTCGGGAAGTGTTTCAAGCACACTGTGCTTTCTGCTTTTCAGGTCAACCATCCTTGCCTGGTCGCAGAGGATGCATCCCTGGGTTTTTGTCCTTTCATCTAGAGGGATCTGAAAGGGTGTCTTTCGCTTTGACGAGGTGATAGGGCAGACGAATGTCAGATTGCTATGCCTGTTGAAGTCATTGTTGCTCAGAACCAGAGCCGGTCTCTGACCTTTCTGCTCATTTCCTTCTGTCGGATTGAAATTGAGGAAGATGATATCGCCTTGTTTCACCATATCTCTTCTCCCATAGGCTGGCCCCAGTCCAACTCTTCTTGATGGACAGCAGGAATCCTTTCAAGAGGTTGTCCGTAAAAATCCTCCAGAAGCTGTTTTACGGTAAGCTCGGTACTACACTTTCTTACTGTGAAACCATCCTCGGTCTGTGTGAGCTCGACACAGTCGTTCTCCTTGAGGTTTAGAGACTGTAGAATCTTCTTCGGAATTCTGATTGCGTTGCTGTTTCCCCACTTCTGGATGGTTGCCTTCATTTGCGACTCCTTGGAATAAGTATATACATTGTAGATACGTTTGCCAAGGACTGAATTGCTTTGCGCTTGGATTTGTCGGTTCATAGAATGTCCTCCGATAGCTCTATACCAGAGAACTGCAGAAAACATTTTGTGATGGGTAGTGCAAGGGCAAAGAAAAAGCAGACCCTTTCAGGTCTGCCTATGTTCTTTCATAATGGGAAAGAATTACTCCATTGAGTTCTTCTTTTCCTGGATCTCGACTCTTCTAGCCTTGCAGAGCTTAGCCATGTCAGCGAGAGCCTTTCTTGCTCTTGAAGCGGAAGCCTTGACTCCCTTCTCCTCGAACTTCTGGCTTTCCTGAACATAAGTCTCAAACAATCCGACGATCTGATCATGAACTGTCATCTAACTGTCCCTCCTAAGGATTTTTATGCTTTAAGTTTAACACAAATGTTTTCAATTTCAACAGTTAAAGAAGAAAAAAGGGTGAAAAATCATAAGAAAACCCTCAAATTTCTGCATCATTTGAGGGTTTCGGCGAAAATTTGTGTTTCTGTAGCGCCTACAGTCGCACTTCCTTTCGGATGATGTAGCCGTTCTTCAGAGGGGCTGAAGACTTGATGTAACCCTCTCTGCAGTGGTCGATATGCTCGGTCGGATTCATTTCCATGTCCAGAACCTGGATGTTGTCATCACCGATGCTAAGTACATCCGGACCGATGAACTCAATGCTGTCGCCGGTTCTGATCTGGTTCTTGATGTCGATGGCATAGACGTTCGGAGCCACCATGTCACGAACGGTTCCGAGGAACATGTAGTCGCGAACATAGCCGATGTCTGTCGGCTTGTTGATATCGTCGGTTGCCATGTCAACGGCCTGCTTCTTGTCGGTGGAGACTTCCTGCTCCTTGGCTGCTGTCATTTTGTCAAATGGGTCCTGACCGTCGACATCAAGAGGTCCCTTGCCATAGAAGAAGCCTGTAGAGAATTCTCTGTGGCTTACGTTCATGAGTTCATCGCGGTATGGCTTGTAATCGACGCTTGGGTCATAAAGGTGATCTATGGCCTTTCTGTAGGCTCTGGTGACCGATGCGACGTAGTAGGTGCTCTTCATGCGGCCTTCAATCTTCAGAGTGTCGACTCCAGCGTCCTTTAGGTCCTGCAGATGGTCAATCATGCAAAGGTCCTTGGAGGACATGATGGTGGTCCAGTCATTCTCCTCAAGAATCGGGTAGTAGCGACCTGGACGGGATTCCTCCTCGAGTGCAAGGCGGTAGTTCCAACGGCATGTGTGGGAGCAGTCGCCATAGTTGGCGCTGCGGCCGGTGAGGTGAGAGGACAGGAAGCATCTTCCGCTGTAGGCCATGCACATGGCACCATGGGCGAATGTCTCAATCAGAAGATCTGGGTTTGCATCCTTGATTTTTCGGATGTCCTTCAGCGGGGTCTCTCTTCCGAGGATGACCTTGTTGAAACCCATGTTGTGGTAGATCCTGGCAGCGCGGGCATTAACGCAGCTGGCCTGTGTGGACAAGGAATACTCAGCGTTCGGGAATCTGCTTCGCAGGACATCCAGGATACCGATGTCAGAAAGGATGAACGCATCAAACGGATACTGGGCAATGTCATCCAGTCTTCTCTCGAGCTTGGCAATGTCGTCCTCGTGGAAGTAGATGTTCACTGTGCAGTAGAGCTTTCCGTTGTACTTGTTCTTGATGGCCAGAAGCTGGTCAGCTGTTCCGTACTCCATGTTCTTGGCGTTGGTTCTGAGAGAAAAGTCCTTCAGTCCGCAATAGACGGAGTCTGCACCATATTCAAAGGCTGTCTCGATCTTCTCAAGGCTTCCGCCTGGACTCAAAAGTTCCATCCTGTTCTCATTGGCCATATGTTCACCTCTTATCTAAACAATCAAATACCTTATAAGCCATTGGGGCCTTTTCTGCAAGGGCGGAGAAAAGCCTGTTGAGGGTCTAAGGCTTCTTGTTTTATTGACTTTTGCTTTGTTTGTTGTATTATGTAAATGAAAGTGATGCCACCGAACAGAAAAGCGGTTGACTTCACTTCAAGAGTTTTGTAAAAAAAGTTACATCACCGCATGAATTTGAAGGTCCTAGCGGTGATGTCTTTTTTTACCCATTCCGATTTTGAAACCAAGGCTTATGGCCGAGATCACTAGATCGACAATTGCAACAACGACGCCGATGAGCGTCAGGATATCAACAATATTCATAGGCACACCCCCTTTCCAAAAATGATCTTTTGGGATGGAGGTTAACAACCTCCATGTCGGTCGACATGAAGATCCATCAACCGCTAACCGTCTGTCCGGCAGCATCAGTTTGATTATAAATCAGGGGCATTTCAAAATCAATATTTACTTTATTGCTGTTAAGTAGTTTTCTTGCAATTAGGTGTTCTCTGTTCCTGTGACCGCTCCATGCGAACTGAAACCTTAGAACTTGCAAACATACTCCTATGGGAGTATAGTAATAGGTATGGAAATTGACCTTTATCATGGTTCAGAAAGAATTGTCAGAAAGCCTCTGTATGGATACGGAAAGGTCCATAATGACTATGGTCTTGGTTTCTATTGCACCAGAGATTGTGATATGGCAAGAGAGTGGGGCTCTTCGAGGACTTCGGATGGTTATGTCAATTGCTACAGCCTTGAAATGGAAGACCTGAAAGTGCTTGATCTGAATGAAAAGGATTACACCATTTTGCATTGGCTGACGATCCTTTTGGAGAACCGCAGCTTTGAGATTCCATCAGCACTTGCTTTTGAGGCACGAGAATACCTGCTTCACAAGTACAGGCTAGACTATGAGGACTATGACATGCTCATTGGCTATCGGGCGGATGACAGCTATTTCTCTTTTGCACAGGATTTCCTCTCTGGTGCGATTTCCCTTAGGCAACTGAAAAACGCCATGTCCCTTGGGAACCTTGGGATGCAATATGTTCTGAAAAGCGAGAAAGCCTTTGATCGGATCTGCTTCAAAAGCTTTGAAACCATAGACTCCAAAATCTGGTTCAGAAGAAGGGAAGAAAGGGACTTGGTCGCAAGAAGAGACTACTTTGACCTTGAACGAAACCGAAGAGTTTCAGGAGACTTGTATATTGGTCAGATCATTGATGAGGGGCTTTGATATGGCAACATGTTCCTATGACAGAATCTATCTAAGCCGTGCTCAGAGCACCTTGGGATGCATGCTCGACTATGCAACATATGACCTGAAGCAGGATCTTGCGCAATTCTACGATTTCTTTCTCGCTTCAGGAATCGCAAAGGATTTTGGTCTCGGGGATTTCCGTGTGATTGCAGGGCACTCCGGAATTGAATTGGCTCTTGAGGTCTTGGGAATCAATGAGGATACCTCGTACAGACCTGTCGCAAACAGAAGTCCGGAGTATTGGACAGGCTGGGCCTTGGCCTATTTCCAGTGGCAGTCTGGCTTGTCGTTCAGAAGGATCAATGAGGCCATAACCATTGATGAGGTGCGACAGATGTACCATCCATACCATGAGATGGATGTGACAAGCTTTGCCGACCATATGCAGGATCTGTTTTCCCAAAGGTCGAGCCTGACCAACCTCAAAAGGTTGCGACAGAAGGCAGGACTTTCCCAAAGGGAATTGGCAAATGGCACTGGTGTTCCGGTTCGGACAATCCAACAGTATGAACAGAGGCAAAAGGACATCAACGCAGCAAAAGCTGAGACGATATTCAAGATCCAAAGATTCCTGCATTGCGAAGCACAGGAGCTGTTGGAACTGTAGGGTTTAAGTGAAAAAGATAAAGGATTAAGTTGTAAACCAGAAGAAAAGAAAGGCAGCCCAACGGACTGCCTTCAAATGTACATGAACAATAACTTATGCCTTCTGGCTCTGAAGAGCCTCGACAACCGCCTTTGCAACGGCTGTGGCAAGCTTGACCTCCGGTGCCACAACAGGCTCTACAGGAGTTGCCTGTACTTCGGTCTTCGGGAACTTGTCGTTTGGGAAGGCGAACTTCAAAACCTCTTCCATGTCACCGACAAGGTGGAAAGTGATTCCTTCCTTCACATTGTCCTCAAGCTTATCAAGGTCTCTCTTGTTGTGCTTCGGAATCAGGATGGTCTTCATGAAGTTTCTGCGAGCGGCCAGAACCTTCTCCTTAAGACCTCCGATTGGCATGACCTTACCTAAGAGGGAAAGCTCTCCTGTCATTGCCATGTCGGAAGCCATGACCTGGTCGGTTACCAGAGAGTACAGGGCTGTAGCCATGGTGATACCGGCAGAAGGACCGTCTTTTGGAGTGGCTCCCTCTGGGACATGCAGGTGAATGCTGTTTCTGTCAAACCAAGTCATGTCAATCTTATGGCTCTGGGCAATGCTTTTGATGTAGGAGTAGGCGATGTTGGCACTTTCCTGCATGACCTCTCCAAGCTGACCTGTGATCTTGAGATCTCCCTTTCCAGGAATGTGCTGTGCCTCAATGGCAAGAACATCACCGCCCATGCTTGTCCAGGCAAGTCCGACAGACATACCGACGCGGTTGGCGCGAATGACTTCATCCTCATGGAAAATCGGCTGGCCAAGGTACTTGAGAAGTCTTGCATCATTGATGCGGATCGGGCGCTTGAGAAGCTCGCCAGAGGAGGTGATTTCTTCTTCGGTCTTTCCGCTTGCCAGAAGGTCTGCCTTCTTGTATTCATCCTGGACAATCTCCATGGCAACCTTGCGGTGAATCTTATCCAGACACTTCTCAAAGTGTCTTACACCGGCTTCACGGGCATACTCTTCGGCAATCTTACGAAGCATGGCATCGGAGTAGGAGATGTCAGAGCTCTTAAGACCATGCTTGGCGCGGCTTTTTGGGACAAGGTACTTCTTTCCGATGTGAAGCTTCTCTTCTGAGGTGTAACCGTTGAGCTCAATGATTTCCATTCTGTCCATCAGTGGGCGAGGAATGGTGTCTGTTGTGTTGGCAGTGACGATGAACAGCACGTTTGAAACGTCAAACGGAATGTCCAGGTAATGGTCGCGGAAAGTGGCATTCTGTTCTGGGTCCAGGACCTCGAGCAGGGCAGCTGCAGGGTCGCCCTGGTTGGAGACGGTCATCTTGTCGATCTCGTCAATGACAAAGACAGGGTTCTTGGTCTTTGTGACGCGAAGACCCTTGATGATCTGACCTGGCATAGCGCCGATATAGGTTCTTCTATGACCCTTGATTTCAGCTTCGTCTCGCATGCCACCGACACTGAAGCGGTAGTACTGCTTGTTCAGTGACTTGGCAATGGAGATGCCGATGGAGGTCTTACCGGTTCCTGGAGGACCGACAAGGCAGATGATGGAGCCTTTTGTGTCGTTCTTGAGCTTGCGAACAGCCAAGAACTCCATGACACGCTCTTTCACGTCCTTGATGCCGTAGTGGTCATGGTCAAGGATCTTGCGAGCCTTCTCCAGAGAGAAGTCGTCCTGTGAGAAGCTGTTCCATGGAAGGTCGGCAATCGTTTCAAGGTAGGTGCGAAGAATGGAGTACTCTGGATTGTTGGTGTCCATGCTGCTCATCTTCTGGTATTCCTCAAAGACCTTCTCGTAGCACTCGCCGCTCAGGTTCAGAGCCTTGAGTCTGTCAATGAGCTTTGGTCTCTTTGGAGCAGGCTTCTTGCCTGTGACAGCTGCACGAAGCTCCTCTTCGGTCAGGTCTTCCACATCACCGTCTCCGCCATGGACAAGACTGTCCAGCTGAGCCTGGATGGTCTTGAGCTCTTCGCGCAGAAAGTACTCACGCTGGCGTGAGTCGATGCGCTTGGATACAGAGCCCTGGATTTCGTCGTGCATGCGCTGCACGGCAATCTCCTCGTTCAGGACCTGAAGGACCTTTAAAATCCTTTCCTTGCCGTCGAAGGTTTCCAAGAACTCCTGCTGGCGAGGTCGTGGCACGACAGCACTTGCCAGATAGTCTGCAAGACGAATGGCCTCTGGAATGTTGGAGGCGTTGAAGCGAAGGTTCTCCAACAGCATGGATCTGTCGGCTCTCTGCTCAAGTGCCTCGCGCAGGGTAAGGCTATAGGCCTTGTCCTCGACAGCTGAAAGACTGTCTTCCTGCACATAGGTGACATTGGCGGTAATGGTTCCGCGGTTGATCAGCATGTTATCGATGGTAAAGCGGCTGATTGTCTCCAGAAAGAGGGACTTTGTCCCGTAGATGGTGTTTATCTGATTCTTGACTCGGACGAAGGTTCCGACCTTGTAGAAGTCGTCTTCTGTGAGTCTGCTGTTGTTCTTGTCGTCGTTCTTGAGCATGACAAGGCCGAAGCCGTTGAAACGCTCGCAATGGCGGATGATGTCAATGTCCTGCTTGTCCGTGACCTCAATGGTTGTGAACAGTCCCGGGAAGACCGGACATCCGCGCATTGGAATGATGAAGATCGCTCTTGGAAGAGTCTCAATGATATCTGTTTTTTCGCTCATGGATACAATAATACTAAAATACTAGTATAAAGGCAAATCGGTGAAGAGAACTTGTGTTTCAGCGAAACCCAGAGAAAGGGCATTTTAAGATACATGGAATTACTACTTTTTTCTCTAGTCCTCTTCGAGAGGAAATGAAAGAAAACTACTTAACATTAATAAAGTGAATATTGATTTGTGCTCTGTAATGAACTATGATTGAAACGAAGCTACCCAGTGACAGGGCGGTATGTTGTCTTCAGGTGTCTTTCGATACCTGGAGGGTGATCCAGCCTCCAGAGACTTAATGTTCAAGGAGGAATGCTATGACCGATTATCAGATCCTTTCGTTGATGCTTGATGTGTTGACGCTGGTTGTGATGATTCTGATCAGCGTCTGGAAAAACAATCGCCACTGAGCTCGTACCTCAATGGCGATAAATAGAAATGTTTATTAGCTTTTGAAGACGACATCCGCTCGGGTGGCTTCTTCATTTACAAGTATAGTCTGTTCTGTCCAAAAGTCAATTGCACGGCAAGCCTTTAATGGAAAATGGCACTTGGTTTTCAAAAACAAAGCCTCAAAAAACAATCGCCACGTGGCGAATAAACTACAAATGCAAATGCTTACTTGCTTTCAGTTTCCGGCACTCTCTTAAAGCCTTTCTTTCCGGAAAGCCACCAGACACCAAGGTAGCAGAACGGGGTGTCCAGCAGGGCGAAGACCACCTTGAACAGCCAGTATGGAATGATCAGTGAAATGACATAGGAAGTGGTGAACTTCGGTGTCAGATGCCAGAAGGCGATGAACTCAAAGATGGTGGTGTCAAGCAGCTGGCTGACAATGGTGGACAGGTTGTTTCTGACCCAAAGAGCCTTACCTTTGGTGACCTTTCCCCAGAACTCGAACATGAACACGTCAAGCTCCTGTGCCACAACAAAACTGACCAGCGATGCAATGGTCATACGAAGAGAAGAACCGAACACTGCCGCATACTGCTCCTGCATATTCCAGCCGTCATTCGGCTTGACGCGAATGCACACGAAAGTCATGACAAACAGAAGAACCAACATAAGGGTAGCCATGTTCACGAACGTGGTGGCTTCCTTTCTTCCATAGACCTCACCAATGACGTCGGTCACCAGAAACAGCACCGGAACGAAGAAAATTCCGACTGAGACGCGAACACCCAAAATGGTGGTGATCTTGGTTCCCAAGGTATTTACGATGACCATGGATGCGACAAATAGGGCAAATAGGAAATCTCTTTTCTTTGTTGACATGGAAAGAGAATAGCAGAGACTAAACGATTTTACAAGAAATCCTACGATTCTCGTATCATATTCCAAGTGTCTGCAATGTCACGTTATTTGGCAGTTAACGCAGTATATTTTGCAAAAATGAAGAAAAATACTGCGTTAAACTTGAAATAACACAAGAGTGGTGATAACTTGAAAAATGCAAGAGGTCTTACTGTGAAACTATATCCAAGAGAAACATATCTAAAAAGGATTCGTGGCTTCTATCATGATACTGGTTTGATAAAAGTGATAACAGGAATTCGTCGTTGTGGAAAATCCTGTCTTATGCAGTCTATCGTTGATGAGCTGATTTCCTCTGGTGTGAAAGAGTCCAATATCGTTTACATAAATCTTGATAAAAGAGGTTTCAGATCGGTAAAGACTCCAGATCAGCTGGAGAATACCATTGATGGTCTTTGCACAGCAGAAGGTTTGAAGTATCTGTTCATTGATGAAATCCAGAATGTTGAGAACTTTGAAGAGGTCATCAATGCTTTTCGGGAAGATGAGGAGTATTCAATTTTCATAACCGGTTCAAACTCCTACCTGCTCAGTGGGGAACTTGCAACAAAACTCACCGGCAGATATCTTGAATTTGAGGTCTTTCCTCTGACTTTTGATGAATACATAGGCATGAAGGGTTTTTTGGGATGCACAGAGGTGTTGGATACTGAAACAGAGTTTGAGAAATACCTGATAGAAGGAGGTTTCCCTAAGGCTCTTAGTCTTACAGATCTGGAAGACAAGCGTGAATATGTGAGAGGACTGATTTCAGAGATATTTGAGAAGGATATCAGAAGACGCGTCAAAGTAAGAAACATATCAGTGTTCAATATTGTACAGAACTACATAATCAACAATTTCGGTTCTACTACAAGTCTGTCTAATATCCTGTCTGATCTCCACAAAAATGGAAGTGACATTACTAGGGAGACCTTGAACAGATACATTCAGATTCTGTTGGATGCAAAAATCCTTTACAGGTGTGATAGGTTTGACCTCAAGTCCAGAAAGTCCTTAGGTGGTGAACAGAAGTATTACCTTGCGGATTTGAGTGTTTATTTCTCAACAAATACTGATAACCGAATCAACTATGGTCCAGCATTAGAGAACGTCGTCTACATCTATGCCAGAGCAAAAGGCTATTCTGCTAGTGTTTGTAGAGCAGGAAAAACTGAGTGCGATTTTATTCTGAGAGACAGAGAACTACAGTATTCCTATGTCCAGGTTGCAATGACAATACTAAGCAGTCTTGAAACTGAGAATAGGGAGTATGCTCCATTGGAGAGCATAAGGGACAATTATCCGAAATACGTCATTACCAAAAATGATTTCATACAAAAGCGCAATGGTATTATTCATGTCAACATTGGACAATTCATGAAGGAATCCAGGCTGTTCTAGTATTAGTTAAGTTCGTTATTTGGCGGTTAACACAGTATATTTTGCAAAAATGAAGAAAAATACTGCGTTAACAGGTTGCTATACAATTGCAAACAATAACGGCGCCCATACTTGACCTAAAGAGTCCACATTTGGACAATGCTCGCATGAGCCTGATATCCGCTGTCATTCTGATTGTTACCGTCATCATTGTCTATTCCGTACTCGTTACGTTCTTCTCTGTGCTGTTTCGCATCACAGGCGTCTCAAAGACGAAATCAAGCTTTCAGGTCATTTCCCTTCTGACAAACGCAGGTTACACCACAGCTGAGTCGGAGCTGATTGTCGGTGATCGTACACGAAGAGGCATCGCAAAGGCTGCCATGCTCACCGGTTACTTTTTCAGCGTGCTCATCGCATCCCTTTTCATTAACCTGTTTCTGAGCGTCAACTTCTCTAAGATCAATTCCGAGATGGCAGCCATTGCCGTAGGCTTTGGTGCACTGATTCTGTTCTTCATTCTGATTCGACTTCCGTTTGTCAAAAAGCGCCTGGACCGTGGCATTGAGAACCTGACGGCAAAGCTCTTCAAGAGGGCTGCAAAGGAGAACTACATCTCTGTTTTGGACACCTATGGAGAGGACGCCATCTGTAATGTCTTTCTGTACAAGGTTCCTGCCATTTTGGAAGGCAAGATGATCATCGACACTGAGGTCAAGAGCAAGTACAACGTGAACATTCTCATGTATGACAGAAAGGGCAATGTCCACTATGTCACACGTGACACCATTTTCACGGCAAAGGATTCCATGCTGGTTTTCGGACGCCTTGACGCCATTCGTGAAGTGTTCCTTCTGCACGACCACTCCCATGATGAAAAGGAAAACGAGGCCAAGGTTCAGGAGGTCAAGAACACCAATGAGATTTCCATCATCAGCAACTACGACTACCAGGTTTTGGCTGAAATCCAGATGACAAAAGTGCCTGAAATCCTGAAGGGAAAGACCCTTGTTGAAAGCCACATCAAAGACTATTTCCAGATCAATGTCATGATGGTTTCCAAGGACGGAAAACCGATCAATCTGACCAAAGACACCATCATTGAACAGGGTGACAAAGTCATTGCTTTCGGACCGTACCAGAACATCCAAAGTGTGTTCGGTGAACTGAAGACAGCGGAAAAATAATTCAAATCAAGAAAAGAAATTAAGTAAAACTCTCAAACGAGGCTTCTGCTGCTCTGCAGAGGTCCTCTGGTCGTACTTTCAGCGACACGCCACGCTGGCCGCCAGAGATGTAAATGTACTCTTCCAGCTGTGCAATCTCTTCGATGAAAGTCGGGAATTTTCGCTTCATTCCCAGAGGGGAAACACCACCTCGGATGTAGCCTGTCAAAGACAACAGTTTGTCCGTTTTCATGAGGTCAATGGAAGACGAGCCAGTAAGTGCTCGAGCCTTTTTCATGGAGATGGAAAAGCCTGCCGGAAGGCAGAAGACGAAGTACTGGTTGTCGGAGCTGACCATGATGATGGTCTTGTAGATGAGCTCTGGTGCGATACCAAGCTTACGGCTTGTGTAAAGGGCGATATCCTCATTGGTCTCATCGGAGATGTCATACTCAAAGACCTCAAACGGAATCTTGAGTGCTTCCAGAATTCTCATTGCATTTGTCTTCATGCGCATAGGAAACTACAAAATGGGAAAAAAGACAATCAACTTTGAATTGGGTCTTTTGCCTACATGCAAAAATGTTGACGGATTTGTCAGCTTATTGTTTACAAATGGTAAACAAATATATAAATTTGTAAACAGGAGAACAGCAGCATGGAACAGAATGAGATTTTTGCACAGCGATTGAAGAACGCTCGCATAATGAAAGGTTATTCAATGGATGAACTGGTTGCCGCGATGGGAAACAGCATTACTAAAATGACCATCTCAAAATATGAGAAATGTCAGATGCTGCCTAACAGTACCACTCTGATAAGCCTTGCCAATGCACTTGGCCAGCCTGTTGACTATTTCTTCAGGCCCTTTACAGTGAAGGTCGATTCCATCAGATTCCGTAAGGCCAAAAGCAGACTTTCCGTCAAGCAGGACAAGGCAATCAGGGAGAGCATATCGGATCTCATGGAACGATATTTCAGCATTGAGGAGATCTGCAATTCCTCCGTCTGCTTTGCACTAGATGAAAGTCCGCTTATCTCATCTGAAAGGCAAGTCAAAGAGTTCGCTTCCAGTCTCAGAAACGCCTGGAACATCGGTGATGATGGGATTGTGAACGTCATTGACCTTTTGGAGGAACGTGGAGTCAAGATTCTGGAACTTGATGCAGACAAAGCCTTTGATGGGTTAAGCTCATATGTCAATGAAACCTATCCGGTGATTGTGTTGAACAATGTTTTCTGTTCTGAGCGAAAGCGTTTGACCGCCTTGCATGAACTGGGGCATATCGCCATGCGGTTCGATCCTTCCATTTCAGAGAATGAGGAAGAGCACCTTTGCAATCTGTTTGCAAGTGAGATGCTCATCCCGGAAGGGACTTTCAAAAGGGAGATCGGGGAGTCAAGAGCAGACATATCCTATCCGGAACTCAGAGCCTTGCAGGTGCGGTTTGGCATTTCGTGTGATGCATTGATGTACAAGGCAAACAGATGCAATGTGATCAGCAATCAGCGCTATAGGTCATTCTGCATCCGGAAAAACAGCAATCCATCCTACAAGGAATTGATTGAAAGGTCCCTTTATCCAATGGAAGAGAGCCATAGGTTCCCGAATCTTGTGTATCGAGCATTGAGCAACGAACTGATTACCGTCTCTAAGGCTGCAAGCCTTCTTCATACTGGTGTTGAACAGGTTAGGGAGGCAACAGCTTACGTATGATTCAGAAAGGGCTCGTTGTCAGTGATACAAACATATTCCTTGATTTGATCTCTGTGGATTTGATGGATGAGTTCTTTGAATTGCCGTTTGAAATATTCTCGACTGACTTTGTTATAGATGAGATAAAAAAGCCTGAAGAGAGGGAATTCATACAACGGTACATTGACCATAAGAAGCTCAAGATAAGGGATTTTGAATTCAATGAGATTATCCAGATTTCGAATCTGGAAGCCAATTGTGGAAATAATGCCTCCTTTCCTGATTGCTCTGTATGGTATCTTGCAAAGAAGATCAAAGGGATTCTTCTGACTGGTGATGCAAAGCTGAGAAGAGTTGCTACAGCAGACAATGTAAAAGTATCCGGAATCCTATTTGTTTTTGATAAACTTGTCGAATATGATGTGATTGATCACCAAACAGGGGCTGAAAGACTCAAACGATTACTGCAGATCAATATTCGTTTGCCAAGATCCGAATGTGTAAATCGAATTGAGATGTGGCAAAATATCAGAAAAACAACTTAAATCACCACTATTTTACACCCGTCTACTCACAAAACCTTGTCCGCTGCCAATATGTATAGTATCATGCACATACTCGCTCGCGCGAGGCAAAGAGAGTTGTGAATAGGAAAGTGGAGGACTTTGACCACAGATAACGGTCAAGTTCTATGGCCTTCTTTTACCCTTTCAAACCTCTTTTCAGACAGTAAAGATCGCAGACAAAGGACTTCTCCACTTAGTAAAGTGAAGTCTTTGTCGTCTAGAAGTCTGGTCACATTATCCGGCAAAGTGCAATTGTGTTTCGGCCTATGCACCAAGGTGGAGAGCAACCCTTTTTTTACGCACGCACATATGCGTGAGGGTTGGTCGTGTCCAGAGAAAACAATAATGGGAAAAACGAGAGAAAATGGATATCAACAACAGACCTAGAATACGATGGACGCTTGTGGTTTATGACCTTGTGATCCTTGCACTGACTGCATGGATTCTTCTGTGGCTTATGGTCCCTTCCAAGTCCGTCTCTGCTACAGTACTTGCCAAGCATGTGACACTTTTGGCCATCTGCGTCATTGGTGTGCGCATGGTACTGAAGATCTACACCCTGATCTGGCGATTCGGTGGCATCCAGAGCTACATCCGCATCATGTTCTGCGACTTCTGGGCATTTCTCATTTACCTGCTTTTCGCAAGACTTTTAGGACTGGGCTATGTTCCTGCTTTTGAACGAATCAGCCTTGCTACCGCAAACCTTCTGGTTTCCATGGGCTACCGCATGGCTTACCGCTATGCCTACAAGTGTGCCAACCACAAGACGACAAAGGGCAGGTTCCTGGCTTTCATTCTCAAGGTTTTTGCCCATAGAGACACCCCAAAGGATTCTGAGATCAAGAAAATCCATGTTGCCATTGTTGGTGCTGGTAGACTTGGCTCTGCTTTGGCGGAAGAGCTTATTCGAAACCCAGAAAGTGTCCATGAGCCTGTGTGTTTCATAGATGTGGACAGCCAGAAGATCGGACGTGTCATTCAGGACCTCAAGGTTCTTCCAGAAGACACCAACCCAAAGCTTCTTCAGACTGACTTCGGTGTTCAGCAGATTCTCTTTGCAGTTCCTGACATGGAGCACGAGCGAAGAAGACAGCTGGTTGAGAAGTACACAACTGCAGGTTTCAAGGTTCTGCAGTACACCGTGCCAAGCATTGAGCGTGCCGACAAGAAGCCGGTTCTCAAAGAGTTTGCCGTAGAGGACCTTCTGTTCAGACTGCAGCAGATCATTGTCGACGAAAAGACCGAATCCTACTACAAGGACAAGGTCATTCTGGTCACAGGTGGCGGTGGCTCCATTGGTTCTGAGATCTGCAGGCAGCTTGCCCGTATGCAGCCGAGGAAGATCATTATCCTGGACATTTACGAGAACTGCACCTACGACATTCAGCAGGAGCTTAGGCTCAAGTACAGAGACAAGCTTGATATCAGTCTTGAGATCTGCTCCATCACCAACTACGACGCCATGGAGCGTGTGTTCAAAGCCTACCATCCACAGATTGTCATCAATGCTGCTGCTCATAAGCATGTACCGCTGATGGAGCACAACTGCATTGAAGCCATTGAGAACAATATCTTCGGTTGCAGAAACGTCATTGACCTTTGTGAGAAGTACCACGCAAAGCGTTTTATGATGGTTTCTACCGACAAGGCAGTAAACCCAACCAACGTCATGGGAGCTACCAAGCGTTTCTGTGAGATGATGGCACAAAGTGAAAGCCTGACTGGAAGCGTCAAGTACAGCTGTACCAGATTCGGTAACGTCCTTGGATCGGCTGGTTCTGTCATTCCACTTTTCAAGCGCCAGATTGCAGCAGGTGGTCCGATTACCATTACTGACAAACGCATTATCCGTTACTTCATGACCATTCCAGAGGCAAGCCAGCTTGTTCTCACAAGCGGTGCCATGGCAAAGAACGGTGAGCTGTTTGTGTTGGATATGGGAAAGCCAGTCAAGATCCTCGACCTTGCCCAGAACATGATCAAACTCTCTGGAGCTCATGACATTGAGATTCTAGAGACTGGTCTCAGACCTGGTGAGAAACTTTACGAAGAGCTTCTGATTAAGACCGAGGAGCTGGATAAGACAGACAACAGCCTGATCTTCATTGAGCGTGATACACCACTTGCAAAGGAAGAGATCTACAAAAGACTTGACGTTCTTAAAAAGGCCTGTGCCACAAATGACGATGATGCAGCAAGAGAAGCACTTAGATCTGTTGTTCCTACCTTCAAAAGACCAGAAGAGGTCAATAGGGATGTGAAGTAACGATGAGTAACGAAATTCTTGGAATGGATCATATCGCACTAATCGTTTCATCTGAGGATTCTGTGAAGTTTTACGAGACATTCGGGTTCAAGGAAATCCGTCGAGTCAAGAGACCAAATGACGTGATTGTCTACATGGAGAACAACGGAATTGTTTTGGAGTTCTTTGTAGATCCTACACATCCACAGAGAGTAACAGCTCCGGAGGCTATGGGCCTAAGACATTTGTGTTTCATTGTTGAAAACGTGGAAGACTACACAAAGATTCTTGCGTGTAAGGAAATCACGACGGACAGAAATGGTAGAAGAACCACATTCACAAATGATCCGGATGGTCTTCCGATTGAATTGAAAGAACCTGCTAGGTAAGGAAGTGAAAATGTTTTGGAAAGTGATACTTGTAATACTTGAAGTGCTTGCAGGAGTCTTTGTTCTTCTTGGCATTATCGCAATGCTCAAGAAGAAGGATTCCGTCTATGGTAATGAGCCAGAACAGCAGAACCCATTAGAGGGAAAGAAGGTTGTCTTCGTCGCTGATGAGAACGACAAAGAGAATGCTGATGGTGTCAGAGGACACCTTGAGGCCGTAGGTGATAGTGACTACAAGCAGGGTCTTTATGGAAAAGTCTTTAAGAGACTTGTAGATATCATTCTTTCATTCGGTGGTCTTGTTGTCCTTTCTCCAGTTTTCCTTGTTCTTGCCATTGCAATCAAGATTGACGATCCAGGTCCATTGTTCTTCTGCCAGAAGAGAATGGGACAGAACAAGCGTTATTTCAAACTTCACAAGTTCAGATCCATGAAGATGTCTACACCTCATGACGTTCCTACACATATGCTCTCCAATCCAGAGCAGTACATCACAAAGGTTGGAAAGTATATCAGAGCTCATAGCTTGGATGAACTTCCTCAGATTTGGGATATCTTCATTGGAAACATGTCAGTTATCGGTCCACGTCCAGGGCTTTGGAACCAGGACATTCTGACTGCAGAAAGAGACAAGTACAATGCCAATGATATCAAGCCTGGTCTTACCGGATGGGCTCAGATCAATGGTAGAGATGAACTTGAAATTCCAGTAAAGGCAAAACTTGATGGCGAATATGTGCAGAAGCAGTCCTTCGGTTTTGATATGAAGTGTTTCTTCGGAACCGTCAGCAAAGTTGGTCACGATGACTCTGTTGTGGAAGGTGGAACAGGGGAGATGAATAAGAATGCGGATAAGATTGAGAAAAACGGTTGAGGATCGCTGACATGAAAAAGATTCTTGTCGTGGGTAAAGGTAGTTACATTGGTAGCAGTTTTGCGGATTATATGAGTCGATGGCCGGAACAGTATTCTGTGGATACATTGGACACATTTGGTGATGGCTGGAAGACATTTGATTACTCTGGATATGATGCTATTTACCAGGTTGCTGGTATTGCGCATATCAAGGAGACAGAGGAAAACAAGAACCTGTATTATCTTGTTAATCGTGATTTAGCTGTCAGCGTGGCTAAACTTGCCAAGGAAGCTGGCGTGAAGCACTTTGTCTACCTGAGTTCCATGAGCATTTATGGAATGAACACAGGCGTGATAACGAAGGAGACGCCGATTTCGCCTGTGACCAACTATGGCAAGTCGAAGGTGCAGGCGGAGGAACAACTGTCTGCACTTATTGACGATTCTTTTGTCGTTTCTTTTTTACGTCCTCCGATGGTTTACGGCAAAGGCTGTAAAGGCAATTATCAGAGCTTAGAGAAGTTTGCTCGTAAATTGCCTTTTTTTCCGTATGTGAAAAATGAGCGCAGCATGATTTATATTGATAATCTTTGCGAGTTCGTAAAACAGATCATTGATAAGAAATTGGGCGGTGTGTTCTACCCACAAAACAAGGAATATATTCAGACTTCCAAGGCTGTGAAGATGATAGCTACTGCACATGGAAAGAACATTTTCCTGAGTAGATTAATGGGATTTGCCGTTGTGGTGTTTAGAAACAAGGTCGAAATGCTTAGTAAGGCGTTTGGCTCGCTTGTGTACAAAGATACCGAAGATTTCGAGTATTCGTATTGCAAGGTAAGTTTTGAAGAGAGTATAGAAGAAATGTATCGGAGTGATAAGTGATGAATAAGGATATTCTTTTCCTGTGCCAGTTCTTTTATCCGGAACACGTTTCTTCTGCAACTCTTCCGTTTGATACAGCAAAGTATCTTGCTGCTAACGGGTTTACAGTTGATGCTCTTGTTGGGTATCCAAAGGAGTATACGCATGGTGAGAACTTCCCATTAGATGAAGTTACTGAGAATGTAGGAATACACAGAATTAAATACATTGAACTGGATCGTAAGAAAACTATCAATCGATTGATAAACTATTTTTCATTTACCGGTGCAGCACTATTGAATATCGGAAGACTGAAGAACTATCAGTCGGTTGTTGTGTATTCCAATCCACCGGTGCTTCCTATTGTACCAATTCTAGCACACAAACTCTTCAAGACTAAGTTTGTATTTGTTGCATATGATGTATATCCTGAAATAGCATATGCATCGAAAACTCTCTCTCCTGGTAGTTTGATTGATCGAGTAATGTCGAGAATTAATCATCACCTTTATAAGCACGCATCTCATATTGTTACTCTAACGGATGAAATGAAAGAGTTCCTGTTAAAAAAGCGTCCAGAACTTGATGCGGATCGAGTAACTACAATTGCAAACTGGGCTCATGAAAAGGAACTGAAACCTGACCATGAAGCTTATCAGCGCTTTGGTTATGCTGATGGTCTGTTTGTTGTCTCGTATTTTGGAAACATGGGAACTTGTCAGGATGTAGATACTATGATGGGTGCAGCGGAGCAGCTTGATGGCGATGATCGTATCAAGTTCCTGATAGTTGGACATGGCAATAAGAAAGCGGAAGTTGAGAAACGAGCTGGAAAACTGAAAAATGTCCAAGTTATTGATTTCTTGACAGGTAGGGATTTTGAACAAGCAGTAGCAGTTTCATCCTGTTGCATTGTTAGTCTTGAAAAGGGCTTAATGGGTACATGTGCGCCTAGCAAATACTATAGCTACCTTCAAGGCGGCCAGCCAGTTCTTGCTGTAGTTGAAAAAGGCTCCTACCTCTATGAAGAAGTGGAGCGAGAGCAGATTGGCTATAGCATTGAAGTTGGGGATATATTATCTTTGAAGAATGCAATTCTTGAACTGGCTGATAATCAAGAGGATTGCGAAGCCATGGGTCAACGGGCTAAGATACTGTATGAGAGAGAATACAACATGGATGTTGCATTCAATAAGTATGCAAATATGTTTAGTGGCATTGTGGGGAATAGAGAATGAAAAAGCGAGCAATCGTCAGGCGAATATCGACTGTTTAAGATTGGTATGTATGATGATGGTTGTGTCCATGAACTGACCCCCAAAAGTGGAACACCTAACAGGAGGTTCCAAAGTGGGGTCAATCATCTCCCTCAAG
>JAKSPE010000008.1 GCA_024405015.1 Sphaerochaetaceae bacterium
TCAATCCTAGGCAAAATATCGTTCTAAGTAGACGCCAGAACCGCATTTAAGGGCTCTTGATCAGTGATAATACCAAGTCCTCAACTACACACAAAAGAGGCGTGGCTCGCGTATAGTAAGGCATTTTCGTCTCGGATTAATTCTTTGCTTACTAAGAAATAGCCGCTTCAACTTCGCACATCGCCGTGGCAGACGAAAAGGACTCGAATCTTTCTCTCCATAAGTGTTTATATCCTTACTGCGAATGTAGTTATTGACATATCGCCAACAGAGTATTTTCACATAAATCTCCGTAAATATTCATTCGTGGCAGTTTCGTGTAGTACGGTGGAACGTCGTTTGAACGCTTCAGCTTCAGGAAAATCATTCCAATCGGACGTAACGAATGCTTTTTCCCTGGCCTTCCCTTCGGATGGTACCGTCCTTCAACAGTTCCCTAAGACCTCCCTCTATGGAACTGATACTTAAGGATGGACAAAGTTCCATGATATCCTGCTTGGTGAAGTATCCAATCTTATGACTGACTGCCCGACGAACCATTTCCTTTGCTGGAAGCTTTGTTTCCACAATCTCCATTCTGTCTTCGAAATCTTTGTAAGCAGAAAGAATTGTTCCTAGAATGTATTTCACAAACGGCATGAAATCTTCCGTCCCTTCATGCCAACCTTCCTGTGAGGACTGGAGTGCATCATAATAGAGATCTTTGTGTCTGTTGATCTTGGCTTCCAATGAGATGTACTTCCCCACATAGAAACCATTGCGGTACAACAAAAGAGTTGTCAGAAGACGACTCATTCTTCCATTTCCATCGTTGAATGGATGGATGCACAGAAAATCATGGATGAAGATTGGAATGGCCAAAAGAGGTTCCAATTCCAGGTTTCCGACGGAACGATTATACTCCTCACAGATTCGCTCCAAAGCTTCTTCCGTCTCATATGGAGCCAGTGGTGTGAACAAGGTCTTTGTCGTTCCATCAGCATAGGAAGCACTGATATAGTTCTGGACATCCTTGGTCCTTCCTGCCATGGCATTCGGCAAATGATTATAGAGAATCTTATGAAGTTGGAGGATATAGTTTTTGGTGAGCGGAATGGCTTCAAAACTTTCGTGGATGAGAGACAGAACATCCTTGTATCCTGCAATCTCCGCTTCATTCCTGTTCTTCGGGGAGGTCTTCTCTGATACAAGTTGACGAACTCTGAGGTTTGTCGTGACAATGCCCTCGATGGCGTTGGAAGCTTCCGTACTCTGGACTTTTGCAATCGCGACAAGTTTATCCAAATCCTCTGGTCTCTGAGCAAGATAAAGCTCCTGCTTCCCTGCGGCTTTGTAGATTGCAGCAACAAGCTTCAAGATTTCTGAGTCCCAAGTCTTTTCACCAATTTTCTTATAGTCAAAGATTCTCATTCCCTTATTTTCTCCATTTGCCCTTATTTTATATCGATTTTTAATGGCAAATCAAGAAAAAAGACTAAAATGAGCTAATTTTGAGAACAAAAAGAAGTTCCTATTTCATCTTCTACAGACACCGAAATCATAGCCATTTATGAAACCCAATTGCCAATTTTTACCTTACTCATTGATTAAAACGCCAATAAAGGTCATACCTTAGGCAGGGGTGTACAAAATGGGAACAATCAACAAGAAGGATCTGACCACAGGGCCAATTGCCAGAGATCTGCTTCTGTATGCGCTTCCTATCTTTGCAACAGGAATCCTACAGACCCTTTTCACAACAACAGACACCATTGTCGTAGGACGCTTTGCCGGTTATGAGGCCATGGGCGGAATCGGCGCAACCAATTCCCTGATTCACCTGCTGATCAATCTGTTTTTGGGTCTTTCTGTTGGTGTAAACGTTTTGGTTGCAAAACTTTATGGTGCAAAAGATGACGAAGGTGTCAGCCAGACCATCCACACTGCCGTACTTCTGAGCCTTTTGTCTGGTCTTGTCCTTGCCCTTGTGGGAGTTACTCTTTCAAGGCAGTTTCTCCAGTGGATGGGCACCCCTGAAGATGTCATAGACCATGCAGTTCTCTACATCACCATCTATTTCATCGGCATGCCGACTCATTTGCTGTACACCTTCGGCGCAGCCATTCTCAGAGCAGTGGGAGACTCTCGCCACCCACTGCAGTTTCTTGCCTTCTCAGGTGTTCTCAATGTTGTGCTGAATCTGATTCTGGTTGCCCTGTTCCATTTTGGGGTTGCAGGTGTCGCCATTGCAACAGTCGTTTCAGAGCTCATTGCCTCTGTGCTTGTCATGAATCTTCTGAGAAAGGAAAAGGGAGCCCTTCACTTCTCCATCCGAAAGCTCAGCATCAAATGGAAACACATGGCCGAGATTCTCAGAGTCGGAATCCCATCTGGTCTTCAGTCCATTCTGTTCTCCTTCTCCAATGTCATTCTGCAGTCATCGGTCAACTCGTTGGGAAGTCTGGCTGTCGCAGGAAACACAGCAGCTGCCAGCATTGACAGTGTCTTTTCCATGGTGGGACAGTCCATCGGTCATGCGACATTAAGTTTTGTCAGCCAGAATGTCGGAGCTAAGAAATATCAAAGATTGAACGCCATTTTGAGAACTTCCATCACGGTTTCCCTTGTCGTGGGTGCTGTCATGGGAGGTGCCATCTATTTTATTGGCCCAATGGTTCTCAGCCTGTTTACCGAAGATGCAAGAGTCATCGAATATGGTATGATGCGAGTTCTGGTGACCTTGGTCCCATACTTCATTGCAAACCTTCAGAACACCATGGTATCGGCAGTCCGCGGTCTTGGATATGCCCTGTATCCGATGTTCTCCTCCATTTTCTGCACCTGTATTTTCCGTCTCATCTGGGTAAAGACCGTATTCCCGATCTACCCGACCATCGCAAGCCTGTATCTTTCCTATCCGATCTCCTGGGCAGGTGTCGCACTCTCTCTAATTCCTTGCTATATCGTTATCATAAGGAAACTTAAGAGAAACAGCTAAGGCAAATTCTTCGCAGATTCAAAAAGCTTATTTCATCAGATGCCCTCCTTGTGCTACACTCCAGCCATGGACAAATCTTGGATGCAGATGACACAGAATCTCTTGGAATGGTATGCGAAAAACGCCAGAGTCCTTCCTTGGAGAACGGACCCGACACCGTACCATGTGTGGCTTTCTGAAATCATGCTCCAGCAGACCCGTGTGGAAGCGGTCATGGGCTACTACACACGCTTTCTTTCCGTCTTGCCGGATATCCAGGCACTGGCAAATGCCGACGAAGAGCAGTATCTGAAGCTCTGGGAAGGTCTTGGATACTATTCACGCGTGCGTAATCTACATAAAGCAGCAGAGCTTGTCGTAAACCAGTATCAGGGAGAGCTTCCACACACAAAGAAGGAACTTCAAAAGTTGCCGGGAATCGGATCATACACCGCAGGTGCCATCGCCTCCATTGCCTATGGCCAAAGGGAGCCTGCCGTCGATGGCAATGTTCTTCGCATTCTTGCAAGAGTCTCTGCAGATTCCAGAGACATCTTGGAGCCTAAAGTGAAGACCGAGGCAGAGCGAACCTTCAAAAGCATCATGGATCTTCAGGACAAGACTTTTCGTGCTGGAGATTTCAACCAGGCATTGATGGATCTAGGAGCCACCGTCTGCCTTCCAAATGGAAAGCCAAAATGTGAAGCCTGCCCTCTTTCGGCCTTCTGCAAAGCCCATCAGACAGGCCATGAAACAGACTATCCGACTCGACTCAAGAAAACAAAACGAAAGATCGAAGAGCGCACGGTGCTGCTTTTACAGTACAAAGACCGTTTTGCCATCCACAGACGCCCTGACACTGGACTCTTGGCAGGTCTTTATGAACTGCCGAACATGCTTGGAACCGTAGACGAGGAAGGAGCCAAAGAGCTTTCGCAAGACCTGGGATTCTCCATTGGCGAAGTCCATTTCATGGGCAAAGCCAAGCACATCTTCTCCCACATCGAATGGCACATGACAGGCTATCATCTGATTGTTGATGAACTACAGGAAAACGCGTTGAAAAACGCAGGCTACCAGTTTCAGACAATCAAAGATATAAAATTTTCGTATACTCTTCCCTCTGCCTTCTCTTTCTATTATCGGTACTTAGCCGAATTGAAACTTCAGTTTTCATAAATTTCTGACCACAAAACAGCAAGATACATAAAAATTTCATAAAAAACTTGTCTTCATATGTCAATACAAATCCCTTTTTCCTCAATTGAACAAAGAATTTGAATTTGCTAGAATCCCGATATCAGAAACAAAGGCGGGCAAAACAGTGAAGAAAACTACCTACTTCTTGTTCCTAATCGTACCGATGATTCTTGTCGTCGGAGCTCTGCTCCTACCATTGGTTGGGTCACTCCTTCCAACTTTCTTACAACCTAGTGAGTACGTCCGCTTTTTTCAGGATGAATACAACAGGACAATCTTCTACAGATCCATCAGACTTTCTTTGATCACAACTGTTCTGTGCATTCTGCTGGGACTTCCGACATCCTATTGGCTGTCACTGCTCAGTGAGAAGAAAAGAAGACTTCTGAATTCCCTGATTCTGTTCCCACTGCTTACCAACGCAGTTGTTCGAGGCTTTGCCTGGATCACAATCCTTTCCAAGAACGGAATCATCAACCAGGCTCTCAAGGCCATTCACCTTCCGACAATCCAACTTCTATATACAGATGCCGCCATCGTCATCGGTTCCGTCTATCTGTTTCTGCCGGTTATGGTAAACACCCTTTCACCTGTCATGGAGAACATCGGAAGCGAAACAATTGAAGCTGCACACACCCTTGGGGCAAAGCCGGTAGTCGTTTTCCTGAAGGTTGTGCTTCCACTTTCCTTCTCAGGACTTCTGATTGCAGGTGTCATGGTATTTGCAGGCTCCATATCAGCTTACACAACACCAACGCTACTTGGTGGAAACAAGAAGATGATGCTTGCATCGCTTCTTTACCAGCAGACCAATGCCCTTTCCAACTGGGATGCGGCTTCACGAATCGCCTTCATCATGCTCATCTGTTCCCTTGGCGTCCAGAAACTCTTCAGCATCATTTCCAAGAAGGTAGACAGAAGGGAGGCCCAGAATGTATAAGCATCGCGGACTGAAAGCCATTGCCATCCTGACACTGCTGTTCATCTTTGTACCACTGATTCTGATCATGATCACAGCCTTCAACGAGGCAGACATCATCTCCCTCAAATTCACGGGAGTCTCCCTTAAGTGGTTCACAAAGGTATTCAAATCCAGATCTCTTACATCGGCTCTGAAGATGTCCTTCAGCCTTTCTCTCAAGGCAACCATTCTGGGAATCTTCATAGGGATTCTGGCCTCCATCGCACTTGTCAAGATTCCGGGCAAGCTGAGCAATGCCCTCTTGTCCATGTTCCTCTCATCCTCACTCATCCCTGGTATCGTCATGGGTTTTGTGCTCTTTCGATTCCTTGTCGTCAAACTGGCGATTCCGATGAACACCTCACTGATGTGCGGACACCTTCTCATCATCCTTCCCTATTCCATCCGTCTGATTTCTGCTGGACTTAAGGAATGTGATGTTTCAATCGAAGAAGCGGCAAGAACACTTGGCTGCAAGCCGTTCAAGGCCTTTGTCATTGTCGTCCTGCCGGACCTTAAGGGAGCCATCCTGTCAGCCTTCATGATGGGATTCATCAACTCCTTCAACAACATCCCGGTCTCCATGTATCTGAAGGGACCTGGCATGAACACATTGCCTTACGCAATGATGAATTACATTGAATACAACTACGACCCGACCGCCAGTGCACTTTCCGTCATGCTCATGCTTGTGACTGTTGCATTCATGGTCATCATCGATCTGCTGACCGGAAAGAAATCCGATGGAAGAAAGTAGGAGGCATATATGAGTTTTGGTGAATTGAAAGGAATCTGCGTTTCCTACGATAACAAGAACATGATTCTGGAGAACCTGGATCTTGAGATCCATAAGGGTGAGCTCCTTTCTCTCCTGGGCCCTTCCGGTTGCGGAAAGACAACCACACTTCGTGTCATCGAAGGACTTATGGGCACCGTCGGGGGCACTTTCATTCTGGATGGAAAGGACATGACTCACGTCCCTGTCCATGACAGAGGATTTGGTGTCGTCTTCCAGTCCTATGCACTCTTTCCTCACCTCTCCGTCAGAGACAACATCGCATTTGGTCTCAAGATGAGAAAGGAGAAGAACAAGGAACTGATCAACGAGAAGGTTGAAAAGATGGCAGCGCTCACAGAGATCACGCCATACCTTGACCGCTTTCCAAAGCAGCTTTCCGGTGGACAGAGACAGCGTGTTGCTCTAGCCCGTGCACTTGTCATTGAGCCGAAGCTTCTTCTTCTGGACGAGCCGCTGTCCAATCTCGATGCACAGCTCAGAATCCAGATGAGAACAACCATCAAGAGAATCCAGCAGGAACTGGGAATCACAACCATCTTCGTCACCCATGACCAGGAAGAGTGTTTCTCCGTTTCCGATCGAGTCGCCATCATGGATAAGGGAAAGATCGTCCAGTGCGACACCCCAGAGGCAATCTACCACAAGCCTGCAAACGAGATGATCGCTCGTTTCGTTGGTTTCAAGAACTTCTACAGCGCTGATGTCTACAAGGACCTGGGAGGAACAAACGGTGGTTCTACCCTGTGCTGCTCACGCCCTTCCGACTTCACCATCAATGCAGCGAACGGCATTGACGGAACCATTGAGGTCAGAACCTATCTGGGTTCCAGCTACCAGTATGAAGTCAACACAAAACACGGTTTCTTCACAGTGGTTGCCACTGAGGAAAAGGTCTACAACATCGGAGATGAGATCAAACTCTCCATCTCTGAGGATAAAACAGTAATTATTGGCGAATGATGCCAATAGAGATAAGGAGAAAAACCAAATGAAAAAGCTTATGGCTCTCGCAATCGTTCTGCTTCTCGCTTTCGCTGTCTTCGCACAGGGCGCTGCAGAAAAGGCTGAAACACAGACACTTGTCGTTTCCACATGGGGAACAGCTGAAGATGCCCTCATGGCAGAAGTCTATGAACCATTCGAGAAGATGTACAACTGTAAGGTCATCCTCGACCTCGGAACAACAGCTGACAGATACAACAAGCTCATCAACGATCCAAACACAACAGTCGATGTCGTTGAGCTCAACCAGCAGAAGCTTGGTGATGGTCTTGCTGTAGGAATCTTCCAGCCAGTTTCCAAGGAAGAGCTCGCAACCATTTATCCAGAACTCATCAAGGCTGGTCAGGACATGATCGATGCCGGTGCAGGTATGCCATACACAATGAACGCTATGGGTATCTTCTACAATCCAGAAGTCACAGGCTTTGAGATCAAGAGCTGGAAAGACCTTTGGGATCCAAGACTTGAAGGCAAGATCGCCGCTCCAGTCATCACATCCACATTCGGACCTGCATTCGTCACCATGTGTTCCAACGCTTATGATGTAGACATCACAGCTGACGGTGGTGCAACAGGTTTCAAGGCTCTTGCTGACCTCCAGAAGAACATCGCCATCACCTACTCCAAGTCCGCTGATGTCGCAAACCTCCTCCAGAATGGTGAGATCTCTGTCGCTATCGTTGGTGACTTTGCTGTCCCATCCTGCCTCAAGGGAGATCCAAACGGCATGTTCTTCTTCCCAGAGGAAGGAACTTACGTCAACTTCAATGCTATCTGTATGACAAAGAACTGCAAGAACAGAGACCTTGCAATCAAGTACATGAACTACAGAGCATCCAAGACTGTTGCTGAGGGTATGCTCAAATCTGCTAACGAGACTCCAATCAACACAACAGTTGCTCTCACAGCAGAAGAGAAGGCAAACATCATGTCCGATGCAGATCTCGCAAAGGCACGCTCTGTTGACTTCACTGTCGTATCTCCAAACTGGGAATCCTGGGTTGACCAGTTCAACAAGATCCTCAACAAGTAAGACAGGAACGCTATGCAGGCATACATTTACGATACATCCTGCAAAAGTTTCAGAAAAGGAAGGTTTTCTTTCGGGAAGACCTTCCTTTCTGTTTCCTTTGAGAACTATGACGAGGAACCGAAGCAGTATGTGATTCCAGGTCTCATTGACGTTCACATGCATGTGGAATCCTCGATGCTCTCCCCTAGTGGCTTCTCCAAGGCCACAATCCCTCATGGCACAACCACCATTCTGACAGACTGCCATGAGATTTCCAACGTAGCTGGCGTTGACGGACTGAAGACCTTCATGGCAGAAAAGACCGAAAACTCCACGTTCTATGCAATCCCTTCCTCCGTGCCAGCATCTTCTCTTGAACTTGAGACGTCCAACGCCTCTTTCGATGCAGATGAGATTCGGGCATTCAAAGGAGAACCCCTTGTGCGTGCACTTGGCGAGATCATGAACGCCAATGACCTTTACAGCGAAAAGGACAATCGCACCAAACGAATCATACAAGCATTCCGACAGACATTCCCACACTACCCTGTGGAAGGCCATTGCGCCAGACAGACAGGAGCGAAACTGGACCAGTTCATCGCATCCGGTGTCGATTCAGACCATACAGAACAGACCAGGGAATCCTTTTTGGAGAAGATCTCCAAAGGCATGTTCCTTGAATTGCAATATAAGAGCTTTGATCAAGAGATCATAAAGACCATCGTCGACAACCCAGCCTATGACGGCCATTATGCCTTCTGCACAGACGATGTGATTGCAGATGTGCTCATGAAGGAAGGACACTTGGATCGTGTGCTTCGCAAGGCAATCGCCATGGGCCTTTCTCCAGAGAGGGCCATCTATGCCGCAACCTGGGCCCCTGCCGTAAGACTTCGTCTCTTTGACCGTGGTTGGATCGCTCCAGGAAAGAGAGCCGACTTCATCGTGCTCTCCGACAAGGACAATCTGACCATAGAAAGCGTCTGGGTGGAAGGAAAGAAGCTCTACGACAGAAACCTTCCTTATTCCTATGCCGTGAATCTGACAATTCCAATGGGACTTGGCCATTCCATCAAGCGCAGTCCTGTAAAACCAGAAGATTTCTATCTTCTTGCTCCAAATGGAGATGTTAAAATCCAGTGTCCGCTTCACCAGACGAACAGCACCATGACAAAGCGCCATGAACAAACCTGCAAGGCAAAAGATGGAAGACTTGTCCGAGACGATCTGAACATCCTGGCAGAGATTGAGCGCTATGGTCATAACAGCCCGATTGTTCCGATTCCACTGAAGAACGGACTTCAGGGAAATGCAGCCATCTGTACCTCATGGGCCCACGACAGCCATAACCTTCTGGTGGTGGCAACCGATGAGATCCTTGCCGCAAAAGCAGTCAACACCGTCATTGAAAAGCAAGGTGGCATCTGTGCCATCGATGACACAGAACAGATTTTCGTCCCACTTACCTACGGAGGAATCGTCTCTGTAGAGCCGTTTGACCGCCTGGCAGAAGGCGTGACAAAGGTCAGAGCATTTCTGAAGCGCCATGGTTATGAGGCAACCGATGAAATCATGAGTCTTGCGGTTCTAGGACTTCCGGTAAGTCCAGAGCTCAAGGTCACAGACAAAGGCATGGTGGATACCAAACTGGGAGAAATCGTTGATTGGAGGATCGGATGACAGTATTGCGACACGGCTACGTCCTTACCATGGACGAGAAACTTACCGAGTACAAAGATGGTGCAGTTGTCTTTGATGCATCGGGAATCCTGTTCGTCGGCGATGACAGCATGCTTCCGGAAGTCTACAGAGCCCTTCCCTTTGACGATATGACAGGAAACCTCGTGCTTCCTGCTTTCATCAATACACACTGCCATTTGGCCATGACACCATTTCGCAGTCTGGCAGATGATTATCCAGACAGACTTCACCGTTTTCTGATGCCGTTGGAGAACAAGGCTATGACAAGGGAGTTTGCCGTAGCGGCAACCAAGCTTGCCATCGCGGAAATGCTCCTAAGCGGAACAGGTTCTGCACTGGATATGTACTATTTTGAAAGCTCTGTGGCGCAGGCCGCCCAAGAGATGGGACTCCGACTCTGGGCAGGAGAAACCATTCTGGAAGCTCCACATCCGGATGCAAAAGACTTTTCCGAAAGCTTTGACGAGATGGAAAAACTTCTTGCCAAACGCAGCGACCTCATCACACCAGTCATTGCTCCACATGCTCCTTATTCCTTGTCATACCAGCATTTGAAAGAGTGTTTGGATTATGCGAAAAAGAATGATATCCTTTGGTCCATGCACCTTTCTGAGATGCCTTTTGAATTTGCACAGTGCAATGAGAAGTATGGCATGACACCTGTTGAAAAAATGGAAAGTGAAGGACTTCTCTCCGATCGCCTGATTGCAGCGCACCTATTGCTGTTGGGAGACCGAGACATAGAAATCCTCAAGTCGCACGATGTCAAAGTGGCACATTGTCCAGGTTCCAACAGCAAGGCCGCAAAAGGAGTCTCCCCTGTTCCAGAAATGGTCAAAGAAGGCATTCATGCCGGCTTTGGAACCGATGGAGCTGCCAGCGGAAACACATTGGATCTCTTTACCCAGATGAAGCTCTATGCCGTACTACAAAAGAACAGACTTCATGACAGAGCCGCAGTTCCTGCAAAAGAGATCGTACCACTTGCCACACGAGAAGGCGGTTATGTTCTTGGTGCAAAGATCGGACAGCTCAAAGAAGGATTCAAGGCCGATATCCAGGTCATTTCCCTCAAGGCCCCGAACATGATCCCTTGCTATGACCCATACTCCGTCCTGGTCTACTCTGCACAAAGTCACAATGTGGCAAATGTTTATGTACAAGGGAAATGCCTTGTCCATAAAGGACAGCTTACCTGCGTGGACTACAATACTCTTGTCTCTGATTTCCAGAGCGCCAGTGCCCATTTTGAAGCCATAGCAAGAAGTCTTCTGTAACCACCTGCCTCAGTCTGTCTCGACGATCCTCTTTGCAGAGCAAATCTCGTTTCCAAACAGGAAACATGTATATCGCGACAAACCGGCCTTTCTGCCCCGAGCCCCATCCACAACAATCTCAAATGAGTATCCTACTCCCTGGCAGTGCCTGTAGTCTTCAGCACCATTGTAGACAGAGTCTCTACTGATGCAGAAGAGCGGCTCATTGTAGGTTGTGACACGGACATAGTCGGTAAGCCATGCACCCATCCATAGGACGACAAAGGCAGCAACGACAATGACGGTGACGACAATTCTACGGGCATGGACCTTGGTCCTTTTGATCTCCTTGTTTGCATATTCGATGGTTTCGCGGATGACGGCCTCAGCCTCAATCTTGTCCATTCACTTCGCCTCCTGTCAGGATGTCATACAGACTGATCTCCAATACCTCTGAAAGAGGGATCAGCTTTGAGATGTCAGGGAAAGACAGTCCTCGTTCCCACTTGCTGACAGCCTTGTCGGATACAAACACCCTTTCTGCCAGCTCTTTCTGGGAAAGGCCATGCCTTTTGCGGCTTTCACAAATCAGCTTGCCGGTCTTAAGAGAATCCATCCTTTCCCTCCTCGACAATGATTCTACATCAATGAAGAAAAATGGAAAACCGACCATTGGTTTACCCTCATAAAAGAAAAGGCCTACCCGCTTTTGGCGGATAGGCCATAATCATGTCTTTCAGAATGCTCAGACAGTTGCAACAGGGCCGAGAGTGATGCTGTTCTCACCAGCCTTCACAATCTCATATCCAGCACCGAGGTCTGCATGGAAGCAGTTCTCTGCACCCGTTGGGATTGTCGTATTGCCTACAGCAATCTCTACAGCGGATGTAGGACGGGCCTCTGTTGTGACTCCGATATAGGCATCAGCATCCAATTCACCATCCACGACAATTCTGTTTGCATCGGTATTCAGTCTGACATTGACAAGGGTTGTTGTTCCGGTCAACAGGTTTCCGGAGATGATTGCCTTGTCTGCAACTTTCAGAGTTGCACCATTATCGACCTGAATTGCTCCACCCTCATTTCCACAGGTATTGTCAGTAATGGAAGAATTGCCCGTCATTGACATAGTACCCTTGGTGAGAACAGCTCCACCATAAGACTGGGCAGAACAGCTGCTGATACTTGAATAATAACTTTTAGATTCATTTATATAATATTCACTTATATTCAAAATGGTAGATGCATTTAAGATGTAGATACCTCCGCCTTGTTTTGCGGAACAGGAGGTGATGGTACTGCCTTCGACTGCTATTTTGCTGGCCTTGGCTTCATAGATAGCACCGCCAAAACCATTATCGGCATGACAATCAGAAATGGAAGTCCTATTAATTAACAAAACCTTATCTCTTGTACTATTGTCTCCAAAGCATATTGCTCCACCGTATCCACCTGCTTCACAGCCGCTGATTGTGCTAGTCCAAAGCCACAGATCATTGCCAGTGCAATAGATAGCACCACCATGACTTTCCAATGCTCGACAATTCGTGATTACAGCACCTGAAAGTTGTGTATAATACGAGGAACTACTGGTACTATAACTGACGTAGATTGCACCACCCTGATTTGAAGCAGAGCAATCACTGATTATAAGGCTATATATATAGAGCTTATAGGTGCTATAAATGGCTCCACCATTTCCAGCAGTGGCATGACAATCAGTTATTGTCATACGCAAATGTTGCATACTAGGATCTCTTCTGTATTTTGTATAAATGCCACCGCCATTTTCAGCTGTACAGCCACTAATATTCATACCATCCAACCCGTATGAGTAGATTTGTCCAATGAATACTCCTCCGCCATTTTTTCCTGCAGTACAATTGATGATCTTTGCATTTTTCAATTGAACTTCTGTCTTTGTCGTGCTTGCATTCGAGCTGCTATACGTTACATCTGCATTGACAGCACCACCATTTCCGGCGGCGTGACATTTGTAGATTGTTCCACCCTGGAGATTGAGTCTGCTATTTTTGTCAGAATCTCCACTATATACAACGTTGAATGCTCCACCATTAGCACTGGTATTTCCATTGCAGATTACTCCGCCATTAGGGAATGAGAGATCGGAAGCATAAGCAGGATGTTCTGCCTCTGGGTTTGTGTCCACAATATTGATCTTTCCATAGACGGTCATGACTCTGGCAACCTGATTGGCATCAATCACATGACCATTCAGATCCAACGTGATTGTCTTACTGGCTGGCATCACCAGACAGGAATCAGCTTCCATCATATTTCCAGCTGTCAGAACAATGTCTCCAGCGAGAGCAAAAGCTGAATTGTCCGCGCCATTACGTAAAGCATCAATCAATTGCTCTTCAGTGCTGATTCCTGTTGCTTCCATCCACTTTGCATAGAGTGTCATGTCACCTTGGACAACATCAGTCCTTTTCCATGCAGTTTTCAATTCAGCATCCTGATACCATCCCTGGAAAACATATCCGTCAGCAATTGGAGAAGGAATATTCGACATGACGCACCAATAGCTATGCTCGCTAGGGGCAATCTGATCTCCATGGCCATTCATCACATATGTTACGGTGTATCTTGCAGGGATACATTTTACGTAAAGGGTTATATCCTCCGTAACTACATCGGTGCTGAGATTCCAAGGATCTGTGTAATCAGCATCCCTATAGAATCCATCTATGGTATAGCTTCTATTCACACTTGGATTGATTCCACTGAAAACCTTATAGTTGTATTTTACAACGACAGATTCTGGGATATATGAATTAGGAGCACTGACCAGAGTAACGGTATAAGGGATATTCTCCCATTTTGCGTAAAGGGTAATATTCCTCTCAACTTCGGTGGAAGACCATGGGGTATTGCATCTCTCATCTGCATACCAACCACCGAAGGTATAGCCTGTAATATCTGCAACCTCTGGGGCAGTATAAGTGGTTCCAAGTGGAACAAACACAGTCTCAATGGCAGTGCCATGATTCTTCATGTTGAACGTCACAGAATGGCCCCATCTGGCATAAAGGGTGATATCGCCGGTGATAGGTGTATCAAAGGACCATGCTGTTGTGAAAGCGGAATCGGTATACCATCCACCGAATGTGTAACCTGTCTCTGTTGGTGCTGTTGGAGCTGTAATCTTTGTTCCGAAAACTGCATTGACTGGATCGATTGCACTTCCATGGCCCTTCAGGTTGAATGAGACTGAATAATTGTTGACTGTCCACTTTGCATACAGTGTGAATGCCTTATCCACTACACTACTGTCAAAATCATATGCGTTCTCACAATTCTCATCTGTGTACCAACCGGCAAATGTGTAACCTGTTGTTGTAGGGGCTTCAGGTGCTGTGACCTTTGCATCCTTTTTGAGGCTCTGTGCTGTCGGGGCTGTGCCGGTTTTGCCATTGAGGCTGAAGGAGACTGCGTATTCCCTTTCTGTCCACTTTGCATAAAATGTCACATCGGAAGCTGCAAGCTTTGAGACATCCAGATCCCATGCATGCTCACATTCCTTTTCTGTGTACCATCCGCCGAAGATGAATTCACCGTCATCCTCGAGAATTGCAGGTATTGATGAGGATGGCGTTCCGTTGACAAAAAGCACATCCATGTTCTGGCCATGGCCGTTCGTATCAAAATGCACTGTAAATTTGACATCCGGTGTGTCAGGGTTACAGGAAACAAACAGACCAAGAAGAAGGCCGATTGTCAGAATCACATAAATAACCTTTTTCATTTCATAACTCCATGTATAAGTATGCAAACTTTTGATATAATAGCACAACTATCATATAATGCAATAGCAAAACTATCTTATTTTAAAAATTGAGGCAAAACTAACATTTCGGCTTGAAAATAATGGTAAAAACGCAATTCTGAGAATTCAGTTTTTGGCGTAATCGATAAGGATGGCCTTAAGCCTGAGCAATTCCGGATAGAAATCCGTCTCGCTGTTGTTATCCCAGGTCACGCCTTTTGCATAGAAAGTACATGCAGCAAGCATGGTATTGAGAATGGTATGCTTGAGCTCAACTTCAGGAATGTCCGTTCTGACGGTATGGTCTTCCCTAGCCTTCTCATACAGGAAATGGAATCTGTCATCCAGGATCTTGGCTACCTGATTGTAAGGATTCAGGCTTTCCTGGTCCAACTTCTCTCTCTTGATATAGAAGTTGAAGTTCTCGTTGAACACAAGCAGGTCCTTGTGGTTCGTATAGAGCTCAATGTCCTGGTCAAGAAAGTAGTTCAATCGGTCAATGGCCGGAATCTTATGGACCATCTCCATCGGTCGGTCCACAGGAAGGTGTGCCAGGAACTGCCCCCACTTCTCACAGCAGACAGCCACGGCAAGGTCAAGCTTGTTCGGGTAATAGCGATATACGGAGGCAACACCGACTCCAGCTGCATCAGCGATGTTCTGGAAGGTCACAGAATCGATGGAGTACTGGACAAAGAGATTAAAGGCCTCCTCAAGGATCCTTTTTCTTCTAATCTCCATCTCTGACTTGCTGATCGGCATAATAATCCCCTTTATTATGGGTTATAGCATTTTTCGGGAAAAAGTAAACCCCATGGGGGAAAAAAGAAATGAACCCCCTAGCAAGGAGGTTCATGAACGTCATTTGTCGTTTGACAGATATCAGTTCAGGCCAAGGACAACAGAAACTGAACGATAACCGATTCCCATTCTGTCGATTCCCATATCAATGAGAGTCAGGAAATGCTCGCGTGTGCGAATGCAGCCGGATCCTTTGATTTTGATCTTGTCACCAGCTTCCTCCATCATAGCCTTGATGATCTCCGGCGTTGCTCCATGAGACTCGAAACCTGTGAGAAAACCTGTAGAAGTCTTTACAAAATCAGCATTTGCCTCAATTGCGACATGGACCATCTTCCTTACCTGATCCTCATTCAATGCATCCGTCTCAAAAATGACCTTGAGCTCACGACCAAAACGGTGAGCCGCCTCAGCACATGACTTGATGTCATCACGGACCTTATCCCACTGACCACCACGGATCATACCGAAATTGGCAACGATATCCACTTCCTTGACGCTGTCATATTTTGCGACCATCTCGATCTGGGCAACCTTTGAAGCTGTGGAACTTGTTCCGAAAGGAAAGTCACAGACCGGGCAAAGCATTGTATCACTGCCCTTTACATACGGATCGCAAAGCTCCATATATCCAGGATTTATGCAAATTGTTGCACAGCCAAGACGAACTCCGTCTTTTGTAAGTTCAATGATCTGCTCTTCTGTAAATTCAGGTTTCAGAACAGAATAGTCAATATAGGATGCAAGTTCGCGAACTGTCATCTCAGACGCTTTCTTTGTTGGATGTTTCATGATCTCCCCCACCTACCATTATTGAACTGCTATTTCGAAAACATTACCATGCATCATTCACATGACGACGCCTAAATTTCCGAAAACAGGTCAGAAGACCATAATGGTTATTGACGCAGCCACCATCGGAAAGCACATCAGTCCCGATGAGGCTGGCACACCGTTCATCGGAAAGGTTTATGGCAAGAACAGCCAGTTCATCAGGCT
Source organism: Sphaerochaetaceae bacterium (assembly GCA_024405015.1). GTDB lineage: Bacteria > Spirochaetota > Spirochaetia > Sphaerochaetales > Sphaerochaetaceae > UBA9732. The sequence continues at coordinate 16,478 of JAKSPE010000008.1, forward strand.
CCGCACCACGCCCCATTGGGGAAAATGTCAGAATGTTGGCAGACAAAAAGCCCTTCTCCGCTTCGGTCATTGGGGTTTTGACAAAACCTGGACTGATGGAAAAGACACGAATACCCTTCTGTTCCATGTAGCGGAAGGAACACTTCTGCGAGTACCAGCGGGCGAAGTTCTTGCTCACTAGGTAAGCCACCTGTCGGTTCCACTTCTCCATCAGGATGAAGCCACAGCGATGATACATCTTGCGAAGAAACTTCTCCTCGTTCTTGAGAACCATCCGATAGATACGCTCGGACGGCATGAGGAAACGAGGAAGGATATAGCCGGAATTGGAAGCGAAATCACATATGACACCGCCTTTCATGACACGAGAGAACTCCTGGTTGACGTACACGGTTCCCAATGCATTGATGCGAAGGATGTCCTCCCTTGAAGCCATGGAGCCAGAAACGCCGGCACAATGGAAGACTTTTCTCACCTCTCCAATGGAGGCTGCATAGTCGGCAAGTTTTCTGACATCATCCCGTTTGGAGATGTCACAGCAGAAGGTGTAGACGTTGTTCTCACTCGAGAAGATGTTTTTGGAAAACGCATCCAACCTTTCCTTGGAACGGTCTGCCATGACAAGGGCGGCACAGGCTGGAAGCTTAGCGCATATTTGCATGCCGATACCACTTGCCGCGCCTGTGACCACGTAGACTTCTGTCATATTCAATTCCTTATTCAGTATAGAAATGATAAGCTACAAAATGCTGATATTCCTCACCTAGCTTAAGGATGCAGGATGGGAAGCGACTATCGTTGACCGAATTGATGTAGCCCTGTGTCTCAAGGCAGAATCCTGAATACTTGCCATGTGTCGGGAAGTTATTGTTCTGTCCTGTGTACAGCTGGATGGAAGGCTGGTCGGTGTAGACATCCATTCTTCTTCCAGATACCACGTCCCTTGCCGTGGCAACCTTTGCTACCTCGCCCACTTTCTTGTCAAACAGGAAGGCATTGTCAAAACCGCCCTCAAAGCCCATCTGCTTCCAGTCGGAGAAATCATAGCGGGTACCCTTTGTCGGGACGATGTCTGTTGGAATCAGAATCGGATCTACTGTCATGTAGCGGTCTGCAGTCTCCATGCGAAGCTCCTGCTGACAAATGTCTGCCGCATGTCCGCCTGAAAGGTCAAAGAACGCATGGTTTGTGAAGTTCACAGGAGTGTTCTTATCGGTTGTGGCCTTGTAGGAGATGCTAAGGCTGTTGTCATCAGAAAGCGCATAAGTGACGCTGATATTGAGATTTCCAGGAAAACCCTGCTCCATGTCTGCACTTGTTCTGGAGAATGTCACACAGCCGTCACCGATGACAGCGTCATAGAACTTCTGGTTATAGCGATCAAAACCACCATGAAGGCTTGCACCATTGTTGTTATTGTCCAGTTTGTAGGTAACCCCATCCAAGGTGAAGGCACAGCCAGAGATGCGGTTTGCGACTCTTCCGACAAAGGATCCGAAGTTGTGGGTACACCCCTCATATTCAGAAAAGGTTTCAAAACCAAGAGTAACCTCTTCCTTTTTGCCAGCTTTGTCAGGGACACGGATTCCAAGGATGATTGCTCCATGGTCCATAAGAGAGACTTCCATATATCCGTTATCCAAAATGTATTCGGTAACCTGCTTGCCATCCTTTCGCACTCCGAAAGGTCGAGTTGTGATTCTTGTGCTCATAGGCCCATGATACTATCAATTGCAGCATGGCCGCAACTTATGTACAAAAAAATACGCAAGAACCTCTATCTGTTTTTTCAAATCAGAAATTTCATTCTGACCTTTCTCCCAAAATGACAAAAAACAGTGCTTTTGGGAGAAAAAAACTACCAGATCACTTCAAATCACTCCATTTGGGAGAAAACAATTTGAGATGCCAATCTCTTTTCACTTCATTCCAATTCTATGACAGTCGTTTTTCGTCAGCGCAGCATGAAGCCGTTGTCAACAAGCAGAGTCTGACCATAGATGCCACGGCTCTGGGCCAAGAACAGAACGGTATCGGCAAGTTCTGAAGCCTTCATCATCTCCTGCCTTACGGTATGGTTTTTCCAATAGGTTTCCAGATCGGTGCCTTCCAGACGGTCACATCCGATTAGACCTGGAGCGATGGCATTGACCCTAAGACCGGTTTCTGCGGCAAGAGACCTTGTGTAGGCACTGACCGCACCCTTTGAGGCATCATAATGGGCTGTGGTCCCAAAACCAGGTCTGAGTGCATTCATGGAGGAGATGTTTACGATGGAGCCATCAACCTCCTTGATGCCTTTTAGAAGTGCACGTGTCAGAAAAAAGAGTCCTCGTACATTCAGGTCAAAGACCTGATCAAACAACTCGGTGGCAAGGCTATCCTGATGGCCTTCGGTGAAGACTCCAGCATTGTTGACCAGAACATCAACAGGACCGAAATCCTGGAAGACCTCGTTTACCTGCTTTTCCTCAGTGAGGTCCACAACGATAGCATGCTTTCCATTGGCCTTGGATGCATCGGTGACCGTGTACCAGACATCGTAGCCAGCCTGTTCAAAACGCCATCGGATTGCCTTTCCCAAATTGGAGTTGCCTCCACTGACCAACACTCTCATAGGACCTCCTGAACTTCTTCCAATTCCCGAATCCACTTCACATCCGCACCATGGGTATACATATCATCCCGATAGGCTGGGCTCATGACAGTCGACACCAGAGCATAGCCCTTCTCTATTCTATTTATTTTTGTAGCCTGAAAATAGCCTTGTTTGATATTCACAACTCTGTTTTCGGAATTCAGAACCTGTCTTGTCACAACACCCTCTGGAGACACCAGGGTCTGCTCCACCTCATCGCCTTCCAGAAACACCCATAGTTCATCTGAAGTGAGCTTGTGCAAATGGGAGAATTCCGTTTCCGTCATCAGGTAATAGATGCTTCCGCTTCCCTCTCCGAACTTAGTGATGAAACGGAAATAGCCGCCTTCGCGAGAAAGTGGCTCCAAGCCGAGATTTCGGATAAGTTCATCCTTTCTGCTGTCCATAGGAATCCTCCACAGCCATTTTCTCAATGGAAGGTTGCTCAGTCAATAGAAAACCGCCTGCACGATGACAGGCGGTCTGAACAAATGAAATAAGACAATCAACCAATGACAGCGATAGGCTCGATTCCCATCTCAAGAGCAATGTCGTTGACCATCTTGAGGTTCTCTGGAACGACATCGACATAACCGCTCTTGTCAGAAGCCTTGAACTTGCCGTCCTCAATCTCACCTGGCATCAGAATGCCCTTGGAGTTCTTGGCAAGCTTGGAGGACTTGAGCTCGTTGATTCTGAAATCAACGTCGTTGTAGTACTTCTCCTCGTCGTTGAAGGCCTTGATGTCCATAGCAATCATCATCAGAGATGGACCCTCAGAAACGTCCTTGGCGCGGTCTCCTGTACCACCACCGAACAGAGTTCCAGCCAGGATATCAACCATGACAGCCATACCCCAACCCTTGTAACCGGCCATTGGTGGAATGGTGTAATAGTCCTTCATGCTGGTTGTTGGCATACCTTCACGGTCAAGACCCCAACCCTCTGGGATCTCTGTGGCACCCTGACGTCTCATGTTGGTGACCTTTCCGTTTGCAACAACAGTCATTGCCATATCCAGAACAGGAGAAACCTCGTTTCTAGCAGGAGCAGCAACACAGACAGGGTTGTTTCCGATCACCTTCTCACAACCGCCCCATGGAGCCATAGTGGAATCTCCAGTTCCCAGTGTGGTACCGATCATACCAGCCTTCTGAGCCATCTGGGAATAGTAAGCAAGAGCTCCGAAATGGTTGGCACCCTTGACGCAGACAACACCAACACCGTGCTCCTTAGCCTTCTTCATGGCATCTTCCATAGCGCGGTAGCCAAGAATCTGACCACTGGAATGGTTGCCATCCCAAACGGCAACAACACCGTTGTCCTTCAGGACTGTAGCACTCATATTCGGTCTCATCTTGCCTTCGCGGATGAGCTTGACATATCTTGCTGTGCAGAGGATTCCATGGGAGTTGACACCTCTCTGATCGGCTTCTACAACCATATCGGCGATGATAGCGGCTTCGTCCTCGTTGACACCAACATTCATGAAAATCTTTGTGATCTTATCCTTTGCTTCCTTTACTGAAATGGTAACCATTATGTTCTCCTGTATAGAATTATCGTTCAATTTTTATCGATCGGCCCTTGCTGTGCTGGATGGCGTTGACAATGGAGACAGCAGCAAGACCTGTATGGCAGTCTGCAATGAACGGAGTGCCGTCAAGCAGTGACTTGTAATATTCGTTGATCAATAGTCCGTGGCTGACACCCCACTCGGACTTCTCGCCGGTCAGAACCTCAGCTGGATGGAAAATGGTATTGCCATCCTCCTCCACAATGGTCAGACCACTCTGGCGAACGGTCATGACAGCATGCTCCAGTCGAAGCTCAACATCACAGACCTTGGAACCCAGATAGCAGTTGGTGCAGAATGCCACAACCTCGGCACCGCACTTGAGGCGCATCAGAGCCATTGCGGTATCCTCGACCTCATAGGCATCGGTGTCACGGAGCTTTCCGTCAAAGCCGGAAAGGGACTCGACTCCTCCTGTGAGATAGTCAACAAGATCCAAGGTATGGATGGACTGGTTGATGATGCATCCACCACCCTCTCCGTTGTACTGGCCTCTCCATGGGGATTCGCTATAGTACTTGCCGTTACGATACCAGGTCACCAGGGCCATGCCGCTGAGGATCTTTCCATACTTTCCGCTTGCAAGGATCTCCTTGGCTTCGACGGTAGCCTTGTTCAGACGGTTCTGGAAACACACACCAAGAAGCTTTCCGGTCTCTTCGCTCTTTCGGATCATCTGCTTGGCCTCGTTTGGGGTAATGGCCAGAGGCTTTTCGCAGAAGACGTTCATGCCATGGTCCATGAGGTCCATGACAATCTGCGGATGGGTGTTATGTGGTGTAATGACGTGAACGACATCGATGTTCTTGTCATAGAGGTCACGGTAGTCGGTAAGAGGCTCTCCGCCATAGGTTTCCGCGAAGGTCTTGGCCTTGTCAAAATCAATGTCAACGCAGTAGACAAGCTTTGTGTACTGGTTATCCTTAAGTGCCTTACCGTGGTTCTTGGAAACGGCGCCACAGCCGACAACAGCGGTTCTAAGCATTCAGTTCTCCTTTGTGACAGACGTCTTGTACTGTCCTGGGGTGATTCCCTCTACCGACTTGAACACACGCATGAAAGTTCTGAGGCTTCCAAAACCGCATTCATTGACGACATCATTGAGCATTTTGCCGTCGGCAAGCAGTTCCTTAGCCTTATCGAGTCTGTAGCTGGTTATGTATTCGGAAATGTTGATTCCGTGGTATTTCTTGAAGATTCTGGAAAGATATGCAATGGAGATATCAAAATGGTCGGCAACGGATGAGACATTCATCATCGGATTGCTGCAATTCTCGTGGATGTATCCAAGCACTTCACGATAGATCTGATAGGTCTCTGAAGTGGAATCGGAATACTGGGCCTGCACCGCCGCAATGCTATAGCAGCTGGAATCGATGATCTCCTCAACCCCCGCCAAGGATTTCTGGAAGTTCTGGGACTGCAGGATCGGTGGGAAGTTCATCTCAGGCACAGCTTCGCTGAAACGGTCATCGAGGCTGTTGATGGTTCGGATGATGGTACCGCTGATGGAGAACAGCAAGAAGCGCAAAGTCTTTGGAGAGACGCCGTTTTCTCGGTTACGGTCAATGACCTTGTTCATGACAGCCTTGGCACGTTCGGCATCCCCTTCCTTGATTGCCTTCTGAAGCATCATGTTCTCCTCCAGGGTGAACTGATAGGCATTCTGTCGTGTGGTTGAGGCCAATGCCGAATAGGAAAGGAATGGAATGTCGTGGTCTTTCTGATACTCATGCACACTGATGGCCTCGATGAAACAGTCTCGGATCGACTCAAGTCCATAATGGAGCAAGGAAACCGAGAAAGAGTCCAGAATCCCCTCTTTCTGCAGATTCATGAAGGTGTCTACATACTGGGACTCATCAATGACCTTGGTGTTGACGATGAAGGATTTGCCATACTCGGAATCGAAAGGAATCCTGAGAGCACTTGGATCCTTGGACTGCAGATACTGTCCGACATCGGTTGAGGTACTGGAGGCAATGACCACATAGAAGGCATCGGAGACCAAACTGAAACCAAGAGCTTCCAAGGACTCTTTGGTCACCGAGACATCACCATCCAGAAGTTTCTTCACAGAACTTTCAATGATGGAGGCATTCTGTCTGGAGATCACATCGCTGAGCTCTGCCTGCTGGACCTTCAGATCCTGTACGCTGGATACGAATGGAGCATAGGTGTTTGCCCCGGATGGGACATTGGCAAGGTCAACGCCAGAAGCCTTTGCCGCATTCGAATAATGCACCCAGTCCCTTTTTGCGATACGGGATGCAAACAGAACACCAAAGGCAAGAGTAACAAAGATGACTGCGCCCAGAAGTTCAATGAGAAGATAGTAATTGTGGAAGTACAGGGAGCGGTCCATCATGACGATGCATTTGAGACCCAGCGTCATGTTCTCACCGACAGAGGCCATGAAACCGTTCAGATTGGTGGTAGTCCCTGGCAAAAGAGGAGCTAGGGATTCGGAGCGCACGCCAACCGGAACATTGCCGCTTTGGCTGTAGACGACACAGTCCCTTCTCTCACTATAGATGATCACATCGTGGTTCTCATCAATATCCGATGGGAAGATATCGGTTTTGGATACCACTGCACCGACACAAAGGTCGTTCTGGTTCGTTGAACGTGCATAGGTCATCGGAAGCAGAATCAGAATCTTATTGTCGGAAACGTCATACATGTAGACGTCCCAGATTTCAGAGCCAACACCCCAAGCCTCGAGATTTTTGAAATCTCCAAGTGCGTTGCTCAATCGAGGACTGCCGAAATCAATATAGCTGATACTACCCCAGTTCTCACCGGAAATGAACCAATCATAGCGGGGACTGAACAAAAAAAGGTGGTCAATGATGCTACTGCTCTGCTCCAGGCGTCTTATGCTGGATGTCCTGTAATAGAGCTCAAGGCTGGTGAATTCAGAAAGGTCCTTTGAGGGTCGGACCAAGTCAAAATCATCATCCACAACAATCTCAGCCTTGATCTCGTTGATCTTGTCCATCACATCCTGGAAGGAGCTCTGGGCATAGGAAGATGTAATCTGGTTGGAGTAAGTCATGGAGGAGGAATTCATGTAAATGGTTACAATGGAAGCAATAAGAACCATTACAAGAGGTATGAGAGTCGCAAACAGATAGGACAGTACCCATCTGGTTACTGTCCTTTTCTTGAAGCTACTTACCCGTTTTCCCATTCCGTAGAGTTCCTCCTATAGAAAACTTAACTCAGCAAGGAAATGATCCGCCGCACTTTTCCTTGAGCATCTGCTCATACTTGTCGGCGTCGATTGGAAGTTCTACCCAGCCACCGCCTGTCCAGGAGGACATGAAGATGGCGTTGATGATCTCAAGGCTCTTGATACCATCGCTTCCTGGAGCCAACAGAGGGGTTCCCTTCTGGATGGCTTCGCAGAAGTTCTTGATGATACCACAGTGGGAGGTATAGCTTCCCTTGACAGGAATCTCACACTTCCAGATCTCTGGATGGCCGATTTCGCCCTTGAATCTCTTCTGGAAATCATCGGTATCCTCGCGACAGCGCCAGAATGTGATGGTGTCGTTCTCGATGACAAGCTTTCCGCGGGTTCCGGAGATTTCAAGGCGGTTGGTACCTGGCTCATCGGCGATGGTGGTGATATAGGTTCCGATGTGTCCGTCAGGATACTCCATCAGAGCATAGACATCGTCCTCGACCTCAATGTTGCGGAACTTTCCGTAGTAGACATCGGCCTTGACGCGAGAAGGCATACCGCAGATCCACTGCCACAGGTCCAGGTTATGTGGGTTCTGGTTCATCAGAAGTCCACCACCCTCGCCTTTCCAGGTGGCACGCCAATCGGAGTTGTCATAGTAGGACTGTGGTCGGAACCAGGAGGAAATCAGCCAATGGCAATGAAGGATTCTTCCAACTTCACCGCTCTGGACAAGGTCACGAGCCTTCTGATACAGAGGATTGGTTCTCTGGTTGAACATGACACCAAAGACCTTACCGGACTTCTCGGCCACTTCGTTGAGCTTCTTGACGGCATTTGTGTAAACGCCGGCTGGCTTCTCACAAAGGAAATGAAGACCATGCTCAAGAGCGTAGACACCATAGACAGGATGGTAATAATGTGGGCATGTCGGAATGACAGCATCTACAAGACCTGAATCCATAAGTTCTTCAGCAGTATTGAAATAGGCAACCTTATCGCCAGCGAGGGCCTTAGCCTTCTCCAGCTTCTTAGGATCAATGTCCGCAATGGCTGCAAGCCTTGCATTTGGGACCTTATCTGCCAGAAGTGCATTTGAATGCTGGTTTCCCATATGACCGAAACCGATGATACCAATTCTAACCTTGTCCATAATATACCCCTTAGTTCTTTGCGCAGGCTCTCATGACCTCAAGAGCCTTGATGGAATCGACCTTCCAGTCGTCACTCTTTCCTTCGATGGACATGGTTCCATCATAACCTACATCAGCAAGTACGGAAAAGAACTCTTTCACTTCTTCTGTTGCCTCAAGTGGATAGAGTCTACCTTCCTTGGTGGCGATGTGTGTGTGCATCAGAGGAGAACAGCGGAGAATTCTTGTCATATCCTCCTCCTCTCTTCTCATGTGGTAGGCATCAGCAAGAAGTCCAACGTTGTCCAGACCGACCATGGCCTGGAGTGCGGCACCTTCGCACAGAGAGCAGATCATGTTGGTCTCGGCTCTGTTCAGTGGCTCAATGGCAATGCAGATGCCATGCTGTGCAGCAATCTCACCAATGAGTCTTGTGACATTCACAAGCTCCACAAAGGCATCCTGCCAGCGCATGCCTTCTGGAACCATTCTGCTCTTACCGGAGCCGAAGACGACAAGCTTGCATCCCAGGGTATCCATACGAGCGAATGCAACATCCAGGTACTCACGAAGTTCCTTTTCGCTGTACTTGTCACCAATGACAGCCATGCTCTTTGGAAGAAGCAGTGAACAGGTCTCCATTTTGATGGAGCACTGCTTGAAAAGCTCCACCACCTGGCAGAACTCCTCTTCTGTCCAGAGGGCAAACTGGTTCAGCTTACCCTCAATGTAGTCAAAACCGGCCTCCTGGACCTCTTTGACGTTTCTTATATCTGTACAAAGACCGAATCTCATATCTTTTCAACCGCCTCCTTACGGACAATCCATTTTCCATTTTCAGTTGTGATGACAACAGCATCACCGTCAAGAGCAACGCTTGCGCTGTCATCCTTCTGCTTCACGATGGTGGCAGCCATGAACGGTGCCTTTCCACCAAAGGCCATGGTCACCTGACCGATTGGTTCTCTGACAGGGTATCCATAGCTGATCCAACCGCCCTTAGGATCTTCCGAACCACAGAGCAGACTGGACTTGAAGTCCACATTGCTTTCAAAATCCATCTCAAATTCCACACCGTTGCGGGAGATATAATCCACATGATTGCCAGAAAGCACAACATCCTTGGAATTGAAGTTGTACATCAGTCTGAAATCGTGGTTCTCCTTGGCAGGACCTTCCACATAATCGACAAGAACGGCAACAGAGCCTGGAACCATGATGAGCTTCCTTCTGTGGAAGACAGGATCCGGCAGGTAGGCATAGCCGTTGTGGGAAAGGTCAATGACCTTAAGACCGCTCTGCTCACCGAAGCTGTGGCAAAGGCAGCGTACGTTTCTTCTTCGGTCAACCCCCTTGATCTCACCCATTTCGTGGTCATCGACATAAAGTGTGTTATGTGACAGTGCAGAAACGAAATAGGCTCTCCAATCCTTCCAGATGGAGGAGCGGTAGATGTAGCGTCCGCAGTCAACCAGGACATCCTCGCCCTTGAGGGTAACCTCGGCATGCATACAGTCGTTGTGGCTGTGTGTGGAGCGCTCACCAAGCTCCAGCTGTGTGGAATGGGTGCAAAGGTAATCGGCCTTGCTGTCCCAACCGGTTCGCATGACATACACACCCTCTTCGCTGTACTTGTAATCCTTGGCCTTCGGCTCCTGTCCCTGCTTGCGTAGAGTTCCGAAATAGCGGAACTCCTCGTCCCCAAACAGGTCATACATCCAGTTCATGTAGGCGCGAAGCTCGTTCATATCCTGCGGAAAGAAGGAAAGGTTCATACCTTCATAGATGGAGGTGTCTGCCCTTCTTGTTGTCAGATCATCACGGTCGGCATCTCCGATCATTGGTGTGGAAAGGTCTGGCTTGAACAAGGAGCAGATGTACAGAGCACTTCTGCGAATGCATTCCCAGGCATAGTCCGGAACATAGATGTTGTTCAGGCGGCACATGACCAGGGCCTGTGCAAAGGCGATGGAAGCGACCATATGGTAAATTGGAGTCTTCTCCATGTGGATACCATTGTCGGAGAAGCAGAAGCGAACCTCGTGCATGACACGGCCATAACCTGTGTCAAACCACTCTTTTGCTTCCTTGAACTCAGGGAACATGATGGCAAGCTGCAAAAGGCAGCTGGTCTCCATGCTGAGCCAGTTGCTGGAGCGGTCATGGTTGGAATAATGACCCATCAGGAACAGGGCATGGTCATGGATGCCAAGCAGGAAGGATGCAAGATCCTCTGCTGTCCAGACATCGGAGTGGCGGAAGATCTCGAAGACCGGAAGCCATGTGGTGTAGATACGAATACCGGTTTCGATGGTTCTCCAAGCAGTTCCTGGGAACGGCTGCTTTGGCACAAAGGTGAAATCCTTGATGAACTCATCGGCAGGCCATGCCTGGCGGAAGGAATGCATCTGGGACAGAAATTCCTTTGTGTACTTCTCGTCCTTTGTCAGAGCATAGGCTCTGGCAAGAGGCTGCCAATAGATTGTACGGAAAAGAGACCAGCTCCACTCGTTGTCTCGGCTGGTTTCTGTGGTTGGGTTGAACATCCAATCGATCGGACCGTTGAACTTGTGACCGAAGATGTCATGGTTCATGACCTTCTCTGCATCGGCGAGGATCTCATCGTCCTTAAGGCCTTCTGCATCCTTCATGGAGAACAGATAGACAGGGTTCTGTCTGTTTCTGTAGTAATCGACAAGCTTTTCACCTGTCACCTCACCCATAGCCTTCAGGTTTGGATTCTCCATGTCCAAAAGTTCAAGCAGCTTTTCCGTATAATTCATTGATAACCTCAAAAATCTTGTAGTTTAAACTAGAGTCAGGACAGCCCGGAAACCGGACTGTCCTGTAGTAAGTTGTAAAATTCTTTACAGCTGATTACTTAGCCATGTAAGCATCGTAAGCTCTCTGGTAGATGGCAACTGCCTCTTCCAGACCGAAAGCCTTGATCTGTGCCTGGTAATCTGCGAAGGACTTCTCGTTGAGCTCGAGAGCGCCTGTGATGAACTTTGTCTCCATCTCATCTGCGAATGTGTTGACCTTGTTCAGGATGGAAGCAGCCATTGTAGCATCATCAGAGGAGATTGTTACAGGTGGCATGATGTACTTACCGTAGTCAGTCTGTGCCCACATGGAGAGAGCTGCGTTCTGCTCTGCTGTGTCATAGTACTGCTCGAGGTATCTTGGATCCTGGATCATTGCACCGTTTGTTGTGCTTCTCATGTACTTAGCCATGACCTGAGACTTTGTGAGACCATCTGGGTTGTTGTTGACATAGTCTGTGTAAGTTGGGTAGCCATTGACCATCTCATATGTGAGACCTTCGATACCGAAGTTAGCAAGGAGGTGACCCTCTTCACCGTAAGCATAGTCAAGAAGCTTTGCAGCAGCCTCAACGTTCTTGCAGCTTGTTGTGATAGCAGCAGCACAAGAAGCGCTTGTGTCGAAGACTGTGTTCATCTTAGCGAACTTGGAATTTGTGCCAGCAACTGCTGTGAGTGGCTTTGCAGAAGAGATCTCTGCACCCTCGATGGAAGCGACAGCTGTTCCGATAAGGCTACCAGGAGCATAACCGATAACGATCTGGCCGCTGAGGAGCTTGGACTGGAGAGCGCTCTTGTTGAGAGACATGTAGTCCTGATCAAGGAGACCCTCGGAGTAGATCTTGTGGAGGAACTCAAGGTAAGCATATCTGTTTGCCTCGAGGTAACCGTGCTTTGCAACACCATTGTCAACATAGAAGCTGTCCCATGAATCGAATGCAGGAGCGAAGACTCTGTTGATGTGGTCTGGTCTGATTGCGATTGGGATCATGTCTGGGTAAGCAGCCTTGAGACCTGTGAGGATTGTGTAAAGCTCAGCAGCTGTCTCAGCAGTCTTGTCAAATCCAGCAGCCTTCAGGAGGTCCATTCTGTAGATGATACCTTCGGAGAAGAGAAGACCGTTGTTCTCATAGTTGAATCCTCTGAAGAATGGGAAGCAGTAGTATGTGCCATCATCTGTGGAGCATTCCTTTGCGATGTCTGGATTCTCTGCGAGGTACTTGGAGATGTTTGGACAGTACTTCTCGAAGATGTCGTTGAGTGGGATGATGATACCATCGTCGATAGCAGCCTGAGGACCGCCGACGTAGGATGCCCACTTGTACTCAACGATATCTGGAAGATCTGTTGAGAGAAGAAGAAGGTTGAAACCCTCTGACAGAACCTTGTTGTCAGCAGCAACATGCTGGAACTCGATTTCTGTGTTTGTTCTTGCCATGACTTCCTGCCAGTATGGAAGTTCGGAGAAGTCATTAGCGGTGATAGCAGCATTCATTGGTGCCCAGTAGCTAAGCTTTGCTGGTCCCTTGTTTGCTGAAGCGGCTTCCTGTGCAGCCTGTGCGAAGACAGGAAGTGCAATCATGAAAATTGCGAGGACGATAAGAAGTGCTTTCTTCATTTTATACTCCTTTTTTTGGTTTCCCAATTAATTAGGTTCAAATCAATGCTCCAGTCCTTGTAGGCGTCCTGGAGAGCCTTTCCCATACCTGGGACGGTGTAATAGATGCTGTCCTTGTCATCCTTGCGGGCCTGAGCACAATCGGTGTAATCGATAACACCCTTCTCCTGTGCCATGAGAACCGCATGGGTATGCTCCCGGGAAGTGCGAAGCGTACAGGATGGAGTTCTACCCTCCTGCACACAGCGAACAGACTCCCAAAGCTTTTCCAGCCTTTCGCCCTTGTCCATCTTGGAGTAGTCAATGGTTTTACCGTCAGCAGTGTGACCGACAAAACCGTTGGAAACTTCCTCGATGTAGCCACCATCGAACTCATAAATGCTGTCAGGACCGACCTTTACCTCATCCACTGCATGAGAGGAATAGTAGTAAAGTTCTACCCCATCCACAGTTGTGAATTTCAAAATGGCGGTATCGCAGTTGGTGATGGTAGGTCGAACGCGAATCAGACTTCCCTCCACCTTGCAGCTGGTTGCGCTGGCATCCATATCCTTGCCAAGAAGGTAGACCATGTTCTGGTACTGGTGAGCACAGGCATTTGTGAATGGAGAGTCAAACACCTTCTCGCCATGGCACAGAAGTGCTCCAGCCCAGTTGGATCTGTTGTAGTAGACATCGTTTCTTCTCATGAGACGGATGGTCTTGAAGCGAGTCGGCTTTCCATAGACGCCACAAAGGATATCCTGCTTCATGGCAATGACATCTCGGGAGAAACACAGCTGGTAACCGACAGCGACAAACAGACCGGTTTCACGGCTCTTTGCCTCCATGGCATCAATCTGGGACTCGTCAAAGCACACAGGCTTTTCGGTCAGGACGTTGCTACCCTTTTCCAGAGCCAACATCACATATGGATAATGGGTATGGATCGGTGATGAGATGATGGTAAGGTCGACAGAGTTCTGAGCAAAGAACTCCTCAGGAGATCCGAATAGTGGGATTCCCTTTGCCACAACCTCTTCATAGAGCGGACTCTTGGAAGCAAACGGATCTGCAATGGCGACAAGTTCAGAGCCAAGGACATCCCGTGTCAGATATTCCTTGACGTAGTTCTCGCCGTAACCACCCATTCCGCAAAGAAGGACTCGAACTGCCATCTTACAGCTCCTCAAAGGCAGACTTCAGAATGCCACCGGCATCGACCTCGAGGGCCTTTGTCGGACAGACCTGGAAGCAGTAGCCGCAACCGATACAGTTTTCGGTCTTGTGGGCCTTCTTACCATCCAGCTGAACACCCTTGTACCAGCAGACATCCTGGCAGCGGCCACAGCCGATACACTTGTCCTGGTCGACATCACGAAGGCGATAAGCCTCGCCCAACATATTCTGTCTTTTGGCTGCGAATTCGCTTGGCATGTTAAAGAGCTTGAGAGCCTCGCCCTGAAGCTGCTTGACGGACTCATAACCGTTCTGGTCCATCCAGTCGGAACACTGCTTGATGATGCGCTCACAGACCTTGATTCCACCAGAGCATGCAATGGCACCAAGCTGGACCATCTCAGCACCAGCCATGATGAATCGAAGAGCCTGATCATAGGAGAAGACGCCACCACCGGCATACATCGGAATGGTGATACCACGAGAACGTGCATCGGCAATCTCAAAACAGACAAGTGGGTTTGCCTGTGTTCCGCCATAACCAGCACCTGGTCTTGGCTGTGTTCTCTGCCAATCAAGGTCAAAATAGAAGGCCTTCCAGCGGGCGGTAGGACCAACGGCATCGGCACCAGCGGCAATGGCGTGGCGCATGCTTGTCAGGCAGTCACAATCCTCGATTGCAAGCTTTACCATGACAGGTGTGCCTGGAACGGCAGCCTTGATCATTTTGGTGCAGGTCTCGACCAGCTGATAGTAGTTGAACTGTCTGTCAGAGGCAGTAGCGACACCTGGTGTGTTGAAGTGAAGCTCAATGGCATCGGCGCCGGCACGCACCACTTCCTGAGCCTCTGTAACCCATCGCTTTTTCCAATCTGGATACTTTTCAATATCATGATAGTGGCCGACAGATGCCCAAAGCTTTGTCTCTGGGTACATGTCACGACGAGCACGTCTGACCTCTTCACAGTACTCATCCAGAGAACTGATCTTGTCAGGGCACTGTCTGCCGACAGCATGGGAATGGAAGGCTGGCTGTCCCTTCAGAACAGCATCAAAGGAAGGATAGAAATATCCACCACCGCCCATGCCATGACCGAAGTTTCTCATTGTGATGGCACCTGGCTTGCAGGCGGAACTCTTGATTACGTTATCAGCACCTCTGGTTGCAGGACTGGATGCAATCACAAACGGATTGATCATATCAAAGCAATCAACATGCATATCTGCCATATCATTCTCCTACGTTGAGAAGTCCCTTCAGGACCTCTGCGTCCATATTGAACTGCTCTACAGTGTCGCCTTTGACGAACTCCATGAGAGCGTAATATCTCTTTTCTCCATCAAGCATTGAGAAGTATTTTTTCCAATGCTCGACACCTTCTGAAAAAGGTCTTCTTCCGGTTTCATCCCAGTAGTACACATGCAGGTACGACAAGAACGGGACAATCTGGGAAAGACCCTCTGCCCTCTCTTCAAACGAAAGGGCCTGTGTTGGCTGCCACAGAGTTCGAAGATACGGACTATCGATCTGTGTCAGCACATCAAATCCGGACTGGTTCTCATCGGTGAGTGTGTTCTTGTGCCACTCAAGATTCAGGACAACCTTGTAGTCCTTTGCAATCTCCACCGCTTTGGCAAGCTCTGCCATCAGAGCATCTCGCTCCGAGGCCTCAAGCTCCGCCGAAGGCTTGCTTCCAGCCCAGATACGCATACCTGTTGCACCAAGGGCACAGCAGGTATCCAAAGATGGACGGATATCCATATCCTGTCCAAGTCTGTAGTAGGAACCGTAACCTGCCATCTCAAGGCCCGCATCCGCTGTCTTCTGACGTACCGAAGAGGCAAAAGCCACATCCCCTTTTGGAATGTGATGGTTTTCGCTCCACTCAATGGCCTTAAGACCTGCAGATGTGGTAATGGCAAGGGTCTCCTCGACCGGATGTCCCTTGAATGTGGCGCTTACGATTCCTGGAACAATCATGATCAACCCTTTACAGCACCAACCATGACGCCCTTGACGAAGTACTTCTGCAAGAACGGATAGACGGCAAGAATTGGAACGGTAGCAACAACGATGGTTGCGTACTTGACGGCATCAGAAGACAGGGCAAGAGCATCTCTTGTTCCACTTGTCATAACCTGTGTATCGTCCTGAATCAGAATCATTCTGAGGATGTACTGCAGTGGGTACATTTCCTTCTTCTTCAGGTAGATCATTGCTGGGAACCATGAGTTCCAGTGGGATACTGCATAGTAAAGTGTTATGACAGCAATAGATGCCTTTGTAACTGGAACCATGATGGCAGTCAGGATTCTACCGTGACCTGCACCATCGATCATGGCACTTTCCGGCAAGGATTCAGGAACTCCAGCCATTGCGGTTCTAAGAACGACAAGGTTGAAGGTATTGACGGCACCAGGAAGAATCAGAGCTGCTCTGTGACCTACCAGTCCAAGCTTGTTGACGATGAGGTAGGAAGGAATCGTTCCACCCTGGAAGTACATGGTGAAGACAACCAGAACAGTGAAGATCTTGATGAGTCTTGGTCCCTTTCTGGAAAGGACATAGGCTGCAATGATGGTAAGAGCCAGGTTCAGGGATGTTCCGACAAGAACAACGAAGATGGTGTTCAGGTAACCGGTCAGGATGTTCGGATTCTTGAAGACCATCTGGTAATTGAAGATGGTGCTCTTGATTGGATGCCAGTACAGACCTGTATGCTTCATGACCTCAACAGGGTCAGAGAAGGATGCGAACACGATGCTGAGAAGAGGAATGATGACAGCAAGGGAAAGAAGAAGTGTCACGACGACAACAAAAGCGTGGAAAACCTGTTCACCAACTGTATATTTGACTTTCATCTGCACACCTCCCTATCACCAAAGTCCGGAACCGGTCAGCTTGTTGGAGATCTTGTTTGTGGTCCAGACAAGAAGGAAGCTGACGACTGAGTTGAACATTCCGACAGCTGCGGCATAGGAATAGTTCATATTCAAAAGACCTTCTCTATAAACATAGGTGTTGATGACATCAGCAACCTCGTAAGTCAGAGGATTGTACATGAGAATGATCTTCTCATAACCGACGTTGAACATCTTACCAACCTGAAGGATCAGCATGACGACGATGGTTGGAAGCAGGCATGGCAAGGTGACGGACCAAAGCTGTCTGAGCTTACCGGCACCATCGATCTTTGCGGCTTCGTAAAGCTGTTGGTCAATGGCAAGCAGAGCGGCAAGGTAAACGATGGAGTTCCAACCGATGTTCTGCCAGATACCGGAGATGATATACAGAGGCAGGAAGAACCTTGGCTCGTTGAGCATGGTGGTTGGCTTGAAGCCGAAATGGGAAAGGAAATTGGTGATTGCACCAGTTCGGCTAGTAAGGTCCATCATGATGGAAGTGACGACGACAATGGATACAAAGTGAGGAATGTATGTGATTGTCTGAACGGCCTTGGAGTATCGCTTGGAGCGAAGCTCACTGATGAAGATTGCAAGAATGATAGGACATGGGAAGCTGAACAACAGATTGAATACGGAGATTCGGATTGTGTTGGTCAGAGTTCTCTTGAAGTAATAGTCCTTGAAGAAATTCTTGAAATGCGTAAAGCCGACGAACTTGGAGCCGAAGAATCCGAGTCTTGGCTTGAAGTTCTCAAAGGCAATGATAAGACCGAACATTGGTCCGTACTGGAAAATGATGTAATAGACAAGGACAGGGATGAACAGGAAGTATAATGAACGATACCTTCTCCAGTCCTTTGTCATTTTCTCCTTCAGGGTAAGATCCATAGCTGGATCGATCTGAAGCTCTGTTTTGCGCTGTTTCTTTTTCATGGCAAACCACCCTTGTGAGCTTAGTATGTATGATGCCAGTTATGAAAAAAATTGACAAAAAAAGTTTGGATGTGTCAATTTTTGACTGGTATAGCAGTGGGTTTTTCTACTATAAATCAGTCCATTTCCTTTTTACAACTACATTTGCATACATTTTACACAAAAATGGGTTACCAAATAAAAAATGACAGCAAAACTTAACAGGTTATTTTTCCCATACTTGGTGCCATAATTGGGCCATGTACAGAAATCCAGTCATTCCAGGCTTCGCACCAGACCCTTCCATCACCTATTGGAACGGTCACTATTACCTCGTAACCTCCACATTTGAGTACTTCCCAGGAGTATCGCTCTGGACAAGTGACAATCTGGTGGACTGGACCTCAAAAGGCGCGGTTCTGACACGAACCAGCCAGCTGGACCTCTCCGGTGCTGCCTCCAGTTCCGGCCTTTATGCCGCATCCATCCGCGTCAATGCCAACGGCCGTTTCTATATGGTCACCACCAACAAGTATACCCACGAGAACTTCATCTGCCACACCGATGACATCGACGGTCCATGGTCCGAGATCAGCTTCATCGCCAAGGATGGCATAGACCCTTCCCTGCTGTTCTTGTCGGACGGAAGATGTTTCTACACGTCCAACGGCAGCGTGGATGGTGTTCGTGGCATCAAAGGTGCATTCATCAATCCAGATACCGGAGAGCTTTTGGAGGATTTTCACCTACTTTCCACAGGCCTTAACGGACATGCCACGGAAGGCCCGCACATTTACGAAAAGGACGGCTGGTACTATCTGATGTTCGCAGAAGGTGGCACAGGCTATGGCCATTACGAGGCAATCCTCAGAAGCAAAGACATCCATGGCCCTTATGAGAACCTGGATGGAAATCCAGTGATTCTGTCCCATGTGCCTCGCAAAGGACATCCGATTCAGGCCACAGGTCATGCAGATCTCATCCAGACTCCAAACGGAGACTGGTATGCTGTGTTCTTGGGCATCCGCGTAAAGCCACGCCCACTTCTTCATCATCTTGGCCGCGAAACCTTCCTTGCCAAAGTGAGTTGGGAAAACGGATGGCCAATGGTGGGAGATCATGGCTTTGTGGAGCTGGAGAATGCAGAAGGACCAGAGCAAAAAGATAGCAGAGACTACTCTGTCTGTTTTGACCGCACGCTGGAGCACTACCCATACCTGAAAGTCCGCGTTCCAAAGGAAGACTGTTACCAGCTGGACCTCAAAGCAAAAAGCCTGACTCTGATGGGAGAAGAGCCAATCAACACACCACTTGGACATCCTACCCTTCTTGCCTTCCGACAAAAGGGTCTTAACGAGTCCATGAAGGCAACTTTGGACCAGACAAAACTGGAAGGCACAGCTGGAATCGCATCCTGGCTGAGCTGCGACTACCACTACAGACTTCAGGTGACAAAGTCCAAAACCGAAAATGTAGTATCGCTGATTCGCCATCTACACGACTTTGAGGCCGTGACCGAGCAGATCAGCTTACCAATAGCAGACAGCGTGGAACTTGAAATCCAATCCGATGATGAGTTCTACCACTTCTATGCCGATGGACACTTTGTCGGAAAGGCAAGTGTCTACGGTCTTGCAAGCGAAGGTACCATGTACAACACATTCACTGGTGCCCTCTTTGCAATCTATGCAGAAAACGGAAAGGCAACTTTCCAAAACGAGATACATATGGAGAGCAAACGATGAAAAAGACAGCAATCGTCACAGGTTCCAGCCGAGGAATCGGCTATGCCATTGCACGTCAGCTCGGACTTGACGGCTTTAACGTGGTCATGGTCGCAACAGGCAGCAAGGAAAAGAATGCTGATGCAGTGAAAGCCCTGGAGGCCGAAGGAATCACCGTCGGTTATGTGCAGGCCAATGTGGCAGACCACGACGACAGACTTCGCATCGTCAAGGAAGCGGTTGCACTGTTCGGAAGAATCGATGTTCTAGTCAACAACGCAGGTGTCGCACCTCTGGTACGTGCCGACCTTCTGGAAATGACCGAAGAGTCCTTTGACCGCGTCATCGGCATCAACACCAAGGGAAACATGTTCCTGACACAGGCTGTCGCCAACCAGATGATTTCCCAGGAGCCGATTGAGAAAAACCGCAAGGGTGTCATTGTGAACATCTCCTCCTGCTCTTCTGTCGTCTCTTCCACAAGCCGTGGCGAGTACTGCGTCTCCAAGGCAGGAATTTCAATGCTTACAACACTTTATGCCGACCGTCTTGCCTCTGAGGGAATTCTTGTTCACGAGGTCAGACCAGGTGTGATTGCCACAGACATGACCAGTACCGTCCAAGCAAAGTATGACAAGCTCATTGCAGACGGCCTGTTCCCTATCGCACGCTGGGGCACACCAGAAGACGTTGCAGGCGCTGTCAGTGCCCTTGTCTCAGACAAGTTCCTTTACACCACAGGAAACTACATCGATGTCGATGGTGGCTTCCACATCAAGAAACTTTGAGGTTTGGGCGATGAGATTCAACGATTACGAAGTGGAAATGCTCAAGGTGAATACCTGCGTCGTCGGAACAGGTGCCGCTGGCTACAACGCCGCTTGCCGCCTCAAGAGAAAAGGCCTTACAGATCTTCTTCTGATCAGTGAGAACCGACTTGGCGGAACAAGCCGCAACACAGGCAGTGACAAGCAGACCTACTACAAGCTCACCTTAAGCGGTGATACACCAGACAGTGTCCAGGAGATGGCACAGACCCTCTTTGAAGGAAAGGCCGTCGATGGCGACATTGCCCTGTGTGAAGCAGCCTTGAGCGCACCAGGCTTTTTGCGCCTTGTGGAACTGGGAATTCCGTTTCCGGTCAACCGCTATGGCGAATATGTCGGCTACAAGACCGACCATGACCCAAGAAACCGCGCCACTTCCATTGGACCATATACTTCAAGGGAAATGACCCGCGCTTTGGAAGCGGAAGCCCAGATACTGGGAGTCCCATTTTGTGACCACCTGCAGGTTATCAAAGTAATTTCCGATGGAAAAAGAAGCTATGGTCTACTATGTTTGGATACCAATGCATCAGATGTCCACAAGGCCTATGTCGCCATCCAGGCCGAAAACATCGTGTACGCCACAGGAGGTCCTGCAGGAATCTTCCAGAACAGTGTGTACCCAGAAAGCCAGTTCGGCGCCACAGGACTTGCCTTCGAGGCAGGTGTCAAAGGTCGAAACCTCACAGAATGGCAGTTCGGTCTGGCATCGGTAAGACCACGCTGGAACGTTTCCGGCACCTACATGCAGGTACTGCCACGTTTTGTCTCCACCCTACCAGATGGCTCTGACGAACGGGAGTTTCTCATGGATTTCTTCCACGAGCCAGGAGACATGCTTTCCAAGGTGTTCCTAAAAGGCTACCAGTGGCCGTTTGATGTGCGAAAGATTGCAGGTGGAAGCTCCATCATCGATATTCTGGTTTACCTTGAGACCTGCAAAGGCCGTAACGTGTACCTTGATTTCACACGCGATCCATTGGATGGGAACTTCGAATTCACATCGTTGGACAAAGAGGCCTACACCTACATCCAGAAGGCTGGAGCTCTTGTGAAAAAACCGATTGAAAGACTTCGCATCATGAACAGTCCTGCCATCAGTTTCTACAAAGACAAGGGCGTAGACCTTGAAAAAGAAATGCTTCAGATCTCCTTGTGTGCCCAGCACAACAACGGAGGCCTTGACATCAATTGCTGGTGGGAAAGCAACTTACGAAACTTCTTTGTCGTTGGAGAAGCCGCCGGAAGCCACGGTGTCTATCGCCCAGGAGGATCTGCTCTGAACGCAGGACAGGTCGGCTCCTCACGAGCATCTGAGTACATCGCTCGAAGAAACACCTCTTTCACACAGGATGACAATGTCTACTCTGCCCTGCTTTCAAAGGCCCTTTCGGCCATGACACAGCTTGCAGAAAAGACCCAGAGCAAAGATAGCAATGTGGCAGATATCCGAAAGGAAGTCACTTCGAACATGAGCAAATGCGGTGGCGCCATCCGAAACGGCAACGAGATCCAAAAACTCATCCAAAGCATCGACAAGCGTCTTGAGAACTTCAGCGATGAGGTGCGCTACGAGAGCCTAAGCGAGCTCAAGCATGTCTATCGCCTACGCGACACGCTGATTACCCAGAAATGTTATCTTGGCAGCATGCAGAACTACGCACAAAACGGTGGAAAAAGCCGCGGTAGCGCCCTTTACACCGACAACAATGGCACAAAGCCTTACGAGGCTCTTCCCGATACCTTCACCTTCTCCTTGGATGACGGCAGTAAAGACAGCCTGATTCAGGAGATGACTTACCAAAATGGAGCATGCTCCTACTCTTGGAGAACAGTCAGACCTCTTCCAGAGAACGATGACTTCTTTGAGAACGTCTGGAGAGGATATCGCGAGAACGGCAACGTCTATTAAGAACACTACAGATAAGGAACAGATATGGCACAGCACGAAAGATTTCATTACAAGTCACTGGCAGAAGTTCAGGACAAATGCAAGGAGCTGGGAATCACCATTCCCTTCGCTTCCGACACTTCTGCAATCGCACAGCCTCTGACATTCAGAAACGTCACGCTTTCCAACCGTGTAGGCTCCGCTCCTATGGAAGGTGCAGACTCCACCATCGAAGGAAGCCCTTCCGACCTTACCATCCGACGCTACTCCAAAATCGCCGAAGGTGGTGCTGCCATCATGTGGTTTGAGGCAATTTCCGTCGTACCAGAGGGAAGATCCTCCAACACACAGCTTCTGATCACCAAAGACAACGTAGATGACTACCGAAGAATGACCGATACCATCAAGGAGATCGGGCTTAAGACAAACGGCTATGCTCCTTACCTTGTCATGCAGGCAAACCACTCAGGTCGCTATTCCAACCCAGGAAACAAGCCAGCCCCACTGATTGCCTATCGCCATCCATGGCTGGAGAAGTTCCGCGCAGCCGATGATTCCTGCATTGTCTCGGACGATTATCTGAAGCAGATGGAAGAAAGCTTTGGCGAAGGTTCACGCCTTGCCAAACTCGCAGGCTTTGATGCCGTAGACATCAAGTCCTGTCATGGATACCTGTTCCAGGAAGTTGCCTCCGCCTTCTACCGTGTAGGCATTTATGGTGGCTCCTATGAGAACCGTACAAGACTTCTGAAGAACTCCATCCGAGCCGCTCAGGTCTATGAGGATGAATCCTTCATGGTCACCTCTCGTGTCGGCATCTACGATGGATACCCAGAGTATGCAGGCTTTGGCCAGAAAACCGATGGCTCTATGGCCCTGGATCTGACCGAGCCGATCCGCCTGGTGAAGGAACTTCATGAGATGGGTCTGGATCTTGTGGACCTGACCATGGGCAACCCTTATGCAACAACCCATGTAGTAAGACCTTATGACATGGGAAAATATCCACCAGAGGAACATCCGTTTGAAGGCATCAGCCGCATGATTATGGGCATTGGAGAAGTCAAGAAGGCTGTTCCTGAGCTGAAGATTCTAGCCTCTGCTCCAACCTACCTGAGAGAGTTCACAGACCTGTACACGGCAGGTGCTATCGAGCAGGGTTTGTGTGATGGTATGCTGTTTGGCAGAATGCAGTTCGCAGATCCGGACTTTGCCAAGGAAATGGTCGGCGGAAGAATCGATCCAAAGAGGATTTGCCTCACTTGCGGCAAATGTGGCGACCTGATCCGATCACACAAACCAACTGGCTGTGTCATTCGAGACAACAAGACCTTCATGCCTTATTACAAAGAGTTCCTGGAAGAGAAGAAAAACCTTCCAGCAAACTTCAGAGGATAAACAAAAGGCTCTTCATGGAAAATTCGGGGATGAAAGGAAATCCTTGAGAGTCCAAAGCGGATATGTGACTACGATTTTCGGGTATCACAATGCTCATCGTAGTAAAAGACTACGATTTATATAATTTCCTATAAATCTGTAATGTTTTTCAGAGCCTTATCAGCAATCGGACCATGGACTCAAGTTTTTCGAAACTCGCCTTCTCTGACATGGAAAGGCAATAGGAGACGCCTTCCCTGAACCACAAGGCAATCCCCTGGCCGGCATCCGCCAATTGCATTCGGATGCCATCGACGGTCCGCTCCTGCGTCCAGTTGTAGTACATGCCTGAGACATCCAGCACTGCATTGTTTCCTATGGCCCGATAGCAATATGGAATGGCATCGTACACAAAGGTCACCTGGTCCAGGACCGCCTCATCCTGCGAGCCCTGGATTCTCACCCAGCTTCCGTCCACACTTCCCTGTGGAATGGGCAGGTCCACCTGATCGAGTGCAAGGATTTCCTCATGACTGGATAGGTGAATCGGATTCGCGACCTGCAGAGAGGAACTTTCCGCCTTTTGGGCTTTGCAACCACAAAGGGCCACCAGCAGAGCTATGCAAAACAGACAAATACCGCGGACTCTTCTCATTTCGCTTTCTTGATCAGTATCTTTCTAGCAACATTGATTCCGATCTTGTATGGAAGAGGTCTAAGAGCCTTATCGGCCTCTTTGAGCTTCTCACGAATCGGCAGATGCTGTGGGCAATGCTTTTCGCACTTACCGCACTGGATGCACTGGGAGGCAAAGCCTGGAGCCTCTCGAAGTCCCATGACCTGAGCGAACTCAAAACGTGCAGAGGTCTTCTTTTCCATGTACATAAGGTTATAGAAATGGAAGTTGCCAGGGATATCAACACCCTTTGGACAAGGCATGCAATAGCGACAACCCGTACAGCCAACCTTCTCCCGTTCACGAATGACTCTCTTGACCTCTGCAATCGTTGCAAAGTCTTGCTCTGTAAAGGAATCAACCTCAGCCTCTGATGCGATTCGGATATTCTCCTGCACCATCTCCATGGAGTTCATGCCGGAAAGGACGCAGGTGACACCGCTTTGGTTCCACAGCCATCTAAGGCCCCATTCTGCTGGGGAATAGCTGCGACCGCTTGCCTTCATGACGTCTTTGGCCTTCTCAGGGATGCGAACAAGCTTTCCACCTCTTAATGGCTCCATGATGACAACCGGAATGCCCTTGGCCTGTGCAGCCTCAAGACCTGCCCTTCCAGCCTGGCTTGTCTCATCCAGATAGTTGTACTGGATCTGACAGAAATCCCAGTCATAGGCATTGAGGATCTTCAGGAACATATCGGTATCGCCATGGTAGGAGAAACCGACGTTTCGAACCTGTCCAGACTTCTTCTTCTCTGCAATCCAGTCCTCGATGCCAAATCTCTGAAGGTTCTCCCACTCAGAGAAGTCTGTGAACATATGCATGAGATAATAATCGATGTAATCGGTCTGAAGTCGGGAAAGCTCTTCGTTGAAGGTCTTCTCGATCTGGGCAGACGAACGCATGATGTACTGCGGAAGCTTTGTGGCAATGGAGACCTTGTCGCGAAGATTGTTCTTGGCAAGGATCTTTCCCAGACACTCTTCACTGCCTGGATAGATATAGGCGGTATCCAAATAGTTCACACCGTTTTCAATGGCATAAAGGATCTCCTGCTCAGTCTTATCAAAATCAATGGAGCCGCCCTTACGGGAAAAGCGCATGCATCCATAGCCAAGCTGCGAGATCTGTTTACCGCTCTTATCTGTCCTATACTTCATTTTCCACCCCTATATCAATTCTTTCACGCTATTCAATTTGCTCTTGGAGCAATGCTGTCATACTGATAGGTAAAACCGATGTTGACCTTTGGAATGACGTTGGAAACAGCCTCAAGGATGGCAAGGAATATAACGCCAATTCCCTCTCCAACGTTTTCCGGCTGATAATTCTCAACAACTGGCATGACAAGATACCAATGGGCACCAACTGTCATGGACAATCTGTTGTTCGATCCTTCATGCAGGGAGGCAAATGGGATATCCCAATTCAGTCTGACATATGGTGTCACCTGAGGACCATTCTCACTTTCCAGACTCTTGAGATTGAAGCCAGCTCCACCACCGAACTCAAAGTTCTTGTACTTTGCGGCAATGTAAGGCATGATCATCGGTTTGATAGGAGTAATGGTAGTCTCGTCATCGAATGCGAAATAACCGAATCCGCGAACACCAAAGGTGAATCCCCAATTGTCCCAAGGCATGTAGTAACCTTCTACCTCAGCTCCAACGGAGTTTGCCACAACGTTTGACTCAGCGAATGCACCAGCCTGGAAACCGAAGCTTCCCTTTGTGTAATCGTCCTTGGCTACTGCTGAGAACATAACCAGAACCATAATTGCCATAATCAATGAAATCTTTTTGAACATAGAATTGCTCCTTTTACTGTTTTCATTATCTGCTTACAAAACCCTCTGTAACGCAAAGGGGTTACAAATTGCAAAAGAAAAGGAGCATTGCTGCTCCTTTTCCAATCCTCTATAAGGTCTCATTTACCCTTTCTGCCCAATTTGGAAGGAAGCAGAATCAGGTAAGTCTCCAGCAAAAACACACCATATGCGATCATGAAGATCGGAAGCATGTACAGAAGGTTCACAGGAATGAATCGTTTGAATGCGGAAAGGAGGAAGTTATCCTCGTTTCCATAGGTGAAATAGTATGAGGCTTCTGAATAGACAGTGTGACGGAACACCGTATTCACCAAGTGCATCACACAAGCCATGGCCATAAAGAAGATGATGGACCTAAGAGCATTCTTGTATGAGACCTTTGTCAGGCCCATTGTAACAAACAGAACGCCAACCATCAGAACAAGGGCATGTGTTCCATAGAAACCCAAAGCACGGATGGAGAAGAACGGGATGTTATAGAATCCCGTCTCAGGCATGACAAGAGCCATGAGTGCAGAAGCAATTCCCACATAGAAACCATAGTCCATAATAATTGTCACATCAAAGAATGCAGCAACGATGGCAAGCCACATCATGGTGTTACATGGCTGAAACGGAAGTTCCTTCCAGAAGATGAAGTCAAAAGTCGGGTCTGCATAAAGGCCATACTTGTAGAGAATCCACAATGCAAAGGAGATGACGCTAAACCATCTCAAAAACACAAGTTTCTGGGCTCTGGTCTTATCCTTATACACATGCGTAATGCCAACGATTGCAGCAATGGTAATTGCCATAAAGGCAATCCACACCCAATTGAACACAGAAATGATCATAGTCTTTCCTTTCCCCAAATTCCTTCAGAGAAAGAATCCCATACTTATTTTGACATGTCAAGATTATTTGTCATTTACTAAATGAAGAAAGGCTATTTCCCGCTCAGTGCTCTACAGAGTCCTCACCTTTGCAGGCTCCCGTTTGACTGTTCTGTGGTATTTCACTGCAGGATATCCTATGACAAGCGTGGTCACGACATTCTTCTTTGAAAGACTCATAACCTTGCGGATTTTTCGGTTGTGGTTTGCACAAGTTGTGAAAAAGCCACTGTAAAGCACACCAAGTCCATGGGCTTCTGCCATAAATGCCATATTCTCGGCAGCCAAGGACGCATTGACGGCACTTCCGGTGATGACAATCACTAACGGAGCCTTCTTGAAGAAGTAATGGTCATCAATTTCCATATTTCGCAGAAATGCCACAAGCTTCTTGGCAGGACCCATGAGCTTTCGAAACATGGTTACGGCGATGCCTTCCAGTTCATCCTGCTTGGAACCGAGGATGATGTAGCCTGTTCCCTGGGAGTTTCCACCGGTAGGAGCAAGTCTTCCAGCCTCAATGATGTCATTGACCACATCCTCAGAGACCTTCTGGGACGTGAAGTTTCGGATGGTTCTTCTTGTCTTGATGGCAGCCATGAGCGTCTTAGGATCCAGACGGGTCTGCTCGTCAAAGGACTCACTCTCATCGGCAAAGCCCAAAAGTTTTACAGCATTCTGAGGACAGATTGCCTCACAATGGCCACAGGCGATACAACCCTGCATATTGACAGTAGCCTTCTTGTCCACAACCTTGATGGCACCCGACACACAATCCTTTTCACAAAGGCCACATCCTACACAACGACCAAGGTCTACAACAACCTCATGCTTCCCCATATTCCACCCCTTATATCTTTTTGTTCTACAAGTATTAACCGATACATTCCTTCAGTGTGCGAAATGCATTTTCCCAAGCGATTTTCTCGGTGTTCGCACTTCCGAATGCCTGCTCCACCTTCTCGAGCAGAGTTGGATATCCAGCATAGTCCTTCCACTCAAGTGTGCTGTTAATGCCATCATAGTCAGAACCCAGAGCAAGGGCATCAAAACCCACGAGGTTTGCAATGTACTTCATGTGCGAAATCACCTCATCGATTCTGGAAACCTTGTCCCCTTCCTCGTCACGAAGAAACAGATGATAGAAATTGATTCCCACAACACCGCCCTTGTCCGCGATGGCCTTAAGCTGTGCATCGGTCAAGTTCCTCTGGTGCGAGGCAAGACTTCTTGCACAGGAGTGTGACGCCACAATCGGTTTTGTGGAATAGCGGATGCAATCCCAGAAACCACCCTCGGAAAGATGTGACACATCTACAGCGATTCCAAGCTCATTCATCCTTTTCACGGCCTCGATGCCAAACGGTTTCAGACCAAGAGCATGCTTTTCCTCTTCTGCGCTGTTCGGATAGCCCAGAGAGTTCTCCACATTGTGCGTCAGCGTAATGAGCCTCACACCCTTCTCATACATGCTGTCGATGTTCTCAAGCTTTCCATCGAGGTTCACACCATCTTCCACGGTGAGAATGGAGGAAAGGTAGCCTTCTTTGTCATTTGCCAGAATGTCATCCATGTGATAGACAGGGCGAATCTGGTCCTGAAAGCGTTCCATGTTCTCCTGATAGCGCTGATAAGCGACATCGAAGTACTCCATAAATGGAATGGAGGAACGTCTTGGAATGAAAATGGCAAAGCACTGGGCAAGAGATCCACCCTTTCTCAGTTTCTCAAGATTGATATGAGCCGGCTCCATTGTGGCAAGATCTCTCGTACCGTCAATGAGCCCCATAATGGTATCGCAATGGAGATCAATGATTCTATGCATGACTACAGTATAGGGAAAACGCAAATGCCTTGCAAACAAAAAGGCTCTCCACGGAAAATTCGGAGATGAAAGGAAATCCTTGAGAGTCCAAAGCGGATATATGACTACGATTTTCGGGTATAACAATGCTCATCGTAGTGTAAGACTACGATTTATACCCAAAGAAGTTGGAATCGTAGAACTTTGGTCATGTCTGTTCGATTTTTGACTACGATTTATTGATGCAAGCAGGCAAATCGTAGTGAAAGACTACGATATCTATGACATTCAGCGAGAATCGTAGACAGACAGGTGTCAACAAAACCAAACCTCGAGAAAAACGATAAGAGCAAACAAAAAGGCCTACCCGATCATCATTCGGATAGGCCAAAAGCTTTTTGTTTGTCAGTCCTTCAGGCTTCAGGAACCAGAATCAACCTTGATCTTGACCTGTCTGCCTTCGGCATCGATGACATAATCCACATCACCAGAAGTGAAGTGGTTCTTTCCATCGGTATTGGTCTCTACGACACCATCGTAATGGAAATAACCTTCAGTACCAGCAGGAAGAGCTGTTGCGTGTTCGGCAATCACGGCGTCTGCAGAAATACCAGCCTCAAGTGTCACACCTATGGACGCCTCTCCAGAAAGTTCGGATGCGACCTGGATTCTGTTTGCCGCAGTATTGATGCGGACATTCACCTCGTCCGTACTTCCGGTTTTCAGGTTACCGGAGACGTTTGCCTGACCGCTGACCGTCAAGGTTGCACCGTTGTCCACCTGGATAGCTCCACCATAGTTTCCACAGGAGTTTCCGGTAATGGAAGCCTGATCGCTCATAGACATGGTACCCTTCATGAGAACAGCTCCACCGTATCTTGCAGCAGATGTTGCCGTAATGCTGGAAGTTCCACTCATGTTGAATGTTGCATTAGCGACAGAATAGACACCACCTCCGTTGCCGGTAGAACTACAACCTGTGATGGAGGAATCCACCATGTTGATTGTATTTGCAGCATTCTGATAAATTGCTCCACCAGTTTCAGCCGTACATTCTGAAATCAGTGTTCCATTGGTAATCGTCAGAGTGTTGCTTGCATTTCTATGATAGATAGCTCCACCGCCACTTGCTGAACATCGTAAGATGTCCATATTGTTCAAGGTCAGTGTATTTGAGTTCCAGATAGCACCACCATTTCCGGTTGTAGAACAATCCGAGATCTCTCCATCCCTAAGTGTTGAACCAGAGCTGCTATTATAGAAACCACCACCAGCGGTAGCAGTACAGTTTGTAATGCTGGTACCACGGATTGTGTGTGCAGAACCTCCAGTAATGTATATTCCACCACCGTCTGTAGTAGCAGTACAATCTGAAATCCTATTTCCATTCATGGTGAATTCCTTAACATTAGACTCTACTGCAATTGCACCACCTTTTGCTGCATGGCAATCAGTGATTTCTGAGTCATAGATTCCCTTTGTTAATGTATAGTTGCAGCGGATAACATAGACTCCTCCACCGTTGCCAGTAGCAGAACATCCTGAAATGACAGAATCTTCGATTTGCATAGAACAGTACTCATAGTAGATTCCACCACCATTACCATTGGTTGCTCGACAATCTGTCACAACCAATCCACAACGTACTCCGCTACTAACATCATAAAGGTACAATCCGCCACCATTTGCAGCACGGCAGTTTTCAACTCTGAACTGATTTCCAGATTTGTAAACAGCCACATCAAAGAAGCTGCTGCCGTTGTAGTAAACACCTCCACCATTACCAGTTGCGGTACAGTCGATGATGGCACCACCTCTCAAATAGAGGTAATTTTTTGTAGAATTTCCATTGCCATCTTTTCGGTAAACAGTGGAAACACCACCACCATTTGAAGCAGAACAGTTATAGATTGTTCCGCTGTAAATACCG
Organism: Sphaerochaetaceae bacterium; assembly: GCA_024405015.1. Classification (GTDB taxonomy): domain Bacteria; phylum Spirochaetota; class Spirochaetia; order Sphaerochaetales; family Sphaerochaetaceae; genus UBA9732. Next base: position 47,361 of record JAKSPE010000008.1, read on the forward strand.
AAGGAACCGAGCAACAAGGAAACTCCACCACCTTCTCCTGTTGTTTGACCATTGGCGATCAGTCCACCAGAAGGCAGAGTCTCAGAATCATGGGTTGCTTCTGGATCGCCATCATAAATGGAAAGCTCTCCATAAGTTTTAATGACTCTTGCCTGGTAATTCGCATCAAGGATATGTCCATTCAAATCCAGAGAAAGAACCTTATCGGAGGCAAGGACCAACCAGGAACCGTCTTCCATTGGCTCGGTCATCGTGATGTCAGCATTCAGAAGATAGACACCACCATTAGTGAAAGCAGCTTTCAACTCTGTTTCATTCACAATGGTTGGGATATCCCATTTGGCATGGATTGTCATGTTCCCAACAACAGTATCATCTTCAAAGGACCAGACCCAAGGCTGCGTGTAGTCACTGTCGAGATACCATCCATCAAACAGATAGTCTGCATCGGAAGGATCTGCAATCGGATCCAGTTTGGAACCATAGTCTGCATTGATTGTAGCTATAGCTGTACCATGTCCATGCATGTTGAAGGTGACTTTGTAATGGTTGACCTCCCACCAAGCGTAAAGAGTCGTGTCTCCGCGAACAGTTGACGTGGATCCCCATCCGCCGTAGCCAGCGACAAAGTTCTCCGTCGGGAACCATCCGCGGAAGGTGTAGCCTGTCTCGGTTGGGCGTGGCAGAGGTGACACTGATTCACCATAAGGGACCTGAACGGCATCAATCTGGGTACCATGTCCCTCCATGTTGAAGGTGACGGTATAAAGGACTGGTGACCACTTGGCATAGACAGTCTTGTTTGCAGCAAGGAAAGCCTCGCCTGTCCACTCATTGCCTTCTGTACAATCAGCATCAGTAAACCATCCACCGAAGGTGTAACCAGTAGCAGTTGGGGCTGTTGGAAGTTCAACAGTACTGCCGTAATTCTTACTGACCGGGGAAATCAAACTACCATGACCCTTCATATTGAATGTGACGGTGTATCTGTTGATTGTCCAGCTTGCATAAAGAGTTAGACTGGAAGTGACGACTTCTGTATCAAACTCCCAGAAGGAATCGTATGCGGAAACCTTTGACCAACCCCTGAAGGTATAGCCAACTTCCGTTGGAGCTTCTGGGGCGGTAAGTTTTGATCCATGAGGCACGGAAATGGATTCCACCTGAGTTCCATGGCCTTTCATATCGAAAGTGACGGTACGGTCTTTGAGAGCCCACTTTGCGTAGACTGTCCTGGATGCAGTAAGGGAAGCTTCACCTGTCCACTCATTGCCCTCGGTGCATTCTGCATCAGTGTACCAGCCCAAGAAGGCGTATGTGAAATCGTAAGGCTCTGTTGGGACGGACACAGAGGAAAGATAATTCTTGGTGATTGGGGATATGGCTTTACTGCCATGGCCATTCAGATCAAATGTAATGGTATAGCTATTGATTGTCCATTTTGCGTAAACGGTTCTGGAAGCTGAAATTGCATCCTCACCATTCCATGCATCGACCAGATTGAAATTGGTATCCTTGTACCATCCGCCGAAGGTGTAACCAGTCTCAGTTGGAGGAGTAGGAAGTCCAACAGGATTGCCATAGTTCGCTGATACAGGAGAAATGGCACTACCATGACCCAGAAGATCAAAGGTGATTGTGTATTCGTTGATTGTCCACTTTGCGTAAACGGTCTTTGAAGCTGAAAGAGAAGCCTCGCCTGTCCACTCATTGCCTTCTGTGCATTCAGAATTTGTGTACCAACCACCGAAGGTGTAACCAGTCTCAGTAGGAGTTGTTGGAAGAGCAACGACACTGCCGTAATTGGCAGTAACTGGTATAATGGCAATGCCATGACCATTGAGGTCAAATGTAACGGTGTAGCTGGCGATTGTCCACTTGGCATAGACGGTCTTGTCTGCAGCAAGGGCACTCTCACCTGTCCACTCATTACCTTCAGTACAATCCGCATCTGTGAACCAACCACCGAATGTGTAACCGGTCTCACTTGGAGCTGTTGGAACAGTAACGGCACTACCGTAATCAGCTGTAATTGGAGAAACAGCGCTTCCGTGACCATTCAGTTCAAAGGATACGGTACGCTTTTCTGCAGTCCACTTGGCGTAAACGGTCTTGTCTGTAGTCAGGGAGGCCTCACCTATCCACTCATTGCCTTCGGTACATGCAGCATCAGAGAACCAACCACCAAATGTGTAACCGGTCTCACCTGGAGCTGTTGGAACAGCAACGACACTACCGTAATTCTCGGTCACAGGACCAATTGCACTACCATGTCCATTCAGATTGAATGTGATGGTACAGGATCGGACATCCCATTTGGCGTAAACTGTAAAATCCGATTTGACAGAACCAAGGGATTCCACAGACCAAAGGTTCTGGTATTCCGGTTCGGTATACCAACCATTGAAGTCATACCCTTCATAAGTCGGCTCCAACGGTAACATGGAAGGCTTTCCATCCACCACTGTAATGCTAAAGTTCTCACCCTTTCCTACCAGATCAAAACTCACGTTATGGATCTCAGGTTCAGGCTGCTTACAAGAGACCATAAGTCCAAACAACAGACCGACGGTCAGAAGAACAAGCAGAAGTTTCTTCATGATATTTCTCCTATACGAAGCCAAAATCCGGCTACAATATTTTCCAAGTATAGGAGTCTATGCAAAGGTGGACGAAAAATACACTGTACTAAAGTGCAAATTTTCGTTCTGATGGATTTACAGGATATTCAGTTTTCTCGCAATCTGTACGGCATCGGTCTTACCTTTTGCCCCAAGTTTTCTGTAATTTTCGGCACAGTGGTACTTTACGGTACGCTCAGAGATCTTCAAAGCCTGCGCAATCTCCTTGACACAGTAGCCATTGGACTGCATGCGAAGCACCATGAGAGAGGTCTCACTGAAGTCAGAAAGCTGTGCCGATTCACAAACCAGGTAGCCTGGATAACGTTCGGCGACTGTACCTGTCTCTTTCAGAACCGCATTGAACCAGGAAGAATCAGCGCCCTCAAGTTCCAGATACTCCTTTTTGGCCTCTTTCAGAAGCGGAAGGATTCCGGCACCCTTCTCGGAGATGATTCTCATGAAACCGCACTCTTGAATCTCCTGAAGGGTCTCAACAAATTCCTTTTTCCACTCGCGCGCCTCGTTTCTGTTCACGATGGCAAGCAGAAGTCCTGTCTCCATATGGAAATAAGGACGCTTGTTGACCTGGGAGTAATAGCGAAGCTTCTCGATCAGATTCAAGGCATTGTAGTTCTCTCCGCTTTGGATGTAGCACAGAACCTTTGTCATGTAGCGATAGCGTTCAAGGGTCCAGAAATCGGTCATCTCATCTGGTGCACCTTCCAGCCATTTGTCTACATAGGTCCGATCACCCTTCATGAGCATGATGCGACATCGCAAGGCTTCAATGTTTGCTAGAAGCTGGTTGGCCTTCTCTTCTCTCACTCGCTTTTCTAAGGCATCAAGCATCTGAAGTGAATTTCGCACATTTCCGGACAGAAGGTTGTAGCGGATCAGAATGCCGATACAGGCAAACAGGATCTCAAGCCTTCCACCGCCTTCCACCTCCATCTGGGCAAGCATGGCATTGTGGATGAACTCATTGTCGTTGCCACCCTTTTCGTAAAGGCTTTCACCCAAACCCACATGGGCAAGGCCTCTGCCATAGTTTCCGAAAATGGTCTCCAAAGACATACCCAGGGATTCCACAATGGCTTTGTCATTCTTGCACCAGGAACTCAAGTCCTTTGCACCATTGATGATACTTGGCAGGTTGTCGGTCACGGAGAACTCAGGCAGTGAGATTCCACCTGTGGTGATCTGGGAAACACCCCGTTGGAACCCATCCAACACATCAGCGTTTCCACGATGTGGAAGAGCAATGTCCAGATACAGCAGAAAACCGTTGGCCTCACGCTTGTCATCACCCTTTGCACTCTTGGCGTGTTCCTTGAGTTTCGCATACCAGTATTCACTTCGCTCAGGGTTCATCTGAACCGAATACAGCATACTCATGGCAAACATCAGCGTTGGGCTACTTGCGATGTCATCTTCTTGCAGAGAAAGATAATATCTTCGAAGTCCATAGAACAGGCCATCGCCAAAATGGCGCTGACCGTTACGAATCAGAAGAGACCTGATGTTTACGGTGTTTCCGCTTTGGCCATACATTTTCAGGGCATTGAGAATATCCCCGTTTGTCTCATAGTAAAGGCCTGCGTTCTGGCAGCACTGGTTATAGCGCTGAAGTCCAAGAATTTTCAAAGCCATGTTTCGGAGGGCTACCACCAACGATTCTCGAATGCGGTAGACGCCGTCAGTCAGGCTAATGAAGTTTCCGGCTTGGGAAGCGATCTCCAACATGCTGGCAGCCTGGTTGTCACCAGAAATCATCACAGCAAGAGGGAGCGTGAACTCGTCGACGACACTGATCTGCATCAGAAATTCCTGAAGCGATTTGCTCCACTGTGGAATGACATTGGTCATAAGATGGCTGACAAAAATCTCATAAATCTCATGCCTGAGCTCTGCACCCTGCTTTCTCTCATTCTTGGAACGATGCACCAAGGTTGCCAGAAGATATGCATTACCATCACTCATACGTACAGAGATCTCAATATCCTCGGCGGAAAGCTTCACACCCTCTTTGTCCAGAATCTGGATCAGCTCTTTGCTGGTCAGTTTAAGGTCATCCTCGGTCACGATGACAAGATGGCCTTCTGCAATCAGGGAGATCAGATAGGACGGAGTCGGCATTCTTCCGCAAAGGACCAACATAATGTCCTTTCTTCTTGCCAGTTCTACAATTAGATCCTTTCGATAATCGTCATGAAGTTGCTGCAGGTCATCAAAGATAATGTACTGCATACCCTCAGACTGAGGATCTTTGACCTTTGACATGTCAAATTCCTCAAATGCGGAGAATACCAAAGGATCCTTTCCCTTCAGGAATTCCGTAGCAAGACGAGTCTTACCAAAACCTGTGGCTCCATAGATGTAAACCGAGGAATTGCGGGCCATGGCCAATTCCATTTTTCTATAGGCATTTGGGGCTGGAATAAAATACTCACTCATTGTCGACTCTCCGTACAGACGATTCTAGTTACCCTTTCAAAGATATCATACTGTACAAAGGTGCAAAACGAAAAGATTCGGACAAAAATATTGCTTCAAAGAGCCTGTTCTACTGTTCTTTCTCTGCCTCATAGGCAAGCAGAGTCTCAATGACCAGAGAATAGCACTGCTCCACTTTCTCATACAGCTCCAGGTTCACCGGTTCGTTACAAGGTCGAAGCTGCTCGGTCAGCTGTGATGCTGCCATCTGAAGTTCTGTGAATGCCAGATTCGCAGCAACCCCCTTCAAGGTATGGGCACCGCGAAACATTTCACCTGCATTGCATGTGGCAATGGCATCGCGCAAAATCGCAATGGAGTTGTCAGCTGGGAATTTGAGAATGAATTTATCGATAAGACGCTCGTTCATCAGGCGCTTCAAAGCTAGATCGTAGTCCCCGTGAAGTCTTTCATAGCATTCCCTGATGGTCATAGGCATCTCCCATACTGTCTGATAGAACAATCATACACCAATTTCCAAAGGATTCAACATAGATAAATATTTTACAAATATGCAATTACAATATGAAAAACTTGTCAGCACCCCATAAGGTCCGATCCCATCTTTTGGAACTTCTTTCCCGATTGTCATTCTTCCGATACAAATGCTCTTTTCAAAGAGGAATAAATGTTGGATGATTAGCCATCACGCTTAGAGGTAACACATGGCAAAAGTCGGAATCATCGCAGCTATGGACGAGGAGCTTGCCCTCTTCCTGCAGTTGACAGGCAAAGAGAAATCAAAGAACGAGTTCGTCGAATGCACAATCAACGGAACCGACTGTGTTCTGGTCAAATGCGGCATCGGAAAAGTCAATGCGGCACTGACCACACAGAGACTCATCTCCGAATACAAGGTCACACACATCATCAACACAGGCATCGCAGGAGCCCTTGCCAAGAACCTTAGGGTCTTTGACATTGTCGTTTCCACCGATACCGTCTACCATGACTTTGATGTGACAGGCTTTGGCTACAAGCCAACCATGATTCCAAGAATGAAAGAAAGCTATTTCAAGGCAGACAACGCACTGATCGAGAATGCCAAGACCGCATTCCAAACCATCAGCACAAAGGAAGGCTTCGAGTCCGTACACATGATGGAAGGCAGAGTCGCCTCTGGTGACCAGTTCATCTGCGACAAGAGCGTCAAGCAGCATATCATTGATATCTGCAATCCTGCCTGCGTGGAAATGGAAGGTGCCGCCATTGCCCATACCAGCTTTGTGAACAAGGTACCATTTGTCGTGATTCGCTGCATGAGCGACAATGCCGAAGAGTCAACCGAAGCCTTCAACGAAAAGAAGGCCGCCCTCATAAGCGCAGAGCTTGTGATTGCCATGTTAGGAGAGTTCTGAGATGCCATACAATGTAGAAAGTTTCAATCTGGATCACACAAAGGTCCATGCACCATATCTGAGAATCGCTGGAAAGAAGACCGGAAAATGCGGTGACCACATCACCAAATTTGACATCAGACTCTGCCAGCCGAACCTGGCTTTCATGGGAACCGGAGCCCTTCACACCATTGAGCATATCTTTGCTGAGACCATTCGTGACGTCCTGGACAAGGACAGCGTCATTGACTTCAGCCCAATGGGATGCCGCACAGGCTTTTACCTCACCCTCTTTGGAGATCTCAAGGAGCAGGATATCCTAGATCCGATCCTTCAGGTCTTCCGAACCATCGCAGCTTGGGACAAGCCAATTCCAGCACAGAGCGAAATCGAGTGCGGAAACTACAGAGATATGGACCTTCCAGAAGCCAAGAGACTTGCAAAGGAGTTTGTGGAAGGCATTGAGCGCAAGGGTTGGAATCCGTTTGAGGCCTAAAAATCCCTTCACACTCTTCTGATATTGTTGGACTGATAATAGCCGAGTTTATCGACGGAAAGAACGTTCTCTGCTTCAGAGATCAGTTTGAATATGTCCGCACCTGCACCGTAGGCATAACCGACGGCGGCAAAAGAATCGTGGACAGAGACCTTTCGGATGAAAGTATTCACCAAGCCTTCAAATTCGACGCGCTTTGCGTTCTTGACGACGACATAAAAGTCATCTCCACCGATTCGGTATACAGAGCCGACTTCAAAACTTCGCTTCAGAAGGTCTGCAAGAAGCAGGATTCTATTGTTGCCCTTCTCGACTCCCTGAGAATCATTGATTCGCTTCAGCGCATTGACATCACAGTAGACAATGCCAAGCTTCTCCTCTTCCTTCAGAGCTGGAAGAGCACCTTCAAAAGCATTTCTGTTCTTTAGTCCTGTCATGCTGTCCTGAATGGAGATTTCGGTAATCAGCTGATCTTTTGTTCGGAACTCCATGATCTCTCCGGAAAGGATCATAACATAGATGAGAATGACAGAGAAGGAACATGCGATATAGAGCAAGGAATATGCTGGATAAACAAAGGCCAAAACAAAAACAGAAAATGCAGGAATCAGAAGATACAGACTGTAAATGATGGCAGACCTTGTTCCTGTGACTTTTCTGTTGTGAAGAATGAGAATGATAATATAGATCTCACAAAAACTAGGAAGAACTGCGGTATAGTTGATGATCTGTCCGTACGTGACAACACCATCAGTAATGGACATGAATTTGCCGGACAAAGTCGCAACCAGGATGAAAACCGTATCGCCAAGGCAAAAACCGAGGATGGCCTTTGCGTGGTCAAAGTTGAACTTTCTCTTCTCCTGAAGCTCTGCATAGATATACATGCAAATGAAATATAAGACAAAGTCCGCAATCAGGAACGACAATACGCCAGCTACGAACTTCATGGCATCCGGATAATTTCCACTTTCAATGACATATGACAAAGCATCGATTACCAAAGCCATCAGCGTGGCACCGACAGCCCTTCGAAACTGGAGCGCCTTGTTTTTCGAGATTCTGGTGACAGAGAACAGTCCCATTAGAACAATGAACATGAATACCGCACAGACCGATTCAGCGGCAATGACCAGATAATATCCTTTCACTTTCCCAGTTCCCCTTCCCTTGAAACCTGCTACAATGCCCTACAAGCTGATTTCATTGGCTTCAATACATGATTTGGGTCAGGGTATCCAGAAGAACATCCGCTTCCACAGGCTTTCCCAAGAACCCGTTCATACCAGCGTCAATAGCCTTTGCCACATCATCGGTGAAACCGTTGGCCGTGACAGCAATGATCGGCAAAAAGGACTTATGTTCATTGTCCATGCTTCTGATTGTCGTCGCAGCTTCGTATCCATCCATAGTAGGCATCTGGATATCCATCAATATGACATCGTAATAGGATTCATCATGCTGTTCAACCATCTCAACACATTTTCGCCCATCCGATGCCGTTTCAGCCTCAATTCCCAGTTCGTGGAGCATCTCGACAAGAATCTCGGCACACAGTTCATTGTCCTCGGTCACCAAAGCCCTTTTTCCGCGCAGAGTTGAGACTTTCTTCTCCACATCGGAGGCAGAGGAAGCCTCATAATCCACCAGAATCGGAATGGAAAGCTCCACATGGCTTCCCCCTTTCATGTTACTGTCCAAATGGAATGTCCCTTCCAACTGTTCTACCAGTTTCCGCACAACCTCAAAGCCAAGGATCTTGTCATCAGGCTTTCGGTCGTATGGGATTCCCTGGCCATCGTCATCGATGATGGCCACAAACATCTGACAGCCTTCCTTTTCACAAGGCTCCTCAAAGATGGAAATGTTCACATTGCCGCCATTGGCGGTAGAGATCAGAGACCTGCAGATGAGAAACGTCATGATTCTTCGGATTCTTACAGGATCTGACAGAACCATGTTGTGCTCAATCTGGATCTCATAGTTGAAATCCTGCTTTCCGTAACCGCTTATGATGCTCTTCACGGTTTGTCGAATCGGTTCCATGATGTCCAAAAGGTTCACAGGTTCCTGGAAGACACGTGTCAGATTGTCGTTTGGACAAACCATGTCCAAGACACCTCCCATGACATCGCGGACGAAAGCGCTGATTCGTCGAAGATCTCCAAGACTTTGGGACCTCTGGTTCGGGGATTCCTTGTCACGCTCCATGGCATTGATATGGGAGTCCAGGCTTTCCATTGCATATTCGATGTCCTTGGCAAGGTCACTGAAGAACCACTTCTTCTCAAGAACCGCGTTCTCTGCAGCTCGCATGGCCATTGCTACATCGGCCTTGCCCTGACGGATCTGGCTCATGACATCGGTCACAATCTTGAAATACCCGACAAGCACATAACCTTGGCCTTCCACATGCTTTGCCCTTCCTCCCCAACGGACATACTGGTCTCCTAGCGTCGGATGGACAATCACAAAAGAGCTTTCCGCTTTTTCGAGACGCATCATCTCACGAATGGTTGCGTTGACATTTGGATGGTCGATTTTTCTGATTTTTGAAAGCCAAAGCTCGTAGATATCTTCCGGAGACAGACCTTGCACATCAAGTGACAGAAACCGCCAAAACATGTCATCCATCTGCATCCTAGGCAGACGGGACTCCTCGATCTCTATGCGCCATGTTCCGACAGTGGCATCTTCCATGATGGTTTGGAGATCCTCAAGTCGCTCCCTAAGCTGGTCGGCATCTAAAGTGTCGTACATCATCCCTCCAGAAACTGACGCTTTCCTAAACAGTCCCTGATCACTTTGCCCGACTTTGGCTTTTGTTTTCTAATCACTTTATATAAAAGAAAATGTTGATTTTCAATTCATATTTCATTTATTTTTGTTAATCCCCACCTTCTGCAACAAACCGTTTTCATTTTGCAACAAAACAGATTTCTGATAAATTTTCACAACAAAGATTGCAACAATATTAGGTTTTTACTATACTTCCACCAATTTGAGAACCTTATGAAAGAAGCAATTTTGAAACTTAAAGACGGAACAGAGTTCCTTGGCATCCAGTTTGGTGCTCCAGCGGATCTTGCAACTGGCGAGGTGGTGTTCAACACCGGAATCCCAGGTTATCAGGAGATCCTGACAGACCCTTCCTACGAGGGTCAGATCGTCACTTTGACAAGTCCTATGATCGGCAATTACGGAATTGATGTTTCCGATAACGAAAGCAGTGGTATCAAAGCCACTGCTTTTATTATAAGGAAGCTCTATCGCGGCCCGGTCATGAGTGGCAGAAAGACCTTGGATGAATTCCTTGCACAGCAAGGGATCATCGGCCTTGAGGGCGTCGATACCAGAGCCCTGACATTGCACCTCAGAGACCACGGCGCACAGAACGGCATCATCTTCTATCCAGAGAACAGAGAGGAGGCAGAAAAGAAACTTGCCTACTTCCCTTCCATCACCGACAGAGACCTCATTGATGAGGTTGCGGTACAGCAGAAGATTGAAAACCCGGATCTTGGAGAAGGCTTCACCTCTTGTCCGACAAATCCGACAAAGCACATTGCTCTTGTGGACTTTGGCGTCAAGCGATCAATCATCGAGAACTTCTACAAGCGAAATGCAAAGGTCACCGTACTTCCACCAGATGCAACTGCACAGGATATCCTGGATGTCAATCCGGATCTGCTTTTTCTGTCCAACGGTCCTGGAGACCCTGCCCTTCTGAAACAGCAGGCAAAAATGGTCAGATCCCTTCTCGGAAAGCTTCCGATTGCCGGAATCTGCCTGGGCCATCAGATCATCACCCACGCAATCGGCGGAACAACCGTCAAGATGAAGTTCGGCCACCATGGCTCCAACCAGCCGGTGCGTGACACCTTCACAGGAAAGACCTTCGTCACTGCACAGAACCACGGCTTCATGTCTGACAGAGCCTCCCTTCCTATGGGAACCAAGATCTGGTTCGAGAATGCCAACGACAACTCCGTCGAAGGAATCGTGAACGACGAGCTTCAGGTCATGTCAGTCCAGTTCCACCCAGAGGCAGCACCAGGACCTCTTGAGGCAGCCGAGATTTTCGATGCTTTCCTAAGGAGCGCAAAATGAAGAGAACAGATATCCATCATATCCTTGTCATCGGTTCAGGCCCTATCGTCATCGGACAGGCCTGTGAGTTCGACTACTCCGGAAACCAGGCAATCAGAGCCCTCAAGGAGGAAGGTTATGAGGTCTCTCTCATCAACCCGAACCCTGCAACAGTCATGACGGTCCCAGGCATCGCAGACCACATTTTCCTTGAGCCACTGAACGTGGATTATGTCGAGCGCATCTTCGACCAAGTCGGCCCTGATGCCATCCTCTCCACCATGGGAGGCCAAACAGCTTTGAACCTGACCATGGAACTTCAGAAGAAAGGAATCCTCGAGCGCTATGGCGTCAAGGTCATCGGAGCCTCTGCAGAGGCCATTGAGAAGGCCGAAGACAGAGGAAAGTTCAAGGACCTCATGACCAGCATCGGTTACGAGAGCGCCAAGTCCGCCATCGCACATACAGTAGAAGAGGCTCTGGAAGCAAGAAAGGAGATTCCACTTCCAATCATCATCAGACCTTCCTTCACCTTAGGTGGAATGGGAGGAGCCATTGCCGAGACCGAAGAGGAATTCATTCCACTTGTCGAGCATGCACTGGACATGAGTCCTGTTGGCGAAATCCTTTTGGAGGAATCACTTATCGGCTGGAGAGAGTTTGAAATGGAGGTCATGCGAGACCGCAAGGACAACGCCATCATCGTCTGCTCCATCGAGAACGTAGACCCAATGGGAGTCCATACGGGAGACTCCATCACTGTAGCACCGATCCAGAGCCTGACCGACAGCGAATACCAGAGAATGCGAACAGCATCCATCGACATCCTCAGAGCCGTCGGTGTCGACTGCGGCGGTTCCAACGTCCAGTTCGCCATCTCACCAGACCACAAGAGAATGGTCGTCATTGAGATGAACCCAAGAGTCTCAAGATCCTCAGCTCTCGCCTCCAAGGCTACAGGCTACCCAATTGCCAGAATCTCAGCAAAGCTTGCTGTAGGATACACACTAGATGAGATCCAGAACGAAATCACAGGAGAGTCCGTCTCCTGCTTTGAGCCTGCTTTGGACTACGTTGCCGTCAAGGTTCCACGCTTTGAACTTGAGAAGTTCCCGATGGCAGCCTCCGCGCTGGGAACCCAGATGCGCTCTATCGGTGAGACACTTGCCCTGGGAAGAACTATGCTGGAAGCCATGAACAAAGCCTTCCGCTCCTCCGAACAGAAGATCGAAGGCCTGGTTACATTGGATCGCAATCGCTACGATGTCGACACCCTTCTTGTCAGTGCCCATCCTCTTCGCTATCTTGCTGCCTACACAGTAATTAAGGAAGGCGAAAGGGACATTGAGAAGCTTTCCAAACTCACAGGCTTTGATGTCTACTTCCTGTACATGCTCATCGAGCAGGCAGAGCTTGAGACAAGACTGGAAAACGAGGTTCTTACCGACGAGCTTTACAAGCTGGCAAAAGCAACCGGACTTTCAGACAAGCATATCCGAAAACTTTCCGGTCAGGAGATTCCAAGCACAAGGGAGCTTCCTGCCCGCCACTATGTCGACACCTGTGCCGGTGAATTCAAGGCACTTACCCCTTACTGCTATAACACATTCGGTGAAAAGGATGAGGGCCAGGGTCTTGGAAAGGATGCCGTCATCATTCTGGCTTCTGGACCGAACCGAATCGGTCAGGGCCTTGAGTTCGACACCTGCTGCACCCTCTCCTCCAGAGCATTCCGTAAACATGGAACCAAGACCATCATGGTCAACTCAAACCCAGAGACGGTCTCCACAGACTACAACACATCAGACAGACTCTACATCGAGCCTCTGACAGCCGAGTCTGTTCTTGACATCATGGCAAAGGAAGGCACCAAGGATGTCGTAGTCCAACTTGGAGGACAGACACCGCTGAACATGGCAGCAGAACTTGAGGCAAACGGAGCCCACATCATCGGAACCTCCCTCAAGTCCATCGATGACACCGAGGACCGCGGACTCTTCTCTGCCCTGGTCAATGAGCTGGGACTGCGACAGCCGAACAACAGAAGCGCAATCTCCAGAGAAGAGATCTACGGCAAAGCCGAAGAGATCGGCTTCCCAGTTCTTCTCAGACCGTCCTTCGTTCTTGGTGGAAGAGCCATGTTCATCGCCTATGACAACAACGGTCTGGACGAGTTCCTGGAGAGAAACCCAAACATCGAAATCTCTGAAAAGGCTCCGGTCCTGGTTGACCAGTTCCTTGAAGATGCTTTTGAGTATGACCTGGATGCCGTCTCCGACGGAGAGAGCGTCTACATCGGCGGAATTCTCCAGCACATCGAGGCTGCAGGCATCCACTCCGGTGACTCTGCTGCAGTCTTCCCTCCTTACAAGTCAAAGCCGGAGATTCTTGACCAGATGCGACAGTGGACGGTCCGTCTTGCCAGAAGACTTCAGGTCAAAGGCCTGATGAACATCCAGTTCGCCGAAAAGAATGGAGTTCTCTATATTATCGAGGTGAACCCTAGAGCCAGCCGTACAGTCCCATTCATCTCCAAGTCCTCCGGCGTGGACCTCATTGAGGCTGCCGTCAGAGTCTGGAAAGGCGAAAGCCTCAAGGAACAGGGGCTTGTCAAACAAGACGCCGACTTCGGTGAAGGCCATTGCATCACAGGTTGGGCAATCAAGGAAGCCGTCTTCTCCTTCGAGCGCTTTGCCAACATTGACCCGATCCTTGGACCGGAGATGCGTTCCACCGGTGAAGTTGCAGGCTACGGAAGAACCTTCGGCGAAGCCTATGCCAAGAGCCAGATCTCCGCTGGAAACACCTTGCCGATCAAGGGAAGAGTCATCATTGCCGTCAATAAGCACGACAGACAGACCATCGTCCCAATCGCAAAAGCCCTGAAGGAGCTTGGCTTCCATATCCTTGCGACAAAGGGAACTGCACGAGATCTTTTTGAGAACGGACTATTGGCAGATGTTGTACTGAAGGTCCAGGATGGACATCCGAATGTGGTTGACTACATTCGTCAGCATCGCGTCGATCTGATCATTGACACCCCAATGGGTGTGAACTCCAACAATGCCAAATATGATGACATCAGAACCGAAGCTGTAAGGTTCCACATCCCTTACACCACAACCACCTCTGCAGCAAAGGCCGCAGTCGATGCCATCCGCTACATGCAGGAGAAGAAGTTCGTCGTTCGCGAGCTTCCTGCCATGAAAAACTGAATTCTACAATTTGTTCCCCGACAGGGCTGTGACATTCATGTTGCAGCCCTATTCTTTTCTCAGGGCCCGATTGTGTCATTGGCTGCTTCGATGCCTGTGCATTCCAGCCTGCCACGGCCTGCGGGGCAGGATAGCCCAAGCGAGGCCGGCATGGCGTCCTGAAAGGGGCATGCAGCAGGCCTTGAACGGCCTATGCACATGAGGCAATCTCATATAAGAAAAGCATTTATCATATCGTCTATGATATGGATGTCCAACGGGAGATCCTTGTTTTCCATTGTCACAATGAGATCTCTACCTAAAAGGATTCCGTTTCCCTCATACTCTCTGAGCTTTAAGACGGTATCGGATACGTAACTTGAAACATCCATCATGCCAAGATGCTCCCAGAAATAGACCTTTCGATTCCTTTTGTTGAGAACCATGAAATCAGGCTTTCTCATTTTAGTGCCATCATTTACATGGATTTCCGTCTCATAGACGTACAGGATTCCACGGGCTTTGAGCCTGTTTGCAATCATGAGCTCACTTTTCGATTTGACATACTCTCCGTTTTCAGTCAGGTATGCAGCGGTCCCGATCTTATAAGGAAGCTTCGGCCGTCTGTTTTTTTCATACCACTGTCTTGCATATTCCTCATCCGAGTCGACCTTCACAACCAAAGCTCTTCTGTCAGGACGCAGACTGTCGTAAACATCCTCAGGGAAAATGCATTTCGCGATTCTCTTTGAAAAGACCGAAAGCAAACGTTCAGAACGCTTTGAAGCAGCAATGACTTTTGCCTCGTATTCCTGCTGCGCCAGTGCCCTGATCAGCTTCATATCGGACTTTCCAAGAGGCACCCTTTTCTCAGAATCGTGATTCCAATGATACACGACCCTTCCCTTTTCTCGAGAAACCCAAAGAGTGCCGTTGATATGCTTGCGGCTTTCGAGTCTCTCCCGAACCGTTCTCATCTGTGAGATTTTTGAATTGATCTTTTGAATTAAGTTGTCCATCGAAAAGCCTATACTGTAGAACTGTCAAAAATATTTTGGAATACAGCAAAAAGAATGTATTTTTCAAAAAAAAACTCACAAATACATCTAGCAAACTGCCAATTCAGGCTCCTGGCCTCTGCTTCGCCCCATATTTAGCTAACCATCGTTAACCTTTTTGCCGTTTTCTATTGACCACTGCAGTAGTTGGCAGTATTTTTGCTATTGATAATAAAGTGAAAGGGAGAAGATCCATGCTTAACATCAAGAATCTCACAAAATCCTATGGTGAGAAAAAAGCGGTTGACGATCTCAGCCTGGAGATCAAAAACGGTGAGATCTATGGTTTCATCGGCCACAACGGAGCCGGAAAGACAACCACAATCAAATCCGTTGTCGGAATCCTTGATTTCGATGAGGGAACCATCACAATTGACAACACAGACATCAAGGACAACCCGATCGAATGCAAGAGAAAGATTGCCTATATTCCTGACAATCCTGACCTCTATGACTACATGTCAGGAATCAAATATCTGAACTTCGTCTGTGACATCTATGGCATTAGTGCCCAGGACAGAGCAGAAAGAATCCGAAAATATGCAGATCTCTTTGAGCTCACCCAGGACCTCGCCCAGCCGATCAGTGCCTATTCCCATGGAATGAAGCAGAAGCTTGCCATCATCTCCGCATGGGTACATGAGCCAAAGCTCATCATCATGGATGAGCCTTTTGTCGGACTTGATCCAAAGGCCGCACACATCCTCAAGCAGATGATGAGAGAACTCTGTGACAACGGCGGCGCCATCTTCTTCTCAACCCACGTACTTGAAGTTGCTGAGAAGCTTTGCGACAAGGTTGCCATCATTAAGGCAGGAAAGCTCATCAAGAGCGGCACCATGGACGAAGTAAAGGGAGACGCATCTTTGGAAAGCGTATTCCTCGAATTGGAGGAAGTCGATGCTTAAAGCCTTGCTTCGCAAGCAGTTGCTTGAGATTTACAGGAGTTTCTTCTACGACTACAAGAAGAACAAGGTCCGATCCCGTGCCAACATGATCGCCTTCATCATCTTTTATGTGGTCCTTATGGTAGGAATCCTGGGAGGATCTTTCAGCGCGCTGGCATACGGACTGGCATCCGCATTTGTCCCAGCAGGACTTGGATGGCTCTATTTCGACATCATGCTCCTCATCGCCATTGTACTGGGAATCTTCGGAACGGTTTTCAACACCTACTCCTCCCTCTACCTTGCAACGGACAATGACCTTTTGCTGTCCATGCCGATTCCACCTAGAAGCATCCTCCTCGCCAGACTTCTTGGCGTCTACATGATGGACCTTCTGTTCAGTGGCGTCGTCCTGATTCCGACCGTGATCATGTACTACATCTTCGCACCGGTCAGCTTTGCCACAATCGCAGGCCCTATCATCATGGTCGTTCTGGTGACAGTCTTCGTCATGGTGCTCTCCGTCGCACTGGGTTGGGTCATTGCAAAAGCCAGCACAAAGTTCAAGAACAAGAGCTTCATCTCTGTGCTTGTCGCCCTTCTCGGTATCGGCGTCTATTATGTCGTCTACTTCAAAGCCTTCAACGCAATTGAGGCAATGATGATGAATATGCAGGACATCTCCATTGAGATCACAGGATTCACAAAGGTCTTCTACTTCATCGGAAGTGCAGGAGAAGGAAAACTGATTCCTGTCATTGGCATGACAGCCGTCATCGCAGCATTGACAGCTGTGGTCCTTACCGTTCTGAGCAGATCCTTCATCAAGATCGTCACAACAAAGACGGGAAATGCAAAGATCGAATACAGAGAGAAGACCGCCAAGGCAAACAGCGTCAGAGCAGCCATCCTCAAAAAGGAACTTGCAAGATTCACATCCAGTTCCACCTACATGCTCAACTGTGGTCTGGGATCAGTCCTGATGGTCCTTGCCGCCGCCATGCTGGTCATCAAGGGAAAGGTCTTTTCAGAGGCACTGCTCTCCACCTTTGGCGGAATGAACGGCGTTCTGAGCGTGATGCTTGCGGGAGCCATGGTGTTCATCATGTCCATGAACGACAGCACAGCATGTTCCGTCTCCCTGGAGGGAAAGGACATCTGGATCTACCAGAGCATGCCGATTGCCACATCCGATGTGCTTTGGGGAAAGTTCATGGTCCATATTGTGATCACCCTCGTCCCAGGCCTTCTTCTGGCTTTCGCACTGTGCGTCACCTTTGGCATCACAGCACTTCAGACCGTTTTGGTTCTGCTGTTCACAGCAATCGCTTGCGTCTTTGGAGGAGCTTTTGGGCTTATGATCAACCTGAAGAAGCCGAACCAGAACTGGACAAGTGAAGCCATGGTCGTGAAGCAGAGCTTCGGCGTCATGATTGCCATGTTCGGCGGGTGGCTGTTCGGCATGGTGGTCATCGTAAGCGGAATCCTACTTGCAAAGACCATTTCCGCCACGTTGATCCTTGTCCTTTGGTCCATAGTGACAATTATCTTGGACGTTCTTTTGTTCTGTTGGCTAAAGACAAAGGGCTGTCGCATATTCCAGTCACTATAAAAAGAATTAATTCTTTACATTTAAACAACTTAAAAACAAAGCCGATTAGATTTGAGTCTTTTCGGCTTTGTTTCTTTAGACAAATCCTTGACAGATTAGCGATTTGAATCTATAAGTGAAATCAGCAGTCATTCAGACTTTATATTCTACAAGGAGAACATCATGAGAAAGTCATTCGAGTTTAGATACTTTACTTCTTCTCGTGATTTCTTCTGGTTCGCCTTTAGAACCCTTGCAGGATGTCTGAGTGATTGAGTAGAAAAGTGATTTGAGCTCTCCTCAGACGGAGAGCTTTTTTTTGGAATTCATTTTAGTGAGGTATATAAAATGACAACAGCTAAGAAAATCGTTTGCCTGGCACTGGTTCTCGCCATGGCATGTGTTAGCGTCTTCGCTCAGGCAGCTCCAGAAGAAGCAGCAAAGACATCTTACAAGATCGGTATCTGCCAGGTCGTCCAGCACCCAGCTCTTGATGCAGCATCACAGGGCTTCATGGATGCAGTCAAGGCAGCTATGGGCGAGGATGCAGTTTCCTTCGATTACCAGAACGCTTCTGGTGACCCTTCCATCTGTACAACAATCGTCAACGGTTTCGTTTCCGCTAATGTTGACCTGATTCTCGCAAACGCTACTCTCCCACTCCAGACAGCAGCTGCTGCAACAGGTGACATCCCAGTTCTCGGAACATCCATCACAAACTACTCCGTCGCTCTTGATATGCCAGAGATGGGCAAGACAACAGGCATCAACGTTTCCGGTGCAAGTGACCTCGCTCCTATCGACAAGCAGGCAGAGATGATCGTTGAGCTGTTCCCAAACGTCAAGAACGTCGGACTCCTCTACTGCTCCGCTGAGCCAAACTCCATCTACCAGATCGAGCTCATGGAAGAGGCACTCACAGCTATGGGCGTCAAGTTCGAGAGATTCGCATTCGCAGACTCCAACGATATCGCTTCCGTCACAACAGCAGCTTGCCAGAAGTGTGATGTCATCTACGTCCCAACTGACAACACAGCAGCTTCCAGTACAGAGACAATCAGAAACGTCGTCGAGCCAGCTAAGGTTCCAGTCATCGCAGGTGAGGAAGGAATCTGCTCCGGTTGTGGTGTTGCAACACTTTCCATCAGCTACTACGACCTTGGATACACAACAGGTAAGATGGCTGTAAAGGTTCTCAACGGCGAAGACATCTCCAAGATGCCAATCGAGTTTGCAGAGACTTCCACAAAGAAGTACAATGCAGAGCTCTGCGAGATCTACGGCATCACAGCTCCAGCTGACTACGAGAAGATCTGAGATCAAAACAACTAGCAATTTTCGGAGGGATTTAACGTGAACATTGCTTCGCTAATCAGCGCCTTACCTGGCGCAACAGCTCAGGGCCTGATATGGGGAATCATGGCGATAGGAGTATACATCACCTACAAGGTACTCGATATCGCCGACCTCACCGTTGACGGTACCATGGCAACAGGTGGCGCTGTCTGTGTCATGATGATGATAAATGGTGCAAACCTTTGGGTTGCACTCATTTGCGCCGTTATCGCAGGTGCGATAGCAGGTCTCGTAACAGGTCTCTTCCATACAGCAATGGGAATTCCCGCAATCCTTGCGGGAATTCTCACGCAATTGAGCCTGTATTCCATTAACCTTGCAATCATGGGTTTCAAAGCAAACCAGGGAATAAACGTTACAAAGTACCATCTTCTTGTCAGTGCAAGAAATGTGAAGCACATTGCAGCCAACAACCCAATCTTCGTCATGGTCATCGTGACTGCCCTTCTCATCGGCTTCCTCTATTGGTTCTTCGGAACTGAACTTGGAGCTGCTCTCAGAGCAACCGGTTCCAACGAGAAGATGGCCAGAGCACAGGGTATCAACGTCAACGTTGGAAAGATCATCGGTCTTATGATCTCCAACGGAATCGTCGCCCTCGCCTCTGCACTGTATGCACAGTACCAGGGTGCCGTCGATGTCAACATGGGTCGTGGTGGTATTGTCATCGGACTTGCAGCCGTCATCATCAGTGCCGTCCTGTTCGGAAAGATCTTCCAGAACTTCGCACTGCAGCTTGTTGGTGTATCTCTTGGTGCTGTCATCTATTACATCGTAATCCAGTTTGTCCTGTGGCTTGGTCTGAACACCAACCTCCTCAAACTTCTGCAGGCTTTGGTCGTCGCAGTCTTCCTTGCCATCCCTTATTGGAAGGCAAAAATGACAAAGGGGGCAAAGCATGCTTGAACTGACAAACATCAGAAAGACATTCAATGCCAACACCATCAATGAGAAGATTGCACTCAATGGTGTGAGCCTCCATCTGGAGGACGGAGATTTCGTTACCATGATCGGTGGTAACGGAGCCGGAAAGTCCACCCTTCTCAATGCCATCGCAGGTGTATGGCCAATTGACGAAGGTTCTGTCGTCATCGATGGAGAAGACGTCACAAAGCTCAGCGAGCATAAGAGAGCAAACTTCCTCGGTAGAGTCTTCCAGGACCCTATGTTCGGAACTGCTGCAACCATGCAGATCATCGAGAACCTTGCCATCGCCAAGCGCCGTGGTGAGTTCAGAGGTCTCAAGGCCAGCGTCACAAAGGCCGAGAAAGAGGAATACCGTGAACTTCTGGCAACCTTGGGACTTGGTCTTGAAAACAGACTCACAGCCAAGGTTGGACTTCTTTCAGGAGGTCAGAGACAGGCACTTACCCTTCTCATGGCAACCTTGAAGAAGCCTAAGCTTCTGCTTCTGGATGAACATACGGCAGCTCTTGACCCAAGAACAGCCCATAAGGTCCTTACCCTCTCCGACCAGATCATCCGAGAGAACAACCTTATGACAATGATGGTAACCCACAACATGAAAGACGCAATCGCCTACGGAAACCGTCTGATCATGATGCACGAGGGAAAAATCATCCTTGATATCAAGGGTGAGGAGAAGAAGAACCTGACAGTTCGTGACCTGATGGACCAGTTCGCAAAGGCCAGCGGAGACGAGCTGAACAGTGACAAGATCCTCCTCTCCTGACAGTTTTTTGGAAAACTACCGAATCCACCGCAGAAATGTGGTGGATTTTTTAGTAAATAATTATTTTGTGCTATCGATGACTATTGCTGTATAATCTTCCTGTACATAGGGAGGTACACATATGGGAATTACTGTGCCAATGGCAATCTATGATTTCATTCCGGTCGTATTCTTCTTTTCAGCAGCAATGGTCGTCGCGAAAGATGTCAGAAACAAGATGGGCAAGGTCAATTTCGCCGTTCTCATCGCAGGTAGCATCCTTGTGTTGCTAGCAGGATTCTGTAAAGCCCTGTGGAAGATCATCTTTGCCCTCACAGCAAAGGATATCGACATTCTCCAGCGTTATTTCTTTGTTGTGCAGAGTGCAGGCTTCATGCTTGTATTCATTGCCCTACTTCTGCTTCTGGTCTTCAAGGGAAAGACAAAGGTGTCAGGCACCTCTGCACTGGCTGTTGCAGCACCAGCTGCCAAGAAGGGAATCAACAACGTCCCTTTCATTGCCCTGCAGTGCATCGGCTGTGCAGGCGTCCAGTTCTGCCTGTTCAGAATCGCCCTCTTCATGAAGAAGAGACTTGCCGCAGTTCTGTTCGTCCTGGCCTTTATCTTCATGCTTGGCATGGGCTACCTCGGTGCGAAGTTCGATGATTCGTCCTCCATGCACTGGATTGCCCAGTTCACAAACAGCCTTTCCACAGGATGTCTGCTTGCCGGAGTTCTGATTCTGCATGCAAACGGCTTGGGAGATGCTGACGTACTTGAGAAGAGATGAATCGGACAATTGTTCTTATAACTGGCTGCCCTGGATGCGGAAAGACATCCTTTGCAGCCAGAATTCTGAAACGCTACCCTACCTTCGTTCTGTCTTCCTACGACAAGACGAAGGAGGAGTATTTTGATCGCTTTGGCTTTGACACACTCCAGGAGCGTGCAGAGCTGAACAAACGCAGTTGGCTGGCTTACTACAGCGAACTGGACCAACTCATGCAGTCGGGATCCCCGATTCTCACAGACTATCCGTTCAACAATCTTGTGCATGAGAAGGATCTAAACGGCATCATCGCAAAAAACGGCTACAAGGCACTTTCCCTTACACTGGATGGAGATGCTGAAACTCTCAGACAACGCGGTTACAGACGCGATATGAACGACGAAAATCGAAATTTCGGACACCTTCTGACCCGATACCACAAGGGAAACTTTAGCGAAAGCGACAGAATCCCTACCATGACACTTGAAGAGTTCATCCAGACAAACCAGAAGAAGGACTACAACCTTCGCGTCGGAAAGAACATCCGAATCGACGTAACCGACCTGGATAATATCGATTACGAGACAGCCTTTTCGGAAATCGAAAAGCTTTTCTGAAGAAAATCCCCTTCCCCACATTTCAAAAAGGCACAAAAAAAGCAGGGTCGAAACCCTGCTTTTTCCATCTTGCCGTATGGCTTGTATCTTAGCAATCTGCCTTTCCAACAGAACCCATGACGTCGATGATCTCACAGCACTTTGCTGCAACTGCATCGATGACAACCTTAGAGATTGTTCTTGGATCCTTTGCTGCGAGCTGAGCTGGATCGGAATAGGCGTTGACGAATGTGTTGAATGTTCCGTTGACCTTGAGCTCTGTACCAACGTTGATCTTTCTGACACCGCGCTTGATAGCCTCTCTGAAGTCATCGTAAGGAACACCTGTACCACCGTGGAGAACGAGTGGGCAGTTAGGAATCAGCTCGTTGATCTGGCTGATTCTTGGGAAGTCAAGCTTTGGAAGAGCCTTGTAGAAACCGTGGACTGTACCAACAGCAACTGCGAGAGCGTCAACATCAGTAGCCTTGACGAAGCGAGCTGCCTCTTCTGGCTCTGTGAAGAGGTTCTCTGCCTCAACATCATCTTCCTTTCCACCAACGTGTCCGAGCTCAGACTCAACTGTGACACCGTACTTTCTTGCATACTCGACAACTCTGCATGTGTCATCGACATTCTCTGCGAATTCCTTCTTTGAGGAGTCGATCATGACAGATGTGAAACCATAGTCAACAAGCTGCTTGAGGAACTCAACATCTGGGCAGTGGTCCATGTGGAGAGCCATGTTGATGCCATAGTCTTCAGAAATGCCTTCAGCGATCTTTGCGATTCCCTTTGGTGAGAAAAGGCCCATCTTGAAACCAGACATTGTTGCCATTGCAACAACTGGACTCTTCTTCTGTGCAGCAGCTTCAGCGATACCGCTAAGTGTCTCATAGGTGAAGAAATTGAAAGCAGGAACAGCATAGTTGCCCTTGATTGCCTTCATCATCTCATACTTCATTGTTACCAAACCCATAGTAATTTCCTCCAAGGATTGTAAAAAAAATAAGCTTATCAAAAAACGGCGTCACACCGTATATATTACTCAGTAATTATCATCATATCAGTGATGAATGTCAAATGCGTAACCGACTTTGGAATCCCTCAAATGACCTCCGAAAGCAGACGCTCCAAACTTCGTGAAAGCTCCTCATAATCATCAAACGCGAGTATCTCATTCACATCAGCATCCCAGCATGGCTTGTCGACAACATGCGTCCTCTTGTAGGCATCGTAGTCGGCCAGAATCTCCTCATCGCGGTAGGAGCCCCTCTTTGTGAGCATCTGAAGATGAAGCTTGTAACTTGGAGCAAGGTAGATGGAGACGACCTTGAAATCCGCACCAAGCTGCGCCTTGAGAGCAGAAAAGAATCCAGGATCTCGCGTCTCACGCGTCAGCGGAGCGGTGACGACAGCGCTGATTCCAAGTTTGAGATTCTCAAGAACAGGAGCCCAGAACGTGCCGTAACTTGGCGTTCTCCACTTCGCATAGAAGGCAAGCCTTCCGCCCCCTACACCATATTCGCGCTCTATCGCCTGCAAAAACGGCTGTACAAGCGTGTCATAGTCGTAGTAAGGGATTGCCTTGGTCTTGGCCAGGGAAACGGCTTGTGTGGTCTTTCCGCTTCCTGGCTGGCCACAGAACAGAAACAGAACCGGACGATTCATCGGATAACCCCTTCGATGGTCTTTGCGGTGGCAAGATCCGTCACAAGTGTATTCACAAGGCCACACTTCAGAAGTCCTATGATGGAGAACACCTTCTGGAAACTGGAAGCGACGGCGATCCTTACCGGGATGCTCTTCATGGTCTGGACATCGATACGATAAGGGCTCTGTGCCAGAGGCTCGATGATGTTGCCGTTGTCGTCATAGAAATAGTTGATGAAATCGCCCTGGATATCGGCCAAAGCATACTTTTCGGCCGTCTCATGACCGAACATCGACTCTCGGGCTTCCGGGCTTCTGGAGAATGGAATACCGATACCTCCGACGATGACATCGAGGTCTTTCCAGATGGTGGACACATCACAAGGTCTCTTGTCTTTGAGGATTCCCATGAAGGTACGATCCTGCTTGGCGCCCCAGTTCTGGGCAAAGTTCTGCACGAGGTTGTCATAGTTGAAGTAGTTGTACTGTGTACTCAGAGAATCAAACGGATAGTTGGTCACAGGATAGACAGACCACTGGGTACGCTTTTCCACCGTCTTGACCTTGTACTGGGAAATGCCATCCATGGTCTTTCCAGAACCGAATCCGATGTTCAGGCTCTGATTCGGGAAAGTCTTCAGAAGATATTCGGAGACACCGTCGGACAGGAACTTGGCCGTCAGTTTCTCGTTTGCAGCAGTCGGGACCAATACAAGCTTTTGCAGATTAAACATCTCTTTCAGATACAAAGAGATGCGCTTTTCCTCATCATCGGGGACAAACGGTGCATTCACACGAATTTCTACAATACCGCGCTCTTGGGCAAGCTTGAGATACTTTCCAATCTGGACGTGGCTTACCCCATGATCCTGAGCAATCTCCATTTGGGTATGCCCGCTCTTGTAGTATGCCATTGCAATCTTGAAAAGTTTCTCGTCACTTACCATCTCAATTCCTTAAATCCCCTGCCCCAGACGGGATGCCTTTATTGTTGCACATTCCATGCCATATTGAACAGACTCTGCAAGGCTCTGACCTTCCAGAAGTCTATGGGTCATGGCAGCTGTAAGGGTATCGCCGCAGCCGATGGTGTTCACCACCGGAAGCTTGATTTTGTGGCAGACGGTCTTGAAGGACTGTCCATCATAAATCCAGGTGTCGTTCTTGCCGCGTGTGATGACGCTGCAGGCACCGTAGGTCTCGTAGATTTCTTTCAGAATGGCGGCGACATCGTCCATGACAAAACTGTCATCGCTGTTCTCAAACACCCTGACGTTCGGCAGGTATGTGACACAAAGCTCGGACAGGTTTGGCTTTATGATGGAAGGATGCTCCTTCAGGCATTCCTTCAGTTCCTGTCCCTTGATGTCCAAAACGGTCATGATGTTGTTTTTTCTGCATTCCCGAACCATTCTCGGATACAGATCCGCGGCAAAGCCAGCGGCCTTTGTGCCGGTGATGACAACTGCATCGTGCTTTGGAAGTTCCTGAAGAAACAAGTCAAACAGACGCTCTGAATCGGAGGACTCTACGGTTCTGGACTCCTCGACAAGCTCTGTAGAGGTATGCTTTTCACTGTTGATGATTGTGGTGCAGGTTCGGATGTCCGCCTTGACCGGAAGATAGCGAACACTAAGGCCATCCTTCTCGCAGAGAGCCAGAAACTGGTTCACACGCTCGCCACCCAGCTGGATGAGATTCGTGCAAGGTCTTCCAAGGTTGTTCAGCACGCGGCTGACGTTGATGCCCTTTCCGGAGGCAAGCTCCAGAATCTCGCCACTACGGTTCACCTGATCCTCATGGAACTCCTTGAAGACCATGATTCTCTGGAAAGTTGGACTTAGACATATGGCGAGAACGGATTTCATACTACACACTCCAATCAATAATCAAGTTTCTCAACGGTTGAGTCGACCAGAACGCGGTCGAACTCCTTTTTCGTGCACATGAGTGTGCCATCAAGGGAAAGTGTTCCACCAGCCATGGCAACTCCGTAGCGAAGCATCTGGTCCGGACCTTTGCCCTCAAAATAGGCTTTGCAGACTCCGGAGACGATGCTGTCTCCAGCACCCTGTGTACATTTGACATCAACCTTGGCCGATGGGGAGAACCAAGCCCCCTCCTGACCGACCATCAGAGCACCGTCCTTTCCGAGTGTGATGCAGATATAAGTGCACTTACCCTCAGAGATGATCTGGCGAGCCTTGGCGACGATGGAAGGGATCTCACTGCCCTCGTGACCGAAAGTGATGTTGAATTCATAAAGGTTCGGCTTGATCAGAAACGGTTTCTGCTCAAGACCTCGGTACAGAAGCTCCCCTTCCGCATCGAGGATACAAGGGATACCCTTCTCATTGGCAATGGCCAGAAGCTGTGCATAGGCGCTCTTGTCGATTCCCTTTGGGACGCTACCGGCAAGGACCACCATATCCAGACCTTCCACGAAGGTTCCAAAGAATGCCTTGAAGTCCTCCCATTTGTCAGGACCGACAGGGTTTCCGCTCTGGTTCACCTCGGTGGTGACGTTGGACACGCAGTCCCAAAGCTTGAGATTCTCACGAAGCTGTCCTTCGACCTCAATGCCTTCAAAGCAGATGCCAAAGCGCTCCAGTTCGGACAGGAAGAACTCCTTGCCACCCTTGTAGATGAAACCACAGGAGCGGACAGCCACATCGTTCTGCGTCAAAGCCAAAGACACGTTGATTCCCTTGCCAGAGACATCCCTGCGATCGGAGACGATGCGGTTCATGCCTCCGATCTCAAGGTTCTTGAGCTGACAGGTTCTGTCAACGCATGGATTCAGGGTTACGGTACCGATCATTTCACTTATTCCTTGACGCTACCTGCGACTCTGTTGATGAAGAACTCCTGTGAGAGGTTGAACAGAATCAGAGCTGGAACAGCGATGATGACGGATGTTGCCATAAGAGAACCCCAGTCGTTCATCTCATCACCCTTGAAGGTGGTAAGACCGACAGTGAGTGTGAACATGGTCTTCTTTGTGATCAAGGAAGATGCAATCAGGAATTCCTGCCAGACCTGGATGAAGGTGTAGACGCCTGTTGCAACGATACCTGGAGTTACCAGTGGCATGAAGACAAGGCCGAACATCTGGAAGGTGTTACAACCGTCGAGCTTGGCAGCCTCCTCGATGGCAAGAGGGACATCCTTGTAGTAGCCGCTCTGCAAAATGATGGAGACAGGCAGTTGCAAGGCGATGTATGGCAGAATCAGGGATGGCAGCTTGTTGTACATCTTGAGTTTGGAACAGAAGATGAACAGAGGTACCAGAAGAACGACAACCGGGAACATCTGTGTCATACCCAGGAACTTCTTGAAGGCCTTTCCACCAAGGAAATCCATTCTGGTGAGGGCAAAGGCTGCAAGACTTCCGATGAGGGTTGTTGCGATGACGGTTGTAATGGTGACCTTAAGGCTGTTTCCCAAGAAGGACATGACCTTGTACTTGGAGAAAGCCAGCTTGTAGTTTCCCAGATCGAAGTGCTTTGGGAACATCTCTGGCGGAATGACATAGATGTCCAAAGTCTCCTTGAAGGAGGTACAGACGATCCAGTAGAACGGGAAGACGATGATGAGCAGCAGAATCACGGCCATCAGATAGATGAAGATATTGGCTCCCAAAGAGCGATGGATAGGTTTCTGCTTCATTTTTCCCTCACAATGATTTTCTTGACAAGTCTGGTGACGATGATGATCGAAAGCATGATTGTGAATGCTATGACGCTCATGGTTGCGGCATTACTGAGAGACCTGTACTGGAATGCCTCTCTCTGGATGAGAATGGACATTGTTGTCGTACTGTCTGCAGGTCCTCCGTTTGTCATGACCTTCATGATATCGTAAGCGTTGAAGGTCCAGATGAAGCACAGGAAGATACAGGATGAAAGTGTATCGCTGATGAACGGAAGATAGACATATCGGAACATCTGAAAGGCGTTGGTGCCCTCAAGTTTGGCAGCCTCGACCTGGTCAGTTGGGATTGTGCAAAGTTTTGCGTAGATCATAAGAGTGAAGAACGGGAATGCTCTCCACACGTTTGCCATAATGGCGGCGAACATGGAAAGGCCACCTGTGGCAAAGAAGCTGAAGTTCTGGTCTACCAGATGGGTACTTCTGAGTAGCCAAGTGATGATACCTGCCCTCTCGTTCATCATAAGTGAGAAGATAAATCCGGTGATGACGGAAGGGAGAATCCATGGGATAAGGACAAAGGACTTGAGAAGTGAACTGCCCTTGAAATTGCTGAACAGAAGGAATGCAGCACCGACTCCAATAAGGATTGCAACCACAAGGTTGGAGCCTGTCCAAATGATGGTTCTCTTGACAGCAGCCCAGAAACGCATTGCCTGCTGGTTCTCAGGAGAGAAGAACGTCTTGAAGTTCTGCAGACCGACGAAAGGTCTGTTCACCTTCGCAAGGCTATAGTCGTAGAAACTCAGTGTAAGATTTCGCACCATTGGATAAACAAGAAACACAGCGATCATGATGGCTGCAGGTGCAATAAGAATGTAAGGAAGAATCTTCTGATCCAGTCTCTTTTTCATTTTTTCCTCTTTTAAACACAGGTGTCCTGAAAACCAGGACACCTGTGAAAACTAAACAGTTTGATTATTAGTTGAGTGTGTCGAGGAGAGCCTGGACTGCCTTGTAACCAGCAGCACATGCCTCTTCTGGAGTCATCTCACCCATCATGCACTTTGCATATGGAACTGACCATGCATCGAAAACGTCAAGGAGAACGCTTGTGAGAGCAACTGGGTACTCTGCCTTAGCGATCTGAGCACGGAACATGTCATACTCTGGAACGTTGTATGGTGGATAGTCGTAAGCTCTGGAATCTGATGGGAGACCACGGCAGATCTGACCCTGTGTCTCTGGCTGGAGAGCCCATTCGATGAATGCCTTAGCACCCTCTGGGTTCTTTGCGCCGCTGCCCATTGACCACATGTAACCGCCCATTGCAGAACCGTTTACACCAGTAGGTCCGATTGGCATCTCAGCGAAAGCACAGTCTTCTCTGTTAGCGAACTTTGGAAGAACAGAAGCGATCTGGGATGGTGTCCACCACAGCATGAGGACCTGGCCCTGAGCGAACCATGATCTTGCTGTTGAGTTGTCGAGGTTACCATCGTGTGGCATGCAAGCGTACATTTCCTGTGCCCAGTGCATGTAGTCGATAGCCTCAGCTGTGTTCAGGTTACAGACATACTTTCCGTTAGCATCGATGGAGTAGACAGGTGTGCCCCAGCAGAGCATGAATCCACCAAGGTCGTAGATGCAGAATGTGTTTCTGTTAAGTCCACCAGCCATTGCGTAGTAACCCTTCTCGAAACCAGCCTTAGCGATTGCGAGAACGTCATCAGTTGTCTTTGGATCCTCGAAACCGAGCTCGTGGATGAGCTTTGTGTTGTAAGCGAGAATTCTGCAGTCTGGATCGAATGGGATACCATAGTAGTGACCATTGAAGATAGATGCATCAACAGCCTTCTTGGAATAGTACTCCATGTCGAGCTTTGCAACGACATCGTCGATTGGAGCAACAACGCCACCAGCTACGAATGCTGGGAGTGAGGAGTGGTTGACCATGATGACATCGTAGTCATCGCCTGTCTCGTGTGACAGGAATGTCTGGTTGTCGAGGTTATCATACTCGATGCAATCGAACTCGAGGTCGTACTGAGGGAATGCAGCCTCAAACTTTGCCTCAATGTCGTTTGGTGCGAGCTTCTGGTCCATGGTTGATGTCCAAACCATGACACGGACAGTCTTTGTAGCAGCTGTCTCAGAAGCGGCCTGAGCAAACAGCATGGAACTTGCCATAACGAGAACAAGAAGTGCCAATACTACTTTTTTCATAATTTTCCTTCCTTTTTAAGAAATTCGGTTACAAATGTAACCAAAATTATTCTAAATCCGCTTTTGCCAATAGTCAAGAAAAACTTATACATAAAAAAAGCGACACGAGTCCAAAAGACCCATGTCGCATGGAAGAATACTCGTTTTCCCAGAATCAGAAAGTTCTGATGATGGATCGGATAAGCGCTGAGAACTGTCCCCTCACCCGATTTCCGGTCTCAATGACCTCCTCTTCGTTGAGCGTCTGTGAAAGGATACCGGCTGCCATGTTCGTCATGCAGCTGATTCCCACGGTGCGGATGCCGCAATGGGCAGCTGCGATGACCTCAGGAACCGTAGACATGCCTACCGCATCGGCACCAAGGATGGCCGCCGCTCGGACTTCAGCCGGCGTTTCAAAGTTCGGACCGGCGAAAAACATGTAGACACCTTCCTTGAGAGGGATTCCCAGGCTCTTAGCCTGCTCTCTTGCAATTTGTGCAAGCTCTGGGTCATAGGCTTTGGACATATCAAAGAAGCGCAGTCCAAGAGAGCTTTCGTTCTTTCCTCTAAGAGGACAATCCGGAATGAGCTTGATGTGGTCGGTAATCAGCATGAGGTTCCCAGGCTCCCAGGCGCGATTCACACAACCGGCTGCATTGGTGACAATGAGGCGCTGCACACCAAGAAGCTTCATGACCTGAACCGGGAAGGCAATGATATCCATGCTGTATCCTTCATAGTAATGGAAACGTCCCTGCAGACACATGACGGTCTTTCCCTCAAGCTCGCCGATGACAAGACGTCCGGCATGACCTGGTGCTGTGGATACCGGAAAGAACGGAATGTCCTTGTAAGGGATGAAAACAGGATCTGCAATATCCTCTGCCATGGCACCAAGGCCAGAGCCAAGTATAAGTCCTGCATAGATTTGTCTATCCCCTATCTGCTTTTCAATATAGGCCTTTGCCTGATTGAGTCTGTTCATCAGATCGTCCATTTTTCATGCCTCCTTCAAGCCTTAAGCATTCTGGTTATCACCGTATCAAAATTGTCGGAAAATGCCTTTTGGTTACGACCATCCATCTTGCTCTGCTGCTGAACGAACACACCCCAAGAGCGAAGCTCCTGGTTCACAAGTCGGTCCGAAAGGCGTGTTCGGATATCCGCATCGGTATACTCGGAGCCTCGGTCATCGATCACCGTGCAGCCTTTCTCAAGAAGTCTTGCGGCAAGCGGAATGTCGTGGGTGATGCAAAGCGATGGGCTTTGTGCCGTCTCTACAATATAATCATCAGCACTGTTGGCCCCCGTTTTGACCACGACCATCGAAACCTTTGATTTTGTGGCGCGAATGGCAGTCTCATCGGTTGTCCCCTGCTCCCTTAGGGCCTGTCTCTGACGAAAGGTGTCATCGGCAATGAACTGCTTCACATCAGGAAGCTCTCTGTCAGCGACGAAGCGACAGGTTGCACCGATTCTTGCAGCTGCCTTGAGAATGATCTGTCTGAGGTTCTTTGGAACGGAGTCTGCATCGACCCAAATATCAAAATACATAGCCATATTCTAGGACAAAACAGCACTTACAGCAACATCATGATATTGAACAATTCTTTTCTTATATTTATATTTGTAGCGACTAATATTTCAGTTAGAACGTTAGAAAATGACACATATACTTTATTAGGAGGACGTAATGAAAATCTCCGCTCTTCAGCAGGCAAGATATTCCTACAATCCAAAGCTCCCTCTGATCCTCAGAGAGAACATCAAAGAGATCAGACCTGTCATGGGTCAGGCAACTGAGTCAGCAACTGACCAAGAGGCCCTCAAGCAGCTCTTCCCTAACACCTATGGCCTTCCAAAGGTAAGTTTCGAGAAAGGCACAAACGAGAACATCGGAAAGAAGATGAACGTTGGAGTCATCCTTTCAGGTGGTCAGGCTCCTGGCGGACACAACGTCATCTGCGGACTCTATGATGCACTCAAGAACGCCAACCCAGAGAACACACTCTATGGTTTCAAGGGTGGTCCAAGCGGAATCCTTGAGGACAAGTACACAATCATGACCGATGACTTCATCAACGAGTACAGAAACACAGGTGGATTCGACATCATCGGTTCCGGTAGAACAAAGCTCGAGACAAGAGAGCAGTTCGAAGTCTGCACACAGGTCTGTCACAAGCACGACATCAATGCCATCGTCATCATCGGTGGTGATGACTCCAATACAAACGCTGCAGTTCTCGCTGAGTACTTCAGAGCACAGGGTGAGAACATCTGCGTCGTCGGTTGCCCGAAGACAATCGATGGCGACCTCAAGAACGAGAGCATCGAGGCAAGCTTCGGTTTCGATACAGCATGTAAGACATTCGCAGAGCTTATCGGAAACATCGAGCGTGATGCAAACTCCGCAAAGAAGTACTGGCACTTCGTCAGACTCATGGGAAGAAGCGCAAGCCACATCGCCCTTGAGTGTGCCCTCCAGACACAGCCAAACATCTGCCTCATCGGAGAGGAAGTCGAAGCAAAGAACCAGAGCATTGAAGAGATCACAAACTACATCGCAAACGTAATCGCAAAGCGTGCAGCAAACGGTGACAACTTCGGTGTATGTCTTGTCCCAGAAGGACTTATCGAGTTCGTCCCTTCCCTCAAGATTCTCATCAGAGAGATCAATGACCTGCTTGCAAAGACAGAGGCTGAGTTCAACGCAATCGAGTCTGTCAACGACAAGATCGCATTCGTCTCCGCTAAGCTTTCCGCACAGTCCGCTCAGGTCTTCGCAAGCCTTCCTGCAGAGATTAAGGGACAGCTTCTTGCAGACCGTGACCCACACGGAAACGTCCAGGTCTCCAAGATTGAGACAGAGAAGCTTCTGATCCAGACCGTCACAAAGAGACTCAAGGAAATGAAGGCTGAAGGAACATACACAGGCAAGTTCAGTGCACTGAACCACTTCTTCGGTTACGAGGGACGCTGTGCATTCCCTTCCAACTTCGATTCTGACTATTGCTATAGCCTTGGTTACAACGCAGCACTCCTTCTGAGCGCAAACCTCACAGGTTATCTCTCATCCGTCACACAGCTTTCCAAGCCAGCTGATCAGTGGCAGGCAGGTGGTATCCCTATCACAATGATGATGAACCTCGAGCAGCGCCATGGTGAGATGAAGCCGGTTATCAAGAAGGCTCTTGTCGAGCTGGATGGCGAGCCATTCAAGTATTTCGAGAAGAACAGAGAGACATGGGCTGTTGAGACAGCATTCACCTTCCCTGGTGCTATCCAGTACTATGGACCAAGTGAAGTCTGCGACCAGAGCACAATCACTCTCAAGCTCGAACACCAGAACTGATTTCAGTTACACAAATGCTTACAACAAGGGGAATTGCCTAGGCAGTTCCCCTTTTTTGTGCCCTATGAAAATCTTATATAAATGCCGCATTTTTTCATTTATTGTAAAATTCATCGAAAAATCGGACGAAAATGAAGCAAAAAAACACGCAATTTGTCTTTCATTCGCGAACAGTATGCAACCCTTTCACTGGCATGAATCGCATTCGTTTCAAGAAGGAACTGTCTCCTACAACAAGCAAGATCATCATAAGAAAAGAACATAATCAGCTCGTTTCCTCATGACCAAAACAACGTTGCAAGACAACACAAAAACGCTGTCGTAGCGTCCTATTTCCTGGATCATTTCAAAAGATGGTTACCAAGTGCAAAGACCGCATAATACACTCGTTTTCAGATATCCAAATACAAAAATCGCAGTACCGAAGCCATGGCGAAACAGGTTGAATTTCATCGAAAATCAAGCAAGCCTTTGCAAGTGTTTTGACAAAAATATTCTGTTATCAAGCCAAATGGTCTCCACGTCCAAATTCGGCATCAACGTTGCCTAAATTATGCCATTTCAATATTGTAGGCGGTTTGTTTTCCCATCTCGGATTATTTTTCATACCCTTTTCGACCCAAAATTCTCACTACCGAATACGAATGAACCTATTTTCCCAAATTCCTCTCATGATTCATCAGACTCTTCGTAGGCAAATTCTCAGCCAGAAAAAGCATTAGCAAAATCATGGTGGGAAAACAGATTTTTCGTATGTATTGCTAGACCAAAAATATTGTCAAATCCAATGCCTACTCAATCTGTAGTAAGCGACCCATAAACGCTTGAAGATCTCGTTTCCAAGAGCTGCTTTCCGCTGTCAAAATCCCCTGCCCTTTTGGAGCTTGTAACAACAAGAGTTTTCGCTTTGGATGGAGGTCAAAGATGGCTTTAAGCCTGTTTTCCATTATTTGTAGGAGTTTGTTCTCACAATCGAAGTGTCTTTGTTTTGCATACACAAATGTCCATCAGAACATCGCATTTTTCTCGGATTTTAATGGATTTCTGCATGTTTTCATCTTTTGCCATTCAAATCGCAGAAACTTGTTAAAGACAATAAAGTTGTCTCTATGTTATAATATTTTGCGATATTGGGAGACCACATCATGGAAGCAAATCTTGAAAAGATCATTCATATGCGCATAAAACGAACCATGGAGAATCTGAAGAAAAACGGAATCGATTCTGCATTCGTACCAACGGGAACTGAGGCCCTTGCCCTTCTGAAAACCATGCTTGTGGAAGGCGAAACACTCGGAGTCGGCGGTTCTGTGACTTTGGATCAGATCAAGGCATTTGATGTCATTCGAGATCCGAAGTACAAGTTCATTGACCGTTATGAGAAAGGACTTGAGCCAGATGCATTCTACAAGAGAAAGCAGGAATGCGTCATGGCAGACACATTCATCACCAGCACAAATGCCATTACAGAGACAGGACTTCTCTACAATGTTGATGGAACAGGAAACAGAGCTTGCGCCTTCGTCTTCGGTCCAAAGAGAGTCATCGTCATCGCAGGATACAACAAGATCGTCCCGACCATTGAGGATGCAGTGGTAAGAGTAAAGACCATTGCAGCTCCAGCCAATGCAATCCGACTGGGCATGGACACCTACTGTGCCAAGCATGGCCACTGTGTCAACATGTCAATCGACAAGAACAATCTCATGTTCCCGGGAACAGGTGGATGCGATGCAAAGCTTTGCTCCAATGCCGTTGTCACAGGCAAGCAGGTCCCTGGAAGAATGGTAGTCATTATCGTCGGCGAAAGTCTCGGTTATTAAAGTCAGGAACAAATGAACAAACATCTCAATCATAGAGTCTCCAACCTATTCAAGAACGAGGCACTTAACAGCATCAATCTGGAAACGGTCTTCAAGGATCGTGACCTTCTCATCGCACAGCATGTTGAGGTCCACAACAAAGTGGCATCCCTCGTCACGGCTATCATTGTCATTGTCACAAACCTCTACTGGGCAATCGTCCGAGGCCTGGGAAATGACACCACTGGACTCAAATCCATCTATGGAATCCTCGGACTTGGCATTTCCGCCCTCTTTTCCGTGCTTGTCATCATAGCCATTCGAAAGACAAGGGGTGTTCAGCTTTCCAAACTCTTTGACTGGGCATTGAGAGGATTCAAATCTGGTGTGATTCTGGGAGTCTTCTTCCTATCATTGGCCAGAAGCTTTGCCGTTGCAAAATCTGGACAGATTTCCCCTTTCAATGGGATTCCGCTTTCAACATTCTTCTTGATGATATTGGTGTTTATCCCTTCGGTTCGGAAAAGGGATTCCCTGTTCTTTGGCATCTCCATGTTCGTGGCAGCGATCCTGCCGCAGTTCATCTGTCCGAAAGGTACCTACAACCTGAATGAGCAACTTGTTCTCAGAGTTGGAATTACCGTTGGATTCTTCAGTCTCAGAGGCATTACCATGCGAAGTGCTGAGATGATTGAGGACCTTGCCGACGCCTCCTATCTGGACTTCCAGACACGAGCCTTGAACCGAAAAGCACTTTCCGAATACCTTGCAAACCTCACGAACAAGAAGATGGATCGCCTTGGCATCATGATGTACGACATCGATGATTTCAAGAGCTACAACGATGAATACTCCCACTCTCAGGGCGACATCATCCTGAGCCGTGTCTGCGAAGCCGTCTCGGATGTCCTGGAGCAGGAAAACGCTTTGATTTTCCGCTATGGAAGTGGCGAATTCGTTGCTATCATTGAAGATATCTCCGATGAGAATCTGATCAAATCCGCGCTCAAAGTCAGAGATGCCGTCCAGAATCTCAGACTCGAGCGTAAGGATGACACCTGGAGAGACTATATTACCGTCACCATCGGCTGTACCAGCGCAAGCAAGAACGACTGCATGGAAAAGGACATTCTCGGCGAGGTTGACACCCAACTTTATATCGGAAAACGCGGAACAAAGAACTGCGTCGTCTTCAAGGGAAGAATTTTCATTGCCGAAGGTGAGATTTCAGAAGACCAGGAGCCAACCCAGTACACAGAACGCGTTTCCCAGGCCATTACTGAGGCTATGAAGAACAACGAGATCGTCGCCTACTACCAGCCATTGTTTGATACCATGACACACAACCTGGTCGGTGCGGAAGCACTCGCCAGATGGGTCAAGAGTGACGGAACCGTGATTCTTCCAGGCGAGTTCATTCCAGAGCTGGAGAAGAACAACTCCATCCTTGCCTTGGACTGGTACATGTACAAGCAGGTCTGCATGCTTCTCAAAAAGCAGAAGGAAATGGGCATCAAGCAAGTCCGCATCTCCGTAAACTTCTCAAGAATGCATGCCTTGTATGAGAGAAGCATTGAAAAGCGCCTCTGTGAGATTGCAGATACCTATGGTGTTCCACATCATCTCATTGAGATTGAGATCACAGAATCTGCCTACATTCGCCTACCGAACATCATTGAGCCGTTCATCAAGGCCATCCGTGCAGAAGGCTTTGCCGTTGCTGTCGATGACTTCGGAAGCGGCGCCTCCTCACTGGGATTCGTCAAGAGCGTCGATGTCGATACCCTCAAGATCGACAAGTCCCTCATCAGCTCCAACTGCGAGGACGAAAAGGAACGTGTCCTTCTGGAATCTGTTGTGTATCTTGCACACAGACTTCAGCTGGTCTCCGTAGCAGAAGGTGTTGAGACCGAAGAACAGCTTGGCCTTCTCAAGACCCTTGGCTGCACCATGGTTCAGGGTTACATCTTCGCAAAGCCAATGCCAGAGGAAGCCTATCTTGAGACATGTAGGCTCAAGGTGACCGATGACGCACCGGTTGTGGACAACTACGTCACAAAGATGCAGTCATCCTCAATCCAGATGCTGTTGGATACTGTTTTCAAGAGATATCCGATTGCTATCATGTCAAACGTCACAAGAAACAGTTTCTACTCCATGACCTATGAAAGCTTCACCGACCATGAATATTCACAGGCAGGAAAGCTGACAGACCTTTTGGATGAGCTTTGCAGCACCATGCATCCGGATGACATCGAAGGCTTCCGCGAGCTGTTCTCGTTGGAGAACCAGACAAAGGCCTTTGAAAGTGGTGAAGAAAAGCTTACCTACGTCACAAGACTGATCGATAACAACGGACAATCTTACAAGAAGGTTGAAACCAACAACTACTTTGTGAAGGAAACGGGCAATGATGATATCATCGTCATTACACTCTGCTCCAAACCAGAGTAAGCAATTCAATTAGTGAAAATGAATTAGAGGCTCCAAACGGAGCCTCTTTTCATAAGGATTCACATCCCATTCAGCCAACAAACAGCCGACTGGTTCTCGGCTCAAGCACCAAGCTTTCACAGGTGCTCTGGGTAAACCAATCCGTCATGCCAGAGACATCGATCTGCTCGACGGTTCGCTCACTCTCGCCCCGATACAGAACAAGTACGACCTTCTGGTTTTCGGAGACTCTTCGGAACTCCAGAACCTCATCATCGCAATAGCCAAACTCCCACTGCCCTTCGGAAAGAGCCGTTTCATAGTCTTTGCGAAGTCGTCCCAAGGACCGATAGAGCTCCACAAAATCCATATCCCAGCGCTTTTCGTCCCACACCATCGGGTACCTGCAGTTCTCAACCGTTCCCATCGGACCTTCGATGCCGATCTCATCGCCATAGTACACACATGGCATACCTGGCAACAGGTATTGCATCATGACAACACCCCGGTACAGATTGCGGTCATAGACCTTTGTGTTGCAATGAAGCCTTGGAGCATCGTGGCTGTCGATCAGATTCATCTGCTGGTACACCATCTGGCCTACCATGGAAGACAGCTGACGCTCCAGATGGCCCTTCAGCTGCCTGGCGCTGTATGGCTGGCATTTGCCAGGGTTTGTGTTGTTGTTCAGAAAGTATCTGTCAGGCTCCCCCATCCAACGTCTGAGAGGCCTGGAGCATCCTACGTAGTTCATAGTGGCATCCCACTGGTCACCTTTCAGGTATGCGGTGGAATCCTCCCAGTCCTCACCTACGATATAGACCTGGGAGTTGATGGCCTTCACTCGCTTGCGGACTTCCTGCCAGATTTCGTGGCACATATGCTCATTTCCATGGTTTCCGACACTGGTTGCCACATCAAAGCGCCAGCCATCCTGGCAAAATGGAGGACGCAGGAACTTCTGGACCACAGAATCCTCGTCCTCGTAGACGATTTTACGAAGCTCTTTAGAGCCATAGTTGAGCTGTGGCAAGGTACTGACGTTGAACCAGCAGTCAAAGCCACCCTTCTTGTTCTTGTAGTAATAGGCCTCTTCCGGGCCACCCTGCTTTGCGCTAATGAACCACTTGTTATCGATTCCGGTATGGTTGATGGAAATGTCGGTGATAACCTTGATGCCGGCCTTATGAAGAGCCTGCACCATGTTGGCATACCCTTCGTCGCCTCCAAGTTTCGGGTCAATGTGAAGATAATCGGTACAGTCATAGCGGTGCGTCGTTCGGCTGCATCCGATCGGGTTCAGATAGATGGCACCGATGCCAAGGCTTTTCAGGTAATCGATCTTGGACACGATACCCTCAAAATCACCGTTGAAGAAATCCAGGCAAAAGCCATCCAGGTAATGAAGAGGCTTGTCGTCCCATTTCATTTCAATGGTAGGATGTCCATCAAACTCATATTCCCCTGTTTTGGCACCAAGACTCGGGTTTCCGTTGCAGAAACGGTCAGGAAAGATCTGATAGCAGATGGTACGAGGCGTCCAGGATGGAACAGATAGGTCACTGGCCAGCACAAAGGCATCTTCCCAGGCACAAAGGAACTCGCTTGCGCCACGACGAGATAGGTAGGCATCGCTTTTGTCAAAAAGCTCGGCCTCAAACCAATAGCGAAGCTCCCCTTCTGGCATGCGAAGGCTTGCCTTGTA
The DNA here is from genome assembly GCA_024405015.1 of Sphaerochaetaceae bacterium. Classification (GTDB taxonomy): domain Bacteria; phylum Spirochaetota; class Spirochaetia; order Sphaerochaetales; family Sphaerochaetaceae; genus UBA9732. Next base: position 86,327 of record JAKSPE010000008.1, read on the forward strand.
CAGGTCATAGCCGAACAGCTGCCCAACCTTTGGCATGCCATGGCGACTGACGTTGTCATGATCGATGACAGAAAGGCGGACCCACTTCACGCGGCTCGGATCTGCCAATGCAAAAAGAGAGACCTCTTCTCCGCTTTTCGGATAAAGAGGTCTTACATACAGGTTACTGATACCTGACTTAAGAAGCTGCATGCTCACTTTTCCATGAAATCTGTTGTGTAGATTGGACTTGGCTCATCCAGATGTGCTGTGTTCATGATGTTGTAGTCAATGTGGGAGAACAGGTTGTTACGCTTTTCAGCCTTGACCAGCCATTCTGTGTTGACTGCATTCTTGCACATGTTGTCATAGACAAGGTTCAGATTCTGGATATGGCCTTCCAATCGCTTTCGGGCATAATCCGTTGTCTGGTTATGGATGATGAAGGTCCAGTCACTTGCCATGAGCAGAAGTGTCTCACGAACTGCCTGGTTGAGGAATCTCTGCTTGAGGCTCTTCTGGTTCGGGAAGCGCTCGGCAAGCTCGGTCATTCGCTCAATGGCCTTGTAGATGTGTCTGTAGACCCATGCGTTTGTGCTATTGTCCACCCAAACCTGAGAGTATCCACCGACACCCCAGCTGGAAGTTGCAGGACGCATGGTCTGTACCATCGGCTTGGACTTGATGAAATCGTTTGGTGTCACAAGAACCATATCCTCGGACATGGAAATGAGACAGATGAGGTTCTCAAGCCACTTGACGCCCTCGAACCACCAGTGACCGAAAAGCTCGGCATCGAAACTGACGGTGTACAGAGGATCGACATCAAGGACGTCCTCAACGCTCTGTGTTCTCATTCTGACGTTGTAGAGGAAGTTCTTGGCATGAGCCAGTGTCTTGGCATCGGCCTTGTCATAATCATAGACGACCTTGTCGGCGGTGTTTCCGGTGATGGACCAGTACTTGAAACCGGTGAAGACTCGAACCTCCGGCTCGTGGATATAAGGCTTGATGTAATCCATTGGAAGATCATAGCCGATATCACGATAGAACTCACGATAATCCGGATCACATGGATAACCTTCTGTTGCAGACCAGACAAGACTTGCAAGGTTGAAGTCTCTGACAAAGCAGTACAGGCCATTGGAGCACTTGATCGGTGCATAGGAACCTCGGAGAGGCTCATCTGGTGACTGTACCAGGGCCTGAGAGGAAAGGCTGACCCAGTTGATGTTATGTCGCTTGAGAATGTCCTCAAGGCCTGGATAGTAACCGCATTCAGGAAGCCAGAAACCTTCGGACATCTTGTCGAAGTATCGCATGTGCTCCAGCACACCCGTTTCAATCTGTGCATTGACTGCCACCGGATAATCCTTGTAGACCGGGAGGTAAGCATGGGTTGCTGCGGTTGTGATGATCTCGATGTAACCCTCGTTGGAGAGCTTATTGAATGCAGAAAGGATGTTTCCGTTGCATTCGTTGCTCAGAAAGTCGAGGTTCTCCTGGATGGCATCGCGATATCTCTTGGCAAGATCCTGCTTGGCAGGGTCATCGGCAAGACGCTCGATTTCCTTGTCACCAAGTTCCAGGTGCTGCTCCATATAGGCGATGAACCTTTCCTTGAGAAGGGCATCCGAGAGCATGGAACACAAAGTCGGGCTTAAGGAGAATGTGAGACGGAATGGGATTCCATCGGACTTGAGGCGGTACATCATGCGAAGAAGAGGAAGATAGGACTCGTTGATGGCCTCAAAAAGCCAGTCCTCTTCCAGGAACTTCGGGTATTCTGGGTGTCTTACGAAAGGAAGATGTGCATTGAAGATGAAATTGAGTCTGTTCTTTCTCATTTGCCGGAATCCTCCTTTGTGTTATCTGTAATGATATCAATCAGCTCGCTGACCTGGCGGTTGCCGAAGACCTCTCCACCCTTTGTGATCAGAGAGGAGAACATGGTGCGGAAAGTGACGTCCTCGCAAAGCACCTCAGGATGCTGGGAGAACCAGCTCTTGGTTGTGCTGATGCTGTTGCTCTGGCAGATCACGGACTGTACACCATCCTTGACGGCTATCAGAAATGCCTGATATCGGTAACCCATATGAGGAAGCTCAATGGTCCAGCTGCTGTCGTTGCAGGTGATGTCGATATCGTAGGCAGCACGCTCCTCCCCTTCTGCATTGAATCTCTTTGTACGGAGAATGAGGCTTGCGCCGCTCTCCTCAAGTTCGGAGATCTGCTGTGCAGAAAGGCTCCAGAAGGCATAGGCCCAGTTGAAGTCTCTCATGATGAGGTGAATGGAGGTCTCGTTGTAATGGTCAGGAAGGTTCTCGACTCCAGGCAACTTGAGTACGTTGTCTGAATCAACATCTGTAAGAGTCTTGATAAATTTGCGCTTGGAACTTCCGGACTGATTGGCCTGAACGTCATCAGATTCGTCATAGATGGATTCAAGCTCATCGATGAGTTCTTCTCTGCTCAGTGACTCCCAATCCTCAAGTTCCTCTTGCTGAGCAATGTATCTCAATTCAGCATCAGAGAGTGTATCAATGTTAATTAGAACCATGTCGACCTCATAACAAAAAAAAGTTTAGAGAAACTAAGAAAAATAGTCAATTATTTGGCCAATGCCCAACAAAAGGTAAACAAAACACTAAATTTTCCAAAAGTTGGAAAGTGCCCGTAAAATCTACCAACCTAATGGAAAAATATGGGATTTATGATACTATCATAATATGAAGACGTCGATTATCATCCATGGCCACTTCTATCAGCCGCCACGTGAGAACCCATATACAGGACTAGTTCCAATCCAGAGCAGCGCAAAACCGTACTCCAACTGGAACGAGGCCATTTACGACACATGCTACAAGCCGAATACAGCCTCAAGATATCTGAACCGCGCAGGAAAGATCGAGACCATGTACAACAACTACGTCAACATCTCCTCCAACTTCGGCCAGACGCTTCTGGACTGGGCCGATGAGGCACACCCCCATTTCTGCACCCAGCTTCTGAAGGCAGACAAACTCAGCATTCAGCGCTTTGGGCACTCCTCCTTCATGGCACAGGGTTTCAACCATACCATTCTTCCGCTAGACAGCGACAGCACAAAAAAGATCCAGGTGGTATGGGCCATCGAGTCCTACAAGCAGCGATTCGGACATTCACCAGAAGGCATCTGGCTTGCCGAGTGCGCCATAGACCCGAAGACAGTCGACATTCTTGCCCAGAACAACATCCGCTTTGTAATCCTTGCCCCATGGCAGGGTGTGGCCATTGACGGCGTGCCTCGAAACGGCAAACCAATGCCATGTGACAGACCATTTCTCATTGAAGGTCCACAGGGCGGTAGAATCAGTGCCTTCTTCTATGATGGTGAGTTTGCAAGTTCCATCAGCTTCGGTCACATGCTGCGCGATGCAGATGCCATGTTCGCTCGCCTTTGCCAGGTACAAAAGGAGCGTAACAACCCTGCTCTCATCACCTGGGCAACCGATGGTGAGATCTATGGCCACCATGAGCCGTTCGGAGACATGGGCCTTGCCGCTTTCCTGCGCAAGGTAAGCGAAAGCAAGGACTTTGAGATCGACAACTTCGCCTCCTACCTGGACAAGCATCCTGCAACCGAGGTCGCAACACTGGGCCTTGGTGACGACGGCAAGGGAACCTCCTGGTCCTGCACACACGGCGTCGGACGCTGGGAGCGTGACTGTGGCTGTCACACAGGCGGCCCTGATACCTGGAATCAGAAATGGCGCGGACCTTTGAGAAAAGCCTTCAACAACCTGGAGACTTCTGCAAGAGAGATATTTGACCAGAAGGTCCGGGAAATCTTTGGAGAGGACAAAGACTATGAGGATCTGATTTTGGCCTTCAGCAGCGTCGTGTCTCACCGACAGACCGTCCAGCAGTTCGTGCAGAGCCTTGAGAAGGCAGACGGCAGCAGCCTTTCCTATGCAGAAGGCATGACCATCGCTTCCATGCTGGAAGCCTTCAAGAACGTGATGTTCGCCTATACAAGCTGCGGCTTCTTCTTCAATGACCTTTCCGGAATCGAGCCGAGACAAAACATCGTCTATGCCATGTATGCGGCAGACATTCTGGACCACTTCTCCGACCTCAATGTCACCAAGAAGCTTCTGGAGGATCTGGCCAAGGCAAAGAGCAACATTCCTACCGAAGGCACGGGCGCAGACCTTGCCAAGAAGGATACGCCAAAAGGCTCCAACTATGCCAATGCATGCGCCTACTTTGTTCTGAACAGACGCTTTGCAAATCCAGAGGACTACATTGACCACTGGGGATTCTTCAAGCTGCTGGAACTGGATGAGAAGACAGCCAAGGTACAGAACTCAAGAACCCTCAAGATCTATGACCTGACCTATGAGTCCAACCCGAAAGCCAATGGAGGTATGGAGTTCGTCATCCGCGACATCAATACCGCAAAGGTTGCAAAGATCAATGTCGGACATGCCTCCGAGAAGACCCTTCAGACCATCACTTCCTGGGTGGAGGACCGCCTTACCGAGAACATGTCCGAGAAGTTCATCGACAGCCTTGCCGAGAACATCGGAACCTATCTCATGCTCATTGCCACCAACCGAAGCCTCGCCAAGGATACGATCTTCATGGAGAACATCGGAACCTGCATCAAATCCATCAAGTCCCTGGTGCTTGACCAGCCGCAGATGGACATTGACAAGAAGATCAACCGCATCAAGCAGCTTTGCTTCTTCGTGATGATCAAAGGTCGAAACATGGACATCCAGGACATCAACGACGCCTTCTCCCGCAAGTTCGAACAGAAAGCGGTTGAGTTCATCTACAAGATGGATGAGAAAAGCTGTTGGGAAACCCTTATGCTGTTGAGAGCTGCAAGGGAGGAAGGTCTGAACCCAGACATCACCAATTTGCAGAACACCATCTACCAGTACATACACTCCGACGATTCCCCGATTTCCGAGGAACTGAGAAAGGCACTACGTTCGGAATTGAATTTCAGTTGACCTCATGCACCGAGCATGCGTCTTGCATGCTCCAGTGACACTTCACTCTCATCGCCGCTGAGCATTCTTGCAATCTCATGGACACGAGTCTCACCACTTACCTGCTTCAGGTGGGTGTAGGTTCTGCCCTTCTCCACAGATTTGCTGACAACCATGTGGGTATCGGCTGTGCTTGCAATGCTGGCAAGGTGTGTGATGGCAATGACCTGCTTGGACTGAGCCAGGTCGCTGATGCATTTTGCAAGGCTCAAGGCAACCGCACCACCGATTCCGGAATCGACTTCATCAAAGACCTGGGTCTGGATATCATCGGCCTTGGCGAGAACGGTCTTGAGGGCCAGCATGACACGGCTGAGCTCTCCACCTGAAGCAATGGATCGGATATCCTTCTTCGGCTCACCAGGGTTCGCGCTGATCATGAAATCAATCACATCGGTACCACTTGCCGTGGCCTTGCCATCGGTGATGGAGATTTCAAAGACAGCATCCGGCATTCCAAGGGTTCTGAGAACACTCTGGATTCTTGCCTCAAGGTCCTTGGCAGCCTTTTTTCTACAGGTTCTGAGCTTAGCGGCAAAGCCGTCATACTGCTTTTGGGCCTTGTCCAGATTCTTCTGGCACTGCGCAAGATGCTCTTCAAAGTTCTGGGTCAGATCCAGCGTATCACGTGCCTTCTGGGCAAAGGACAGGACATCGTCCAAGGAAGGACCATACTTTCTCTTGAGCTTCTGCAGTGTGGCAAGGCGGTCCTGCATGCTGTTGATGGCATCCTCAGAGTAGTTCACAGAACCAAGGTAGTCCCGAAGGCCAGAGGCGATATCCTCGGCCTCGATTCTGGCACTTTCCAGCCTTGCTGTGTATTCGCTGAGGTTCGGGTCGCACTTGGCAGCCTTTGTGCAGGAGGAAAGAGCGTCAAAGATGACAGTTCTTGCATCGCGAAGCTTCTCGTTACACAGTGTCACATTCTCATAGATAGACTCGAACTGGCCCAGAACGCGTACACGCTCCTTCAGATCCTCGTCCTCACCCACCTGGATGTTTGCGTTATCAATGTCCTCTAAAGCGAACTGCAGATAATCCTGCTGACGACGACCTTCCTCCAACTGATGGGCAAGGTCCTCCTTCTGGCGCACAAGGACACCGATTTGGCGAAAAGCCTCCGCACAGTTTTGCAGAAGTTCGGCATTCTGGGCATAGCTGTCCACGATCTTTCGCTGACGGTCCGGTAGAAGCAGACTCTGGTGCTCGCTCTGGCCGTGCATATCAATGATGCTGTCAGCCAAATGGCACAGGTCCTGTCTGGAGAACAGCTGGTTCTGGACATGGATAATGGACCTTCCACCGTTGGCCTTGACTGTACGTTTGATGTAAATGACACCATCTTCCGGCTGTACACCCTTTTCGGCAAGCCAAGGGAGAATCTCATGGTTTTCCGGAATGGAGACGATGGCGTTGATGACAATCTCATCGGTTCCGGTTCTTACGGCACTGGTGTCAGCCTTCTCTCCCATGAGAAGACCAAGGGCACCGAGGATGATGGACTTACCGGCTCCGGTCTCACCTGTGATGACGTTGAAGCCGTCAGAAAAGTCAACGCACAGATTCTCGATCAGTGCGAAATTGCGGATTTCCAGATGCTCAAGCATTGAAGCCTCCAGCCCATCCCAGTTTATCTCTCAATACCTCAATGAATTTTCTGTCAGGCTTCTCGACGAAGACCGCACGGTTCTCACCTTTTGTGATGGTGATCTCATCGCCTTCGAACACGGAGAATGCCTCATGGCCGTCACAGGTGATGGACAGGTCTGTGTTCTGCTTTGGGATCACAAGTCGAATGACGGAGTCCTGGTTCACGACAAGAGGCCTGACGCTCATGGTGAAAGGACAGATCGGATTGACAATGATGGCATCCAAGGATGCATCAAGAATCGGACCACCTGCAGCAAGGCTATAGGCGGTGGAACCGGTAGGTGTGGCAAGAATCAGTCCGTCGGCCTTGAGTTTGGAAGCAAGGATTCCGTTCACATACATATCCATTCTTGCCATTCTGGCATTGGAGATGGTAGATACGGTGACATCGTTGAGTGAACTGGAATGGAACACGACATCGTCATTTCTTCGCACTGTGACATCCAGCATCATTCTTGTGTAGATGCCGCTGGCTCGGTTCAGATAGCTTTCAAAGACCTTCTCCATCTCATCGACAGGAGTCTCTGCAATATAGCCGAAGGTTCCGAAGTTCACAGCCAGAATAGGAATGGCCTTCTCTTTCAGGATTGCGACACAGGTCAGCACGGTACCATCACCGCCAAGGGAGACGGCCAGGTCACAGTTCGGAGCCTCGGTATTGAGGTCTATCACTGTGGAGGTCAGCATGACGACACAGGTCGAGATTCCATAGGAATTGAAATACTTGACGAATCTGTCACAGATTTCCTGTACGTTAGGCTTTGTTGAGTTTGCGATGATGGCAACTCTTCGGATCTGTCTTTTCTGTGTAATCATGGCTTACCCCTGCATCATGGAAGATGCGCTATGACCTTTGCGATGTTATCGATCTCACTGGACTTGAGGAACGGATAGAGAGGGAACTCCACGGTTCGGTAGAAATAGGATGCAGCAACAGGGAATGCCTCAAACGGATCGCCGTCAAAATCCTTGATCAGACAATCCTCGAAAGCCATCTTCACCGGAACATCGTGCTTTTGGGCAAACTTGATACTCTCGTCCGGCTTGGAGTCGAGCTGCACGGCAAAGTATCCGCCGTTGGATGAGAAATCCAGAAGATTCAGACCAAACTGCTTGTGTCGTGTCTTGGCAAGGCTCTGCTGGTAGAGTTTGAGGATCTCACGTCGCTTGACGCTGTTCTCCTCCAGATTGGAAAGCTGCACACTACCAAGGGCTGCGTTCATGTCCGGCATGCGAAGATACTTGGAAGGTCTCTTCCCGCGAAGGGCATTCACATAGTCCCCTCTTACGGCCATGACAGCTCCGCCTGCTGCGGAAACCACACTGTCCTCCTCGAAGGCACAGATGACAATCTGTCCAAGACAACCGGCAAGGCTATCGTCCTTGACGTGGGAGCCGATGCTTTCGCTGATATCCTCAATGACTTTGACACTGCCATAGTCACAGCGCTCAGGGAAGGTTGTCTGCTCATTGTATTTGGCAGGCATGGTTGCCTTGTTGTTGTAAAGCAGAAGAATGTCAGCCTCGCTCTGGATGACCTGAGCCTCGCTTGGACAGCCGTTCTCCCTGTCGATATCGACATAGACGAGTTTTGCGCCAGTGGATTCAATGACATCACGGTAGATTCCAGGAGAGAGCGGTGACACGGCCACACGCATACCTTCAGCCGCACCCATGAGTTTCAGGGCAGATTGCAGACAATCAGGATAGGTACGAAATGCCACAGCACTGGTACAGGCTGTGGATTCACAGAACTGCTGCACAAATGCCTTGGCCCTATCACCAGGACCGATCTGTTCGTTAACCATTGTCTGGAGGACACTGTCCATGTCTCTCCTCTTGAGTGTAGGCTTATAGAATGGAATCATACCTAAATAATAATGAAGAAAGCCCTTTTGAGCAACTTTATTTGATTGAACCTCCAATTGCAGTATAGTATAGTTGCATTGAAAAAACATATAGGAGACTCTTATGTTAAAACTCAACAAAAAGCGCACTTGCCTCATTGGATTCGCTTTCTTTGGAATCCTTCTTCTGTGGCAGGTCTATGACTCATGGTGCCCAACTCTTCTCACAGAAATCATCAAGAACAGAATGGGCGCACAGAACGAGCTCGAGATCCAGTGGCTTGTCGGTATCATCATGGCATGTGACAACCTCGCTGCTCTGATTCTGCTGCCGATCTTCGGATCCCTCTCAGACAGAACAAAGACACCTATCGGAAAGAGAATGCCTTACATCCTCGTAGGAACATTCGTTTCCGCTATCGCATTCCCATTCATTCCTCTGTTCTTCCATCTCAACAAGATCGGTGCAATGATTGCTATGATGGCTATCGTTCTCCTGTTCATGATGATGTACAGAAACCCAGCTGTCGCCCTTATGCCGGATATCACACCAAAGCCACTCAGAGCAAAGGCTAACGGTATCATCAACATCATGGGTTACCTTGGTGGAGCTTTCGCAACAGTTCTCGGAATGGTCTTCGTCCTTTCCAACTATATCAAGGGTGAGCACACTCTGCTTACCATTGAGATGCCATTTGTCATCGCTTCCCTTCTCATGGTCATTTCCGCACTGGTCCTGTTCTTCACAATCAAGGAGAACAAGGTTGCTGAAGAGATCAAGAATGAGATGGAGGAAGGCGAGCGCATGGCTGCCATTGCAGACCCTGTTGACGATGACAAGCCAATGTCAAAGGCAAACAAGATCATGCTTCTTGCCATTCTCGGTGCAGAGTTCCTCTGGTTCATGTCCGATAATGCTCTTGGAACCTACATCAACAACTACGTCATCTACGCTCTTGGCGCAGCATCCAGCAAGACGTCCAACCTGGTCATCTTCGGAGGTCTGGCATCTGTCGTCGGTTTCGCAACAGCTGGATACCTTGCCGATAAGGTTGGTAGAAAGTGGACCATCTCCTTCGGTCTCGGCCTGACACTCATCGGTCTTTTCCTCATGTGTTTCGTCAGAGCAAGCGTCAATACCTATGTTGACAAGGCTGGAACAACCTACAATGTCTTCCCTTCCCTTCTCATGGTCGTCTGGATCATCAAGGGTTACGGTATGGCTCTGGTTCACAACTGTTCCTTCCCGATGGTCGTTGAGCTCTGCTCTTCCAAGAACATCGGTAAGTTCACCGGTTACTACTATGCTTCCAGCATGAGCGCCCAGACAGTCACTCCTGTCCTTCTCGGTCTTATCCTGAAGGCAAACGGAGCATGGAGCGTTCTTCCAAAGTACGCAGCAATCCTGACCTGTCTTGCACTTGTCGTCTTCACAGCATGTGTCAAGAACATCAAGGCAAACAAGGTTGCCAACGCCAAGGGCCTCGAGGCTCTCGGAGACGACGACTGATAAACTTTTCTTATCACACGTCAAAAGCGGAGATCTTCGGATTTCCGCTTTTTTTATTTTGTCCTTCTAACTCGGTGTGCCAGAATCAGATGAAGAACCATTTCAAATTCAAATGGGATGTAACGTCTATACCCTTCCAGAGGCTCTAAAAATGGCCATAGGCACCATTTCCCCATTATGACCAATAGGAAAATCATACAATCCAAAAAAAACGCTAGAACTGATTTTTCACAACCATGAAAGAATGAGACTTCAAACATCAGAATCCTAAAGCATTTCTCTTGATGCTGTTGAGATGATACCAACGCAGAGTTTATACTATAGACACAATCAGCAAGGAGAAAGCAATGGCAATCAGTTTCAACAAGGAATCAGTGTTCAATCTCAAACCAATAGACATCAGCGATGTAAGAAATGACGTAAACGGTTTGCTCATACCGGGAGAAAATATCATAGCAGCATTCAGAACGGTAAGAGACCAGCTTGTTTTCACAAACAAGAGAATCATCTCAGTCGATATTCAGGGTGTCACAGGAAAAAGGAAATCCTTTACCACAATGCCATTTTCAAAGATTCAATATTTCACAATCCAGACACCTGGCTTCATGGAACTGATTCCAGATTCAGAGATATTCATCATGTTCGCAGATGGGACAACAGCAACCTTTGAAATCAAAGGAACCGTGGATATCGGAAAGATCGGACGCTCAATCTCCGAATATGTCTTGGAGAAATAGTAAAAACAGTTCATAACAGAAAACATAAGCTTCACTAGAGCGAGGAATCTTCCAAAATAAACGAGGAAGATTCCTTTTTTATTTACATCAGCTAGTTCAGAAATTAGCGTTCGTAGATTTGCTGTTACGATGCCTGTGTTGACTAGCAGAGAATGGAAAGACAGGTAGTACAAGCAATACAAACGGGACAAGGCAAACAAGCGGCACAAACGATACAGAGCAAACAAATCACACAGACGATACAAAACAAAACAGATTTCTAACCAGGCTGGCCTGTCTGGGGCGCTGATTACAACCATAACGATTCATAGGTGTGATGAGACCCATGGCGCCCATAGACGTCATGGGAGGGCGGAAGCAACCCACCCCATGCAGAAGGGCAAAAAGAAGGCTCTTCACGCTTTCCTAGGGGATTTGATTTGCCTATGCTTGCCTGTTCTCCGATTCTTCCCTGGGAAATGCGGGGAATCAGCGATTGTGTGCAGGCGGTGTGATGCTTGTGCATTCCAGCCTGCCAGGGCCTGCGGGGCAGGATAGCCCAAGCGAGGCCGGCATGGCGTCCTGGAAGGGGCATGCATCAAGCCTTACACGGTCTGTACACATGAGCGATGTTCGACGAACTTGCTATGTGCTGAACAAAACTGTTCGCTTCATGACAATGCATACCATAAAAACTGATGAAACCATTCAGAATTATCCCTTGTGAGGGAAAATTTCCTTCATCTTCAGACAAATTTTTCCCTTGCGCTCATGTGTATGGGCCATGCAAGGCCTGCTGCATACTCCCCAAAGGGTCGCAGTCAGGTGCCCGAAGCTGGGCTATCCTGCCCGCTTGGCACCTACGACCGCTAGTCTGCACAGGCATCGCAAAAGCCAATCCACAATCGCGGTGCCCCGAACTTTCCGTGGAAAACAAAAAAAAGAAAGCCCGGCGAGGCCAGGCTGTGAAAAGTGCAAAAAAAAGACTTGGCG
>JAKSPE010000009.1 GCA_024405015.1 Sphaerochaetaceae bacterium
AATCGCGGCCTGTATTTAGTTGAAAATGTCTATTGACATCTGTGGACAAATAAAAGAGGCTCTCGATTGAGAGCCTCCATTGACATATCAGAATCAGATCTGGTCAAGAGCAACACCAGCTTCGATAGCTGCGTTGATGTAACCGATAACCTCTGCATCGTCATCGTACTCGATCTTTGCCTGGTCTGGGTCAACAGCGTCCTTGATGGAAATCTCGTTAGGAAGGAATCCATCGCTGTTTGGCTTGAGAAGCTCCATGCCAGGGACAACGAGGTTTGTGCCATCCTCGAAGACCATCTCGAGCTCGTAGGACTCTGCGAGTGGGCGAACGACGAAACCATAGAGGTAGACACCGCCCTTACCGGACTGCCACTTTCCATCTGGAATCAGAGCAACCTGAGCAGCGATGATGTTAGCACCCTTGTCAGCAGCACCAGTCTCATAGATGTACATCTCTGTAACAACCTTACCAGTCTTGTTCTTGAGCTCAAGACCAAGGCAGACCTGCTCAGGAGCCTTTGCGCTCTGGCAACTTGTGAGAACTGCACATGCAGCAACGATAAGAGCCATAAGAATGACCAATACTCTCTTCTTCATTTTTTTCTCCTTTTTTTCAGTATCCTCAACCTGCGCTATGCAGGGAACTGACCTTTTTCTTTTCGAGGGCAGCAACCCTCTTTCTGTAGATGATCTGTGCCCCTATTGTACCACTGATTGCGGAAACCAGCATAGGAATTCCTACAATCATCAGAAAAAGTGAATACTCTGTTGCCCAATCGGACTTATCTGCTGTGAAGGTCATTCCGAAGAATGCCAAAATCACAATCAGATCCATCCAGGAATAGGCAGCCGCAACCATGTTCATCTTCTTCTTGCAAAGATAGGAAAGGGCCACACAAGGGATGCTTACAAGGATTCCAGGAACCAGGTACTCAAAGATGTTCCTGATCACAACACTGGAGTTTGCAAGCATCCTTTCGATGACGTCTACAAGAAATACGTAGGAAATCATGTAGACGGCGATGAACAGAAGTGCAAGGCTGAAGGAGTAGACCAAAAGCGTACTCTTTGGTCTACCTTCCTCCGTCAGAAAGACAACTCTACAGATCTCATCGACCTTTCTGGAAAATGCACTCTTCTCCTTTTTTGCCATCACTCAGACCTTACTTCTTTGCGAGGCTTCTCCAGTATGTCCAGTAAGCCTTGACATCTGGATAGATGTTATAGATTCCATCGAAGTCTGGAGCTGTGAGGTTAACAGTCTCCATGTCGCAGTATGTCTTTGTGTAGACAACGTCGTCACGAACTGACCATGTTCCTCTCTTGTCGAATGCTGTGTAACATCCGCTCTGACCATCTTCACCACCCATGCAGAACATGATGTAAAGACGAGCACCAGCTGGGTTGTCACTACCCTCTACGAGGTAGGAGTAGCTACATGCCTGGAATGCTGTGTAAGGCTGAAGACCTGTGACCCAAGCGATGTTCATGCCCATGTCAGCGTTGTCAAGCTTACTTGCGGATGTGAGGCCGAGAGTTGGTCCATTGATGGACTGGTCAACAGCATCAACGACACCATCACCATCATCAAGCTCTGTCATGCGCATCTGGGAGAAGCGGTAGAACAGCTCAACACCAGCGTTGTTCTCTGGCAGTTCCATGATACCAGCAGCATTCTTGAGCTTACCGGTATAGGTGATCTCAACATCCTTGCCATACTGTGCCTTGTACTGGGCAGCAAGCTTTTCACCATCCAGGATCATCTGAGCCCAAAGTGATGCATAGGAAGGACCGGTGATGTCCTTTGTATAGATGGTCCAGAACTGGTGGTTCACACCATTCTTGTCATAGTAGGAACCAGTCTCAACATCATAACCTTCTACAATATCCCACCAGCTCTTGATTGGAGCGCCGTTTGGATACATCTTTGTGTTGTAGTACCATGGGTTGTATGTGGCATACAGTGGAAGACCGAACTCAAGAAGGGTTGGATCGATGTGATCGGTGACAGCCTTTGGATAGTACAGGGAAAGATAATCATAGAGAACCAACTCATGATAGATCTCACCGCTGTTGTCCTTGACCTGCATGACATCAGCGTTCACGTTTCCTGTATCACACTCCATCTCAATCTTGGATGCAACAGTGTTGTTGTCACATGAAATGTACTCGATAGCGATTTCAGGATAGACCTTCTGGAACTTCTTGATTGCGGTGGATGCATCAGTTGTTGTTGCATAGACCTCAATCTTTCCGCCTTCTTTCTTTGCAAGCTCATAGAGCTCTGCCATGGAAAGAGAATCATAGTCAATGGAAGAATCGACCTTTCCACCCTTCTTCTCATCGTCTCCATTTGCGAATACGGCGCAAGAGAAGACAAGCATCATGACCAATGCTGCGATAAGAACCTTACTAAGTTTCATACTTTTCTCCTTTGTAACGTTTCAGAATCAGACGTCTGATCCAGCCTTATGCTTAACTTTAGCATACTTGATCAGTCTACCGGTAGTTTTATTATAAACATTCATTCTGGATGGATGCATGACTACCCAGACTTTCTGGTTCATGTCATAGTCGACAAGACCGATCTGCTTTGCAAGGAACTCAATTCCGTTGACGGTGAGAGTGACCAAAGACTCAGAACCTGCTGGCTGTGAAGCATAGACTTCAGCAGTGATGGTGTTCTTGTGCTGAGGATCCTCAGTATAGATGTCAACAAGCTCTGGTCTGAGACCAATGACGACATCGAACTCCTGATTCAGTGGAGCTTCCTCATCCAGCTTCATCTTTTCCTTGCCGAACTCGTAGTCACCGATTGGGCTCTTGATCTTGAGTGTCTCACCATCGAAAGTTGCCTTACCATCAATGAAGTTGATTCTTGGGTTTCCGATGAAGTCTGCAGCCTCAAGGTCGATTGGGTTTGTATAGATCTCCAGTGGAGTTGCAACCTGAGAGATCTCACCCTTCTTGAACAGAGCGATCTTTGTGGACATTGTCAGAGCCTCGACCTGGTCGTGTGTGACGTAGACGATGGTTGTTCCTGTCTCCTTGTGGAGTCTCTTGAGCTCAGCTCTCATGTCAATTCTAAGTCTGGCATCGAGGTTGGAAAGAGGCTCATCGAGAAGCAGAAGCTTTGGGCTTGATGCAATTGCTCTTGCAATAGCGACACGCTGCTGCTGACCACCGGAGAGCTCACTTGGATAGCGATCGCGGTACTCTGCGATTCTCATGGTCTCAAGGGACTTCATGACAGTTGTCTCAATCTCTTCCTTCTTCATCTTCTTGATCTTGAGTCCGAAAGCGACGTTCTCGAAAACGGTCATATGTGGCCACAGTGCGTAGCTCTGGAAAACCAGGTTCAAACCACGCTTGGATGGCTCTTCAAAGAATGCCTTGTCTGCATCAATGATGGTTCTGTCATCCATGGTGAGAACACCACCCTGTGGCTTCTCAAGTCCAGAGATGACTCTGAGTGTTGTTGTCTTTCCACAGCCGGATGGGCCGAGAAGTGTCATGAATGAGCCATCTTCGATCTCAAGGTTGATATCCTTGAGAACATGGCTATCTCCGTAGAATTTATCAATATGGCTTAAAACGATTCTGCTCATGGTTTACCTCCGATCACATGCTCTTACTAACATCTCCACCGAGCTTACCGGCGAGCTTGTTACAGACAAGGATGAATACGATGATTACGATACAGATTGCATCGGCAACCTGTGGCATTGCCTCCTTTGAATAGTCGAAAGAGAGGAACGACAGTGTGTAGTTTGCTGGTGTCATCAGAAGAGCGATCAGGTCGAGCTCTTTGGCGATACTGATGAAGGAAAGCAGGAATCCTGATACGAATCCGCCCTTTGCCAAAGGAATGACAATCTTGGCGATTCTCTTCCAGAAGCTAGCACCTGCGAGGTCTGCAGCCTCTTCAAGCTCTGTGCTGATCTGCATCATGTTGGAAGAACCTGAACGGCTTGCGAACGGGAAGTGCTTGACGATGGATACCAGCAGAATCAGCGCGAATGTTCCATACAGAGATGGAATCAATCCACCAAGTCTTGGCTTGCTGAACATGGAGAAGTAGACAGCAGCGAAAGCGACACCTGGCATAAGGTATGGGATGAAGATCATCTGCTCTGTTGCTTTTCCGTACCACTTACCTCTTCCACGTGTTGTGACGTAGCCGAAGAACTGACCGAAGATTGCTGTGATCAGGGATCCGAGGATAGAAAGCTTGATGGTGTTCCATGCAGCTCTTGCGAACTCAGAGTTGGCGAAAAGACCATTCTGTGCGAATGCTGGGTTCGGTGCGTTCTCGATTCTTCCGAACCATGCATAGAAGGACAGGTTGCTCAGACCATAGCCCTTACCTGGAACAATCTGGAAGCTTTCCATGATCAGGACGAACAGTGGCATGAACATGGAGAAGAACAGGAAGACAATGAGGAAGATCATCATAGGAACCTTTGCCTTTCCGAGAGGAATGAGGTTGCTTCTGGTTCCCTTTCCACCGATTGTTGCATAGGACTTTCTGGTACCGATGAGCTTCTGGTTGGCGAAGATGGATCCGCTGGCCAGGATGATCATCAGAATACTCATGGCATAACCGACGCCCTTAGGTGTGTCGTTGATGAACTCCTTCATTCTTGTTGCGAGAACGTAGTAGTTGATTCTGTTTCCAAGGTTAGCGGCAACACCATAGGTACCGATGGACTTGGAGATTGTCATGATGGTTGCAGAAAGGAATGCAGGAAGAACCAGAGGAAGAGTGATGCTCTTGAGAATCTGGAACTTTGTTGCACCCTGGATCTCACCCATCTCCTCAAGCTCGGAGTTGATGGATCTGAGAGATCCGCTGACCATGATGTATGCGAATGCATAGTAGTGCATGCACATGACGATGATGATGGCAAAAGGACCATAGGCCAGCCAGTCAGGGACCGGGATTCCATGACCTGTGAGAAGACCATAGCTTCCACTGAGCTGGTTTCGGAAGACCGACAGCCAGGAAAGAGCCTTACACCAGGATGGAATCATGTATGGGATGAGGATCATTGCACTGAGAACTCCCTTACCAGGGATATCAGTTCTGACCATCAACCATGCGATGAGAGATCCAAGTGGAACAGAGATCACGGTTGTGAAGAAACCGATGATCAAAGAGTGAAGAAGCGGCTCCCAGAAAATGGTTTCTGTAAGAGGGCTAGCCAACAGATACTTCCAGTAGTACAGCGTGTAGTCACCGATCTTTGCACCAGGAATACTTCTGAGCTCGGCTTTGGCGACAACAAAGGTGTTCTGCACCATTGAAAGAAGTGGAATGATGATGAGAGCGAAAAGAATGATCAATGTGAAGAAAACGATAACATTGAACGGGTTTCCGACAAGATTCAGAAACTGGTTCTTTACCCTTTCCCAAGAGAACTTTCTGTTCTTTCTCAGCTCTTTAACTGAAGAAACTGACATTTCTCCTCCCCTATTGTTTGTTTGTTTATTTGCCTAATTCTTTCTTGAGGATCTCATAGACCTCATAGATATCTGTGATCTCATAGTCCGGAGCGACATCGAACTTGCCGATGTCCTTGAGAGGTGAAAGGAAGGAATTGATCTTGAAGACCTTTCCGTAACCGACCTTTCTTGGACCGACAACGTCTCGAGAGAGTGTATCTCCGACGAAAGCACACTCCTCTGGCTCGAAACCGGACTGGGCGATTGCAACCTTGAAGATATTTGGATGTGGCTTTCGGTAGCCGATGAGGCTTGAAAGTGTGACATCATCGAAATACTGTCTGATACCGTACTCCTTGAGAATGTCGAAAACCTCGAAAAGGCTTCCTGTGTTGCTGACGGCAGCAACATAAAGTCCAAGTTCCTTGAGACCCTCGAGCATCTCCTTGACATGTGGTCGAAGCTTTCTGTCGAAGTTTGTGACCTCCCACATGGCAGCGATCTCTTCACTGCAGTCGATGAGCTTCTGTCGGTCAACTTCGATGCCCTTGAATGCATAGTCAGGCCAGATCTCTTCCGGCTTGAGCTCCATCATGGTCTTTTCAGACTGTTTCTTGTAGGCTAGAAGCTGCGGTCCGACAATGGCCCAGAGCTCTTCAGCACCATATGGTGTTGTGATGTCATGAGATTTGAGAATCTTATCCAATGCGAGAGCTGTAGCCTTCTCGTTTCTTTCACAGGTGTAGAGATCCTCTATTGTTCCGCCCATGTCAAACATTACTGCTTTAATCATAGGTTACTCCTTTGTGTGTGTTTTGGACAAATTACCAAAGAAACAGAGCGTTTTTTTGGTAAATCTGTAGCGCAAACGTTTTCAGTATTACGTATTAACCTTAAACGTTGCTTCTGTTAACTGTCAATAAAAAGTTTTTATGTAGTCTAGGACATCTTTGCGGGTACCCTTGAATGGACCCGGAGTCTCCATCTTCAGTGAAACAAGAGCTGCGGAGAAGGTCAGTGCCTCCTGAATGGAGCAGCTCTGGCGCTCTGTGATGTAGCCAGCAAAGGTTGTGTCACCTCTTCCGGTTCGGCCTGTGAGGCTTCTCGGCTTCAGAGGAGCACGATAGATCTGCTTTCCGTCGTAGGCGATGACCTCTGTGTTGTGGGTGATCACGATCTCCTTGGCACCCCAGCTGTACATGAGTTTGGCAGCCTCTTCCCTGTCTGTCAGGCCTGTGAGAACCTCGGCCTCTGCAGCATCGGTCTTCAGATAGCGGATGTACTTCAGATACTCAGTCTTCTCTGGCCAGTCATGCAGTTTGAGTGTCTGGTCAGGCTCGACATGGCGGAGCATGCACTGGATGTCCATAGCCACATCGCCACGCTTAGCCAGCTCAACGATGAGGTCGGTGCTGATATCACCAGCACAAAGGCCTGCCAGATGATAGACATTGGTCTCGACATCCGGAATGTCTGCTGGTGTGTACGGATCGATGACAGCAAGGCATCGGGAGCGTCTTCGCTCACGGTCTGCTGTAAAGTAGACGTTCTCCATGAGAGTGCTTTTCTCACTGTCTCTTGCAAAAACGGTGATTCCGCTTCCCTTGAATGCATCCTCTGCATCTGTGGATGCAGGGTTTCCCTTTGGTACAACAGCGACTTTCTTGCCGATTGAATTCGCGGCGTGACCGGAATACAGAACCGCACCACCATAGCAATGCTCTGTTCTACCGTCGAAATCGGTATTGGTATCCAGACAGACCTGTCCGATGATCATAGTATCAAATCGCATAGTCCCCTCCTTTTTCTATTGTTTGTTGCTTATCAGACTTCCCGGCACGATGTCCTTTCCACAAGGACAGGACTGAGAATCTGGTTTTTCATATCTTCTTCCGATCCCTGGATCATATCAAGGATCATCTTCACGGCCGCTTCGGCCATATCCTTCTTTCGCTGGGCCACTGTGGTAAGACCGATTCGAGGAAGGCTTGAGAATGTGATGTTATCAAATCCCAGGATGGAGATATCCTCAGGGATTCGGATGCCCTTCTCGTCTGCAGCCTGCATGACACCGATGGCGAGAGCATCGGATGCACAGAAGATGGCCGTGTTGTCGGAAGGGTTCTCAAAATACTTTTTTGCAAGCTGGTATCCTACCTGGCTGGAACTCTTTCCGCCCTCTTCGTTATCCTGGAACTGGAGTCTGACACCAAGAGAGGCACTTGCCTCAATGGCTCCTTCTGAACGGAGCTTATGGGTAACGCTTCCAGGTCGGCGGCCAAGATACAGGACCTTCTCATGGCCCTTTGCCTTCAGATACTCGATACCGATTTTTCCGCCGACGACATTGTCAATGGACACATAGTGGTCGTTGGTATCCTGAAGACTCTCACTGACATAGACGGTTGGGATATCGCTGGAGTACTGGGAAAGGCTTGCCGAAGTGTCATGGCCGACTGGAATGATGATGATTCCATCCACCCTTCTGCCCAGAAGAAGTGAGAACTGTCGCTTCTCAAGCTCCACATCATAGGAGGAGTTACAGACCATAAGGTTGTAACCATGCTCTCTTGCTGTGATTTCAATCTCCTCAATGAGTTCACTCATGAACGGATTGTTGATGCTGGCAGTGACAAGACCAAGGATATTGGTTCTTCGTTTGACCATGGATCTGGCAACGGAGTCTGGAATGTATTTCATCTCATCACAGATCTTGAGAATCCGATCCCTTGTAGCCTCTCCGATTTCGGAGCTGCCAGACAGGGCTCTTGAGACGGTTGCATAAGAGACATTGGCGACCTTTGCGATATCTTTGATTGTTACCTTTTCCACGAACACTTCCCTATTTTAAAATTGAAAACGTTTACAAAGCATTTTAAGGGTCGTATCGGCCAGTTGTCAACAAAGATAATAAAATAATAAATAATAGAAGAATTAGGCAGGCGACTGCAAAATAAAGATGCCCGATTGTTTTCCGATATTTCGTTGACAAAGCATGTACCCTCGTTTACAATCCAAATGTACGCAAACGTTTTCGAAAACAATTTAGGAGCAATTGCATGATTGATACAGTACTGTTTGACATAGGAGGAACTCTGCTTACTGCCAAAAACAGTCCGGAGAGAGCTGTCAAACATGCCCATTATCTGATTGACCGCCTTGCTGAGCATGGAATCATCATTGACACCCCTGCCGAAAAGCTTGCCGTCGATCTTCATGAGAATTCAGAGGAATACAAGCACTGGGGAGAGCGCAACAGACGGGAGCTTCCGAATGTGAAGATCTGGAATGAGTTCTATCTGAAGGAATACCATCTGGGAGAAGAGGTTCTCGCCCCTATCGCCGAAGAGCTTTCCTTCTGCCATGACTATGTTCGCATCAACAACCAGCAGAGACCAGGCCTCAAGCCGATGCTTCAGAGCCTGACTGATATGGGACTGAAGATCGGTGTCATCTCAAACATCATCTCCAGAACATTCGTCCCACATATTCTTCGCGAGTATGGAGTCGACCACTATTTCCAGGATATCGTCACATCCTGCGAAAGCGGAATCAGAAAACCGGATCCAGAGGTTTTCAACTACGCAATGAAGCGAATCGGCTCAACAAAGGAGACGACTTGCTATGTAGGCGACACAATCTCCCGAGACGTTCTTGGAGCAAGGAACGCAGAACTTGCCATGATCATCAAGATCAACAACCCATCCGTTGCCCATAGGGATGTGGCATTCCAGGGACCGGATGCACCAAAACCGGATTACACAATTGACAAACTAGAGGAGATCCCAGGTATTATCTCGGACTTCAACAAAAGGACAGGAAGGTAAAACATGATTGACACCATTTTCTTTGACGTAGGAAACACACTTAGAATCGTTGTTCCTGATCAGGAATTCATCGACAAGGCCGAGAAGGAACTCATGGAGCTCGTCAAGACAACAGAGCCACATGACGTTTTCTTTGAGAAGCTCGAGGCCAACTGGAAGAAGTACAGAAAGATGGCAAAGACAACCCTCATCGATGCCGGTGAGATGGAGCTTTGGAGCCAGCACCTTCTTCCTGACTATGATCCGGAGCTCATCTGTGCAAATGCAGGCAGACTCACAAGACTTTGGAGAGACCACGACGGACGCCGTGTCCCAAGACCTGATGTGAAGTCAACCATCATCGAGCTTGACCGCAGAGGATACACAATGGGTATCATTGCAAACACAATCACAGAGACAGAGATTCCAGACTGGATGGTCGAGGATGGTGTCGCACACTACTTCAAGGCAGTGCTGCTCTCCTCCAAGGTCAGAATCCGAAAGCCGGATCCTGCCATCTATCACCTTGCATGCCGCTCCGTCAACAAGCAGCCTGAGAACTGTGCATACATCGGAGACAACCCAATCAGAGACGTCCAGGGCACACGCGACGCTGGCTGGGGCATGATGATCCGAATCGATGAGCCGGATACCATCAAGAAGGAGCCACAGGAGATCATTCTCCATCCTGACTATACAATCAACAACATCTCAGATCTTCTTGAGATCTTCAAACCACTCAACTAAGGAATAAAATATGGAAAACAGAGAATTTGATGCTATATTCTATGATCTCGGCGGAACACTCCGTCTTGTCGAACGCGATGCCGAATTCGAGGCAGAAGCAAGAAGAAAGATCGCAGAGATGTGCGGTGAGACAACAATGACTCCAGATGAGTTCTGCGAGTTCCTTGATTACCGCTATGTCGGTTATCGCAAGTGGTGTTTCAAGACCATGAAGGAAGCTTCTGAAGAAGAGCTTTGGACAAAGTGGCTTGCACCGGAATATCCAAGAGACCTGATCCTCAAGAATGCCATTGAGCTGACCATTGAGTACAGAAACAAGGATGGCCGCAGAGTCGTAGCCCCAAACGGCGCACAGTCTGTCAGAGACATGTACGAAAACGGCTACAAGCTCGGTATCATCAGCAACCTCGTAACATCCCAGGAGATTCCAAGATGGCTCAAGGAAGATGACCTTGAGAAGTACTTCGGTGCTGTTCTCCTTTCCTGTGTTGAGGGAATCAGAAAGCCAGATCCAAGAATCAGCGACAAGGCATGCAAGATGCTTGGAGTCAAGCCAGAGCGCTGCGTTTACATTGGCGACAACCTCAACAGAGATGTCGAGGGAACACGTGCAGCCGGTTATGGCATGTTCATCCTCTATACCACTCCAGAGAAGCTTGCTCAGGAGAAGATCACAGACGAGAATCGTCCAGATGCCATCATCTTCGACTTTGCAGAGCTCAAGGAACTCTTCCCTAAGGCTCCAAACGTAGCATGGGACAAGATCAGAAAGGTCTGAGGAGAATCATATGATGGATAATATCAAAGCCCTATTCACTGACCTTGGTGGAACATTCAGAGAGGTCACAGAGAACAAGCCTTTCTCAGATGCCGCAAAGGCAAGAATTGCAGAGATCTGCAAGACAGACATGGACATTGAGTCTTTCTACGCATTCCTTGAGGCAAGATATGACATCTACCGCAAGTGGGTTCTCAAGTACATGTGCGAACCACCAGAGAAGTACCTTTGGTCCAGATGGATGTGTCCGGAACTGGATAAGGCATACATCGAGTCCTATGCCACTGAGCTCACCTACTGCTGGAGAAAGGCAAAGGGAGAAAGACTCGTTGTTCCAAACGGAATCGAGACCGTCAAGGAACTGAGAAAGCGCGGCTACAAGGTCGGTATCATCAGTGACCTCGTAGGTACTGTTGAGATTGATGAATGGTTGGACAAGGACGGCATCAGAGACCTGTTCTGCTCCGTCAAACAGTCTTCCATCACAATGCTCAGAAAGCCACATCCTGCCATCTATTATATGGCATTGGATGAAGCAGGCCTCAGACCAGAGGAATGCGTCTTTGTTGGAGACAACCTCAAGAGAGACATCATTGGAGCAAAGGAGACCGGTTTCGCAGGTACAATCGCTGTCGAATATCCAGGAACCCCTGCTCTCAAGGTTGATAGAGAAAACGTACCAAACTGCATCATTGACAGTTTTGACAAGCTTCTGGACGTTCTTCCAGGCGACGGTAAGTTCTGCCCGGAGAATGCAGAGAACGCAGAAAGGAGAATCAAGGAATGAGCAACTACAAACTCGCTGGTGGAGACGCTCTCGCCAGAGCAGTCGAAATCGAATACACAAAGGGAAACCAGGATTACCATCTCAAGCCACTCAACCTCATGGATGCAGAGGGTAAGCCAGTCGGAACAGTCAAGGCAAACGATGGTGTCATCTTCTGCTGCAGACGTGGAGAAAGAGAGGTCGAGCTCACTGACGCATTCACAGATCCTAATTTCAAGGGTTTCGAGCGTGAGCAGATCAGCCCACTGGATTTCGTGATTCTCACCATGTACAACGAGAAGTACACCTACCTTCCAATCGCATTCGCACCAGCAAAGGTCCAGAAGACTCTTGCTCAGGTCGTTTCTGAGGCAGGCAAGAAGCAGCTTCACCTTGCAGAAAGTGAGAAGTATGCACACGTCACATTCTTCTTCAACGGTGGAAACCAGACTCCATTCGCAGGTGAGGACGATGTCAGAATCCCTTCTCCAAAGGGAGTTCCATTTGATCAGATCCCAGAGCTCAGCCTTCCAAAGGTAGCTGACAGACTCTGCGAGGGCATCGATCAGGGCTATGACTTCATCGTCACCAACTTCGCCAACGGAGACGTCATTGGTCACACATCCAATGATGAGGCAAAGAAAAAGGCAACTGTTGCTGTTGACAAGTATGTCAAGCAGGCAATCGAGCATGCAACTGCAGCCGGTTACACAGTCCTTCTCACAGCTGACCACGGTAACATCGAGATTCTTCACAAGGAAGACGGCAGCGCACATGTGGCACACACCTGCAACCAGGTCGCATGTATCGGTATCGGAGAAGGCATGAAGCTCGTCAAGAAAGACGGTGCCCTCTGCGATGTTGCTCCTACAGTCCTCAAGGCAATGGGTGTTGCTCAGCCTTCTGAGATGACAGGAACTCCTCTTTTCGAGTTCGAGAAGACCTCCAAGGTTCTTCTTCTCATCCTCGACGGCTGGGGACTTGGAGAGCACAACCAGAACAACCCAATCTACTCCGAGTGCACACCATACTGGGATTCCCTGCTTGCTACACGCGAGTATGCATGCCTTGAGGCATCCGGCCCATTCGTAGGCCTTGCACAGGGTAAGACAGGTAACTCAGAGGCAGGACACATCAACCTCGGTTCCGGTAGAGTCGTTCTCCAGGATGACGTCAGACTTGACAATGCCATGAAAGACGGAAGCTTCGAGAAGAACCCAGTCTTCATCGAGACCATCGAGGGTTGCAAGAAGCGTGGCACAACACTTCATCTGTTCGCACTTCTTACAAAGAAGTCCTCTCACGGTTCTGTCGACTACCCTCTTGCCCTTCTTGACATGGCACGAGAGCATGGACTCAACGATGTCATCGTACATATCATCTTCGATGGCCGCTCCACAGATCCAGGTTCAGCTCCAGCACTGCTCAGAGAGTTCGGTGCTCAGCTCGAGGAGAAGAAAGTCGGTCTTATCGTTTCCGGTGTCGGTAGAGGCGTTGCCCTTGACAGAGACCAGAACTGGGCAAAGGTCCAGAGCACATATGACTCACTGGTCTTCGGTAAGGGAATTGAATACAAGGAATGATTTTCCAAAAGGCAATTTGACATAGTTAGCTGCAGCCTTCGGGTTGCAGCTTCTTATTTTATTGACCTATGCAATGCTCTTATGTTATCTATATATCTATTAAAACCCAAATTGGGTTATAAGGAGATATTTGTCCATTATGGATGATGGTAGTAAGCCCCCTTTATTCTGGGTCATTCTTCTGCTGCTAAGTGCAGCCTATTTTGCAATCACTGAGACTGCGCTCTCATCAGTTTCCAAGAACAAGATCAAAGTAGCTTCTGAGCATGGCAATGCCAATGCCAAGAAGGTCATGTCCATTTTGGACAAATTCGATCTTGCAATCACAACACTGCTTATCTGCACAAACATCGTGCATATCGCAACAGCATCCATCGTGACCGTCTATGTCACAAGACGCTGGGGACTTTCAGCGGTAACCCTTTCCACAATCATAACCACAATCGTGGTTTTCTTTGTAGGCGAAATGCTTCCAAAGAGCATTGCAAAAAAGTATCCGGAAAAACTCATCCTCCGCTGTGCTCCACTGCTCTCAGTCTTCATGACCGTACTAGCCCCATTTGCAAAATTCCTGACATGGATTGGACAAACGGCCTCAAAAATGCAGAAGACTGAAAATCAAGAGGTTTCCGTCACGGAAGACGAACTTCAGGACATTATCGAAGATATGGTAGAGGAAGGCACTCTTGACGAGAACCAGAGTGATCTGATCTCCTCTGCCCTTGAGTTCGGTGATGTCACCGTTGAAAGCATTCTTACCCCAAGAGTTGACGTTTCAGCCATCGATATCGATGATGATCCGGAAAAGATCCTTTCCCAGATTAGAAAGCAGACTCACAGCAGACTACCGATCTACGAAGGGTCTATCGACAACATCATCGGCATGGTCCAGATCCGAAAGTACCTCAAGCTGTACCTGCAAAGCGGCACTACTCCGGATCTCAGGTCCATCATGGACAAGGTCTATTATGCCCACCAGAGCACAGAGATCCATGAACTGCTCCCAGAGCTTTCAAAGCGCAAGCTGAACATGGCAGTCATTACTGACAGTTATGGTGGAACCCTGGGAATTGTTACAGTTGAGGACATTTTGGAAGAGCTTGTCGGAGAGATCTGGGATGAAAGCGATATCGTCAAGGAGCCTATCACAAAGATCAGTGAAGACACCTACGTCTGCGAATCCGACCAGACACTCAGTGATGTCTTTGATTTCATCGACTTTGAAGATCCGGAGGACGAAGATAAGGACCTTGCCAACCTTCTCATCGGAGAATGGGTCTATGAGCAGTTCTCTGAGATTCCAAAGAATGGCGATGGTTTTGACTACTATAACCTCAAAGTCAGCGTTGATGACATCCAGCACAACAGAATCCTAAAGGTCAAGATCCAGGTACTTCCGGTGCCTGAAGACGAAAAGGATGAGGAGGTGACAGAATGAACATTCTTCTCATTTCCATTGCCGTCATAGTCTGTATTGGCCTTTCCGCTTTCTTCTCCGCTTCCGAAATGGCATTCTCATCTTGCAATACCGTGAGACTTGAAAACATCAGCGAAGAGAAATCAAAGGGTTGGAAGAAGGCAAGAAAAGCCCTTCACATCACAGAGCATTTTGATAATGCACTAAGCGCAATCCTCATCGGAAACAACCTGGTAAACATCGCAGCATCTTCACTCAGTTCCGTTCTCCTGATTCTGGTCATGGGCTCGGATAGTTACACCTGGCTTTCCACCGTGATTCTCACAGTTCTCGTCATTATCTTCGGCGAAACCATTCCGAAAATCACAGCAAAGAAGAATGCAACAGGATTTTCCATGAAGGCAGCATCCTTCATCAGCATCCTCACCGTTGTGTTCCGCCCAGTCATTTGGGTTGTTGTAGGCCTTGTGAACCTCATTTCAAAACTTCTCAAGGGAGATTCCTCCAATGAAGAGGAAGCCGAGGAGTCCGTTGAGGAACTGCAGTCCATCATTGAAACCGCAGAAGAGGAAGGCATCATTGATGAGGATGATTCCAACATCATGCAGGCTGCCATCGATTTCTCCGAGATTTCAGCATCTGAAGTCATGACTGCCAGAATTGATGTTCTTGCCATTGATATTGAGGATACCTGGCAGGAGATCCGTTCTGTTATCGACAACTCCCCGTTCTCCAGAATCCCTGTTTTCCAGGATAGCGTGGACAACATCATTGGAATCCTCCACCTGAACAAGTTCTATAAGGTTCTTGCTGAGCATGAGGAAAACGCCCTGTTCAGCGCAGAGGCAACCGAAGGTGAAGAGAGCTGTCCATTCGACCTCAAATCCATTCTGATGCCACCGTGCTATGTGTATAAGACCATGAAACTTCCAAAGGTCCTGAACACACTCAAAGCCGCAAAACAGCACCTTGCTATTGTGACCGATGAATACAGCGGAACACTTGGAGTCATCTCCATGGAAGACGTTCTGGAGCAGCTTGTCGGTGAAATCTATGATGAGACTGATATCATTGAACCAGATGTTGTAAAGCACAACGATACCGAATTCGAAGTGGATGGAGACCTTTCCATTGGTGAATTCCTGGAGCTTGTCAATTTTGATGAGGACAGTTTCGAGGCTGAAAGCGAAACAGCAGGAGGTTGGACCGTTGAGATGCTTGGACACTTCCCTACTGCAGGTGAAAGCTTTGAGTTCAGAAACATTGCCGTCAGCGTACTGGAGATGGATGGACGCAGAGTTGAGAAGATTCTTGTGAAGATCAATTCAGTTGATGACCAAGAGGACTGAAGCAAATAACGCGAAAAGTCAACACTACCATCAAACTGCTAGAGGCTGCTACAAAGTCATACGACTTTTGAGGCAGCCTCTCATTTTTCAAAACAAAATCGATTTCAGTTATGAACGATTCAATGTGACAATTGCAGGAAAAAGGCCTGTCGCCTGATGGGCTCTGATCTCAACAGATGCGGCATTACACACGCTTTTTGAGACAAGAAGTGTTCCAATATCATTACGCAGAAGGGCCTGCTTCACAGCCGTTTTCGCATCTGCTTCACAGCTGGAGACAAGCCCCTCTACTCCAATTGCCCTGAATAGCTCAACACAATGGATATCAGCAATCACAAAGTACGTCATCAAGCATTACAGGGCAGAGTTTTCGACAAACTGATACTGCTCAGAATCCAGTTCCTCATCGTCCAAAAGCCACATGTCATCGAAGAAATCGTTGTCAGCTTCCTGGATGGAGAACAACAGATCCCAGTAGTCTGCTTCGCTGATGAATCTGTCAAACTCGAGATAGATGGAACCCGCGTAGGAAGCATCGAAGGTCTTGATGTTGTACTTCTCTGTAACGTCCATAGCATCAGCGAGACCACTTGCAACGTAATCCTGATACAGAGCAACGTAGCCAACCTCATCCGTGCTTGGAACTTCGAAGAATGCGGCATACCACTGACCATCGGCCTCAAGGTCAAACATGTAGACACCAGGCTTGAGGTCGCTGAGGATGAATCTTCCATCGACATCTGTGAAGAAGTACGATGTGGAATCGATTTCCATGGAATCCACATCAACACCATTTTCGTTGATATGTGCACGATAGATTGGTGATGAGTAGGAATCATAGACCTCATCGTCAGATCTCTTGATGACACCAGAGACGGCAATGGAGGATTCCAAGCGGATTCTGGCAAGGAAGCCCTGTCTTGCAACCGGTGTGATCTTGAACAGGAAGGAACCGGAGGATGAGAACAGAGATCCGTTGGAAGCATAGACTGCAACATTGTTTCCCTTGTACATACCGAGCTTGGAGTGCAGGACATTTCCGAATGTCTTGATAGCTGACTTTGAGGAAGACTCAGTTGCAGAGGACACAGAAATGGAAGATTTCTTGAGATTACCTTCTGGGGAGATGATGAGGAACGGTCCATAGAGACTGTTGGTCATTGCAAACTCACCATCAGCGAATGCAAGTGCAGTATTGAGAGACAAGGTTGTAGAGAATCTAGTGTAGTTGTTGCTTGCCTGTGTTCGGAGAGACATACCGACAATGTCACCGCTTCTTGACCAGGATGCAGACAGGACATGGCTGCTGAGGTTTGCGAAGTTGATGTTGGACATGGAAACCTGATAGCTGCTTCTGCTTGTCTGGCTTGGTCGATAAGACCATCCGATATTACCCATGTAGCTTAAACCATTGTTTGTGGAGACCGATGTGTTCACGTTGGACTTGGAGCCGATGGAGAATGCAAGGCTTGCAGTTGCGTAGAACATCAGATCCTGGTTGATGGAAGAGCTCAACGAGAAGGAGGTGTTCCTTCCAAATGTGGTGCTCAAGGACAAGGATCCATTGACTGTCAGAGGATTTGCGATGATAGGACCAGAAGTCTGGAACTTATAGGAAGAACTCAGTGAAACGCTGAGTCTTGCAGACTTCAGAGCCCAGGAGTAACCGGTATTGAGAGAAACGGTCTGAACGCCGGAGCTGATAGAATAGGAACCAGAGAGGCTTAGTGCCTTAAGGTATGCATTTGAGAAGCTCTGGGACAGATTGATGGACAGGCTGTTTCGTGCCGGAGACTCGGAATCGATCAGTCCATTCACGGTAGCACGTGTTGTACCGATCTTTGTTGCCAAAGTACCGGAGACCGTCGCTCCGAATGTTGCAGCATAGTCACCTGGGACCTCTCCTGCAGCAGAGTTGCGCTCATATATGAAGGAGAAGGAGTGTGTCTGTGTGTACACATGGGAGATACCGACCGTCTGTTCCCAGAACACACTCAGTGCGCCAAGATCATAGACGTTCTCTCTGGCAGACAGGCCTGTAATTCCGGAATACTGAGGAAGAGTTGGAACGACAAAACCGAATTCAGGCTCAGAACCGAAACCAGAGACCTGTGTGCTCTTAGGAATGCTTGCACCAAGTCTCCATGTGGACTCACCCTTTGCGACAAGGGAGGTATCGTAGTTCTGGTTGAATCTCTGAACCTTATCACTGCTTGTATCGCTGCCCATTGCGACAGGATGGATAAGAACCTCAATGTCATTGGAACCCTGCACGAATGCAAAGTCTGTCAGACGGTACTCACCAAGGCTGAGAGTCTTTGTGTATACGACGTTTCCATTGACCTTGATTGTGATTGTGGAATCCTCAACCAGTGTAATGGTCTGCGCATACTGGTTATTCATGGCGGAACCTGTACCGAAACTGTAGTTCTTTTCCAGAGTGAATCCAAATGGGGATCCGCTGCGGAAACCAGAGTTACCGACATTACCGAAGGAAAGTCTCAAATTGTTGTTCGGGAAATCAATGTATCCGGACCAGTTTCCGATAGAAGGATACAGACCTGCACTCTTTGTGTAGGAAATGGAAACTGGAAGTCCGAATGTCATGTTCCAGAAGGAGAACGTATTGGAGAAGTTGACGGAGGCACTGAGGCTTGAGAGGATTGCATCATTTGTGTACTGAGCATTCACAAACGCACTGATGTTGCTCTGCAGTGAGAAATGTGCAGGCTCAAGCACAACGTTTCCGACAACGTCATAGTTCTGTCTGAGCATTGAGTAGGATGAAGTACCCATTGAGATGGTCTGCAATGGGACCTGTGATGAGTTGAAATACAGACTGAGCACGAGATCTGAGCTGTTATAGCTTACGCCTTCAGCAACGCTCTCAAGATACTCAAGCGTGTAGGTATCGGATTCTTCCTGGAAGAATATATAGAAGTAATCAGCAGAAAGCGTACCTGTCAGTTCGACTTCCAAATCTGCCTTGCTGAAATACTGCACAGAATCGATCTGCTCAAACTGGACGGCTCCATATGGACTGTCGTTGACAAACAGTGTTGCATAGTAGGTTCCGTCAGGGAGAGCAATCTCCTCATCACTGAATACGAATTCTGACCAGTCGATTTCACCACCAAATGAGAAATTATCATAAACTGTAGTATTGAGAATCTCTGTTGAGACAAACCAGTCAAGATCTGGAGCTTCAGGGACACTTGGTGCCACAGGAATCTCTTCGACAACCTCTGGTTCTGGTTCAGGAATCGGTTCTGGCTCTGGTTCTGGGACAATTTCAACAATTGGCTCAGGCTCAGGCTCTGGTTCAGGAATCGGTTCTGGCTCTGGTTCTGGGACAATTTCAACAATTGGCTCAGGCTCAGGAATCGGTTCTGGTTCTGGCTCTGGGATAGGCTCCGGTTCTGGAACCTCTTCCTCAATCTCGATGATTTCTACTGGTTCTGGTTCTGCAGGAATCTCTTCCTCGAGTTCCTCCACGACCTCAGGAATTTCAATGACAGGTTCTTCTTCAACTTCCTCCGGTGCCTGTTCCGGAATCTGAACCTCAATGATCTGAGTAGGTGTTGGTTCTACAGGTTCGATTACTACAGGGGTTACAGCCTGCTCATGCTCTTGGCAGCATGTGTGGAAAAGGATCACCACAATGACCGCAATAACAAAGAGTAAAGCTGCTGAAATTACAAATCTAAAGCCTTTTCTTTTGCCCATAGATAGACCTTTGATTACCCCGAAAATCTAAAAAAAGAAGTTTAATTCAGTTAGTCTGAATAGGAAAGAGAACCAGTGTAGCTGCCACCCTCAACGAACGGAAGCTTCTCTGGCCATGCGATTGTCTTAGTGATCGTCTTTCTTGCAAGAATGTTGATGGAATCGATTCCAACAAGATCCTCAGAATTGCTCAGGACAACCTTGTTTCCATTTGCATCAGAAACGGTAAGAACAGAATCAAGAAGGATCTGGTGAACATTTCCGCGGTTGCGGATTGTGACGTCCATCACCTTGTTGCCTTCTGCATCAACACGAGCCTTGACAGCTGAGATGTCAATCTTGACGACCTCTTCTGATGGGGTTACATAAAGGCTTGTTGCATAGACGTAAAGGAAGTTGAACATACTCTGTGTTGTCTGGCTCTTACCGAGAGAGTAAGGAACCTGCTCTGCCATGAGTCTGTATGCCTTCTCAACTGTGACAGTGGAGGAACCTCTGTACTGAACCTTTACGACATAGGTGGACTGTGGATTGACGATGATCTTGGAAGGACTGATAAGGAACTCGGAAGATGCATCGGATCTGACCTCGTTACCATTGGCATCCTGATCTCTCTGGAGAACGGAAAGGCTGATGGCAATCTGGTCATCGGAGTCGTTGATGATTGTATAGGTCTTCATTGTTCCATCACCGGATGGGTTGAAGGTCTGCTCAAGTGGTGAGAACTGGAAAGCGCAAACCGAGCAAACAGAAACAAGAAGAACTACCAAAAAAAGCAAATTTTTCTTAAGCATGATAACCACCTAAAAATGATTAGTTTGCCCTATTCTATCGCATTCTTCGGAAAATGTAAAATCTTTGTCACAAAATATAATAAAATATATTTATATGCATCAAACCCAAAAAGCCCAAATGAAAGCAGCCACCAAAGAGATGGGAAGTCGTCCTCACAAAGCAAAAGAAGGTTCCTTTTCATAGGGTTCTCACAACTGAACCTAAAGATATTTTAACGCCTCAATCTTCTATGATAGCAAAAAGATTGTCCGATATGATCTCCTTTTAGGACATCTTTTCACCCCTAAAGGAAATTTATCTTCATGCTTTTCAGCCTCATCTGCCATCGCTTTTCATGGTAACAAGAGATGTTCATTTTCCCAAATTTTACTCTTACGATTTGGAAAAACATGATAGAATCCAAAATAGACAAAAAAAGGAGGGACCTTCCATGAGCGGAAAAAAGAATCGAGAAGGATATATTGCCTCACCTCTTGAGCACCGATCCTACTGTACATTCTTTCTTGGTCAGAACATTCTTTGGGCCTTCATCGGCTACATCTCCACATACCTGACGGATATCGGAATTCCTGCAGCAAGAGCTGCTGCAATACTCATCATCCCTAAAATCTGGGATGCTGTGAACGACACAATTTTCGGTTATGTCGTTGATAGACACAACTTCAAGAACGGTCAGAAATTCATGCCGTGGGTACGCATCGGGACGGCTGCTGTAGGACTTACCACCGTTGCGATCTTCGTCATTCCGCCTTCCATGTCCGAGGCAGTCAAGGTTACTTGGTTCATCATCGCCTACCTTCTGTTTGATGTGGCATACACCATTCTGGATGCTCCAGCCTTCGCCGTGACGACTGTCATGACAAGCAACGTTCAGGAACGAACGAAGATCATTGCTGGCGGAAAGCTCTGGTCCATGGTTGGTGCCATGCTCGCAACCGTTCTCATCCCAACCCTCAGACCTATGCTCGGATGGGCAAAGGCCAGCATTGTGTTCGTAGCAGTATCTGTGGTTCTGATGATTCCTATGCTGTTCAACATCAAGGAGCGCCATAGTGAAACCGTCAAGGACGAGGAGACCCCAACCTTCAAGCAGATGGTCACCTATCTCAAGAGCAACAAATATCTGGTATTCGTCCTCCTTGCACTTCTGGTACTTGGACTTTCCAGTGTTGAGCAGATTCTTGCCATCTACCTTGCACGAATCTGTTTCGGAAAGGAAAGTGTTGCCACAATCGTCAGTGCCTGTGTTGCAGTCTCTGTCATCATATCTTCTGCAGTCATCCCAAGCCTTTCCAAGAAATGGGACAAGTTCCAGGTTCTTCTGGCAGGACTTTTGTTCTCTCTTGTCGCAAACGTCGTCACATTCTTTGTCGGTTACAGCAACCTTCCGGTAGCAATCATCTTCATTATGCTCAAGTGTGTCGGCCTTGCCTTCTACCAGGTAATCATCTACATGCTCATTGCAGATACTGTTGAGTATGGAACCTACAAGTCCGGAACTCGTGCAGCAGGAATCACATTTGCGCTTCAGTGCTTCACAGCGAAACTCAAGAACGCTCTTGTGAACTCCGTCGCTCTCGGGGCCCTGGCAATCTTCGGTTTCGTCGAAGGCGAAAATGCCATCCAGCCAGCTGGTGTTGACAAGGGAGTCTGGGGCGTCTTCTGCCTGCTTCCAGCAATCGGATTCACAATTGCCGTCGTGCTTCTGAGCCTGACATACAAACTCAGAGACAAGGACGTGCAGGTCATGTCCAGATTCAACAACGGCGAGATTTCAAAAGAAGAAGCCGAGACAATGCTCGGCTCCAGATTCGGTGCTGCTCACAATTGAGAGCAGCCAAATTCAGATCATTTCAGAAGGGCATCGAAAGCTTTCAGACTTTCATAGGAAGGCTTTCCGATGCCTTTCTCATATCCATGCACGATTTCAACAACCTTATCACAGAATGGGGTCTCAATGCCGACCTCATCGCCCTGCTTGCACACAACACCATCGATGGCATCGATTTCACAAGGCTTTCCGTTTCGGAAATCTATGAGCATGCTGGCAGTGATTCCGCGATGTCTCTTCATGGCAATCGGGATAATCAGGAAAGCGATTGTCTTCTTGAGAAAACTGTGGTAGTCAAAAAGCTTTGCAATGTCATTGCCCTGCACAGGCTCGATTCTGATGCCCTGCGCACACGCCACATCGATGCATTCCTTGATGATTGCCTGTGCACATCGACGAGCCTTTCTGTTGTCACAGACAGCTCCGAATGTATCTCCGATTACGATAGACATTCCAGAAAATGCAGAGTTTATCAGCAATTTGGACCATCGGGCGCCAATGAAATTCTCGTTCACCGTCACAGGTCCCATCAGTTCCAAGATCGCCTTTACCGTTGGAATGTGTCGCTTTCCATCTTTGCTGATGGCACCAAGGTCACAGCAAAGACGCTCCTTTGAGGAGGTCAAAGTACTGGTTCCAGGTTCCTTCATAGTAGCGCCCCATCCGATGGTACAGCCCAGGGTTCGGTCCGCACCAACAATCTTGGCAATGCCAGGCTCCGGAAGTCCGTTCTGGGTTGTAACGATGGCGCCACTTTCCTTGAGGTGGCTCTTCAGGAAATTGGCAGTCTCTTCGTTATTCAGAACCTTGGTCATGAGAAAGATGTAATCAAACTCCCCTTCCATTTCCTCTGGGGTAAAAGCCTTTACAGGCTGCGTGAATTCCACCTCTCCGTTGATGATGGCACCATGAGCTCTAAGAGCCTCAATATGGGCTGTGTTCCTGTTGTAGAGTTCTACGCCACCCCCAAGATCCAAAGAACTTGAAGGACCGTTTTTTGCAATGTAAGCACCAAGAACGGTTCCCAAAGAACCTGCACCATAGATTGCGATTCGCATGATGCCTCCCTGAAAAGAGCCCGCTCACTGTTCCTGTTCGGAAGCAGGTTCGGAAGATGCGACATCTACGGAAGGCTCCTCGTCTTCTGCGGCTTTTGCTTCCTGCAGACTGAGAGCCTTCTCAATGGCCTCAAGTCTCTTGATGACTCTATGCTTCCAGCGGATGGTGTATGAGACGCCAATGAGGATGACACCGACGATGGCAAAGACGATACCTGAGATCATCTGGAACAGAGGCTTCAGATTTGTCAGTCCAAACTTCTGCTGTGACATTTTCACAACAGTGACAAGTCCGATGACGGTAAGAACAAGTCCAACGACCTGAGCTGCGATGAAAAGTGTGGCATAGACGTACTTTGAGATCTTCTCCACATCAACTTTGACATTTTTCTTCTGATCCATATCGTTCTCCTAAAACGCAAATAGTACAATATCATTGCTGCCACCACTGACCATAGGGGTCTGGGCAGCCTTTCCGTCATTCAGTATCACATAGTTCGCAAGGTTAAGCAATGTGAGGCGCCCTTTTGCATCAAGCACTTTGATTTCGCCAATACACTTTTCCTTTTCATTCCACCCTATGGCCCTGAGAATAGCATTTGTGAAATAGCCATGATGATAGATGTCCTTGCTGGATTCATAGGACTTCTCGTTGTATCTTGCGGCTGTCAGACAGAACGTGGAAGGATTTTCGCAAACCTTGCCACGATATTCTCTGAAGAGGCTTCGGATTGTGATGTCAGAAAACTCATCTTCTCCGGCAGAAACGTTGCCTTGTTTCACAAGGGCACCAGAATAGCAGAAATCGCCAAGAATGACCTTTGTCCCAGGGATGGCATTCACTGCATCAAGAAAGTCATTTGCCGACCACAGGACAGACTGATGGGGGTCCACATCGGTGAAGACAAGAAAGG
The DNA here is from genome assembly GCA_024405015.1 of Sphaerochaetaceae bacterium. Lineage (GTDB taxonomy): Bacteria > Spirochaetota > Spirochaetia > Sphaerochaetales > Sphaerochaetaceae > UBA9732. Next base: position 24,216 of record JAKSPE010000009.1, read on the forward strand.
AGGCCGCAGACACATCTTCACTATAAGGAACGGTGGTGGTTTGGCCATATCCATGGCCTGCATAGAACACAAAGGTCATGTCGTTTGGTGAAGCTGTCATGGAAATATCCGAAAGTGTCTCTTTCATCGTCTGCAAAGAGGCATCCAGATACACAGCAGCACTGGAATCGAATGCCAGAATCTCATCCTTTTGGCTTGTCATGTCACTGCTGCCGAGAAGGTAGGTGCATTCAACATTTCTATCCGCCTTTCGCGCAAGACTTGTCAGAGCGTAGCCAATCTGAACGGCATCGTTCACAGTCCCCTGCAATTTGTTTGCCTTTCCGACATAGGTAGAGCCCAGATACACAGAAGGATTGAAGACATAGTCATTTCCATAGACGACAACTCTAACGGTACCAACCTCTGGTGCAGGATGATGCCTTTCAAAGGACAACTCACAAGAACTCAGAAGCAAGACAAGAACAGTCAGTGAAAAAAGGAGTATTCGTTTCATCGGCCTACCCTCCTACGCACATCCATGGCAATGGCACATCCGATTCCTACGCGTAATGTGACGGCATCGGCTTTGAAGGAGGCGGTTACAGGGCATGAGACAGAGATTCTACACTCGTTTCCTGCCATATGGATGGAAGGCACAAGCTCCACATCCTGAGAGAGGAAGTGATTTCGGCTTTTTGTATATCGACAATTCATGTAGCGGTATTTGGCACCAAGTGTCATAAGGCCAGACAATTGGTAGTAGGCATGAACGTCAAAACCAAAACCATCATAAGGCTTAAGCATGCTAAGACCATAGGTCAAGGAGCTGCTGGTATCAGCATAGGACACCCCAACTGCAATTCCGATTCCACTGTCCTCTGAGACTTCCACATACAGACCTGCAGGGTTGAAATCAACAGCCCAATACCAAGAGGTGCGAATTGGTGGGTTTGAAATGGAACTGTCGCCTGGATACTGCTTGAGATAGTCGGCTGTCGGATAGCAGAAAGCACCGCCAAAAGTCAGGTCCACTTCAGGCCGAAAGGCCACTTTGGCAGGCAAGATGGCAACAAAGACAAAGAGAATGGCAATCATGGATAATGCTTTTCTGCTTCTCATTTCACTAACTACAAATAGCACAAAACAACTCCGTTTTCAATTGCATCATAATGTGGTAACGTTTAAGGCATGCTGGACTTTCACTCCCATTTGCCATCCGAAGACTCCATCTGCTGCACAGACATGCCGGGTACCATAGAGGAAAAGTCTCTTCTGACATGTGAGGGCCTTCTTCCAGACAAATGGACACCGCTAAACCAGATCAAACTCATGGATGACCTCGCTGAAAACCCAGCACTTCATGTGGGAGAGGTCGGTCTGGACCGCAGATTCGAAAACATCCTTTGCATGGAAAACCAAGAGAAGATCCTTACAGAGATCTTGCAGTTCGCAGTTGCAAAAGACCGCTGCGTAAGCCTTCACTGTGTACGTGCCACAGAGCCTATGCTTCGCATTCTTAAAACTCTCCAATTCCGACCATACAGCATTCTCTGGCACGGCTTTACGGGTTCCATCGAAACCGCAAAGCAGCTCTCTCGCCTTGGTGTGATGATTTCCATCGGTCCACGCTACAGAGGTTCTGCCAAAGACCTATACACTGTCAACAGCCACCTGGTACCGGAGACGGACTACACCCTGGCAGATGCAGCCGAACACGAAAGAATCCTCATGTCCCAATACTCTCGATTTGAAGAGGAGCTGGGACTTTCCTCACAGGAACTCAAGAAGCACACCTGCGACATGCTGACGGCATTCCGAGGATTCTGATCTGGTTGCAATTTCACAACGTCAACAGAACAGAGGCGCTACACATGGTGCCTTCCATATTGCTCTTCACAACAACATCATAGCGGTGGGAGCCTTGTTCTGTGACAATGATATAGTTCATTCCCATACCATCCTTTTGGGCAACCCCATCCTTGTACCACTGGAATGTCAGCTTTGAGCTGTCCACGCCAGAGGGCAGATCCGAAGCCTTGGACTGCAGTGTCATCAGCTGACCCTTTGCCGGATTTTTCGGATAGTAATCAATGTAGTATCCCATAGGGGTTCCAACCCTGTTTTCCATCACCAACGCAAGCCCGCCCAAATCCTGCTCGGATGAAGTGGACGTTGAAGAGGCTTTCAGTCCAACATTTCCGAACGACCATGTGTTTGCGACAATCCTTACCGCTTCCGTTGCTCCAGCTATGACAGAGCCATCGCTGTCCTTGGCTTTGACGTTTAGGATATGGGAGCCTGCGGAAAGGCTTGCCATGATGGTGCATTGGCCGTCAGAGGTTCGGGCTGTCGTATTCTTTGTCACGACATGTCCAGAGGAGTCCTCAAGCAGAACATCAATGGAAAACGTTGCTTTTGCTGAAATCCCAGTTGGCCATGCAATGTCCAATTGCAGATTTCCATAACCTGGGACCGTATCCAGCACGATGGTTCCCTCGTTACTGCCCTTTCGGATCTGTAGCGTTGCACTTCCAGATGCCAGTTCGTTATTCTCGGCGTTCAGGGCCTTTGCCGTTATATTCCAAGTTCCGACGGCGATGTCGTTGATGGAAATGCTGCTTTCTCCAAAGATCAGCGGACCAAATGATGCACCAGAAGGTCCAGATCCGGAAATGCTGTACTTCTGTGTTGCCATCAGCGCGGCATTTGGCATGATGGTCCTTTGGGTATCATCCTGGATGCGGATGGAAAGGCTTGCCCTAGGGCCTGAGGCATCGTTCTTGCAGGATACGGCAAACAGAAGGACAAGAGACACAAGCGACAATACAATGATAAACCTTTTCATAATGGCTCCTTTGAGTCAGACACCCCGACTCATAAGCCATATACCAGAGAACTGTCGAAACCATTTTGTGAAATGGGCGAGAATCAAGACATTTCAACAAAATTCTTAAATTTTGGGCTCCGTTGTTGAAAAATACGACAAAAATGCCTTTTTTTCGTGAAAATTGTCGGGTCCAAGGTACAGGGGAAGGCTATGAACAAAAAAGCGGCTACCGTTTCCAGTAGCCGCCAAAGTGAGTATACAAATGATCAATAGATCTTTCTGTGCTTGTCAGATGCATCAAGATCCATAAGAGTCTTGACTGGGTCCTTGACCTTAGCCATGAAAATCATAGCTGCAATAACGTATGGCTTGTAGGAAGCCTGCTTGTACAGAGGATCGAGGTAGCGATCAAAGACGGAGTTGTCGACCTCACCTTCCTTACAGGAAAGACCTGTGATGTCAGCTGGCAGACAGTGCAGATAAAGAGCCTTGCCGTCCTTTGTGAGCTTCATCTTCTCTTCGGAACATGTCCAATCCTTGTGCTCTGCGTTCTGGGCAAGAAGCTTCTTCTCAAGAACTGCGATACCCTCTCGGTCTCCCTTCTGGTAGAGCTTTGTTCTCTCTTCCATAGCTGCGAATGGAGCCCAGCTCTTTGGATAGACGATATCAGCATCCTTGAATGCCTCGTCCATGCTGTTTGTCACCTTGAACTCGCAACCGGATGCAGCTGCATTCTTCTTAGCGATCTCGATGACCTCTGGCATGACCTCATATCCCTCTGGATGAGCCAGTGTGACGTTCATGCCGAATCTTGTGAACAGACCGATGACACCCTGTGGAACGCTCAGTGGCTTTCCGTAAGATGGGCTGTAGGCCCATGTCATGGCAACCTTCTTACCCTTGAGGTTCTCGACACCGCCGAACTCATGGATGACATGAAGCATATCTGCCATACACTGTGTTGGGTGGTCGACATCGCACTGGAGGTTGACCAAAGTTGGTCTCTGCTCGAGAATGCCGTGGCGATAACCATACTCGCAGGCATCGATGAATGTCTTCTGATACTTGTGGCCTTCGCCGATGAACATATCGTCTCGGATACCGATGACGTCTGCCATGAAGGAAACCATGTTGGCTGTCTCACGAACTGTCTCACCATGTGCAATCTGGGAAACCTTCTCATCAAGGACCTGCTCCTCAAGTCCGAGGAGGTTACAGGCGCTTGCGAATGAGAAACGAGTTCTTGTGGAGTTGTCGCGGAAGATGGAGATTCCAAGACCGGAATCGAAGATTCTTGTGCTCTTGTTGTGCTCACGAAGATCTCTCAGTGCGTCTGCGACTGTGAAGATGGCGTCGATTTCATCATCGGTCTTATCCCATGTCCAGAAGAAGTCGTCTTTGTACATGTTGTTGATGTGAAGTGTCTCAAGATGTCTGGCAAGTTCAAGTGCTTTGCTCATAATATTTCTCCTGTGTCTTGCTTATTATTTGATGTCATTTCCTGTCAGTTCCTGACGGAATGAAGTTGCTGTCTCTTTCTTGTCACCTGGCTGGTAAAGGCCTGGAACTGCTGCATACAGTGCGGCACAAACCACGAGGTCCTGCTTCCATGTAATCTCGTTTGGAGCATGAGCCTGAGACTCTGCACCAGGTCCGAAACCGACACAAGGGATTCCATAGCGACCCTGGATGGAGACGCCGTTTGTGGAGAATGTCCACTTGTCACAAAGAGGTCTGCCCTCTCTTGTGGACTTGGCCTTGTCGTCTGCCCAGATACGGGATTCGCCCCAAAGAGCCTTGTGTGCATCGACCAGAGCCTTGACGTGTGGTGCGCTTTCCTTGTTGATCCATGTCGGGAAGAAGCACTCTGTCTCATAGACGTGGCCTGTCCATGCTGGTCTGTCGTACATATACATGCTGACCTTGACGTCCTTTGAGTACTTTCTGCAAGCTGGAAGGTCCTCAATCTCCTTGAGACAGCTCTTGTAGGTCTCACCGGCTGTCATTCTTCGGTCAATGGAGATGGAGCAGCTGTCTGCAACTGCACATCTGGAAGGAGATGTATAGAAGATCTGGCTTGTGGTACAGGTTCCGCGACCGAGGAAGCGAGCATCCTCATAGTGCTCTGGGTTCCACTTCGGGTCAAGCATCTTCTCAAGACCTGCAATCTCAGCGTCCTTGCTGTTCTCATTGAGGTCTCTGACGTTCTCGATGATCTCTGCCATCTTGTGAATGGCGTTGTCGCCTCTCTCTGGTGCTGAACCATGGCAGGAAACACCACGGACATCAACACGAATTTCCATTCTTCCACGATGTCCACGATAGACACCACCATCGGTTGGCTCTGTGGAGATGACGAACTCGATCTGCTTGGCAGCATCTTCTGGTCCATTGAAGTACTCGTTGACGATGGACTGCCAGCACATGCCGTCACAGTCCTCTTCCTGGACGGAACCGACGATCATGATCTTGTAACCCTCTGGGATAAGACCGAGGTCCTTCATGATCTTGGCGCCATAGGTAGCAGAAGCCATTCCGCCTTCCTGGTCAGAACCGCCGCGACCGTAGATCTGCTTGTCATCTTCCCAACCCTTGTATGGGTCAGCTGTCCAGTTATTGATGTTTCCGATTCCGACGGTATCGATATGGGAGTCGATTGCAATGATCTTGTCACCTGTGCCGATCCATCCGATGACGTTTCCAAGCTTGTCAATCTCGACCTTGTCGTAGCCAAGCTTCTCCATCTCCTCTTTGATTCTATAGACGACACCCTTTTCCTCACAGCTCTCTGATGGGATGGCAATCATGTCCCTAAGGAACTTGGTCATGTCAGCACCGTAGTTCTGTGCAGCCTTTTTGATAGCAGCAAAATCCATAACATCCTCCGTGTATGATTCGTAGAAAATCAGAAGTGATACGTAAGAGAATCTTCTCTCACACCAATAGATTAAACCATGTTGCAACAAAACGCAACAAAATAATATAAGAATTCAGCCCTCTGAGCAGAGGGCTGAACAAGTAGAGAAACAGTTGTTATATATTGATTAAGTCTCAGATCTTACCGAGAGCCTTCAAAATCTTTTCAGGTGTCATAGGCCAGCTTCTGAGCCATACACCACAGGCATCGTGGATTGCGATTCCAATGGCAGGTGCAGCTCCGTTGCAGGCAATCTCAGAGATTGACTTTGCACCGAATGGGCCGTAGGCATCATTGACATCAACGAGGACAGCCTTGAAATCTTCAGGGGCCTCACTGATCATAGGAGCACCGTAGTCGGTCATGTTCGCGGTAAGGCAGTTACCCTTCTCATCCAGCTTCATGTCCTCGTACAACGAATGTCCAATGGACTTCATCACAGCACCATACATCTGGCAAAGTGCAATCTCAGGGTTGATAGGAGTTCCGGCATCCTGGATGGCGTAGAACTTCTGAACCTTGATTTCACCAGTTCTTATATTAACAGCAACTTGGGCAAAATGTCCACCATATGGAACAGAAGATGCTTTTGTTACGTAAGAACCGTGTGCAATCATCTGTCCGTGCCCCTCTCCGCTGATGGCTGTGTGAGACAATTCATAGTAGGAAAGAGCCTTTTCCGTCTTTTTGGAATACACCTCTCCTGGGGCTCTGACATCGAGATCCTCAACGTTTTCACCCATCTGGAAAGCAGCTTCCTTGAGAATCATATCCTTGAGGTTGTTGGTGGCAACCAGGGAGGCGTTTCCACTGAAGAAGGTTCCGGATGAGGCATAGGCACCGGTATCGAACGCACAGGAATCCGTATCACCGGAGATGACGGTGATCTTATCCATCGGCAGCTTCAACACCTCTGCGACGATCTTTGCCGAAATGGTATCAAGTCCTGTTCCGATATCAGCTCCACCGCTGTTGAGGATCACAGTACCGTCAGTTTCCAGCTTGGCAATGGCCTCTGCGTGGTCAAGACCCGGAAGACCTGAACCCTGCATGATCATGGCAAAGCCCTTACCGATCTTCCAGTCAGGATCCTCGGAGATTTCCTTCTTACCCCAACCGATCATGTCACAACCGGTCTTGATTGCCTCATGAAGGCCACAGGAACCGACAGGAACGACGGCACCCTCACGACCTTCGCCCAAGCCCTTGAGGATCTCGAGCATGTAGCCTTCCTCGACATGGTTCTTCAGGACAAGGTCCTTGTAGTCGATGCCAAGCTTGTCGGCAAGTTCTGCCATTGCCATCATGATGCCATAGGTTCCCTTTGGGGTACCATAGCCCTGGTAAGCACCGGCAGGTGGTGTATTGGTGTAATAGACCTTCAGGTCATAGCGCATGTTGTCGCACTTGAACAGAGGCAGTGTCTTGGAACAGCTGTTCATCGGAACGGTGAGACAGTGGTTGCCATAAGGACCTGTGTTGGCACAGACCTCCATGAAGATACCGGTGATCTTGCCATCCTTGTTTCCGGACATCTTCACATGCACGCGCATCGGATGTCTTGTGGAGTTTGCGATAAACTCCTCTTCACGGGTGTTATGGCACAGAACCGGACGGCCTGTGACATAGGCAGCATAGCCTGTGAGGTCCTCAATGAGGATATCCTGCTTGGAGCCGTAACCGCCACCGACACGGGTCTTGATGACGTGAATCTTATTTTCTGGAAGTCCTGTGACCCAACCGACGATTCTTCGCACATGGTATGGAACCTGTGTAGAGGCATGCACCACAAGCCTTCCGCCCTGCATCTGTGCAAAGCAGATATGGGTCTCAAGCGGTGTATGCTGGATCTGGCTGGTCTGGTAGGTTGCCTCAACGACAGCATCGGAGTTCGCAAATGCCTCATCGACGTTTCCGATCTCACCCTTGTTGGAGGCGGCGATGTTTTTGTGGATATCGGCCTTGAGTGGGAACTGGTAAACGACCTTACCCTCTCTTGGGTCTCCAGCAAGCTTGTTGTACTCCTCCAGATCGGCAGGAGCACCTGCACGGTACTCAACGACGCCGTTATGGACAAGCGGAGCACCTGGAGCCATGGCCTCCTCTACGGTGAACACCGCAGGAAGCACCTCATAGTCCACCTTGATCAGGGAACAGGCTTCCTTTGCGGCCTCCAAGGTCTCTGCAATGACTGCGGCAACGCGGTCACCGACATGGCGAACCTTGAGGTTGAACAGTCTTCTGTCATGTGGGGACGGCTCAGGATTTCCCTGACCGGCCTGCATGTAATGGGTATCTGGTGTATTGTAAGCGGTAAGGATCTCTACGACACCCTCCACCTTTCTTGCCTCAGAATCATCAATGCTGTTGATGTAGGCACTTGCGTGCGGGCTTCTGAGTACAACCATGTAGCAGGTATCCGGTGTGGCAAAGTCCTCAACAAAGGCTCGCTCTCCAGCGACAAGCTGTGGGCCGTCAATCTTGGACACCGGCTTTCCGATGACATCCAGATTTGGGCGGAAGGAAGGAGCGATTGGGCTTTCATAAGAGCCGTTATGCATTCTCTCCAAAGCAAGCTTGACGGCAAGGTAATAGTGCTCGTAGCCGGCATCACGGATGAAGATTCCGGAAAGGGCGTCCTTGATATCCTCCTTGGATGGGTTTGGGTTGTTCTCCAAAAGCCATGTCAAAAGAAGGGCTGCAGCTGGTGCGTTGTAGGCACTCTGTACGATTCCGGCATCGATCATTGCCTGCTGGACAACGGTAAGATGCTGGGAAGATCCAAGACCATCTGGGGTTCGGATCTCACAGCCGTTGACCTCTCCGGCAAGAACCAGGTTTGCAAAAACAGGGGTTCCGTCAACCAGGACGGTGTCACTTCCGCAGAAGCCTTCCGAGTCATCGCTGTCACGAACCGCAAAGTTGCCGTTGAGCAGAAGCATGTCCCTCAGTTTCATGGTAGGATCGATGTCAAAGCTTCTGTGCTTGGAGTTGATGATGCAGTCAATTCTCATCGCTTGCCTCCTTTGGCCTGTTTTGCGAGGTCTGAAATGATGACGGAAAGAAGATATCTCTTATACTCCGGACTTCCGAAGATGTCATTTTCAAAGACAAGGCTCTTGTTTGCGCATACTGCGTCAAGAATCTCCTTGTCGTCCATATCACAGGAAGAAAGCTTTTCCGAAAGCTCTGCCATGTAGACCAGTGCAGTGTTCTTGATGGCGGCGCCAAGACGGACCTTGCCGTCCTTGCATCCAACAGAGACGGTGAGAGCAGCATGGCTCTGGGCAGTATTGGCAATGCGCTTGGAGCAGACAACGCCTGCATCCAGTGGCAGTAAAATGGCGACAATGAGGTTGTCACGATACAGATCACCGCTTTCCAGATAGCGCTTTGCGCACTTGTACACAGTGTTTCCGTCCCGATCCAGCATCTGCAGTTTTGCACCAGCTGCCAAAAGGGTCGGATAGAGATAGGAGTCGTCTCGTTTCAGGGCGACGTTACCACCAATGGTGGCCATGTTTCTCTTGGTTCTGGAGGCCATGAAACGACAGGCCTCCTTCAGATAGGCTGGAACAAGATCACTTTCAACAACATCCTGGAAGGTGCACATGGCACCGATTCGGAGGATTTTGCCCTCCTTGGAGCATCCGCTCTGAGAACATGCTGGAGTCTGGTCCTCGATGATGGAGATACCATCCAGATCCTCAATTCGTCCAATGCTTACCAATGTTGCGGCAGCAACACTGGAGCCAAGTCTGTTGATCTCGGTACCTCCGGCAAGAAATGCGCTGTCGGAATTCTTAAGAGATGCGGCTTCAGCCATGGTTGTTGCGATGATCAGTTTCTCTGCCATATTGGTCTCCTGTCAGCCTCTTGGGATAGGCTGTCCTGTCACATGGTATTCATCATAGGTGTCAATGACCTTGTCAGCAGGATGCAGTGCAGCCTGTGAAAGGAAACGACGAATCATTCTTCTTGTGGCTTCACGTCTAAACTCAGGCATGGCTCGTGGGGAGATGACCTGATCAAAACCAGCGATGACAGCTTCAATGACGTCGCTTGAGATCTCCTTTCCGATGAGAAGGCGCTCGACATCGCGGCTGCGGTTGGTCTTGGAACCGGTAGCGGTGGCAGATACGCGATAGTCGGCAACGGTCTTTCCGTCTTCTTCAAAGCGAATGGCCTGGCTGACGGTGATTTTGCTGATGGCGTTTGCCTTTCTTGTTCCGACCTTGTGCCAGAAGATGTAGTCAAAGTCGTCCTCGGAATATGGGACGATGATTTCGGTAATCAGCTCGTCGGCTCTGAGGTCGATGGTTCTGAACTTGACAATGAAGTCTGAAACCAGAACCTCGCGCACCCCGTTGACGGACTGGAGCTTGACTCTGGCATCCAGAAGATACAGAGGACCCGGAGTATCACCCTTTGGGGATGCATTTGCGATGTTACCGGCGATGGTGGCACTGTTTCGAAGTCCTATGGCTCCCATTCGGGAAGCTGCCTGGCGAACATGCCATGGACACAGTGTGTTACTGGCGATCTCGCTACTGGTGCAGCCTGCACCGATGCAGCACTCACCCTTCTCGTTGAGGTAGATTCTCTTGAGCTCCGGAAGGTTTCGGATGATCATGACAGGCTTTTCAAACACAGGGGTGAGACCGATGGTTCTCTTATGGGAGACCATGAGGTCACTTCCGCCAGCCATCGGGATGACATCGACGCGACTCTTGATTTCAAGGGCCTCTTTGAGGGTCTTTGGCATGTAGCACTTCATCTCTTCCATACGTCACCTCCCCTCTGGGCAGCAAGCTTGATGCTTTCCACAACCAGGTCATAACCGGTGCAGCGGCAAATGTTTCCGCTGATGCCAAGGCGAATCTCTTCCTCGGTAGGATTTGGATTGTTGGAAAGCAGATAATATGCGGCAATGACCATACCAGGGATGCAGAAACCGCACTGGACGGCACCACCGTCGGCAAATGCCTGAACGATGATCTTGCCACCCTCGGTCTTGGAGACACCTTCAATGGTCATCACGTCCTGCCCGTCAACAGCGCCGACAGGGATGATGCAGCTTGTGACCATATGGCCATTGAGAAGTATGGAACAGGCACCACACTCGCCTTCGCTGCATCCTTCCTTTGTTCCGATGCATCCAAGATCCTCACGAAGGACATCCAAAAGACGTCTGAGTGGGTCTGTTGAGATGCTCACCATCTCGCCGTTAAGTCTGAAACTGATGTTTGCTTCCATCACAGAGCCTCCTTCAGGTCCTGTCCCTTGAGCATATAATTCATGACTTCCTCTGTTGGTAGAGGAATCTTGCTGATTCTCTTTCCGATTGCCTTGGATACGGCATCGATGTATGCGGCACCACTTCCGTTGAATACCAGCTCGCCCATTCCCTTGGCGCCGAAAGGTCCCCACTCATATGGGTTCTCGACAAAATACACACCCTGCTTCGGGTAATCCATGGAAGTCGGGACAATGTAGTCACTCATGGAAGTCTGCTTGAAATGGCCATCGACGTTCTGCATGACCTCGGTGGAAGCCCAACCGATACCCTGCAGGATTCCGCCGTTCACCTGGCCATGGACGATTCTCTCATCAATCAGATGGCCACAATCGTGGCTGGACCAGATTCCCTTGGTGGTAACTTCTGCGGTACATGGGTCAACCTCGACCTCAACCGCACAGACACCCCATCCATAGCCGAGGTAGGCATAGCCTTGGAAAGTGCTCTGATCCCATGGATAGCCTTCTGGATGCTCATACTGGGTCTCGACCACAAAATCCTCTTCCTTGTCATAGCGAGGCTTCATCAAGGTGGCGGCACGCTCGACAAGTTCTCCGACGATCATGGTCGATCTTGATGCGGCGGTAGGTCCTGAGTCAGGAACCCTGGAGGTATCCGGATCCAGGAATATGACCTTTTCAATCGGGAGCTCGAGCACATGGGCGGCAATCTTAGGCAAGATGGTGTGGAAACCCTGTCCCATCTCCGTCTGACCACAAAGGATCTCGACGTGGCCATCCGCGAACTTGTGCAGACGGCACTTGCCCTTGATCAGAGCCTGCTCACCATTTCCGGTGAAAGCTCCGCCATGGTTGTAGAAGGAGATTCCGATTCCCTTACCGCTTCCCCACTTGTACTCTTTGACCTTTCTCTCGTAGTCCGATGCCTTGAGAACCTGATCAAGCATTTCAGGAATCATGACACGCTCTACGATCTTGCCGTTTGTACTTGTGGTATCACCCTGTTTGATGAAATAGCGCTTCTTGTACTCCAGAGGATCCAGGCCCTGCATCTCTGCGATATGGCACATGTGGGTCTCAACGGCAAACAGCGTCTGAGGAGCACCAAAGCCGCGGAATGCGCAGCTTGGGAAGGCATTGGTTGCAACACCAAAGCCCTTGGTGCGAATATTCGGGAAGCTGTAGCAACCTGTCACATGGAAACATCCGCGCTGAAGGACGACAAACGAGGAGGAAAGATATCCACCGACGTTGTAATAGACCTGGCTATCCATGGCGATGATGTTACCTTCCTTGTCCAAGGCGGTCTTGAACTTGACCTGGGACGGATGGCGTTTGACGGAATTCTCGATATCCTCTTCACGGTCAAAGATGACCTTGACGCCCTTCTTCATGACATAGGCTGCCACAAGAAGCGGTCCGCACAGGACATCCGGGAAGTGCTCCTTGCCGCCGAATGCACCACCGGTTGTGGTCTGTCGGACAATGATCTGCTCTGGGCTGATACCCAAAAGAGGAGCGATGGACTTGCGGATATAGAATGGGCACTGGGCCGAGGCATAGATGACATAGCCATCGCCTTCCGGCTTGCAGCAGGCACCATTGGTTTCCAGATAGATGTGCTCCTGGTAACCGGTCTCAAAGGTCTCCTCAACGATCTTATCGGCCTTTTGGAACGCCTCGTCCACATTGCCGACATCCAGCTGCAGGCTGCAGAAGATGTTGTTGTCATTCACAAAGGCGCCACCCTTGCAGGCAAGACCCTCTTCAATGGAGATGGCTGCCTCCTGCGCCTCATAATCGATGACAATCTGCTCCTTGAGGTTCTCAAGTGTGGTCTTGTCCGGTCCTACGATGATTCCGATGGTCTCACCGACATAGCGGACTTCGTTTTCCGCAAAGCACTTCCAGTCGGTTGCTATCATGTGAAGATAGTTATGACCGCCCTCAGGGATATCCTTGTAGGTGATGAATCGGTATCCCTCAGGAAGCTCTGGAACATGGATGGCCTTGATGATTCCCCTTGGGATGCTTGAACGTACGAGACGTCCCCAAAGGCAATCCTCAAATGTGTAATCGGAGACGTATTTGACAGTACCCTCACACTTGGCTACTGCATCGACTCGTCTGATTGCTTTTGAAATGTCACCTGTTACCATTATGTTTCTCCTCAAACAATCGCTCTATTTAAATGCGCAAGCCGCAGGATTCCTGCGGCTGCTCTACATCATTATCGCTTAGCGTACGATTCCGCTCGTACCTGTGGCGCTCAGTCCGTCGGTTCGATTCCAAAGTCTCTTTGCACACTCTGCAGCCTTTGCATAGATCTCCTTCTCATCGAAGTCGAACTGGCGGTTCTCCATGACAAGCTTTCCGTTGATCAGGACAGATTCGACGCTGTTGCTGCTCATACCCCAGATGAAGTGTCCTGCAGCATTCTCCTTTACCAGTGGAGTCGGATTCTGATAGGAAAGGATGGTGAGATCAGCCTTGTAGCCGGACTCGACCCTACCAAATCTATCACCAACAAAGTACTTTTCCAAGAACCTGTTTGCGTTGGTCAGAGCTCTCATGTAGTCACCTGGCCAGAACGGTCCGTTTGCATCGCGGTTCTTGAAGAATGCGATTTTGCATTCCTCGAACATGTTGCTTCCGCATCCGTCGGTACCCATGATGAGGTTGCGGATTCTCGGCAGGTACTTGGAGTATCCGACCTGGTTGTTCATGTTGCTTCTTGGGTTGTGTGCAAAGAAGCAGCCACGCTCGTTCAGAAGGTCAATCTCATGCTCGTTCAGGTAGATGCCATGCACCAGAAGGGTCTTGTCGGAAAGAAGTCCATGCTTGTCCAGACGGTCCATGATATCCATGTTGTAGAAATGGTGGGACCAGACGCTGTCGTACTCGCCCTCTGCCACATGCAGGTGCATGCCACGACCGGTCTGCTTGGCACTATCAGCCAGAAGTTCCATTCCCTCCTCCGGGATGGTAAATGGAGCATGTCCGCCCACCATAGCCTCGACCAGAACGTTCTCACCGCGGGCTTTTCTGGCATCAACCTCCTTGGCGAATCGGATGCCTTCCTGTACACCGTCACGAATTTCCTTCATGCCGTAGTTGCGGTCGGTGATTCCGTAGGCCACGATTCCACGAAGCCCGAACTGTTCCATACCCTTGGACAGGGTGGAAAGGCTACCGCCGATATAGTTTGGGCTCTCGTGATGGTCAATACAGGTTGTGGTACCGTTTTTGATGGCATCGAGTGTGCAGATGAGAGAACTGTAATACAGAGACTCTTCATCCAAGGCACGGTCCAGACGCCACCACCACTCCTTGAGAATCTGGATGAGGTCGGTCTGAGGGCCTGCGGAGATCAGCATGGCGCGGCTGAGACCACTGTAGTAATGGTGATGACCGCAAACCATGCCTGGGATGACGGTCTTGCCGTCACCCTCTATTGTCTTGTCAGCCTTAACCTCAGCTGCTGCATTCTTGCCGACAGCCTTGATTTTGTCATCCTCTATGACAACGTCCACACCTTCAAGAACCTCAACAGGTTCCATCATCTGGATCACTCTGGTATTGCGGATTACTGTAACCATGTTTTACTCCTCCACTCTGGAAAGAAGATAATCATAACTCATGAACACCTGCTCAATGATATCGCGGACAATACCTGGAACATCACCGATAAGCTTTCCGTCACCGTCTATGCGACACTGCTTGACCTCGCCATCGATACGGACAAGGATTCCGTCGGCATCGACGATGAAACCGCTGTTTGTGCTGTCCTCGAAGTCATCCATGCGGCTGAACAATGTGAACTTGTCCTTATATGGGCGGCCCATGTGGTTACAGAAGGCAGCGCAGTTGCCACACTCGTTACAGAAGGCATCCAGGTGAAGGATCTGGAACGGATCGTCTGTATTCTCGGAGAATCGGACGTCGATTGCGACGTTGGCACGGTTCGGACAGACATCGACACACTTGTTGCAAAGGTAGGTGCAGTCCATACAGCGGGAAGCCTCACGCTTGACGAACTGTTCAACGTTCTTGCAGGCATTGCAACTGGAGCAGTCGGTGCAAAGATGGGTCTTTCGGAACTGGATGTCCTTGAAGAAGGCCTCTTCCTTCTCAAGATACTCCTCGTCCTCAGGAATCTCGGTGACCTCTTCAGAGATCTCCTCATAATCCTCTTCCTGCTCGGATGCGACTTCTGCATCCTTGAGGCTGTCGAGCACCTTGTCCAAGGTTGCCTCAACGGCCTTTCTAGCAGATGCGATACAGCGGACAACGGTGGAAGGGCCGCTTTGGACATCACCGATGGCATAGACGTTCTCAACTGGGCTTTCATTGGTCTCAGGATCCACGACTGGCCAACCCTTTTCGGTCACTGGAATGCCATACCAGGTAAGGGCTTCGGAATCAGCGTGCTCACCGATTGCAGTCAAAAGGGTGTCACAATCGAGGACCAGAGTCTCAGAGGTCTCGACAGGGCGTCTTCTTCCAGAGGCATCCGGCTCACCGAGAGCCATCTTGGCACAGACGAGCTTTCCGTCTGCCATGCTCTTCGGATTTGCGAGGAAGTAGCAGGAAATGCCATCCTCAAGGGCCATCTTGAACTCTTCAGGATCGGCTGGCATCTCCTTCTGGCTTCTGCGGTAGACGATGCTGACATCCTTGACGCCAGGGATTCTCTTGGCAGCTCTTGCGCTGTCCATGGCAGTGTTTCCACCACCAGTGACAACAACATGCTCACCTACCATGGAACCTGCATTTCCGGCCTTGAAGGCTTCGAGGAACTCAAGGGCTCCAACGACCTTGCTCTGGTCACCGTCGATGTTGATTCTGTTGTCCTTCTCACTTCCGACAGCATAGTAGATATAGTCATAGCCGGCATCCTTGAGAGCCTTGACAGTGACCTCCTCCCTCTTTGCGTTGAAGTGGAACTTCACACCATGTGCTGCGACATGGTCGATATCGGCCTGAATGGCCTTTGGATCGATTCGGAACTTCGGGATGATGTTTGCAACGACACCACCTGCGTTTGCGGCCTTCTCGTAGATTGTTGTGTCAAAGCCTGAGCGTGCAAGGAAATAGGCGGCGGAAAGTCCGGCAGGACCTGCACCGACGACAACAGCCTTGACATCGGCTGGAGCACCTGGAGCCTTCCAGGTCTTCAGGTAGTCTTCCATACCCTGCTCGACGGCAACCTTCTTCATCTCACGAATCTGAACGGCACCTTCATAATCCATTCTGGCGCAGTGGAACTGACACTGGTGGTCACAGATGTTGCATGTGATGTTTGGAAGTGCATTGGTCTCATAGATGAGTCTGAGAGCCTCGGCATAGTGACCGTCACCCAACAGTCCGATGTAATCTGGAATCGGCTGATGGATCGGACAAGCCTGCATACATGGGGAGACATAGCAGTCGAACATCGGAAGCTTGTCATCCACCTTGGCAGCCTTCTCGCCACGGAATGCACGCTGGGAGTACTCAGCGGTTCTTGCGTTTTCTGACAAAGCCTTCACGGCCTTAGGGTCGATGTCCTTCTTGTTCCAGGTCTTACTTTCCTTGTCCAAGAGCTCTGCCATGCGTGCCATACGGGCATATCCACCTGGCTTGAGCATATCGGTAGCCATTGTGATTGGGCGGATACCGGTATCAAACAGATCCTTCACGGAGAAGATAGTACATCCACCGGAATAGGAGACAGGAAGCTTTCCGTCAAACTCATCGCTTAGGCGACTTGCAACGGTTGTGGAGATCGGAAGCAGAGCTCTTCCGGACATGTACTTCTCATCACCAGGAAGAACAGAACCATCATTGATGTTACCAAGAGTGTTTGTAAGCTTAACGCCAAAACCCAGTCCCTCTTTCTTGGCAAGGTCAACCAGGCGATGGAGCATAGCGACAGCATCGGTATACTGCAGGTCGTGCTCAAAGCTTTCACGCCTAAGACCGACGTGGTCAAAACCTGTGAGGTCAAGGATTCTGCGAACCTCGTCATAGCCCAGAAGCGTCGGGTTGAGCTTGACGAAGGTGTTCAGATGCTTTTCGGTAAGCATGTAGGAACAGATGGCCTCAATCTCCTTTGGAGGGCAGCCGTGCATGGTGGAGATGGTGACACTTGGGCAGATGTTTGCGCTGATGCGCTGCTCAAGACCCTTGAGAGCCTTCTCATTGCCTTCCAGGTCAGAGCCTTCCAGGAGATTGCCCTGTTCTATAATATATTTAAGGGTTGCCTTGTAGTCCTCGAACTGGGAGCTCTTTGTGGCATCGATCATGTTGTCGATGTAGGTCTGCATCTTAGGCTGTTTGATGCCATCCAGGTTGTAGCCGACACTCATGTTGAAGATGAAGTCCGGACTTTCGACCTTTCCGGAGAATGCGGCCTGGATGAGATGAATGGCGAACCATGCCTTGAGGTATTCATCATAGGCCTTTTCCAGCGTGTACTCGGTTGACCACTCTACATTATGACCCTCATCTCGGGCGTCGATGCATGGCTTTGCGATCTCAAGATGATCCATGATCTGGACAGTCTTGAGCTCCATGAATCTTCCACCAACCATATAGGCGCTGACGATGTTTTGGGCAAGCTGTGTATGCGGACCGGCTGCAGGTCCAAGCGGAGTGGCGCATTTCTGGCCGAACACCGTGATGGCATGCTTTCCGTTGGTCTTATAGAAATCCTCTTTGTGGATTCCGAAGATGGTTCCATGATTACGATACTCTGAGAAGATCCTATCAATGAGTTCCTCAAAAGGAACAGGGCGCATTCTGTCTCCCATAAAGATTCTCCTTTGCCTGTGGCGTTTTTTAAATTCTAACCGATATCCCATCATTGTCAAATGTTTTTGCAACAAAGTGCAACAGATACGACAACGCTATAGATATAAGGAATTACATCTGTGATTATACACCCTCTTCTGGACTTTTGTACATTTTTTTCAATTTCTTTCTTTCAATTCTATGGAAAACTCAATTTGCAAAGTCCAAACTTCAATTTATCTAAATTTGAATGTCAAAAAGTTGTTTACAAGCAAAGGAACCTATGACATAATGGGTCTGTAAGGTCCTAAGACCTACCATTTTGGAATCAAAAACGGAGGACATAAATGCTCATCAATCTTAACGTCAATCCTGAAGTCAGAGCCAGAAACGTCCAGCTCTGTAAGGAAAAGGGAATCATCCTTCCAACATTCAAGCAGATGGTCGATCCATCCACAGTTCCTGCTTCCATCAAAGAGAAGCTTGCCAAGACAGGTCTCTGGGATGTCAATCCAGTCAACCTTTTCAGAATCACATGGCACAACGAGCCAGTCATGCAGGGTGGCGGATTTGGTGGAGTCAACTTCATTGAGGTTCCAAAGCAGCTCACAGGCGTAAAGGCCAGAATCTTCTGCCTTGTCGGAAAGTACTTCCCAACCGGCGCACACAAGGTCGGAGCCACATACTCCTGTCTCGCTCCAGCACTTGCAACCGGAAACTTCGACGCAAAGAACCAGCAGGCTGTATGGCCATCTACCGGTAACTACTGCCGCGGTGGTGCCTACAACAGCGCACTTCTCGGATGCCAGTCCATCGCTATCCTTCCTGCAGAGATGTCCGCAGAGAGATTCAACTGGCTCAAGACCGTAGCTGGTGAAGTCATTGCAACACCTGGTTGTGAGTCAAACGTCAAGGAGATCTTCGACAAGTGCCATGAGCTCGATGCAGAGCGCGGAAAGCACATTGTCATCTTCAACCAGTTCGAACAGTTCGAGAACTACCTCTGGCACTATACCGTAACTGGCGCAGCCATCATCGAGGTTCTTGAGAAGCTCGGCGTCAAGGCAGAGAACGTTCGCGGTTATGCTTCCTCCACAGGTAGCGGCGGAACACTCGCAGCTGGTGACAGACTCAAGGACACCTTCCCTGGCATCAAGATTGCAGCCGGTGAAGCAAAGCAGTGCCCAACCCTTCTCAGAAACGGTTTCGGCGGCCACAGAATCGAAGGTATCGGCGACAAGCACGTACCATGGATCCACAACGTCAAGAACACTGACATGATCTGTGCCATCGACGACCAGGATTGTATGGATATCTACAGACTCTTCAACGAGCCAGCTGGTATCAAGTACCTCAAGGAGTCTGTCGGACTTACCGACAAGCAGATCGAAGACCTCCAGTACTTCGGCATCTCCGGTATCGGCAACACATTGTCAGCCATCAAGATGGCCAAGTACTATGAGATGGAAGAGGACGATGTCCTGTTCACCATCTGCACAGACTCAGCCATCATGTACAAGTCAAGACTCGAGGAGCTCACAGCCAAGCAGGGCGAGTTCACAGAGATGGAAGCAGCAAAGGTCCACAGCGGAGCACTTCTGCACCAGAGCATCCAGGATGCACTCGAGCTTACCTACTACGAAAGACTTCGTGTCCACAACCTCAAGTACTACACATGGATCGAGCAGCAGGGCAAGACCTATGAAGAGCTCAACAGACAGTGGTATGACAGAGACTATTGGAAGTCCATTCCTCCAATGGCAGCGAAGATCGATGAACTCATCGAAAGCTTCAACGCTGAAGTCCTCGCAGACTGAGTCAGTTGACACAAAGTATGGGGCTGCTTAACGGCAGCCCCTCTCATTATCAAAGGAGACCATTATGAAGTTCAAATACGTATGCATGGATTGCGGCAAAGAGTATGTCACCGATGAAGTGATTTACCAGTGCCCGGATTGCGCAGCAAAGTCCGTTGAGGGAGAGTTTCCAAAGGGATATCTGAAGGTCATCTATGATCCAGAGGATCTGAAGAAGCTTCAGAAGAAAGACCATGTCAGCATCTATGACTTCTTCCCTTATAAAGTCCCTACCCCTGAGGTCTACCCAGTTGGAAACACACCAATTGTCACACCAAAGCGCATGAATGACAGACTTGGTCTTAAAAACGTGTTCTGCAAAATGGATGCCTACCTACCATCCGGATCTTTCAAGGACAGAGCCAGCCAGCTGATTGCAGCCCAGGCAATCGCCCATAACACCAGAAAGATCGCCCTCGCCTCCACCGGCAATGCCGGAGCCGCCATGAGTTGTGCTGGTGCCGCCTATGGACTGGACATCATCCTGTTCGTTCCGGAGACAGCCCCGATCAACAAGCTGATGCAGAGCGTTCTGTATGGCGCCACAGTGGTCCCTGTCAAAGGAACCTACGACGATGCCTTCCTGCTTTCCATTGAATACACCAAGCACTTTGGCGGAATCAACCGAAACACCGCATACAACCCAATGACGATTGAAGGCAAAAAGAGTGTCTCCATCGAGCTGTTTGAACAACTTGGCAGAAAGGTTCCTGACATTGTGTATGTCCCAGTAGGAGACGGATGCATCATCAGTGGTGTGTATAAGGGATTCTATGACCTGCTCTCTGCTGGCCTGATTGACAGGATCCCACATATCGTCTGTGCCCAGAGCGAGAAGTCCAATGCCATCAGCAAGGCTTTCAGAACCGGAGAGTTCAAGAGTATTGAGGCATCCACACGTGCCGATTCGATCTCTGTCGACATTCCGGCTAGTGGTCGCATGGCGGTGCAGTACCTGAAGGACTATGACGGATGGTGTACCGAAGTCTCCGAACAGGAGATTCTGGATGCGCAGATGAACCTTGTCCATGATAGTGGCGTGTTTGTGGAACCTGCCAGCGCAACCGCTTGGGCAGCCCTTGAGAAGGACAGCGCCATGATCAAGGAAAAATATGGTGCAGATGCCTCCATCTGTGTGCTTCTCACCGGTATCGGCTTCAAGGACATGGCTGTCTTTGACGGCAGAGTTGAGATGCCAGCATCTATCGAGAACAGCGCACAGGCTGTCATCGACAGATTTACAAAGTGATTACGGTATAGAAAAAAGGCAAAAATCTATATCATTTGACAATTGTTGAGGCTGTGGCATCTGTGGGTTTCCCCCAACAGTATGTCGCAGCCTCTTTCCTTTTCATCTGGATCTGTCATGCTTGCCCAAAGGCACATGGAATAGTATATTTGAAAAAGCCCACCTAGGAGGGGTTTTCTATGGAACAGATTCTTATCGGCCTTGGTATTGGCCTTGTCATAGCTCTTATCGTCTACATTTGGCAGGCAACTGGAAAGCGTGATGTGGAAAAGAAGTCAAAGACTGAGATTGCTCGCCTCAAAGGTCTTTTGGCTGACAGAATGGATCTTGAGTCAGAAGGTCTCAACAAACTCAAGAAAGAGGTTGAGGACCTTAAAAGTGCAAACGAGAACCTTCGAATCACCAATGCCCAGCTTTCCCAGAAACCAGGCAGAGCCGAGGTTCAGCGCCTTCAGGTCTACCAGCAGGCAATCGATCGCCTTGTCATCAACAGCCCAGGTTTTGGTGCCGCATGGCAGAGCGCACTCAAGGAAAGCGAAGAAGAATTCGCAAAGACCTACACCGGCACACAGGCTTTCTGGAAGAAAGTTCTCCCCGGAAAGACAAATGCCAAGCTCATTGACTCAAATGTAGTTGATGAACAGTGACCAAATCAGTATTATAGTTTTTGGCTTGGTGGCCATAGCAGAGTGGAAATACCCGTTCCCATCCCGAACACGGAAGTCAAGCGCTCTCACGCCGATGGTACTGCATTCTTGCGGGAGAGTAGGTAGCCGCCAAGCTTTTTTTATTTTTCAGAGTTCAGCCCAGCGTTATGCTGGGTTTTCTTTTTTCAGTTCTTCTTTGAAGGAACGATAAGTGTGTCAAAAGCCTTTCGGGTCTCAGCCTGCAGGTCAAAATCCCCATTCTGGGCTGCCCATGTGAAAGAGGTGCTGCGCATCATGTGGAAAAGCAGCAGACAGACACCGTCTGGGTCTCCGATCGGAACAAGCTCTCCACTATTGAATCCGATTCGGATCAGTTTGTTGACAGTGGAATAGACAGGAGCCCCATATGGGAAATTCTCAGATTTGAGGCGGTCCAGTTTGATGTGGAAGATCTGCTTGGTGATATTGGTTCCGTTGATGATATCGCGGACGAAGAAGTTGTCGAAGATTGCCCAGATGGTCTCAGCAATACCCTTCTGCTCCAGAAGGTTGTCAACCAGCTGCTTTGATTCAATACCAGTGTTTTCGACAAACTGGGAAAGGATCTCATCCTTGGAGATCCAATGGTAATAGAAGGTTCTTTTGGTGATTTTGCAAGCCTTACAGATTTCATTGATGGTGACGTTCTGAAAGCCATGTTCCTTGAACAGTTCCAATGCAACATCACTGATCATACTCTTTGTGTCTTTCGGCTTAATCTCCACCACAGGATAAACGGTTCCCAATTTGCAACTCCCCAATATCAGCAAATCTATTAATAAAAAAAAAATATGTCTTTTTTCGATGCCCGTCAATAAAAAATTTAAAACATCAATAATAATCTTATATTTCATTAATTGGCACTTTTATATAATTAATATACCACAATGTAATATTATTTCGATATTTTCATCCAATAGTTGACCATAAATTCTCATGTCAAAACCCTTGTTCTTCTCTTGATTGACATTTTAACCCAAAGTGTATATAACGTGTTACCGTGGTATACATAGTCGATTACTAAACTATGTTTAAAGGAGCCATCATGAAACTTTTTGATGAACTGAAAATCGGAAACATGACCCTCAAGAACAGAATCGTTCTTGCACCAATGGGCACCACCACAGACTCCACAAATTCATTCAACATGAGAGACGTCAATTTCTATGCTGAAAGAGCCAAGGGCGGCGCAGGTCTCGTCCTTACTGGAGCTGTCGTCTGTTCCGAGGAGTTTGAGCCGGCACCTTGTCAGAAGCTGATCACATGCAAAGACGTGTACATGCTTCACATGATCGCAGAGCGCGTTCATATGTATGGTGCAAAATTCGGAATCCAGCTTTCACCGGGCATTGGTAGAATGAACTGGATTGATCCAAACACACCAACCTACTCCGCATCCCCATGTCCGAACTACTATGTTCCGACAATGACATGCAAGGAGATTCCAACCGATGGCGTCAAGCGACTTGTCAAGGCAATGGGAGAATCTGCAGTCCTAGCAAAGAACGCTGGTGTAGACATCATTGAGCTTCACGGATACGGCGGATACCTCATCGACCAGTTCACTTCAGCCAAGTGGAACCACAGAACCGATGAATACGGTGGATCCTTTGAGAACAGACAGCGTTTCCTGTTCGAAATCGTTGATGAGGTCAAAAGAAGATGTGGCAAGGACTACCCAATTGCCATGAAAATGACACTCTCCTCCGTCGATGATGATGAACGACCAATCGAAGAAGGAATCGCCATCGCAAAGAGACTTTGTGAGAAGGGAATCGACCTTATCCATGTCGGTCGCGGTGCATATTCCTGCAGATGGAGAATGGTCTCATCCGTCTATCAGCCAAGAGGATTCGACGTGGAGATCGGAGACATCCTCAGACCAGTGATCGGAAACACCCCACTGATGATCCACGGAAAGCTCAATCATGTAGAAACAGCAGAGAGCGCTCTTCAGGAAGGAAAGACAGACCTTATCGCAATCGGACACGGCCTTATCGCCGATCCACACTGGCCAAACAAGGTCAAGAAGAACAAGCTTGATGAAATCGTCCCATGCATCGGATGCGCAGAATGCCACTACAACGCAATGCTCGGACACGCCAGACCATGTGCAGTCAACCCGCTTTGCATGCATGAGAACGAGTTCGAGCTTACACCTGCATCAGAAGAAGTCAAGGACATGAGGATCCTCGTCCTTGGAGCAGGTCCTGGCGGAATGAAGGCCGCAATCGCCGCAAAGCAGCGTGGCATCAAGTCCGTCGAAATCTGGGAGAAGAAGGAATATGTCGGCGGCAATATGGCCGCAGCCGGTATGCCAAGATTCAAGACCGATGTCATGGACCAGGTCCGCTACCTTGAGCGCCAGATGTATAAGCATGGTGTTGAGGTGAAGCTTGGCAAAAAGGCAACATCTGCAGATGTCATCGCATACAAGCCGGATTACGTGATTGTCGCAACAGGTGCAGAGCCTATCGTCATCAGAGTCCCAGGCTACGACAAGAAGCATGTCACAACAGCAGTTCCTGCCCTCATGGGAGAGTTCAAGCTTGGACAGACTGTCGTGATCGTCGGTGGTGGAGATGTCGGATGTGAGCTTGCAACAGAACTCCAGTATCAGGGCAAGCATGCAATCATCGTTGAGATCCAGGACAAGATCATGACAGCCCCAACATTCGTCGCAAACCATCAGAACCTCACCTATCTGCTGAAAAACAGCGGTGCTGAGATTCTGACATCCACAGGAATCAAGGAGATCCTTGACGATGGTGTAATGGTGGAACACGACGGACAGATGCGAAAGATTCCTTGCGACAACGTTGTATTCTCAGCAGGTTTCCGACCAGACCAGACACTCTATCAGGAGATCAAAGCTGCCGGAATCGAGGTTGTCCAGATTGGAGACAACGTCAAGGCAAGAAAGATCATCGATGCCATCCACGAGGGATATCACACAGTCAGAGTCCTTGACTGATGAAAATCGTTTAATAAGCCAAAAGGAGAAATAAAATGGCTACAGAAAAAATCAAACCAATGCTCAATGAAGACGATGACGTCATCGTTTACATTGACCCTGCGAAGAGAGCTTTCGTAACAATCGCTCTTCTCGTCGGTTTCTTCGGCGTACACTTCTATATGAGAGCTTTCTCAATGTGTACTTCTTACATCATGGCAAACTGGAACGCTGGTGAGTATTACTCAGCAGGTAAGGCACTCCAGACTGCTATCATGGTTGTTGCAACAGCAGTTTCCACCTATCTCATTCCAAAATGGGGTATCAAGAAGATCATGGGTGGTTCCCTGATCATCATCCTGCTCTGTGACATCGGAACCCTCTTTGCCCCAAGCCTCGGAGTCTTCCTTGCATGTGTCATGCTCCAGGGTATCGGTAATGCAGGTTATGTCGCTAACATGATCTCCCTCATGAACAAGATCTGGCCGAAGTCAAAGAGAGCTATGTGGCTTTCCACAATCGGTATCACACAGGGTCTTGCAGCTGTCATCGTTCCTACCCTCTCCGGTGCTATGATCGATAAGGCTGGTTGGAAGTCCGTCTACTACCTGATGATGGGTATCCAGGCTCTTGGTTTCGTCATCATGATGATCGTCACTCCAAAGGACACAACACAGAAGAACTACACACCAAAGCAGTTCGACTCTGTCGGAACAATCCTGTTCCTCATTTGGGTTTCCGCATGTGTTCTTGCAATGAACTTCGGTAACTCATGGGGCTGGAACAGCGCAAGAATTCTCGCTCTTCTTGCTGCAACCGTTATTGGTCTTGTCGCATTCATCATCTTTGAATACAAGAAGGGTTCCAAGGCAATCTTCCCTGTCAAGCTCTTCAAGGACAACATCAACTGCACACTCATCTTCCTTCAGTCATTCTTCTCATGCGCTGTCTGTATGGGTCAGTTCGTCTTCATCATCTACTACATGCAGGTTGTCATGAAGACAGGTGCAGCCATCTCCGCAATCCCATTCACAATCTTCTCCATCGGTACACTCGTCATGCCAACTGTCTACGCTATGTACTACAAGAAGACTGGTCACTGCAAGGGACTTCTGATTCTCACAATGCTTCTTGTCACAGCAAACTGCTTCCTGTACGGTCTGCTTCTCAAGCCAACCACATCCCTTGCTCTGATTTATGCAATCTCAGCAATTGGTGGTCTTGGACATGCTTCTTGCGTAACCATCTGCTACAACGCAGCTGAAGAGTACCTGCCAAAGTCAAGAATCGCAGACGGAAACCAGGTTGCATACATTGCAATCTGTATCGCTGGTTCTGTTGGTCTTGCAGTCATGCAGGCTATCGCAAACGCAGTTGCCAAGGGTCAGAGAGCAGCTGGTGTTGAGGCTCTCGCAGCAAGCGGAAAGGGTTACACAACAGCTATGTTCGTTGCAGGTATCTGCGGAATCATCGGTGTCATCGCTTCTGCAGCTCTTTCAGCAAGAGCCAAGGAAAACGGCGCAGAGAACTAAGTTCATTGGAGCCTTGCAGATTTCACCTGTAAGGCTCTTCCAAATCTAAGGAGAAAACAAATGGCAAACAAGTACGGTATCGTTACAGGTGCTTCAAGAGGTCTTGGAAAGGCTTGTGCTGAAGAGCTCGCCAGAGAAGGCTTCGATGTTATCATCACTTATGAGCACAATGCAGACAAGGCTCTCGA
Source organism: Sphaerochaetaceae bacterium (assembly GCA_024405015.1). Lineage (GTDB taxonomy): Bacteria > Spirochaetota > Spirochaetia > Sphaerochaetales > Sphaerochaetaceae > UBA9732. The sequence goes on from JAKSPE010000009.1 coordinate 50,439, forward strand.
GGTCAAGGCTGAATATGAGAAGGAATTCGGTGTGAGAATTGAGGCTTACAAGCTCTCACAGCAGTCTGAGGCTGAGGTCATCGAGTTCAGAAAGTGGGCTGAGCAGAACTTCGGAACAAACCTCCAGGTTCTCATCAACAACGCAGGCGTCTATGCCAGCCAGCCAACAGAGGAATTCGTCGTTGCAGACTTCGACAGACTCATTGATGTCAACGTCAAGGGTGTCTTCTACATGGTCAGACATTTTGTTGACCTCATGATTGCAAACCACTTCGGAAAGATCATCAACATGTGTTCCGCAGCTGGTCTCAGAGCAGCACCTGGTTCATGCGGCTACTCCGCTTCCAAGTTCGCTGTCAGAGGTATGACACAGGCTCAGGCAATCGACCTCGGAAAGTATAACATTCAGGTCAACGCCATCGCTCCTGGCTCACACAAGACAGACATGTTCTTCGGTTTCCAGAAGGCTAATCCAAAGCTTTGCGAAGAGAGAACAAAGGGTAACCCACTGCAGAGAGTCGGTGAAGTCACAGAGATGTGCCACCTTGTCAAATACTTCCTTGCTTCTGACTTCATTACAGGTCAGGTCGTCTCACCAAACGGTGGAACAACAATGGTATAATTGAGGTAATTCAAAAATGAATCCACTTGAGATCATAAGTATGCTCGTTGGCATTGCCATCGTTGTGTACATGATGATTAAAAACTGGAGCCCAATCATCGTGGGAATCACCGCTGCTACAGTGGTGATTCTCATGAATGGTCTTCCATACGGTGCCACAATGACAGGAACATATGCACAGGCATTCGCCAATATGTTCTATTCACTGTTCCCTCCTATTCTTGTGGGAGGTCTTCTGGCACAAACCTACATCAGATCAAACGCGGTTGTCACAATAGCCGAAAAGATATGCAACGCTGTTCTTCGTGACAGCATGAGTCCAAGGACAAAGTATGCGGTCGTCACCTTCTCCCTGATTCTGGTAGCAGGAGTCATCAGTTACTGCGGACTTAATTGCCTTGTCGTCCTCATCGCCATGTACCCGATTGCCTTGGGCGTCATGGAACGTGCAGATATTCCAAAGAAATATGTCATGGGAATCCTCTCCGCTGGAGTCTACTCCTTCTCACTGACAGCACCTGGAACAACAGCAACCATCAACATCCTTGCCATGCAGGCTCTTGGAACTCCTGCTACTGCAGGTCTTGTTGGCGGTATGATTGCGGCAGTTGTTGAGATCATCGTCACAACGGTTGTCCTGACGGCAATGATCGTCAGATCACACAACAAGGGTGAACACTTCGCCTATGGTCCAAAGGACACCGTAGGCTCTTCCGATGAGAAAGACAGACCTGGTTTCATTGTCTCCATCATTCCAATGATCGTTCTCATCGTCTGCTTCAACGGCTTCAAGATGAACATCTTCACAGCATCCCTCATTGGATGGCTATGTTCCGTTGCCCTGTTCTGGAAGAGAATCGGAAATGTCGAAGAACTGAAAAAGCTCATCGTCACCGCAGGTCAGAACTCCTTCGGTCCGATCAGCTCCGTCGGTTCCATCGTTGGCTTTACCTCCGTCGTACAGCTTCTCCCATCCTTCCAGGCCATCATCAATGCTGTATTCGCTATGAGCATTCCAGCTGTCGTCATCCTGATCCTGGCAATCTCGCTTGTCTCAGGTCTCACAGGATCTTCCTCTTCCGCAGTCAGAATCGGAATTCCAATCGTCGAGGAGCGCTGCCTTTCCGCTGGTCTCACAAAGGCTCTCATCCACAGAGTCTCGCTGTTTGCAGCATCCACAATCGATACGCTGCCTTGGTCCTCTGCAGTCATCATCAATTTGGGAATTGCAGACCTCAAGATGGAAGATGGCTATCCATCCATGTTCGTTGCCACATGTCTTGCGACGTTGTGCGGAACCATCACTTGTGCAGTTGTCATGTATCTGTTCCCATTTCTTCCTTAAGGAAGATGTAGCATAGTTAAAGGGAAGCCCAGTGCCGTCGGCATTGGGCTTTTCCCCTTTTTAGCCAATGGAAGGCTCACACGAATCACAAAGACAATCACAGCACTTCACATTGACCAAACGTCTCTTTGGCATTACACTTCATGCAGTGCCACAGTGGTGGAATGGTAGACACCGGGGACTTAAAATCCCCTGGCTGAATAAGCCGTACGGGTCCGAGTCCCGTCTGTGGTAAATAATTGGAACTGGTGCTTGCCGGTTCCAATTGTTTGTTCCAGATGGACGAGGACCGAGGAGAAACGCAGACGCATTGCGTTTCGACGAAGGCGGGATAGCGAAGCGACGAGTCCCGTCTGTGGTAAAAGACAACACATAGCAAGGCAGTCAAACGGCTGCCTTTATTCATAATTGGAGGATTTCCTATGGATAGAACATATGCAGACTATGCTGTACAGAAAGCAGTTGAACTTCTTGCAATCGACAGTCCTACAGGCTTTACAGCAAAAGCCGCTCAATGGGTTCAGAAGGCTTTCTCCTCACTTGGCTTTGAGGCAAAGATCACAACCAAAGGCGGAGTTCTTATTGATCTTGGAGGAAAGGATTGTGAAGATGCCCTACTTCTTCAGGCTCATACAGACACACTGGGTGCCATGGTTGCGGAGATCAAAGGAAATGGCAGACTGCGTGTGACAAACCTTGGTGGCATGAGTCCAATCAACGGAGAAGCTGAGAACGTCAAGGTCTATACTCGCGACGGCAAAGTTTACGAAGGAACACTTCAGCTTTGCAATGCATCCATCCATGTCAACGGCGAATACAAAGACATCAAGAGAACCTTCAACAACACAGAGGTCGTCCTGGATGAGGATGTCAGCTCCAAGGCCGACACCAAGAAGCTTGGAATTGAAGTTGGTGATATCGTGTGCTTTGACCCTAGAACGAGAGTCACCCAGTCCGGATACATCAAAAGCCGCTTTTTGGATGACAAACTCTCAGTCGGAATCCTTCTGGGCTTTGCCAAGTACCTAAAAGAGGAGAACAAGACTCTTCCAAGAAGAACCTATGTCCATGTAACAGTCTATGAGGAAGTCGGCCACGGCGGCTCTGCATCTGTTCCAGCTGGTGTCACAGAATCCATTTCTGTGGATATGGGATGTGTCGGAGATGGTCTTCAGTGCACAGAAAAGCAGGTCTCCATCTGCGCAAAGGATTCTGGAGGTCCTTACAGCTACGAGGTTGTCGGAAAGCTCATTGATGCAGCAAAGCGAAGCGATGCCTCCTATGCCGTAGACATCTACCCTTTCTATGGTTCTGATGTTGAAGCAACACTCAAGGGTGGCACCGACATTAGACATGGTCTTATCGGATCTGGTGTGTATGCAAGCCATGGTTATGAGCGAAGCCACATCGATGGTGTCTACAACAGCCTCAAGGTGATTGCCGCATACCTTTACGTCTAATTTGTAATTGAAATCCTGCTAAAAGGCTGTAACAAAAGTCGAATCGTTCCGACGAAGCGTTGCAGCCTTTTGTTTTGGTGCTCCAAACACAGCGAAAAATGTAGTTTTTTCTGATTTCCGCTGTGTTTCACAGCGATATCGAAAAAATTGCCCCGTTTTCGCTGTGAGGAAACACGGAGCATCAAACTCCCAAAATCCAAGTTTCAATTTTTCACTTTTTGAAAAAACTTTCATTTCACTTTAGTTAAAAAACAAAAATTTACTTTTTTCTTAAGAAACAAGAAAATACGTAATAAATACGCATATTAAGACGACAAAATCGTTTTTTTAGCCTAATTTTTCCCAAAAAATCCAAACATTCCCAAGATATATAGGGGTAACATTGAATCAAGGTAATTGGAAAAGATAGGAAAGCATCAAAAACTTTTAAGGAGTTTCGTGATGCATAAGAAGCTGTTGGTTGTTCTGTTAGTCGTTCTTTCAACAATGATGTCCATCTTTGCGATGGAAACGACATACACCATCATACTTGTCTCCGTCGTAGACAGAGTCCAGCCACAGTTCGCCATCCGAAATGCAGAGACAGGCGCAATTGGACAGAGCGTTGTCTACAATACATCCAAGATTGCAGACGCCGACGTCAGAACTTCATTTGATATCATCCAGACCAATGACAGCAACTACAGAGGAACTGTTCATATGGATATCACTGCATCAGAACTCGTCTCTTATGTCAATGGAACAGAGTACAGAACAGAAGGTGTCAAGATCCTGGCCAACGGCATTGAAAATGCAGCAAAGGTCTGTTTCAACTATGAGCTTACCAGAAACACAAAAGCAGAATCTGTGGTTTCCACCTTTGATGTCATCTGGACAACAAACGAAAACCTCATCAATGCAAATTATCAGGCGGTTGTAACAATTTCCTATACAGCATCCTGATAAGAGCCTAATCAACCTCCTCTGGTAGCCGAAGTACATGTACCCGGCTACCTTTTTTTTCAGGCTCTTCACGCTTTCCTCGGGGATTGGATTTGCCTATGCTTGCCTGTTCTCCGATTCTTCCCTGGGAAATGCGGGGAATCAGCGATTGTGTGCAGGCGGTGTGATGCTTGTGCATTCCAGCCTGCCAGGGCCTGCGGGGCAGGATAGCCCAAGCGAGGCCGGCATGGCGTCCTGGAAGGGGCATGCATCAAGCCTTACACGGTCTGCACACATGAGTCTTGTTCCAAAATCGCACTGAATTCAGCCTCTTATGTAGCAAAGTGCTACATATTTTAAAAAAACAAAGGGATTATGGAACAATTGGATGCGAAAGGTAATGGGGAGGCTTCCTTGGAAGGAGCATATAAAGAATAATCTCATAGATCTGATTGCTCTCATTTTGCTCATGTGTATGGGCCATGCAAGGCCTGCTGCATACTCCCCAAAGGGTCGCAGTCAGGTGCCCGAAGCTGGGCTATCCTGCCCGCTTGGCACCTACGACCGCTAGTCTGCACAGGCATCGCAAAAGCCAATCCACAATCGCGATGCCCCGAACTTTCCGTGAAGAACCAAAAAAGATGAAGGGACCGCGACGCGATCCCTTCAAAAGGAGATTTCATATCATGTTAAAGAATGTTTATCAGATTAAAGGCGACAATCAGGCCTGAGAATACGATGGAGACGGTAGAACAGAGCTTGATCAGAATGTTCAGTGCTGGACCTGCAGTATCCTTGAACGGATCGCCAACCGTATCACCGACAACAGCGGCCTTGTGCTGCTCGGATCCCTTACCACCAAAGTTTCCACCTTCGATGTATTTCTTGGCATTATCCCAGGCTCCACCGGAGTTGGACATGAACACGGCCAAAGCGAAACCGGTAATGGAGACACCACCAAGAAGACCGACAACACCACACGGACCAAGGAAAAGGCCTGTGACGATAGGAGCAACAATGGCAAGAACGGCAGGAAGAATCATCTCGTGCAGAGAGCCTTTGGTGCACAGCGCAACACAGGATGCATAATCCGGATCGGCCTTGTAATCCATGATACCGGAGATTTCCCTAAACTGTCTTCGAACCTCACGGACAATGGTCTGTGCCGCTCTCTGGACAGCACCGATGGTCAGAGCAGAGAACACACAAGCCAGCATGGCTCCCACAAACAGACCAACAAGAACAGTCGGACTTGTCAAGGAGAAGTTCAGGATGTCGGAGGTCTTGTCCTGGACGATGTTGACATAAGAGACCAGCAATGCAAGGGATGTCAAAGAAGCGGAGCCGATTGCAAAACCCTTTCCAGTTGCAGCAGTTGTGTTTCCAAGGGAATCCAAAGCATCCGTTCGCTCACGGACCTGTTCTGGAAGCTGACACATCTGAGCGATTCCACCAGCATTATCGGCAACAGGACCATAGGCATCGGTTGCCATTGTGATGCCAAGCGTGGAAAGCATACCGACACCTGCAATTCCGATACCGTAGAGACCTCGGTTGAACTCCACTGAGAACAGACCACTTGGGGAAATGATGTGAGTGGTACCACCAGCGGAGAAATAGCTGAGAATGACAGCAGCTGCGATGATCAGAACAGAGGTAAGCGTGGAACGCAGACCAAGGGATACACCACCGATGATAATGGTTGCAGCACCGGTTTCTGATGATGCGGCAAGCATTCTCGTCGGACGATAGGAATCAGAGGTATAGTACTCTGTGAAATAACCAATGGCACAACCACCGATAAGACCTGCGATGATAGAGACATAGACACCCATGTTTCCAACAATGAAATAGGTCAGCGGTGCGCTGCAAACAGCAGCAAGGACAGCCGCGGTGTAGGTACCGGTTCTCAGACTCTTCAGAAGGGAGATCTGGTCCGCATCCTCTTTGGTCTTGACCAGGTAGGAACCGATGATGGAACAGAGGATTCCAATGACAGCAATGGCCAAAGGAAGAAGCATACCCTTGAAACCGTAGCCTGCAGTAGCACTGAGAGCGAATGTGGCCAGAATGGATCCGACATAGGATTCGTAAAGGTCTGCTCCCATTCCTGCGACATCACCGACGTTGTCACCAACATTATCTGCGATGGTAGCTGGGTTTCGTGGATCATCCTCAGGGATGCCGGCTTCGACCTTACCAACAAGGTCAGCTCCGACGTCAGCTGCTTTTGTGTATATACCACCACCTACTCTTGCAAACAACGCCATGAAGGATGCTCCCATTCCATTCATGACAATGATGTTTCCGAGTTCAACAGGATCCGTGATTCCAAATGCAAAATAGAGAATGCAGAACCAAGACGTCACGTCCAACAGGCCAAGGCCGACAACTGAGAATCCCATGACTGTGCCAGAGGAGAAAGCAACCCGAAGACCCTTGTTCAGGCTTTCAGAAGCAGCCTGAGCAGTTCTCGAGTTCGACTGAGTGGATATTTTCATACCGATAATACCGGCAAGCATGGACCAAAGACCACCAGTGACAAAGGCGAATGGCGTGAATCGGGAAAGGATACGACCACCCGATGCAAAGGAAGCGACCAAAAGCATGACGAAAATCACAGCAAAAATGATTCCCGCCGTCCTGTACTGGTTCTTGAGAAAGGCGTTTGCACCACCACGAATGGCAGATGCGATCTTGACCATTCTCTCGTTTCCTTCTGAATACTTCATGACCTTTCTTGCCTGTAGGGCTGCAAAGACAAGGGCCATAGCTGAGCCGACAAATCCAATCAAAAACAGATTAGTCATTCTAAAGCCTCCTGGAAATAAAAAAGCGCAAACGTTTACGAAAACCCTTAAAAAAAATATCTCAAAGATATCTTCTATTCCTCACCGTTTGTTGCCAGATTTGAATCCTTTTTACGCAAACGTTTACGTTGTTTATAATTTATCCTAGACCCTAATCTCGAGATTCGTCAACAAAAAAAATCATTTTTTTTCAAAGAGCCTTTTCCGCCTTGATTGTTGCGGCGTATGCACTATTGCAAAGTCCTAGCACAGCAGAAATTATGAACAACGTCTCAATGCCGAGCACCTGCCAGATCAGACCACCAAAAAGAGCAATCATAATGGTAATCAAGTGGTTAACGGACATTCCGGTTGAGATTGTAGCCTTCATTTCCTCTGGACTGTCGGACAGATCCTGGACGTAGACGTTCGAAGCCATGGAAGCAAGAGAAATCACGGAATCCAGCACATAGTTGATGCAACACACGACGAATGCAACATTCTTCGGGAACAGATGGTGGGCAAACCCGTAGAAGAAGCACACAATCACAAGTATGAGCGTATCGGAGACCATGACAACCTTGTATCCGAATCGGTCGATGATTTTGCCAACGTATGGGGAAGCGATGAAGCAGCAGATGGCGGAGATGGCAAACAGCAGGCTGATGACCATGGCATTAGCACCATAGAACAGAACAAGCACATAAGGTCCGAATGTCATGAACACCTGTTTTCTGGCACCATAGAAGACCTCAAGCATGTAATACTTTCCGAACTTCTTTCGGAAGTAGAATCGATGGTTCTGGCCATTTGCTTTGCTGGAGCCATTGATTTTTGTGGAGGACAGAAAGCCAAGTCCAATGATTGCGGCAGAGGCGATGAAGATTCCACGATAGGCATTGGATGAGCTTGGAATGAACATGAACAGCAGAATGATCAGAAGATAACCAGCCAGAGTTCCGATCTGGTAGATTGCACTCTGGTACCCCAGAGCCTCTCCTCCACAATCCTTCTTGGAATATTCAAGGGTCATGGACTGACGCATGGCAAGCTGCATGTGCTCTCCAAGGGAGTAGATGAAAATTGTGATGGTGACAAGAACTCTTGTGGCAGGCACAATCGGAAGCAGCGCCATACCCACCAGCATGATTACTGCACCAAGCTTGTAGATACGCTCTGCAGAGAACAGATACAGCACTGCAAGAACCAGAACCAGCATGAAGCCAGGCAATTCTCGGAAGAATTCGGAGACTCCCTTGTCAAAGGAGGACATGCCGACAATCTCAGCAAGGTAATTGTCGATAACTCCCTTGTACAGTCCATATGCCAAAGCAAAGGAGACCATTGATGCGAAAAAAGCCTTGTAACTACTCTCTTCTCTGAAAACCGCTTTAAATCTACCCATGGCCGAAATCATACAAGGTTATTGATAAATGATGAACACATTTTGCATAATTGGAACAAAGAGGATAAGAAAATGGCAATCCAGAAAGTCAAAGACTATTTCAGATCATTCGGAATGGAAGACAGAGTCATCGAACTCACCGAATCCAGCGCAACAGTAGAACTGGCAGCACAGGCACTCGGATGCGAACCATGCAGAATCGCAAAATCCCTTTCCTTCATGGTGGGAGAAAGCGCCATCCTGGTCATTGCCGCAGGAGATGCCAAAGTCGACAACGCAAAATACAAGATGCAGTTCGGTGCAAAGGCAAAGATGCTTACTCCGGACGAGGTCGTAAACCTCATTGGCCATGCCATTGGTGGCGTCTGTCCATTTGCCATCAATGATGGTGTCAACGTTTACCTCGACGAATCTCTCAAACGCTTTGAGACGGTGTTCCCTGCTTGCGGAAGCAGCAACAGCGCCATTGAACTTACCATAGCAGAGCTTGAGAAGTACTCAGGCTTCACAGCATGGGTCGACGTCTGTAAAGCCTGGCAGTAAACACCCCGTCATTTGAGGTTCTCTAGAAGCTCCTTCCAGACGACAGGGTCCTGCTCCGTCATTCTGACCCAGTCCACCTTGTTCATGTACTCCCGCTTCTCTTCAAACGTCTTGAGAGCCTTCTCCTTCACAAGTTTGTTGAACTCCCCAAATGTTGCGTTCATATAGTTGACGGCATCCTCTGTGTAGTTTGGATTATGATGCTTGCCATCGACTGTGACGAACCTGACATTTGGGTTCTGGACTCTGGCCTGCACATAGCCAAGACCGGCATCGATGTTGATCATGCTGTCATCCTTGGAATGGATCATCACAACCTTGGCTGTTGTGTTCTCAAGTGCCTTGGAGATTGAGCAATCGATATATTTTGGATTCATCTTCTTCTCATAGGCAATGATTCCCTTCTTGAACATCTTCATCTTTCCGCCGAAGCCAAGACCGAAAACGGCATCCAGGGAATCGAATGTGGAGATGATTCCAACACTGTAGATGTTCTTGTAGAAGGAAAGGATGTTTCCGACTGCATAGCCACCCCAAGAGTGACCGATAAGGGAGATTCGTCTTTTGCAAAGTTCGCTGTCACTCTGGATAAAGGTCAGACAGGAATCAAGGTCGTTGAGAGACTCTGTCATTCCACGGATGCTGGAACCTTCGGACTCAAAACAGCCGATGTTGTCATAGGAGAGAACCTCGTAGCCATTTCGTGCGACAAGCTCGATCTCACGCATGTAGGATCTGTGTCCGCCACCGATTCCATGGCAGAAAATGACAAGGTCATTGGTGTTGGATCCTTCATAGCTGTAGATGTTGCCTTTGACCTTCAGCCCCTGAGGGGTCATGAAAGAGATTGGCTTAGCCTGAAGACCAGGGAAATCCTGATATGAGAAATAATGTGTGATGTGATTATCATCATATCGTTTGACGAACATCTTCTTGTAGACCATTGATACCAAACCCATAGTATGCTCTCCTATCGGCCCCAATAATAATGAGAAATTGCAATTGAAGCAAACGTAAAATTGTCCTACCCTATATCCATGCAGGAACTCTATTCAGCAAGCCAGTCCAAGAGCATGGATGAAACCAGCCAAAACAAATTCTCCATCCTGGGAGCAACTCTCATGGAGGATGCCTCTTTTTCCACATATCTTCGCATCCGCGATGACATCACTTCTGCATCCCTTGCAGTGTTTGTTGCAGGTGGCGGAAACAATGGCGGAGATGCCCTGGCCATCGCAAGACTTGCTTATCTGGACGGAAGACGCAACATCGCAGTCATGCTTGCCGATGCAGGCAAGGAGACAGATCTTCGGAAAGCCCAGCGCCTAGCCTGCCAGAGTATCGGCGTTCGTTTCACAGACGCACTGGATGGTGCGGACCTGATTATTGACGGTCTTTTCGGAATCGGCCTCAAGGGCTGTCCAAGAGAGCCATCCAAAAGTCTCATTGAAGAGATCAACAGCAGCAAGGCCAAGGTCATCGCCCTGGATGTCCCATCGGGAATCGCAGAAGAGGTTCCATTCGCAAACGGAGTGAAGGCCTATCGTACCATCTGCATGGGAGAGCTCAAATCCGCTCTCTTTATCCCAGAAAACAGAGACCATGCCGGAACTATCGAGACAACGTTCCCGTTCTTTCCAGAGGGAGCAAAACCAAATGCTCATGCATACCTGTTAAATGACCAGGACCTGTGCGTCCCTACCCTCAAGGCAAGCGATTACAAGAAAACCCGCAAAAGCGTGGCAATCATCGGTGGAAGCGGACGCTTTACCGGAGCTGTGATTCTTGCGGCAAAAGCGGCATTCCATGCAGGAGCAGGTCTTGTGACGATCTTCACCGAGCAAAACCTCGTTTCTCTCATTGCCAAGGCAATCCCATCGGCCATGGTCACCACTTATGAAGAGGCTACGGACCTTTCGGCTTTTGATGCAGTACTTTGTGGACCTGGTATGGGCAAAAAACACGATGATGCACTGAAAATGGCACTGGAGCAGGCAAAACGACTTGTCATCGATGCCGATGGCATCAGAGCCTTGGCTCGTCTTGGCAGCAGCACAAAGGGCAACTGCATCCTGACACCACATTTGGGGGAGTATGCGGATTTGGTCAACGCATTTGCCAAAAACGCAAAACCTGAGACTCCATTTGCTTGGGAAGAGACCCTTTCAGAAGTTCAGAAAGCCACACAGGCAACCCTTGTCGTCAAGGCAAACACCGTAACCATAAAGGATTCCGAGACCTTATGCTTTGTGGATGGACAGAACCCTTCCTTGGGCGTTGCAGGCTCTGGCGATGTACTTGCCGGCATGACACTAGCCCTGTTTGCAAAAGATGGAAAAAGAGCTGCCCATAACGCTGCACTTCTGCACCAGAAAGCAGGCCGTCTTGCTCACGAGAAGCTTGGCTTCTACTCGTCAGACGACCTGATCCGTTTTATAGGAAAAGCCTGACAACTATCAAGCAAGAATTGTTTTTACCTTCTCACACAAAGCCTTTGCCAATGCAGCATGGCTGTCTTTGTCCATGTGAAGCTCATCGGCACCAGGACATGCCACGGTCGCAGCGTCAAAGAATTCGCATGCGTTTCGCTGGGCTACAATCTGAAACAGTTTGGAAAGCTCGCGACTCTTTTGTGGTGCACTCTCATCCAAGGTCCAATACACACTTTCTGCGATTTTATCGCCAATGAGAATCGGTGATACTACAAGAATCTCCGGCACAGCCTTTGCGGTATCTGTGCAGTAGTTTTTCATCTTGTGAATCAGAACCTCCAGAAAACTGGCGATGGTCTTAGGAGTTGCACTGTAATGGGACTGGATATCATTGGTTCCCAGCATGACAATCACAAGATCAACAGGACTATGGGTTCCAAGAATCGGGACAACCGCATCAAAGCCACATCGATACGGATCGCGAGCATCGTGAAAACCGATGGTTCTGCCATTGTAGCCTTCCTCGATCACGTAATACTCTGGCCCCAGAAGTTTCTGCAGCACACCAGTCCAACGGACATCTCTAGGCCATCTAGGCATCCCATCATCGAGATTCGGATTGGCACCATAGGTATTGGAATCGCCGAAACAGAGAACAGTCTTCATAATCACTCCTTTACAACAGGATTCTACCACCATTTGTAGGCCATGCCATAGCATTTGTCTTTTTTGTGTCTTTTTTGGCATGCACATTGAACTTTGTCCATTTTATACCTATATTTGCGATGAAACCCCTTGTTTCATATATTTTACAGACCCGGAAATGAAGAGACACAGAACCAAATTGTCCGGGATAAGGTGAATTATGCTAAAGATACTTCTTAAACAGATAGGAGAATACAAGAGAAGCACCATTCTCACTCCTATCCTGACAGCCTGTGAGGTATTCCTGGAGATTCTGATTCCATTTGTCATGGCATCCATCATCGACAAGGGAATCCAGACAGGAAACATCGCAAACATCTTCCTGTATGGCGGCATCATGATTGTGCTTGCATTCCTGTCCCTCTACTTCGGAATCAAGGCCGGAAAAATCGCTGCTGATGCATCCACAGGTTTTGCATGCAACCTCAGAGACAGCATCTTTGAGAACATCCAGACATTCTCATTCTCAAACATCGACAAGTTCAGCACTGCAGGTCTTGTCACAAGAATGACAACCGATGTCACAAATCTTCAGAATGCTTTCCAGATGACGTTGCGCATCACCGTAAGAGCCCCGCTGATGCTGATTCTGAGCATCGTCATGTGCTTCATGATCAACGTAAAGCTCAGTCTGGTCTTCCTGGCAGCCCTTGGCATCCTTGCCATTGGAATCGCATTCATCATCTCCCACGCCATGCCGGTCTTCAAGGAGATGTTCTACAAGTACGATGACTTCAACGCAAGCGTACAGGAGAACGTCACATCCATTCGCGTCGTCAAGGCATTCGTCCGTGAGGACTTTGAGAACAAGAAGTTCGGCAAAGCAGCCTACATGCTCTACTCCCTTTCCACAAAAGCCGAGAAGATCATCGCCTACAACAACCCACTGATGATGTCTGTCATCTACACCAGCATGCTGCTTCTGTCATGGCTCGGCGCAAACTTCATCGTCGGCGGAACCATGACTACAGGTAACCTCACTTCCATGTTCAGCTATGTCATGCAGATGTTCATGTCACTGATGATGGTCTCCATGATCTTCGTCATGCTCACCATGAGCATGGCAAGTGCGAAAAGAATCTGCGAGGTTCTCACAGAGAAACCGGATCTCGCAAATCCAGAGAAGCCGATCGATACAGTTGCAGACGGCAGCATCGATTTCAACAACGTGAGTTTCTCCTACAAGAAGGGTACCGGCGAGAACACACTGTCCGACATCAACCTTCACATCAAATCCGGTGAAACGATCGGTGTCATCGGCGGAACAGGAAGCGGCAAGTCAACCTTCGTGAGCCTCATCTCACGACTTTATGATGTCACAGAAGGTTCCGTCTTCGTGGGAGGCAAGGATGTCCGAGACTACGACATGGAGGTTCTCCGAGACAACGTCGCAGTCGTTCTCCAGAAGAATGTCCTGTTCAGCGGAACCATTCTCGACAACCTGCGCTGGGGTAACCCGAACGCAACCGAAGAGCAGTGCAAGCAGGCTTGTATCCAGGCATGTGCCGATGACTTCATCGAGTCCTTCCCTGACAAGTACAACACCTACATCGAGCAGGGTGGAACAAACGTTTCAGGTGGACAGAAGCAGCGCCTTTGCATTGCCCGTGCACTTCTGAAGAACCCGAAGGTCCTTGTCCTTGACGACTCCACAAGTGCCGTCGACACCGCAACCGATGCAAGAATCCGAAAGGCCTTCAAGGAGATGATTCCGGATACGACAAAGCTCATCATCTCCCAGAGAATCTCAAGCGTTCAGGATGCTGACCGAATCATCGTTCTGGACAACGGAAAGCTCAACGGCTTTGGTACGCATGAAGAGCTTCTGGCCACAAACCAGATCTACAAGGAAATCTATGATGTCCAGATTCAGGGCAGCGGCGACTTTGATAAGTTGAATTGAGGAGGAAACGGTAATGAGCGAACCTAACACACAGCAGAGAAAAGCCGAATCAGCACGCCCTCCACGCCAGATGATGGTCAAGCCTACCAAGGCAGGCTTCAAGCCGATCATCCGCGTCTTCAAATATGTGCTTTCTGAATACAAGGTCCATTGTCTCTTCGTCCTGCTTTGCATTGTGGTCTCCGCAATGACAACCTTGACGATGACACTCTTTTCCAAGACTCTCATCGATGACTACATCCTTCCTCTTGTTGGAACAGCAAACCCGAACTTCTCACCTCTGGCACACAGACTTCTGAGCCTTGCCATGGTACTCGTGGTCGGAATCACCTGTTCCTACGTGAACAACAGACTCATGATCGTCGTCAGCCAGGGCACCATGAAGCGCCTGAGACTTGAACTCTTCGCTAAGATGGAGAGTCTTCCAATCAAGTACTTCGACACCCACTCCCACGGCGACATCATGTCCGTCTACACAAACGATGTTGATACTCTGCGACAGATGATCAGCCAGAGTTTCCCGAACATCATCAGTTCCTCCATCACCTTGGTCTCAACTTTCGTGAGCATGGTGGTACTCAGCTTCCCTCTCACAATCGTTGCGGTCTTCATGGTCTTCATGATGCTCAAGGTCACAGGAAAGCTCAGCATGACAGCCGGCAAATACTTCCGCGAACAGCAGAAGGCACTTGGACAGGTGAACGGATACATTGAGGAGATGGTCCAGGGCCAGAAGGTCGTCAAGGTCTTCTGCCACGAGGAGAAGAACGTTGAGGATTTCAAGAAACTCAACCATCATCTTCGCGAATGTGCCAAGAACGCAAACTCCTTCGTGAATATCATCATGCCGATCAACGGAAACCTCGGAAACATCAGTTATGTTCTTTGTGCCATTGTCGGTGCCCTCTTTGCCATCTATGGTGTTGGTGGCCTGACCCTCGGTGCCCTGATCACATTCCTGACTCTGAACAGAAACTTCACCATGCCAATCTCCCAGGTCAGCCAGCAGCTTTCCAGCATCATCATGGCTGGTGCCGGTGCCCAGAGAGTCTTTGATATGATGGATGAAAAGCCAGAGGAAGATGAAGGCTATGTCGAGCTTGTCCGCGCAAAGGAAGACGAGAACGGAAACCTCACAGAGACAACCGAGAGAACCGGAACATGGGCTTGGAGACATCCACACAAAGCAGATGGATCGGTTTCCTACACAAAGCTCACAGGTGCAGTCACCTTCGATGGTGTAGACTTCGGTTACAACCCAGACAAGATGGTTCTGCATGACATCAAGATGTATGCAAACCCAGGCCAGAAGCTTGCCTTCGTCGGAAGCACCGGTGCTGGTAAGACTACCATCACAAACCTCATCAACCGCTTCTATGACATCCAGGACGGCAAGATCCGCTACGATGGCATCAACATCAACAAGATCCGAAAGTCAGATCTCAGACGAAGCCTTGGAATTGTTTTACAGGACACTCACCTCTTTACAGGAACCGTTATGGAGAACATCCGCTATGGTCGCCTTGATGCCACTGATGAGGAGTGTATCCAGGCTGCAAAGCTTGCCAATGCAGATGGCTTCATCCGCAGACTTCCAAACGGCTACGACACAGTCCTTACAGGTGATGGTGCAAACCTGAGCCAGGGTCAGAGACAGCTTATCGCCATCTCCCGTGCCGCAGTTGCAGATCCTCCTGCTCTGATTTTGGATGAAGCAACCTCCTCCATCGATACCAGAACGGAGGTCCTTGTGCAGAAGGGTATGGATGCCCTGATGGAAGGCAGAACATCCTTTGTCATTGCCCACCGCCTTTCCACCGTCAAGAATGCCGACTGCATCATGGTCATGGAACAGGGCCGCATCATTGAGCGCGGAACCCATGACGAGCTGATTGCGCAGAAAGGAAAGTATTATCAGCTATACACAGGAAAGCAGGAATAAGAGATTATCTTCTGCAAGTGATGAAGGGACTGTTGCTTTGATGCAATGGTCCCTTCTGTTTGTATTACGAGTACATTCATGAATACAAAGTAATCTTGAAAGGGCAAAAATCGGCTTTCCAAGATTACATAGTCATCTTGAATTGATGCAAATCGAGTTTCCAAGATGACAGGTACTTCAATTGCAGAAATGAATCTATTGAACTCCTCTGTTTGTCCATCAGAAATAGAACAGATCCTCAAACTTGCGGTCCAGCGCAATGCAAAGGACAAGGGCAAGCTTGGCAGTCGGACTGAACTGGCCTGTTTCCAGCGAGGATATCGTGTTTCTGGAAACACCCACCATCTCAGCCAAATCGGACTGGGACAGCTTTTTTGCCTGACGAGCTTCCTTGATATGGTTTTTCAGTATAAGCTCTTCGTTCATGCGCCAACCACCTTCACAAAGAAGCACACAAGGAAGAATACGCATAGTACAAAATAGAAGATACTGAGTGCCAACTCATGGCGTTTTTTCATTGCAACATATTTTACCATGAAGGTTGTACCATGGGTTGCCATCACAACAACCCAAACCTCAACGCAAACCTTTTCCGTGAAGATGGAGGTCAGGATACTCATGATTCCGGCGGCGACCATCATGGCACCAAGTGCAATCTGATTGGCCTTTCTCAAAACCTCGCGCTCCACAAAGTCAGCTCCCTTGTTCTCGTTTCTGCTCTTTGCAAGAATCTCTTCCTTTGTCATAGCAAACTCCTATGCGTTATTTTCATTTGCCAAGTTTTATTGGCATCTATACCATAGCTCTGCCAAGTTTTCTTGTCAATCAGTTTTGACAAGTTTTCTTTGCAAAAAAAAGAACCGGCCACTGGAAACCCAATGACCGGTCGAGGAAAACAAATATGAATCAAACTTCTATCAGAAATCGACTTCAGTATCGTAGTAGCAGCACTTGAGAAGCTTTTCCATCTCCTCAACGCTTGGCTGACGTGGGTTGGAACCTGTACAAGCATCAGCGAGGGCATTGACAGCGATGTCATGCAGTCTCTCAAGGAAGACGCTCTCTGGAACAAAGCCCTGCTCGCATGGATAGCTGTCAGCGCCGTAGTTCTTGATGCAGTGTGGGATGTTCAGATCATCATTCATCTTTCTGAGGTAAGCAATGAGAGCTGCAACCTTCTCATCGTCGTTCTTGCCCTCAAGGCCCATGTAGTCAGCGATGACACCATATCTCTGCTTAGCAACAGGGTCCTTTGCGTTGAATGCGACAACCTTTGGAAGGTACATGGCATTTGCAGCACCGTGGATGATGTGTGCACCGTAGTCAGCAAAAATTGCACCAGTCTTGTGTGCCATGGAGTGGACAATACCAAGAAGAGCATTGGAGAATGCCATACCAGCGAGGCACTGGGCGTTGTGCATTCTGTCTCTGGCAGCCATGTCACCATTGTAGGATGGAACGAGGTCGTTCATGATCATCTCGATAGCGTGGATGGCAAGTGGATCTGTGTAGTCACAGTTAGCTGTTGAGACATAAGCCTCGACTGCGTGTGTCATAGCATCCATACCGGTGTGAGCAACAAGCTTCTTTGGCATTGTCTCTGCAAGATCCGGATCAACGATTGCAACATCTGGAGTGATCTCGAAGTCAGCGATTGGGAACTTGATACCCTTTGTGTAGTCTGTGATGATGGAGAAAGCTGTAACCTCTGTAGCTGTTCCGCTTGTGGATGAGATAGCGCAGAAGTGAGCCTTTGTTCGAAGCTGAGGAAGACCGAAGACCTTGCACATATCCTCGAAGGTTGTCTCTGGATACTCATACTTGATCCACATAGCCTTTGCAGCATCGATTGGGGAACCACCACCCATGGCGATGATCCAGTCTGGCTGGAACTTGGCCATAGCCTCAGCACCTCTCATGACAGTGTCAACAGATGGGTCAGACTCGATACCCTCGAAAGTCTCAACTTCCATTCCTGCTTCCTTAAGATATGAAATAGCTCTATCAAGGAATCCGAAGCGCTTCATGGAACCGCCACCAACACAGATGATTGCTCTCTTTCCCTTGAAAGTCTTAAGTGCTTCGAGGGAACCCTTTCCATGATAGACGTCTCTAGGTAATGTAAAACGTGCCATTTATTTATCCTCCAAATGGATTAACGAGTGTTTCGGAAATTCATCAATTTCCAGTCTATATACACAAATCATACAGACAAACACATCTTAATGTGAACAGCCATTAAATGTAAAGAGATTTTTCATGGATTTATTTACATTTAATATTCCACCAATCACATTATAACAACAAAATCCTCAAGCCTCATGGATTTAGCGCAAATCCCAATTGAACCGTAACAGACAAAGACATATGATGACAGTATGAATATCATTGCCCCACTCGTACTTATGGTGGTCGTCTACGGCCTTTATCTTCTGATTCTCTATGTCATATACAGCATGTGCTTCAAACGCGATGACAGTCACAGAGCTCTTCATGACATTCCTTCCGCTCCACAGATGCTTGAACGTAAAGAATTGATTCACAAAATGCTTGATGAGGCAGCCGCCCTTCCGTTTGAAGATATCCAGGTAACATCCTTTGACGGTCTTAAGCTGCATGCACGCTACTACGAGACAAATCCTGGTGCTCCGCTTGTGATCCAGTTCCACGGCTACAAGGGAGCCGGCCTCAAGGACTTCTGCGGAGGTCTTCCGTTCACCATCAAGCTTGGCTACAACGTGATTCTTGTCGACCAGCGTGCACACGACCAGAGCGAAGGCAAATGCATGACATTCGGTGTTCTAGAACGAAAGGATGTCATCTCCTGGATCGACTATGCCAAGCAGCGCTTTGGCAAAGACATCAAGATCAGCCTCATGGGAATCTCCATGGGTGCCGCCACAGTTCTCACAGCTTCCAACATCGTGCCATCCAACGTGACAGGAATTTTGGCAGACTGCGGTTTCACCTCAGCCTCTGATATCATTCACAAAGTGGCAAAGGACAGAAAACTCGAGTTCCTAACCCCTCTTCTTGATCGCAGCGCAAAAGTCTTTGCGAAGTTTGACATCTATGAGGCAAGTGCTGAGAAGGCTCTGCGCGAGTGCAAGGTTCCGGTGCTGTTCATCCATGGCGAAGATGACACCTTCGTCCCTTGTGAGATGACTCTGAGAAACTACAAAGCCTGCGCATCCGAGAAGACCCTTCTAACCGTGAAAGGTGCGGACCATGCCATGAGCTACTTCCTGGACCATGAAGCTTGGACAAGCACAGCAAAGGCTTTTTTGGACAAGACCAATCCCATTGCATAAGAAACAATCCGATTGCCCTTTTTCCGCATACGGATTATAAAGGGCATATGGATAAGTACAACGACCAGATCAAGGCAATCTACGCAGCAGTTGAGTCCTCTATCGAGGAGCTCAAGGACATCAGAACAAGTCTCTATCACAATCCGGAAATCGGTGGTCAGGAGGTCAAGTCCTCCAAGCTTCTTTGCACATCGCTTAGAAACCACGGCTTTGAGGTCACTGAGAACTACTATGATTATCCGACTGCATTCAAGGCCGTCTACGATACAAAGAAAGCAGGCGCCACCATCGGAATCTTCGCCGAATACGATGCACTTCCTGAAATCGGTCATGGATGCGGCCATAACCTGATCTGCACAATGGCTCTGGGAGCCGCCTATGGACTGAAGGCAGTAGCCGACCAGTTTGGAGGCAGAATCATCGTCTACGGAACACCTGGGGAAGAGAACATCCAGACTAAGACCGTCCTGGCACCAAAGGGTGCTTTCAAAGAGGCCGATGTTGCCATCATGTGCCATCCAAATCCAGTATCCACCACAAGCGGAACCTCCCGCGCCATCGAAGCTCTTCAGATTGAGTTCTTCGGACGAACATCCCACGCCGGAGACTGTCCGGAGAAAGGCATCAACGCCCTGGATGCCGCTGTCATGTGCTACACCATGATCAACCAGCAAAAAGAATACATTCCAGGTTCCAACGTCCATGGCTACATCGAAAACGGCGGAGCAAAGGCCAGCATCATCCCAGACTACACAAGCCTCAAATACCTGACCCGTGCCGACGAGATGAAAACCCTTGCCAAGCTCAGAGAGCTTTTGGACAACTGCGCCCAGGCGGCAGCAAAGGCTGTCGGTTGCACCTACCGCATGCAGAACTTTGAAGAGACGAACGCAGCCATGAACACCAACCGCACCATGGCAGATGTCTTTGACAAGTACCTTATTCTTGCCGGAGAAAAGAACATCGACAAAAACACAAGACACACAGGTTCCACCGACATGGCCGATGTCAGCGTCCTCATGCCGGCCATCCATCCTTACGTGGGCCTTGGCGATGAGACGCTGATCATGCACAGCACTGCTGTAGCAGACTGCACCATCACACAGGCCGGAGACCTTGCCCTGGAGCGAGGAGCAAAAGCCCTTGCCTGCACAGGCATGGAGGTCATGGCAGACCCTACTCTTCTTACCGCCATCCAAAGCGAATTTGCCGCTTACCAGAAGGAGAATCAATGAGCACCTTCTACGATGTGGATCTTCAAGACAACGATATAAGACTCATCTGCACAGCCAAATGCGAAGCGGTACCAGAGAAAGGCTACTTTCCAGCCTACAAGTTCAACATCGCACTTTTGGATGGAACTCCAATTGGAAAATGCGACCTCAGAATCGGGCATAACAGTAACACATATTACGGTGGAAACATCGGATATGCAGTGGAGGAGCCGTATCGAGGCCATCACTATGCCGCAAAGGCCTGCACCCTTCTCTTTCAGCTTGCAGCCATGCATAACATGGATTATGTGACCATCACCTGCGAGGTGAACAACGCAGCCTCCAGCAGAACCTGCCAGATTGCAGGTGGTATGCTCATCGATACGACAGAGGTTCCAAAGGACAGCGAGCTCAGGGACCAGGGAATCGAGAATGTTCTCATCTATAAGTTTCTGGTCTCAACCATGCGACGCCTTCTAACCCTGGATGCCAAGGACTACGATGTGCATGGAAAGATCTACAACAGACATTCGGTTCGTGGAATCATCATACGAGGCCATAAGATCGCCATGGCACACGTCCAGAAGTACGGCTACTACAAGTTCCCTGGAGGAGGAACCGACGGGACAGAGACCCAGAAGGAGACGCTCATTCGAGAAGTCAAGGAAGAAGCAGGCCTTGTCGTGAAACCAGAGACGATCCGACCATATGGAATCGTCCACAGACTCGAGAAGAACAAGCGTGGGGAATTCTTTACCCAGGACAACTACTATTTCCTCTGCGATGCCGAGGATGAGATCCAGAGCCAGGAGCTGACCGAAAAGGAAGCCCAAGACGGCTTCACCCTACAGTTCGTCGACCCAAAGGTTGCCATAGAGCGATCCTGGAAGGCAGACATTCAGGGCAATGTCAGAAACTCCATCACCCGAGAGACTTTCGTACTTCAGAAGCTCATTGACGAAGGTTACTTCAACTGAAAAGACAGAGCGTCATCCGTTCACAGCCTGGATGACTTCCGGCAGCAGCTGCTTCTTTCGGGAAACGGCGTCATGCATGTCAAACACTCTATCCTTGATGACGGTATAGGAGAACTTTGACTCCAGTTTGTGGCCACTTGTGAGGAGAATGCTCCTACCCTTCAGCACATCGGTGATCATGAGCATGACCCAGTCAAGATGGTTGATTTCACGGACCTTGTTGATGGCGACAAGATATTTATCCACATAGTCATTGCTGTCATTGAGAGTCGGAACCTCGCACTGGCCGATTCCAATACCCATGCCGTTCTCGTGATACACCTTGAAATCCGAGGAGATGACGGTTTCCGGATCCTTGTCACCCAGGCTTCCGACATTTTCGAACATGCGTCTTCCGAACTCCTTGACATCGGAGATTCCAGCAAGTGGTGCAAGTCGTTCAGCAGACCAGATATCAATGCCGGTAGTTGTCGGGCTTCTGAGTGCAATGGTGTCGGCCAGAATTCCCGCAAGAAGGACCTTGGAGGTAATCAGATCCGGAACAACATTGTTTCGGACAAACAGCTGGTAAATGATGGTACAGGTACTTCCAAGAGGCTCCGCATCAATGAAGATCGGAAGATCCGTCTTTGGAGCATCCAGACGGTGATGGTCAATGATCTCAAGAATCCTTGCACTCTCCACGCCGCGAATACTCTGGCTCGGCTCATTGTGGTCAACCAGAATCACATTGTGCTTCGGCTTCTTAAGGAAGCATCTTCGCGTGACGAAACCAACATAGCGGTCCCCTTCATAAACGGCAAGACCTCGGAAGCGCGATGGCGCAAGAAGCTCCTTTGCCTCATCAAATAGGTCTGTCTTCTGAACAATAGGTCCCTGTTCACGCAAAAGAGTGTAGACAGGCGATGCCATCTTGAGTCTGCGCAAAGTCTCAGAGGTGTCCAGATTTGAAATGTAGATGCTGCCTTTGTAAGCACTCATATCAAGGTCAATCTTTCCGGTGTAATCAGTGATGACAATGGCTGGAACGTTGCAGGACATGGCAGAAGCGACATATCGCTTTCCGTATGGCATGACGACAACAGCATCCGGATGCTCCTCCACATGGGAGGCTCCTGCCAGAATCGGAGAGGTGAAGTTGTCAATCGAGCCTCTTTTTACCACCGTACAAGGAAGGACCTTCTCGATGTTGTCCAAGGAGAATGTATACAGCGGATAGGAGCCGACGTTGTCATTGAGAAACCAGCTGGCGATATCATCGATGCTCAGAAGACCACAAAATCGGTCACCGTCAAACAGAGGGACGGCCGATGGCTTGGTCTGATGATAGATCTTGATCAGGTCATAAATCGGAGCGTTACTGTCCACCTTGACGTCATCGGTTCTCATGACATCCTGGACCTTTGGATTCACATCAAGCATGTATGGTGGTGGCTCGATGCCAAGGATGCTGAACTGCCCCTTCACGCTATCGGACAAATGTCCACATCGCACAGCAGTGTAATGGTTGACCCGGTCGGTCATGTTCTTGAGTGCAGCATAGGCATAGGCTGCACATATGCTATCCATATCAGGGTTTCGATGTCCGGTGATGTATACTTCGCTCATGCTTGCATCTTAGAGAAATCGTCCTTTACTTGCAATAATACGACAGGGTGTGAGAGAATCAAAATACATAGGAGTCTGCAATGTTACCGTTTTTCAATGAACAGGAGCTCATTCGACCTCAGGACCTAATCCACGACGAAGAGGATTTCCCTTCCACTGTCATCATGACATGGCAAAGACAGTTTCTTGATGCCGCAAAGGCCCGCTATGGCGTGAAGCAGATTGCAGTCTTCCGATGCGGCATAGCCTGCCCTGTCTATGAAATCAAGCTCAAACACGAGACCATTGCCATGGTCGTTCTTCCCATTGGAGGGCCCGTGGTTGCAGGCTTCATGGAAGAGTTTCGCATTCGAGGCGTCATACGCTTTGTCGCCATCGGCTATGCAGGATCGCTTTCCCCGCTCACCGCAGGTAACATCATCGTCCCGACCCAGGCGTATCGCGATGAAGGGACAAGCTGGCATTATGCACCGCATGACAGCAACTGGATGGATGTGAGGACCACCCAGAAATTGGATGAGATTCTGACAGACTTGGATGTTCCTCATATCTTGGGCAGAGTCTGGACCACAGATTCCTTCTACCGAGAGACCCCTTCTGCCGTCAAATTCATGAAAGCCGAGAAATGCCTTTGCGTCGACATGGAATGTGCTGCCATCATGGCAGTGGCACAGTACCGCAGACTTGAGGTCTTCCAGATGCTGTTCTCCGCCGACAGTTTGGAAGGAGAACGATGGAGCATCGGCAAACTCAAGAGTCACAGCGCAGACACCTACGAGATGTATCTGGAGCTGGCCATCAAGGTTGCCCAAAGTTGAAAAACCTGCAAGCAGGCACTTCCAAACCAAGGTTCTCATATGTTAGGATTAGGCCAGCTGGCGGTGAATTGGACGTTAATTCTCTTGCTCAAACTTAATAGACGGACTTCGGCATAGAAGTCGTGCATTGCTCCTACCCCAATACGGTTTCAAGGAACAGAATCGACAACTTAACTGGGGGTCCACTTGAACCGACGGTTCAAGAGATTCCAGTCCCTAGTAGCCGCAGCTACTTTTCTTTTCACACAACTTTATATTTTCCCTAATACTTGTTATATTACAGGTATGAAAAAAGATCTCAAAGACATCAAATTCATCACCCTTCCAGGTGACAGAAAAATCGGAACAACAGTCCTTAGCGCAAAGATCCCTCTCCCTGTGGAATTTTCAGAGGGCCAGGACCCAAACGACATCGATTTCAACAGCATCGTTGCTGGCCTCATCAAGGTCGTCGCATGGACACCTGAGAACAACAACTACAAATACTACAAAGACGTTCTGCTCGAGCTCCAGCCGGAGGTCGTCAAGGAGCTGAACATTGCAGCCATCTCCAAGAGTGGCAAGAAGGAATATGAGTTCGCCGAAGAGCTGATGCTTGCCGTGAACCACCTTTCCGAAGCCCCGGAAAGCTATGTGAACCTTGCAGTCCTCTATGCCCAGATGACCGTTGACATGCATAAGTCAAAGGACGATATCAAGGCAGACATGTACGATGACAAGATCCTTGAGATTCTCACCCAGTGCATCAACCGACATCCAAAGTATGCCGCAGCCTATAGCGAAATCTCTGCATTCCACATGAGACACGGCAACGTCGAGGATGCCAGAGATGCCCTGGCCAAGTATGTCAGCCTCGAGACCGATCTCAAGAAGAAGGCAACCGCACAGGGAACCTTGGACTCCATCAATAAGATGCTCAGTTCAAAGGACCAGATCATGTATGCCTACGACAAGATGATGATGGGATGCGCCGATGAGGCCGTTGACGTGATTAACAAGTACCTTGCAGCCAACGAAGGCTGTTGGGAGGCATTCTTCATCCGCGGTTGGGCAAAGAGAACCCTCGAGGATTTCAAGGGCGCACAGATTGACCTTCTGGAAAGCCTCAGAATCGATGGCAAGAATGCAGAGGTCTACAACGAGCTTTCCATCTGTGCCCGCGAAAGCGGTGACGTTGAGCTTGCAAAGAGCTACCTTCAGATTGCAGTTGACCTTGACCCAACCGATGTCATTTACCTGACAAACCTTGCCTTCCTGCACCTTGCAGACGAGGAGTTCGAAGAAGCCAGAGAATTGATGGAGAAATCCAGAACAATCGATCCGGAAGACCCTCAGCTCAAGTATCTCATGGAAGAATATGAGAAGCACACAGGAGACAAGATCGGCGAAGTCATCAGCGAAGAGGTCTACACCGACGAGGATTTCGACGAGCTGCACAGACAGGAAAAGGAACAGAACATCACCCATAAGGAAATCTGATTATGGACAGAACAATCGTTTGCAGAACCGCAGAGGATATGGAGACACTTGGAAAGCAGATCGGTGAAAGCTGCATTTCAGGTTCCGTCATTTCACTTAGAGGCAGCCTGGGCGCCGGAAAAACGGTCTTTGCCCGTGGCGTAGCACGAAGCCTTGGCATCACCGAGGCAATCGTCAGCCCTACCTTCACACTGGTTCAGGAGTATGAGGGACGCATCCCGATGTACCACATGGACCTTTACAGACTGGCAAGTGACGACGATTTCCAAATGATCGGCGGAGAGGATATGCTCTACTCCAATGGCGTATGTCTTGTCGAATGGAGCGAAATCATCAACGACATGCTTCCAAAGAAGACACTTTTCGTTGACATCAAGGTCAACGACGACCAGAGCAGAGACGTTCACCTTGTCGGCGGTTGGGAGGACTGATTATGAACATTCTTGTAACAGACACATCCACACAGGCACTTACCGTTGCCCTCAAGACAGAATCTTTCTTCGAGACAAGAACAGCAGAAGGACGCGGCATCCAGCATTCCGAACGCCTGATGCCTATCGTACTTGAGCTGTGCGCCGATGCAGGAATCTCCACAAAGGACATTGACCTTCTCGGTTGCACCAGAGGACCAGGTTCCTTTACAGGTCTTCGCATTGGAATGGCAGCCTTCAAAGGCATGGCCTATGCACTGGACAAGCCGCTTGTATCCGTTTCCACACTCGAGACAATCGCAAGATGCGTTCCGTACTACGAGGGTGCCATCGTCTCTGTCATCGATGCAAAAAAACAGCGTTGGTATCTTGGCGCCTTCGAAAGCACTGCCGACGGTTTCAAGCGCATCATGCCAGATACCGACGGAACAGAGGCAGATTTGGTTGAGGTTCTGAAGGACTACGACAAGGTTCTGGTCACAGGACCGGATGCCAAGGCATTTGCAGAGCCGCTGAAGGCACTGTTTTCCGACAAGACCATTGTCGTTGATACAATCTCCTACAAGGCAATCTCCACAGCCCTTCTTTCTGAAGTCCAGACGAAGTACGAAATGGATGGAGCCGATGATATCGGACAAGGTCCTGTGTATCTCAGAAAGAGTGATGCCGAGGTAGCCTTGGAGGAAAGGCTCAAGGAGAAGGCCAATGGCTGAATCCAAAAGCTATGATGTCGTGATTGTCGGCGGCGGCCCTGCTGGACTTGCCTGTGGTCAGTACAGCGCAAGAGCTGGTAGAAAAACGGTGATTCTCGAGGAAATGGCAACAGGTGGCCAGACCATGGTCATTGACCAGATTGAGAACTACCCAGGGCTTGAGAAGATCTCCGGCTACGAACTTGCCATGAAGTTCGAACAGCAGGCAATCTCCTTTGGCTGTGAAATCGCCTACGCCACCGTCCAGGACATTCAGAGACTTGAGGATGAAAGCTTTGTGGTTAACACAACCGATGGTCCTTACTGCACCCCCGTCGTGGTCATTGCCACAGGTGCCAAGCACAGAAACCTGGAGGTCCCAGGAGAAGCAGAGTTCACAGGCCATGGCGTCAGTTACTGTGCAACCTGCGACGGACCATTTTTCCGAAAGAAAAGAATTCTGGTCTGCGGCGGCGGAGACAGTGCCTGCCAAGAGGCCCTGTTTCTTTCAAAGCTCTCTGACGATGTAACAATCTGCCACAGAAGAGACCGCTTCAGAGCTCAGGCTTCCCTTGTCAAAGCCATGCAAGAAAGCGGAATCAAAACCATGATGGACACCAAGGTCCTTTCCATCAACGGACAGGGCGGCAAAGTCACATCGGTCACATTCCAGAATGCCATCACAGGGGAGACCTTCACACAGGACTATGCTGGTGTCTTCATTTTTGTGGGAAGCATTGCGCAGACACAGTTGGTTCCACAGTGCAAGAAAGACGACTTTGGCTATTTGGCAACCGATTCTCACAGGATGACAAGCGTCCCTGGAATCTTTGCCGTGGGCGATGTG
This sequence comes from Sphaerochaetaceae bacterium, assembly GCA_024405015.1. GTDB lineage: Bacteria > Spirochaetota > Spirochaetia > Sphaerochaetales > Sphaerochaetaceae > UBA9732. The sequence goes on from JAKSPE010000009.1 coordinate 77,883, forward strand.
AGAGACACCCCATTTCGCCAAATTGTGACAGCAGCAGCCGATGGTGCTGTTGCAGCACATTATGCAAGTGAATACATCGACGAAAGAGTCGGACAAAAGTACTGAATAAGACTCATTTAACGATAATTTCACTTGAATTATGAACATTGAGATGGTGTAATAAAATTATGAATGTATTGATGATTACCAGCGAAGCTGTACCGTTCAGCAAGTCAGGAGGACTTGCCGATGTCGTCGGTGCGCTCACTCCAGCATTGATCAGCAAAGGACACGATGCACGAATCATTGTTCCGTCCTACAACACAACTCCTGAAAATTCAGGAGAGCTCGTCTGCACACTTGAGATTGAAATGCTCAAAGGAAAGGAAACCGTCCAGATCAGGCAGCGCAATGTCGGAAAGGCAATCTACTACTTCGTCTGCCACACTGTCTTCAACGACAGACTCGGCATTTACGGAGACACAAGTTTCACCCCTTACAGTGACAACTTCTTCCGTTTCTCGCTGCTTGGAAAGGCAGCACTCCAGCTTTGTGAGACACTTGGCTGGAAACCGGATATTCTGCATTGCCATGACTGGTGTGCAGGACTTGTCCCATACTTTCTCAAAGTCAATCGCGGCCAGTTCTTCATGGGAACCAAAGCCGTTTTCACCATCCACAACCTCGCCTACCAGGGAACCTTCTCCAGAATGGATTTCCTGTATGCAAACGTCAGACCAGATGAGAAGCTGTTCTCCAATGGTCAGGTCAATATGCTGCAGGCAGGACTTGTGTTCTCAGACTACATCACAACCGTCAGCCCAACCTACGCCAAGGAAATCCAGACTCCAGGCCAGGGTTGCGGACTCGATCCGATTCTCGTCAGACGCAAGAACCGCCTGAAGGGAATCGTCAACGGTATCGACACTGACGAATGGAACCCGCAGAAGGATGCCCTGATTGACCACCATTTCAGCATCGGAAAGATGCAGGGAAAGGCAAAGCTCAAGAAAGAGATACAGGAGCAGTTCGGGCTTCCGGTACGCGATGACGTACCGCTGTTTGCCATGATCAGCCGCCTTGCTTCCCAAAAGGGCTTTGATGCAGTGGCGATGTGTCTTGAGGACATGCTCCGGGAGATGGACATCCAGTTCATCATCATCGGAACAGGAGATACCAGCATTGAAACGAAATTCAAGGAGATGGCAGAGCGTAACGAGAACCTCTCAGTGAACATTCTGTTCTCCAACAAGGCAGCACATCTGGTTGAGGCAGGAAGTGACTTCTTCCTTATGCCGAGCCGCTATGAACCATGCGGACTGAACCAGCTTTATTCGCTGCGCTATGGAACAATCCCAATTGCCCGCAGAACAGGCGGCCTTGCAGACACCATCATCGATGTCGACAAGTACCCAGACCTGGGCACAGGATTACTTTTTGATGACCTCAATCCATATGAGATCGTCAAACACGTGCACAGAGCAACAGAGCTCTATGCTAGAACCGAAGGTAATAATTCACTAACAAAAATAAGGCAACGGGCCATGGAACAGGATTTCTCATGGTCAGCGTCAGCGGATGAGTACATTTCGGTGTTCTCAAAGCTGACAGAGAAAACAGGAGGAAAGAAATGAGCAAACCAAAAGTAGTTGCAATCATTCTTGGCGGCGGAAAGGGAACAAGACTTTACCCTTTGACAAAGGACAGAGCAAAGCCAGCAGTACCATTTGCAGGCAAGTACAGACTTGTTGACATCCCAATCTCTAACTGTATCAACAGCGGATTCAAGAAGATTTATCTTCTCACACAGTTCAACTCAGCTTCACTGCACAACCACATTGCAAGCACATACATCTTCGACCAGTTCAGCAGAGGTTTCGTTCAGATCCTTTCCGCAGAGCAGACATACAACAGCGAGTCCTGGTATCAGGGAACCGCTGACGCCGTCAGAAAGAACCTCAAGCACTTCCATGACCAGGAAGCTGACTACTACATCATCCTCAGTGGTGACCAGCTCTACCGCATGGACTTCTCCAAGATGCTTCAGAGACATATCGACTCCGGTGCAGTGCTCACAGTTGCAGCAAAGACAATCTCCAGATCAGAGGCAACAGGTCTTGGAATCATGGCAACCGATGAGAAGGGAATGATCACAAAGTTCTATGAGAAGCCAGCTCCAAACCTCGACATCAGCGAGTACAAAGTCAACTCCACATACCTCAAGGATTCCCTCGGAATCGACATGAACCCATCCAACGAGTACCTCGCATCCATGGGTATCTACATCTTCTCCGCCAAGACAATGGAAGAGGTTCTGGACAACGACAAGACAGACTTCGGTAAGGAGATCATCCCAGACGTCACCAAGACAATGCCTGTCGCTTCCTACCTGTTCGACGACTTCTGGGAGGATATCGGAACCATCAAGGCTTTCTATGACACAAACCTTGATCTTGCAACCATCAATCCAAAATTCAACTTCTACGATGAAAAGATGCCTATCTACACAGACAGACGTCACCTTCCAGCCACAAAGGTCAACTTCAGCAACATCTCAAGTTCCCTCACTTCTGAAGGTTCCATCATCACAAACGCATACATCGTCAACTCCATCATCGGTGTGAGAACCCTCATCGAAAGCGGTGCTTCCCTCGATGGTGTCTACTGCATGGGTGCAACACGTTATGAGACCGACAAGCAGAGAAAGGAGAATGCTGAGAAGGGAATCCCAAATCTTGGAATCGGCCGTGGAACCATCATCAAGAGAGCAATCATTGATATGAACGCCAGAATCGGAGATGGCTGCAGAATCGGTATCGACAACATCCCAAGACAGGAAGGAGACTATGACAACTACTCCATCCACGATGGCATCATCGTCATCCATAAGGGAGCTATCATCCCTAGCGGAACAATCCTCTGAGAAAAGTCAGATGATGACAATTCCTGGAAACAGGAAATGAACAAGAGCAACGCCCAAGGTCACAAAGCCGAGGGCGTTTCTTTTTGTGTTGTTGAAATCGGCAACGCTCTCCTCTCGACCCATCTTGCGAAGGAAATAAAGGACAAGGACAATGATGTTGAGCGCCGGAAGAATGTCCCCAAGCACGACTGGGCCTGGCGATATTGGCCATACGACAATGGAAGTCGCAATCAGGGCACCCAGAATCAGACCGATGATCTGGATCATCTTCTTGGAATTGTAGAAAGTCTTGAAATTGATGAGGAACAGAAACGTCGAACCATATTTGTCCACAAGCAGAAGGCATGCGGCAAGTACCAGGTACAAAACGGAAAGGAAATAGAACTGAACCATAGTTGAATAATAGCCGTGGCAAGCCTTCTTTTCAAGGTATGCAACAAGTCTGCTGAAAACATTCCAAGTGCCTTAACCTGAGCCGAACTTTATGTTACTATTGCAGTAATGAACAAGGACAGATTCTATAGGACATATCCGATCTTCGGATGCACATTGTTTCTCATAGCCGTTCTGGTACCGCTTTGCATGGCATTGGTACCTTCTGTCATCACATCCCAGGGAATCGAAATCCAGAGCCTGGTCCGCACATTCACAGACAAAGACTGTCTCATGACCATGGCCTTCTCCACCCTTTTGGCCCTTGGATGCACCACCGTATGTACATTGCTCGGATGGTTTGGGGCCTCCCTTCTTGTTCGCTACCACTTTACGGGAAACAACCTTCTCAAAGGTCTTTTCATCTTCGCCATTTTGCTGCCTTCCCCAGTTTCTGCCCTTGGCATTCGACTTTTGCTGGGCCAAGGCGGATACCTGAACCAGCTCTACGGAATTCCTGCTGTCACAAACGGCATTGCATTGGTCTTTAGCGCTTTTGTCATTTTCCTGACACCTCTTGAGATTCTACTGATCTCCTATTACTGGAAGCGCCTCGACTACCGATGCGAGCAGGCAGCCCGCACTTTGGGAGTCTCCAAGGGCAAGGCATTCAGAACCGTCTCTCTTCCAAGGCTCAGACCTGCCATCGTAGCAGCATCCTCTTTGGTGTTCCTTGCCTGCCTTACAGGCTTTAGCACCATTGTGATGCTCGATGAAAACATGGTCTACAGCACAGCGTATGCACAGATATTTCGCAGCCTTCAGGAGCCTTCTGTAGCTTCTTGCTATGCAATCTTCAACCTGGTACTCGGCTTTGCCGTTCTTGCCATTTTCTGCACCATGCAGCGAAAAATGGCCAAGAGAATCACAGCCGATGCATCCTGTCATCGAGAGCCGACAGAAGCAAAGGGCTTTCTTTCCAACGCAGCGATTGTAATCTTCACCCTGCTCTCTTTGCTTCTGATTCTGGCACCAATCATCTGTGTGATTGCAAATGCAATCTACAACAGTAACGAAGGCTTCCTGCTTACACGCTTTGTAGAGCTCTTCAATGGCATAGAATCCCTTGCGTTGCTTCCACTGCTTTACAGCCTCGCGATTGCTGCAGTGAGCGCAATTATCGCAGCCTTCATCGCAAGAGCACTGAGCATTGCAATCTACAGAAAACCAAACGGAAAAGTCTCAAACGGCCTTTTTTCCATGCTTCCGCTGTGCTTGGGCACTGTGACCTTCGGCTTTGGCTTCAAAGTCCTTGGCTCCTACATCCCACAGATTCCGGACATCGCGTTTGTAACATTGTCTCACATTGCGATGCTCACCCCGATTACCGTCATGCTGGTAGGACCAGTGCTTTCTGCCATCAGGACCGACCTGGTTCCAGCCTCAAGAACATTGGGATACCATGCAGCTGCCACCTATAAGAGCATTGAAAAGCCTGCCATCAGACCTGCAATTGCTGCAGGAATCCTGTTTGGTTTCGCAATCAGCATTGGGGATATCGCAAATGCGCTCACTGTTGCTGGTAATGATGCTAAGACAATTGCCGTACTTCTGTACACACAATATGCAAAGGGAAACCTCAGCTGTGCTTCAGCTTTGGGTTGTGTCCTGATCATTCTCTGCTTCATCGCAGTTCTGGTTGGTGAAAAGCTACTAAGGAGATGCCATGTCTGAATTCGGACTCAAATGCAAAAACATAAAGCTCTCACGTCCACAGTTCAATCTTGAACTGGACTTCACTGTGAACAAGGGTGAACTGGTATCCATCATCGGACCTTCCGGCAGCGGCAAAAGCACCACACTGTCTCTTGTAAGTGGTCTGACTCTTCCAGATTCAGGTACCATCGAGATCAACGGCAAGGATGTCACAAACCTCGCTCCAGAAGAACGCAAGACCGGCTATGTCTTTCAGGACTATGCCCTGTTTCCAAACATGGACGTCGAGCAGAACATCGCCTATCCGATGCGCCATAAGAAGCTTTCCAAAGAGGAGCATAAGGCTGAAATCCGAAGACTTCTTGAACTCGTGAACCTCTCCGGCTATGAGAAGCGCAACGTCACGGAGCTGACGGCTGTTGAACGCCAAAAGGCAGCTTTGGCAAGAGCCCTTGCCTCTGAACCGGAGATTCTTCTCATGGACGAACCTCTTTCCAATCTGGACGCAAAAGAGCGCATCACCATCCGAACGGAAATCAGGGAAATCCAGAAGAAGACCGGCATCACAACCATCTATGTCACACACGACCAGGAGATTGCCCTTTCCATCTCCGACAAGGTGATTATCCTTCGCGATGGAAGGATTGAGCAGATGGGAAACCCTGAGGACATCTACAGACGCCCTGGAACCGAGTTTACAGCCACTTTCACAGGTGAGTGCAACATTCTTCCCTACGACGTGATTCTGCGCACGCTGCGCGTTCCTGAGACCGAAAGGTCCAAGATCATCTATCAATGCTTCGGACCGGAGCACAAACTGTTCTTCCGCCCAGAGGATATGGTTGTCAACGATATGCCAGGTCTTCCATTCCCAGAGTTCTATCCACATCTGAGATTTGAGAACGCAAAGATCATCCGAAGTGAATACCTTGGCAAAGAGTATCTGGTTACAGCCCAGTATGACGAGTTCACCATCAAGGCCTACACCGTCTACAAGCCTGCCTCAGACTTCATCACCGCAGGTATCCGCATGACCAAGATCCTTGAGTTCAACAACGGAAAGCTGACACGTCACTAAAGGAAATCATACATAATCGTGCTTGAGTAATCTTGGAAGACCTCAAAACGAGGTTCCAGGTCTACATAGTAATCTTGGAAGCCCCCAAAATGATCTTTCAAGATTACAAAGACCTCATAGAAGGCATACAACACACTTCCCAGGATAAACACGAAGACAAAAAAAGTAGGATGACCACAGCTCATGGAGTTGATGTTATTCTGTTGTCG